>NZ_JMHT01000003.1 GCF_001905655.1 Mycobacterium sp. ST-F2
GCCGACCTCGCCCACGCCGCCCGCCCCCGCGCCCCCCGCCATTCCGGGTATGCCCGGCACACCCCCGATGCCCGGTACGCCCGGGGGCATCGTGCCGGTGCCCGGCGGACCCGTCGGTGTGCCGCCGTTGCTCGCCCCCGCGGAACCCGGCGCCCCGGTCAGTCCGCCGGCGCCCGCCCAGCCGCGGCCGTTCCCCGAAGAGCCGACCCCGGCCCCCTCGGACACCTCGGCCACTCCGGCACCGCCGGCACCTGCCGCACCGGGCGCCCCCGCGGCTCCCGGCGCCCCGGCCCCGGGTGCTCCGGCACCCGCGCCCGCACCGAGCGGTCCGAAGGCCGAACTCGCCCAGCGCATCGCCGACGAGAAGGCGCTGCGGCAGAGCACCCAGCCGCAGATTCAGCTGCTGGCACTGCAGTTCCAGGCGACCCGTTGCGACCAGCAGGACGTGCTGGCCGGTAACGACGACCCGAACCTGCCGCTGGTGACCTGCTCCAAGGACCACAAAGAGGTCTACCTGCTGGACAAGTCGATCATCAGCGGTGACGAGATCAAGGACGCGTCGTCGGGCCTGAACCAGCAGCAGGGCGAGTACGTCGTCGACGTCACGTTCAAGGAGAAGGCCGCCGAGGTGTGGGCCGACTTCACCGCCAAGAACATCGGCACCCAGACCGCCTTCGTTCTCGACTCCCAGGTGGTCAGCGCCCCGGCGATCCAGGAGGCGATCCCGGGCGGCCGCACGCAGATCACCGGTCACTTCAACGCCACCACGGCGAAAGACCTGGCCAACGTGCTCAAGTACGGCTCGCTGCCGCTGTCGTTCGAGTCGTCCGAGGCGGAGACGGTGTCGGCAACCTTGGGCCTGACGTCGCTGCGGGCCGGACTGTGGGCCGGTCTGATCGGTCTCGGTCTGGTGCTGCTCTACTCGCTGTTGTACTACCGCGTCCTCGGAGTGCTCACCGCACTGTCGCTGGTCGCATCGGGCGCCATGGTGTTCGCGATCCTGGTGCTCCTGGGCAGGTACATCAACTACACGCTGGACCTGGCCGGTATCGCGGGTCTGATCATCGGTATCGGTACGACCGCCGACTCGTTCGTGGTGTTCTTCGAACGCATCAAGGACGAGATCCGCGAGGGACGCAGTTTCCGCTCGGCGGTGCCACGTGGTTGGGCCCGCGCCCGCAAGACCATCGTCTCGGGTAACGCGGTCACCTTCCTGGCCGCGCTGGTGCTGTACATCCTGGCCGTCGGTCAGGTGAAGGGCTTCGCGTTCACCCTGGGTCTGACCACGATCCTCGACATCGTGGTGGTGTTCCTGGTGACGTGGCCGCTGGTCTTCCTGGCGTCGAAGTCGGCGCGGATGGCCAAGCCTGCGTACAACGGTCTCGGCGCCGTGCAGCAGATTGCGCGCGAGCGGCGAGCGGCCAGCCTGACGGGACAGGGGTAACACCGACATGTCGAAGCACTCAACTGACGACACCGACCTGGAGCTGACCGAATCGGCTGCGGCCGAAGAAGATTCGGCGGCCGAGGAGACTCGGGCCACCGCGCGGGAAAGCAACCTGCCGCACCACAGCTTCTTCGTCCGGCTGTACACCGGTACCGGCGCCTTCGAGGTCATCGGCAAGCGCCGCATGTGGTATGCGATCAGCGCCGTGATCATGGTGGTGATGATCGCCAGCATCGGTATCCGTGGTTTCAACTTCGGTATCGATTTCGAGGGCGGAACCAAGATCGCGATGCCGGTGGCGGGCGTGTCCGCCACCGCCACTCCGCAGGCTGTGGAGGACGTCTTCAACAAGGCCCTCGGCCATGCACCGGAGTCGGTGGTTCGCGTCGGTAACGGCGACTCGGCCACTCTGCAGATCCGTACGTCGACGCTGTCGACGGCGGACACCGAGAAGGTGCGCAACGCGCTGTTCGACGCATTCCAGCCGAAGGGCGACGACGGCAAGGCGTCCAAGGCCGCGATCAGCGACTCGGCGGTGTCGTCGACCTGGGGCGATCAGATCACCAAGAAGGCGCTCATCGCGCTGGTGGTGTTCATCGTCATCGTCTCGATCTACATCACGATCCGCTACGAGCGGTACATGGCGCTGGCGGCGCTGGCCTCGTTGGCTTTCGACCTGATCAGCACGGCGGGTGTGTACTCGCTCGTCGGGTTCGAGGTCACACCGGCCACCGTCATCGGCCTGCTCACCATTCTGGGCTTCTCGCTGTACGACACGGTCATCGTGTTCGACAAGGTCGAGGAGAACACCCACGGCTTCGAGCACACCACCCGGCGGACCTTCGCCGAGCAGGCCAACCTCGCGGTCAACCAGACCTTCATGCGGTCCATCAACACCAGCCTCATCTCGGCGCTGCCGATCATCTCGCTGATGGTGGTCGCCGTGTGGCTGCTGGGTGTGGGCACCCTGAAGGATCTCGCCCTGGTGCAGCTCGTGGGCGTCATCGTCGGCACCTACTCGTCGATCTTCTTCGCCACCCCGCTGCTGGTGTCCATGCGTGAGCGCACCGACCTGGTGAAGAACCACACGCGCCGCGTGCTCAATCGCCGCAAGTCGTCGACCGAGCGTGGCTCGAGCGGTGACGAGGTGGCCGTCGGCGTCGTGGACGCACCGGAGAAGCCGGCGCCGGGGGCCAAGCCGTTGCGGCCCACCGGCAAGTCGTCGGGTAAGCGAAACAGCCGGGGCTAGCCCACCATGCCCGTGCGGTTCCGCGCGTCGGCCGTGATGTTGGTGGTCGGCGCGTGCATCTCCGGTTGCGACAGTTCGGCGGACGCCGTCGACTACATCGTCGACGGCGCGCTGCCCACCTACAACACCGCGTCGGTCGTCGGCGCGGTTTCGGGTGCGCCGCAGGCGTTTTCGCGGGTGCAGACGGGCTTCAACTTCCGGGGGCCCGACGGGCAGGTGGTCGCCGACCGCGACTTCGGCACGGTGTCCGTTGTCGGCCGCGCACCGCTGATCCTCGACTACAAGATCAACGACAGTGCCGTGTACTCCGACGGCAAGCCCGTCACCTGTGACGACATGGTGCTGGCCTGGGCCGCGCAGTCAGGGCTGTTCCCGGCGTTCGACGCCGCCAGCCGCGCCGGGTACGTCGACGTGGCCGCTGTCGACTGCACACCGGGACAGAAGCGCGCTCGCGTCACTTTCGTTCGCGACCGCGACATCACCGACTACGGGCAGTTGTTCGCCGCGACGTCGATGCTGCCGGCCCACGTGTTGGACGATGCGCTCGGTCTGGGCGACGGCGGGGTCGCGAAGGCGCTCGAGACCGGCGATGGACCGACCATCGACAAGGTCGCGCAGGCCTGGAACACCACCTGGGATCTGAAGCCTGACGCGGACCTCAAACGGTTCCCGTCGGCCGGTCCGTACAAGCTGGCGTCGGTGGCCAAGGACGGTTCGATCACCTTGGCGGCCAACGACAAATGGTGGGGCGCCAAGCCGGTGATCGGCAAGATCACGGTGTCGCCGCGAGGTGCCGACCTGGCGAGCCGGATCAAATCGGGCAAGGTCGAGATCGTCGATGTTGCCGCCGGGGTGATCGGCAAGGACGACGTTCCGTCGAGCTACGTGCGCAAGGACGGGCCGTCCGACGACATCCAGCAGCTGATCTTCTCGGCCCAGGGCGCGCTGGCCGATCCCGCTGCGCGCCGTGCCGTCGCCCTCTGCACGCCACGGGACGCCATCGCGGCCGCTGTCGGGGTTCCGGTCAGCAATGCCCGGCTGAACACCGCGTCGGACGATTCTCTGTCCGTAGCCGAAAACGTCGATGCGAGTGGGCAATTCGCTGCCGCCGATGTGGACGGTGCGCGCGCCGCGGTGGGCGGTCAGCCGCTGACGGTGCGGATGGGCTATCACGGCCCGGATTCCCGGCTGGCATCGGTGGTGGCTGCGATCACCAAATCGTGTGCGGCTGCGGGCATCACCGTGCAGGAGGTGGCGTCATCGACGGTGGGTGCGCAAAGCTTGCGGGCCAACGACATCGACGTGCTGCTGTCCGGTGTCGGGGGAGCGGCGGGCAGTGGGTCCAGCGGCTCGTCGGTGGTGGATTCCTATGCCCTGCACAGCGGGGACGGCAACGACCTGTCGGGTTATGCCAACGAGCGCGTCGACGGCGTCATCGCCGCCCTGGCGGTGACCACCGATCCCAAGGAGCAGGCGCGTCTGCTCGGCGAAGGTGCGACGGTGCTGTGGGGTGACATGCCGACGCTGCCGCTGTACCGCCAGCAGCGGACACTGTTGGTGACGAACGACATGACGTTGGTGAGCGCCAATCCCACCCGATGGGGTGCCGGCTGGAACATGGACCGTTGGGGAAGCAAATGAGTGACCTGAATGCCCTCTTCTCCGAACTCGTCCGTGAGGTGCCGGACTTCCCGGAGCCCGGTATCCAGTTCAAGGATCTGACGCCGCTGCTCGCCGACGGCCGCGGCCTGGCGGCTGTGACGGCCGCGCTGGCCGAGGTGGCCGACGGCGCGGACCTGGTCGCCGGCATCGACGCCCGCGGCTTCCTGTTGGGTGCCGCGGTCGCGACCCGCCTGGGCACGGGTGTCCTCGCGGTCCGCAAGGGCGGCAAGCTGCCGCCGCCGGTACACAGCCAGGCGTATGCGCTGGAGTATGGCACCGCCACGCTGGAGATTCCCGCCGACGGGATCGATCTGACCGGCCGGCGCGTTGTCGTGATAGACGACGTGCTCGCCACCGGCGGCACGGTCGCCGCGACGGTCCGTCTGCTGCAGACCGCCGGTGCGACGGTGACCGCGGCGGCGGTCGTGTTGGAGCTGAACGGTCTCGGTGGACGCGCTGTGCTGGAACCGCTACAGGTCACCAGCCTGTACGTGGTCTGAGGGGCTATTCTCGACAAACCAGGTGTTGTAGGAGGTGTGCGGCGTTGGCTGACGACAAGGTGACACAGGTCCAGTCGGCGCCGCCCGAGCCGACGGTGTCCGGCACCGTCAGCGCATCGCGCCGGGTCCGCGCCCGGCTGGCCCGCCGGATGACCGCGCAGCGCAGCCTGGTCAACCCCGTCCTCGAGCCGTTGGTCGCGGTCCATCGGGAGTACTACCCGAAGGCCGACCTGGCGATCCTGCAGCGCGCCTACGAGATCGCCGAGGAACGGCACGCGCCACAGCTGCGCAAGTCCGGTGACCCGTACATCACCCATCCGCTGGCCGTGGCCAACATTCTCGCCGAGCTCGGCATGGACACCACGACGCTGGTTGCCGCATTGCTGCACGACACCGTCGAGGACACCGGCTACACGCTCGAGGCGCTCACCGCCGAGTTCGGCACCGAGGTCGGCCATCTGGTCGACGGCGTCACCAAACTGGACAAGGTGGTGCTCGGTTCGGCCGCCGAGGCCGAGACCATCCGCAAGATGATCATCGCCATGGCCCGCGATCCCCGCGTGCTGGTGATCAAGGTCGCCGACCGGTTGCACAACATGCGCACCATGCGGTTCCTGCCGCCGGAGAAGCAGGCCCGCAAGGCCCGCGAGACGCTGGAAGTCATTGCGCCGCTTGCCCATCGGCTCGGTATGGCGACCGTCAAGTGGGAGCTGGAGGATCTGTCGTTCGCGATCCTGCATCCCAAGCGGTACGAGGAGATCGTCCGGCTGGTCGCCGACCGCGCGCCATCGCGCGATACCTATCTGGCCAAGGTGCGTGCCGAGATCGCCAATTCATTGCAGGCCATGAAGATCAACGCGACGGTCGAGGGGCGGCCCAAGCACTACTGGTCCATCTACCAGAAGATGATCGTCAAGGGCCGCGACTTCGACGACATCCACGACCTGGTCGGTGTCCGCATCCTGTGCGACGAGATCCGGGATTGTTACGCCGCCGTCGGCGTCGTGCACTCGCTGTGGCAGCCGATGGCGGGCCGGTTCAAGGACTACATCGCCCAGCCGCGGTTCGGCGTCTACCAGTCGCTGCACACCACGGTCGTCGGCCCGGAGGGCAAGCCGCTGGAGGTGCAGATCCGCACCATCGACATGCACCGCACCGCCGAGTACGGCATCGCCGCGCACTGGCGGTACAAGGAAGCCAAGGGCCGCAACGGTTTACCCGCGGGCGGGCACGCCACCGAGATCGACGACATGGCGTGGATGCGCCAGCTGCTCGACTGGCAGCGTGAGGCCGCGGACCCGGGTGAGTTCCTGGAGTCGCTGCGTTACGACCTTGCTGTGCAGGAGATCTTCGTGTTCACCCCGAAGGGGGACGTGATCACGCTGCCGGCCGGCTCCACGCCCGTCGACTTCGCGTACGCCGTCCACACCGAGGTCGGGCACCGGTGCATCGGCGCCCGGGTCAACGGCCGGCTGGTGGCGCTCGAGCGCAAGCTCGAAAACGGTGAAGTGGTCGAGGTTTTCACCTCCAAGGCGCAGAACGCCGGACCGTCGCGCGACTGGCAGACGTTCGTGGTGTCGCCACGCGCGAAGGCCAAGATCCGGCAGTGGTTCGCCAAGGAACGGCGCGAGGAGGCACTCGAGACCGGCAAGGACGCCATCGCCCGCGAGGTGCGCCGCGGCGGAATGCCGTTGCAGCGGTTGATGAACGCCGAACTGATGGCCGCGCTTGCGCGGGAACTGCGCTACGCCGATGTGTCGGCGCTGTACACCGCTGTCGGTGAGGGACATGTCTCCGCCCGGCACGTCGTGCAGCGGCTGGTGGCCACGCTCGGTGGTGACGACGAAGCCGCCGACGAGATCGCCGAACGGTCGACGCCGGCCACCATGCCGGTCCGCCGCCGAACGAATGACGATGTCGGCGTGGCGGTTCCGGGTGCACCCGGGGTGCTGTGCAAACTGGCCAAGTGCTGCACGCCGGTGCCCGGCGACAACATCATGGGATTCGTCACGCGCGGTGGTGGGGTCAGTGTGCACCGGACCGACTGCACCAACGCGGCGTCGCTGCAGCAGCAGGCCGAGCGCATCATCGACGTGAAGTGGGCGCCGTCGCCGTCGTCGGTGTTCCTGGTGGCCATCCAGGTCGAGGCGCTGGACCGGCACCGGCTGCTGTCCGACGTCACCCGCGTGCTGGCCGACGAGAAGGTGAACATCCTGTCGGCGTCGGTCACCACGTCCAACGATCGAGTTGCGATCAGCCGCTTCACTTTTGAGATGGGTGACCCGAAGCACCTCGGTCACGTGCTGAACGTGGTGCGCAACGTCGAGGGCGTGTACGACGTGTATCGCGTGACGTCCGCCGCCTGAGTTCAGCCCTTGGGCAGCATCGCCAGCTGGCGGCTCTGCACCACGACTTCGCCGGTGGAGTCGAGGATGACGTGGTCCTCCTCGAACCACGTCTGGCCGACCACGGTCGAGCTGGCCTGCACCCGCAGCCAGCCCGGCGCCGGCCGCCGGCGCACATAGGTGGTGAGCTGCACGGTGGGAGTCCAGCCGAAGTGACCCTGGTTCATGGTGACCGGGGGAGTGATGTCGCCCGCCATCAATGCGAACAGCAGTGCGGTGTTCGGGTTGGCTTCGTCATCGGCGAAGGGTCGCAACCACATTCGGTTGACGGGGTCGCCCTCCTCGCCGGACAGGAACGGTGTCGCCGCATCGAGCAGAAATTCACAGCCTTGCGCCACGTGGACCAGCTCACCGACCGAGTGACCCGCGGTGACGGGCACGGCATCAGCCGGCGGCTCGACGGGCAGGTAGGACATTCCGAGCGATTCCTGGTGGCGTGGCGGCTTGGCGTCGAGCGGTCCGAGGGTCACCGCGCAGCTGACGGCCGCGCGCCCGTTCTGTGACAGCTGGACGTCCACCAGCGCCACCTGACGCCCGTGCTTGCGCACCGTGGTGGTCAGCTGCACCTCACCGGGATCGGGGGCGTTCAGGTAGTTGGCGCTCACAGCGACCGGCAGCAGCTCGGATTCTGCACCGACGGCCTGCTGCGCGGCCGCGGCGCATACCGCCATCATGCAGCCACCGTGCACCTTGGGGCCGATGGTCCACACCGGATCGATGGTGGCGTTGAACGTGCCATCGCCCACCGCGGTGACGGTGGTGAGATCGGTGAACGGGTGTGCAGTCATGTCATCTCTCACTATCGGTTCAGCCGGATCTCGATGTCACCTGCGGAAACGGTGGCGGCATTTGGATCGTCGGTGACGATCACGCCAACCCGATTACCGGACTCCCGGTCGACGAAACACAGCGGACCCCGGCCGCCTTTCTGCAGGTGTTTGTCGCCCCACTGGCTCATCGCGAGGTATACCGGCAGCAGATCTTCACCTGCCTCGGTCAGCCGGTACTCGTCCCGGACGCGTTTGCCGGGTTCCTGATAGGGCACCCGGACCATCAGGCCGGCGGCCTCGAGTTGCTTGAGGGCACGGGATACCGCGGGTGCCGACGTCCCGATCCGCTCGACGAAGTCCTCGAATCGCGTTGTGCCGAAGAGGCTTTCCCGGACGGCGAGGAATACCGTCTTGGTGCTGAGCAGGTCCAGCAGCTTGGCCACCGAGCAGCCGTCGCTGATCGACCACTGGCGGTCGCGCAGTCTTTCCTCGAACTCCATCACACCCTCTTTTGGATAATGCTTGCGTTACTCAGGTATCCGTGGTTCCATCTTAGTAACGACATCGTTATTCAGCAAGGGAGCGTGGTTTCAGATGGTTGCAGTGGCAGGCAAGGTGGTCGTGGTGACCGGCGGACGACGCGGCCTCGGCGCCGCACTCGTCGACGAGCTGCTGGCCAGGGGAGCGCGCAAAGTCTACTCGACGGGCCGGTCGTCGTTCACCGACGAACGCCCGGAAGTGGTTCCGGTCGAGCTCGAAGTACGGTCGGAGGCATCGGTTTCCGCGTTCGCCGAGGTCGCGTCGGACGCCGAGATCGTCTTCAACAACGCGGGCATTCTGCTGCCCGGCTCATTGCTGACCGGCGGCTTCGATGACATCGAAGCAACCTTCGACATCAACGTGTTCGGGCCGCTGCGCGTGGCTCGGGCCTTCGCCCCGATCCTCGCGGCCAACGGCGGCGGCGCCCTGGTCAACATGCATTCGGTGCTGTCGTGGGTGGCCGGTAGCGCCGCGTATGGCGCGTCGAAGGCGGCGATCTGGTCGGTCACCAACTCGCTGCGCGGCGAGCTCGCCGCGCAGGGCACGCAGGTGGTCGGTGTGCATGCCGGGCTGATCGAGACCGACATGGTCGCGGACATCCCCGGACCCAAGACCACCGCTGTGGACATCGCGACCCGCATCATCGACGGCCTCGAATCCGGCGCCGTCGAGGTTCTGGCCGACGAGGTGTCGGTCGGTGTGAAATCCGCCTTGTCCGGTCCGGTGGAGAACCTGACCTTCGCGATGGCGGTCTGAAAAACGATGCCGCTGTGGACCATTCACCACACACCGGACTTCTTCACGGCCGAGGACAAGCGCACGCTGGCGTCGCGCATCACCGATCACTACGAGAAGGCCGGTTTGCCGCGGTTCTATGTCGTCGTCATCTTCAACGAAACCCGTTCGGACGACCTGTATGTCGGCGGCGAGCCGACCCCCGTCGGGCTGCGGGTCGTCATCGACCACATCGCCCGCCATGCCGCGGACAAGGACAGCCGTAACCGGATCGCCCACTGGATCAAGTCGATCCTCAGCCCATACCTGGAACGCCACGACAACCCGCACTGGGAGTTCCATGTCGACGAGACCAGTGAGGACCTCTGGATGATCAACGGATTGATCCCACCACCGATGGGCTCCGATGCTGAAAAGCGTTGGGTAGCAGAGAATGCGGTGTCAGTGTACTGACGATGTCGGTGGTGCCTGGACCGACAGAGTGCCGAAGGCTGGGGTGCTCGCGTCATAGACCGACTGTCTGCAGATCTCCGCGAGCGGGTGCCGGACGCCAAGGGGTTCTCGTCTCGAAATCTCAAATATATGCGCGCCTTCGCAGCTGCGTGGCCAGACTTCGCAATTGTGCAGCGCTGCGCTGCACAATTGCCCTGGCGCCAGCACATGGTTCTGCTGGACAAGCTGGATAGCGCTGACCTGCGGATTTGGTATGCGGAAACAGCAGTTGAGCACGGCTGGAGTCGTGATGTGCTCGTGCATCAGATCGAAGGGCAATTCCACACACGGGCAGGCCGTGCTGTCACAAACTTCGCTCGAACCTTGTCCTCAGCCGATTCGGACATCGCTCAGCAGGCGACTCGGGACCCGTACCTGTTCGACTTCGTCGGCATCGCTGACATCCGCCGGGAACATGACTTGGAACGGGCACTGGCTCGTCACGTCGAGAAGTTCCTGATCGAACTCGGTCAGGGCTTTGCGTTCGTCGGGCGTCAGGTACATCTGGAAGTCGGTGATGTCGATTTCTACGCAGATCTGGTCTTTTATCACTTGAAGCTGCGCTGTTTCGTGGTGATCGAACTGAAGGTAGGGGAGTTCGATCCCAGCTATCTCGGACAACTCGGTATGTACATGGCTGCAGTCGATGACCTGCTGCGGCACGCTGACGACAAACCGACTATCGGATTGATCCTGTGCAAGACGAAGAACAACGTCGTCGCCGAGTACGCCCTGCGCGGATACAACGCGCCCATTGGCGTAGCGGAATGGAAAGCTGCCATCACCGCGAGCTTGCCGGCTGAACTTGAAAATGTCCTTCCCACAGTCGAAGAACTCGAAGCAGAGTTCGACCATGCGCGCGGTGAGAGCGATGTTCCATGATCGCCAACCTCGGCCCTCCAGGGTATCTACGATCCAGGAATGACGACGTTTGCCCTTGTGCATGGTGCCTGGCACGGGCCGTGGTGCTGGGAGTTGCTGACTCCGCTCCTTGAGCGAGAAGGCCACAACACCGTGACGATGGATTTACCGTGCGAAGACGCCTCGGCAAGCTTCGAGACCTACGCCGACGTGGTCTGCGCAGCGCTCGATGGGTGCGGGGACGATGTCGTCCTCGTTGGGCATTCGTTGGGCGCCAACACGATTCCCCTGGTGGCGACTCGGCGACCAGTCCGCCATCTGGTGTATTTGTGCGGTGTGGTCCCGTCGATCGGTCAAAGCGTATTCGATCAGATCGCCGGATCTGACATGATGCAGCGGGGCTGGGATGCCGGCTTGAGCGCACCGGATGCGGAATTGCGAACGAAGTGGGTCAATCCCGATTGCACTCGAGCTCTCCTGTACGCCGACTGTGATGAATTTACGGCAGCGGACGCATTCAAACGCCTTCGAGCACAAGCAAATCAGGCGAGCGCCCTACCGTTCTCGTTGTCCGAATTCCCATCTGTCAGTTCCACTTCCGTGATTTGCAGCGACGATCGGATGGTCAACCCCGACTGGTCGAGGCGGGTCGCTCGTGACCGGCTGGGTGCGCACATTATCGAGCTTCCCGGCAGTCATTCGCCGTTCCTTTCCCGGCCGTCTGCTCTTGCTGATGTCTTCGTTCGGTTGGCCGGCGATCAACGTCTGGCCGCCGATTGGTTTCCTTGACGGCTTCCAACCGAACATGTGAAGAGAGCCGCGACACGCCCGGCCGCGTGAACGCTCAGCCCTACTTCTTCTTGGACTCTCGCCAACCCCGTTCGAACGGCAGCCGCCAGGCGTTGGGCGCGATCAGTTGGTGAATGGCGTTGGGACCCCAGGTGCCGGGCTGGTAGTTCTTGACCGGCGGCGGATCCTCCAGTAGCGCAGCGGAATTCGCCCACAGTGACTCGATGCCCTCGGCGGTGGTGAACAGCGTGTGGTCGCCGCGCATGGCATCGAGGATCAGCCGCTCGTAGGCCTCGAGCACCTGGTCGGCGCCGTCGGCTTCGGTGGCCGAGAACTGCATCGACAACTTCTCCAGCTTCATGCCCGGTCCGGGGCGCTTGCCGTAGAACGACAGCGAGACCTTCGAGTTGTCGGCCAGGTCGAACGTCAGGTGGTCGGGTCCCTGAGAGCCGACGCCTGACCCCGACGGGAACATGGTGCGCGGCGCCTCTTTGAACGCGATCGAGATGATGCGCATGCCCTCGGCCATCCTCTTGCCGGTGCGCAGGTAGATCGGCACGCCCGCCCAGCGCCAGTTGTCGATGCGGACCTTGAGTGCGATGAAGGTCTCGGTATCGGAATCCCTTGACACACCGTCGAGTTCGCGATAGCCACTGAACTGGCCGCGGACCACGTCGGAGCAGCTGATCGGCAGCATGGACCGGAAGACCTTGTTCTTCTCCTCGCTGATGGCCCGCGGTTCCAGGGCGGTGGGCGGCTCCATCACCACGAACGCCATGACCTGCAACAGGTGCGTCACCACCATGTCCTTGTAGGCGCCGGTGCTCTCGTAGAAGTTCGCGCGCTGATCGAGGCCGAGCGTCTCGGGGATGTCGATCTGGATGTGGTCGATGAAGTTGCGATTCCAGATCGGTTCGAACAAGCCGTTGGCGAACCGGAACGCGAGAATGTTCTGTGCGGCTTCCTTGCCCAGGAAGTGGTCGATCCGGAAAATCTGTGCCTCGTCGAAGGTTTCGTGGACGAAGTCGTTCAATGCGACCGCGCTGGCCAGGTCGGTGCCGAACGGTTTCTCCATCACCACCCGCGAACGGTCGACGAGTCCCGCCTCGTCCAGCGTCCCGATGACGGCCCGCGCGGCCTTCGGTGGCACCGAAAGATAGTGCAGCCGGCGCACATTCGGGCCCAGCTTCTTCTCTGCCGCGGCCACCGCGGCGGCCAGACCGGACGGCCCCGCCCCCTGCGGGACGTAGGTGAGCGTCGCGGCGAACCGTTCCCACTGCTCGTCGGTCAGGTGGTGGCTGCCGAATTCATCGATCGCCGCCTTGGCCAGCGCCCGGAACTCATCGACGGTCAGGTCCTCCAACGAGGTGCCGACGATCTGGATGTCGGGCGCGAGTTCGGACTGGTCCAGATAGGCCAGGCCGGGCAGCAGTTTTCGTTTGGCGAGGTCACCCGTCGCCCCGAACAGCACGATGACGTGTGGGTCGACGGCGACGTCGTCGTGGCGGTTCGGGCGTGAGCCGGGCGCCGGGTACGAGATGGTCTGCGGTTTGGTGTTCGCCACGATGCGCATGATTCCACCGCAGCCGGGTCTGTGCAGAGCTACAACGAAGAAGGCCCGGTCACCGTGATGACCGGGCCTTCTTCGCGAACTGTCAGTCCAGCTGGATGTACTTCACTGTGACCGGCTGCGCGGGCTTGCCGTCGCCGGCGCCACCTTCGATGCCGTTCTGGGCGATCTTGTCCAGGGTCGCCAGGCCGGTGGCGTCGACGGTGCCGAACGCGGTGTAGCCGGGAGGCAGCTGCGAATCCTGGTACACCAGGAAGAACTGGCTGCCGTTGGTGTTCGGGCCGGCGTTGGCCATCGCGATGGTGCCGCGCGGGTAGACGACGGGCTGGCTCAGCGCCGGGCTGTCAGGCTGGTACTGGTTGGTCGGGTACTCGTTGGCGAACTGGTAGCCGGGGCCACCCATGCCGGAGCCGGTCGGGTCACCGCACTGCAGGACGTCGAGACCGCCCTTGGTCAGCCGGTGGCATGGGGTGTCGTTGAAGTAGCCCTGCTGCGCCAGGCTGGCGAAGCTGTTCACCGTGCAGGGGGCCTTGGCGTTGTCCAGCGTCAGCCCGAGGTTGCCCTGGTTGGTGCTCATGCTGGCCGTCACCGTCGGCGGGGTGGTGGGGATCTTGCCGGTGCGCGGCGGGTTGACCTTCTTGCTGGCCTGCTCCGACGACGCCGGGTACTGGCAGTTCTCGCCGAGTCCGGCGGGCGCGACGAACGGCGGCAGCTTGCCGTCGGCGGGCGGGTTCTGCGATGGGGTGGCGGAGGTCTCGGTCGATGCCGAGGCTGTCGCCGACGAGGACTTGGAGTCCTTGTTGAGGTAGATGACGCCGCCGACGATGCCACCGATGACCGCCAGCACCGCGACCACCGATGCGGCGATGGTCATGATGCGCTGCTTGCGCGCCTTCTCGGCCCGGCGCTCCAACTGCCGTTCCAGCTTGCGCTTGGCGGTCTCCCGCCGTTGTTCATTCGTCGGCACCGCCGAAACCCTCCTCGTCACGGTCGGGGCCAAGTGCCCCGACGTAATGGTCGGCACCGAGTGTGCCAGGTCACCCTGAGACGGTCTTGAGCTGGTCCAGCAGCGCCTGCGGATCGGGATGCAACAACACCGCGTCGCCGATATCGGTGCCGTTGAGCAGCACCGCCGGGGTCGAGCTGATGCCCGAGCTCTTGACCGCGTTGTTCACCATGTCCAGGTATTTGCCGCTCGTCACGCAGTCAGTCACGGAACCGGGTGCCCCGGCCTTCTTGGCCTGAGAGATCAGGTCGTTGTCGGACGGGAACGTCTGCGCCCACTCCTCGGGCTGCTGGGCGAACAGCGCCGCATGGAACCGCTGGAAGGCCGCCGGGTCGGCGTCGGCGACGCAGTACGCGGCCGCACCCGAACGGACCGAGTACGACTCGGTGTCACGGCCCAGGATCGACACCATGGTGTAGTCCACGGCGATCCGGCCGTCGCTGATCAGCTTGCTGATGGTCGGGCCGTAGACCTGCTCGAACCGGCCGCAGAACGGGCACAGGAAGTCCTCGTAGACGGTCAGCGTGGCCTTGGGTTCGGTGCTGCCCGGCTTGGTGGTGACATTCGGCGCGGCCAGGTGGATCGAGCGCAGCTCCATGGGGCCGGCTTCGGCGAACGTCGTCCTGGCGGTGCCGTCCGCCGACAGCTGCTCATGACGAACCACGATCACGGCGGCGACACCCACCGCCACCAGCGCGATGACGGCGACGACAGCGAAGATCACCCAGCCGGCGCGGGACTTCTTCGGCGGGGGATAGCCCGGAACATACGGCGGGGGTCCCCACGGTCCTGGCTGCGTCATGAGGCGAGTTTCCCACGTGGGAAACTGGTTGCCGTGTTGTTGACGGGGTTTCCGGCCGGGATGTTGCAGTGCAACTGCTACATCCTCGCGGCGCGCGCCGGGTCGGACGCCGTCATCGTCGACCCGGGCCAGCGGGCCATGGGCCGCATCCGCGAGATTCTGGATGAAAACCGGCTCACCCCGTCGGCGGTGCTGCTCACCCACGGCCACGTCGACCACATCTGGTCGGCGCAGAAGGTGGCGGACACCTACGGCTGCCCGGTGTACATCCACCCCGAGGACCGGTTCATGCTGACCGATCCGATCAAGGGGTTCGGTCCGCGCTTGGCCCAGCTGGCGTTCGGGGTGTTGTTCTCCGAGCCCAAGCAGGTCGTCGAGCTGGACCGGGACGGTGACAAGCTCGAGCTGGGCGGCATCACCGTCACGGTGGATCACACCCCGGGGCACACCCGCGGCTCGGTGGTGTTCCGGATCAGTGATGGACCCGTCGACCTGACATTCACCGGCGACACCTTGTTCAAGCAGTCGGTGGGTCGCACCGATCTCCCGGGCGGCAGCGGCCGGGACCTGCTGAACTCGATCGTGACAAAACTGTTGGTGCTCGACAACGACACCGTGGTACTACCTGGGCACGGCCCGCAGACCACGATCGGCGCCGAACGCCGCACCAACCCATTCCTCGAAGGCTTATCAAGTTGAGTGATTTTCAGGCGCCCAAGGGCGTCCCGGACTACCTGCCCCCGGACTCGGCGGAGTTCGTCGCGGTGCGCGACGGTCTGCTGAACGTCGCGCGGCTGGCCGGGTACGGCCACATCGAGCTGCCGGTGTTCGAGGACACCGCGCTGTTCGCCCGCGGCGTGGGCGAGTCCACCGATGTGGTGTCGAAGGAGATGTACACCTTCGCCGACCGCGGTGACCGCTCGGTCACGCTGCGGCCCGAAGGGACCGCCGGCGTCATGCGCGCCGTCATCGAACACGGCCTGGACCGCGGCGCGCTGCCCGCCAAGCTGCGGTACTCCGGACCGTTCTTCCGTTACGAGCGGCCGCAGGCCGGCCGTTACCGCCAGCTGCAGCAGGTGGGCGTGGAGGCCATCGGCATCGACGACCCGGCGCTCGACGCCGAGGTCATCGCCGTCGCCGACGCCGGCTTCCGCTCGCTGGGCCTCGACGGATTCCGTCTGGAGATCACCTCGCTGGGGGACGACACCTGCCGGCCGCAGTACCGGAAGCTGTTGCAGGACTTCCTGTTCCAGCTCGACCTCGACGAGGACACGCGCCGCCGCGCGGAGATCAACCCGCTGCGCGTGCTCGACGACAAGCGGCCGCACGTCAAGGAGATGACGGCCGACGCCCCGGTGATGCTCGATCACCTGTCGGAGGCCGCGAAGGAACACTTCGACACCGTGCTGGCGCACCTGGACGCCCTCGGTGTGCCGTACATGATCAACCCGCGCATGGTCCGCGGCCTGGATTACTACACCAAGACGACGTTCGAGTTCGTGCACGACGGCCTCGGCGCGCAGTCCGGCATCGGTGGCGGTGGCCGGTACGACGGTCTGATGAAGCAGTTGGGTGGGCAGGACCTGTCGGGCATCGGTTTCGGTCTCGGGGTGGACCGCACAGTGCTGGCGCTCAAGGCCGAGGGCAAGACGGTGGCGTCGCCCGCGGCCGTCGACGTCTATGCGGTGCCGTTGGGTGCGCCGGCCAAGCTGGAACTGGCGAAGATCGTTGCAGCCCTGCGTGGTTCGGGTGTGCGCACCGACATCTGCTACGGCGACCGCGGCCTCAAGGGCGCGATGAAGGCCGCCGACCGCTCCGGCGCCAAGGCGGCGCTGGTGGCCGGTGACCGCGACATCGAGGCCGGCACTGTCGGCGTCAAGGACCTGTCGACCGGCGAGCAGGTCGACGTGCCCATCGCCGACGTCGTCGCCCAGGTCGTCGCCCTACTTCATTAACCGCGAGCGGCCGTGTCTGTACGCGACACGCCGCCCATCCTTGGCGTTTTGGGGCCGCTCGTCAGCGCCGAGCGGCCCCAAACTGCACATCCCACACGGCGTGTCGGTGTACAAACTCCCCCGCAAGCGGGAGGTACCCCCAGGCCGGCTCGCGGGATTGCGTTAGCCCGTCATGCGGCGCAGCATGCCGTCGCGCAGTGTCAGGGTATGGAGCAGGATGGCGCTGACGTGCGCGGCGATGGCGGCCACCAACAGGTAGGCCACCACCGAATGTGCCTGCCGCAGAATGCCGTACAGGTCGCCGTCGAACGGGACGAGGCCGGGTAGCGTCAGCCCGAACACCCGGACCGGGGTCCCGGACGCCGACACCATGGCCCAGCCGACCAGCGGCTGCGCCAGCAGCATGGCGTACATCGCCAACTCGGATCCGGCGATTAGCTTGCCTTCCAGCGGCCCCACCGTGTCGGGCCACTTCGGCGGCTTGTGGGTGAATCTGTTTGCCGCCCGGACGATCACGATGACCAGAATGCTGATGCCCAGCGTCATGTGGACGGCGACCAGGGCGCCGTGGGAGCCGATCCGGTTGGTCATGGTGAAGCCGATCAGCAGCGCGGCGAAGACCGCCACCGCGGTCAGCCAGTGCAACACCCGGGTTCGGACGGGGAAGCGGGCGGTCACGAGATGACCTGAACGGCCGGAGCGGTTTTCGGCTCGGCGGTCCGGGCCCGATACGACCCGGCGTACACCGCCGAGCGCGCACTCAGCAGCGGATCGTCGGAGGGCTCGATACCGTCGGGCAGGACCAGGGGGTCGAAGTTGATGTCGCGGGCATTGCCGGCGGCATCGGTCTGGGCTTCGGTGAGTGTCAGGATGCCGGCGTCGATGACCTTCCGGTCGGCCGGCCACGGCAGCGTCGGGTCGACCGGGTCACCGGCCTGCCCGACGGTCAGCCGCAGATTCCACTGCAGCGGTGCGGTTTTCACCTGCACGATGAGGGCATCGAACAAGGCGTTGGGATCGTCGGACTTCGGCGGCAGCGCGGTCTGCTGCGGGACGAACGACCAGCGGACCGAAACTCGGGCGCCGGCGCGGTCCACCAGATAGAAGGTGTTCAGGCCGGAGAAGGTGCTGTCCGCGAAACCCGGTGTGGGCGGGCTCTTCTTGACCAGCGCCATGGCTGCCGCGGTCTCCGGGTGCCGGCTGAGGAAGTCCGCCATCAGCTTCGGATCGGGCTTGCCGGTACCGGCGACGGGCTTGGATGCCAGCAGTCGGTCATAGAAGCCCTGTGGCGAATTATCGAGGAACACCGGGATGTTGAGCATTGCTGTGCGCCACTGGTCGGTGCCGGGGAAGCCGATGGCCAGGCCGAGTCCCCGGGCCGCACCCGGGGTGTCGGCGACCGTCGGGTTCCCGCCGGCCAGGGAGAACCGGCCCGCGACCGGCATCTCACCCGGCCTGAACACCGCGGCGCGGGACAGCGTGGCCGCGTTGCCGTTGCTCATGAAATGGCCGACCACCGAGACACCCTTCGCGTGGTTCTTCCGGAACCCTGGATGGTCGCCGAAGACCCGCCGGAAGCCGTCCAGGAACGTCTGGCGGGTCAGCGTGCCGGCCCTGCTGGTGTACGCGACCAGTCCGAGATCCGCGACGAGGAACGCGCCGACTGCGCCGAGCCCAACCAGGATCGAACGCCGGGTCAGGGGAGTACCGCGCCAGGATGGGCCGTCCATGACCACCACAGGTACCACAAACAGCTGTGGCAACATCTGCGAACGTGCGGGTACTGGTGCAACGGGTGACGTCGGCGCGGGTGACGGTCGATGGGCAGACAGTCGGCGAGATCACCCCGAATCCTCAAGGCCTGGTGGCGCTCGTCGGGCTCACCCACACCGATGATGCCGCGGTGGCGCGCAAGATGGCCGACAAGGTGTGGCGGCTGCGCATCCTCGACGACGAACTCAGTGCCGCCGATGTCGCCGCCCCGATCCTCGTGATCAGTCAGTTCACCCTCTATGCCGACACCGCCAAGGGGCGCCGGCCGTCCTGGAACGCCGCGGCGCCCGGTCCGGTGGCCGAGCCGTTGGTCGAGGAGTTCGCGGCGGCGCTGCGGGCGCTGGGCGCCGAGGTCGCGAGCGGCCGGTTCGGCGCCCATATGCACGTCGAACTGATCAACGACGGCCCGGTAACCGTGATGCTCGAACTGCAGGCGGGGTGATACGTCTGATGCAGGTGTAACAGTCCGGTACCGTCAGTCGATATGACCGGCATGCGTAAAGCGACAGTCAAGTTGTCAGTGGTGTGTGGCGCGGCAGCAGTGGCAGCCGCTGGGCTGATGGCGCCCGTGGCGTCCGCCGCCCCGGCCGGCCATGAGGTCCGGTACACGCTGTCGGTGGGCGGGCCCGCGACCTTCGACCTGCTCTACCTGGTCAATCAGCCGGCCAACAAGGCCGCGTACAACGCCGACGCCTACGCCTACCTCAAGCGTGAGACGGTGACCGTCGGGCCGGACGCCCCGTGGGTGTTCACGACGACGCTCGCCGACCCGCAGTGGGCCATCTTCACAGTCAGCAGCACCACGCACGGTGGCCAGGCCGCCCCGGATTCGACATGCGACATCGCGGTCGACGGGCAGTCGGCAGCGCACCAGAGCGCGCCGTACAACGTGCAGTGCCAGCTCGGTCAGTGGTAGTTCGCTAGCGGCGGCTGGCCCGCCGGTTGGCCTTTTCGATGGCCTGCACCAGTTCAGCTTTGTTCATGGTGGAGCGGCCCCGGATGTCCAGCCGGCGCGCGACGTCCATGAGATGTTTCTTCGTGGCCTGGGTGTCGACGCCCTCGGCGGACTTGCCGCGGGCGTTGGGGCCGCCGCTGCGAGCCCGCTCGTCCGACGGCCCTTTGTGGTCTTTCTTCTCCCAGTGGTCGCCGACCTTCTCGTAGCTGTGCTTCAGCGCTGAGTACGCGACCCGGTGGGCGCGTTCACCTTCGCCGTATTCCTCGGCGGCCGAGTCGTGCGCTTTCGCGAAGGTGCGTTGCGCCTTGGGACTCGACTTCTGCAGTGTGCTGGGCAGCTCGCTCTTCTTGGCCTGCCCCTTCTTGGTGGTCTTCGGCATCGTGATCCTCCTCAATTGGTGTCGGAATCGTTGTCCACGACGGGGAAGAACGAGGCGTCTTGCTCGGCTTCCGGTGCCACCGGGCCACCGAGCACATCCGGCTCCTCGGCCGCCAGCTTGTCGTCGAGGGATTCACCCTCTTCTGCCTCGTCTTCGGTCAGCCCGAATTGATCTGCGCCATACCAGTCTTCGGGCGGTTCGACGGTTTGATCACCGTCGCGGTTGTGTAGTTCATCGGAGTCGGTGGACTCGCTCGGGGTGAGCATGTGATCGTCATCCGGCTCGGAGTGCGGGTGGCGTGGCATGGACGTCAGGCCGGCACCGCTTCGGTCTCACGGTTCCACGTCCGATGCCGCTGGATCGTGTCGATGAAGGCCTCGATGAACAGCTCGTCGAGCGAGCCGCCGTGCGATGTCGTCGTGACAACGCCTCTGTCCGTGCGCGTTTCGGACAGGCCGGCCGATTCGGGATTGATGCCCGCGGCGCGGAGCAGGCCGATGCCTGCGCCGAACGCGGCAATCGGTTTGAGATGCTTGTAGGCCTCGCCGACGAAGTGGATCGCCGAACCGTCTTGTGCAAGTTGCTCAACGGAGTCCAGCGCTCCGGGGATCAGCACGGCATCGTAGAGCGACGACGAGGTGGTGTTGAGGCCGAGATCCACCGCGAGTTCCTGGCCGGTGTCGGTCGTGACGGCTCCACCACCGATGAGGCTGACGATGTCGACCCGCGCGCCGAGTTCTCGCAGCGCCGCGGCGGTGCGCTCGGTGCCCCGCAGGTCGACTCCGTCGCCCGCCAGGACGGCGATCCGGCGGCTGACGATGGAGTTGGTCGCGGTGTTCATCTGCGACAGCGCCGGCGACGAGGCCACCCGGTCGGGGACGGCGACCTCATCCGGCGCCAGTAACCCGAGCTTGGCGGCGACCCGCTCGGCGAGTTCGTGGTCGATCATGTTGAGCTGTGCGATGACTCGTGGCCGGATGCCGGTCTCGGGTCCGACCTTGCCGAGTTCGAACGAGAACGCGGCGACGATATGATCCTGCTCGGCGGTCGACATACTGAGCCAGAACATCCGGGGCTGGCTGTAGTGGTCCTTGAAACTCTCTGCGCGGCTGCGGATCTTGTGGCCGTCGACGCGTTCGGTGTAGTGCCGGAAGGCGTTCTCGTCGGTGAGTGCGGGACAGCCACCGCCGAGGTTGTTCTTGAGGTAACTCGTCGTGCCCACAGGGATGGTGTGCTGGCCGTAGCCGTCGCGCTGATTGTTGGTGACTTCCGCGACGGGCCGGTTGATCGGTAGCTGCGCGAAATTCGGCCCACCCAGCCGGATCAGCTGGGTGTCGAGGTACGAGAAGTTGCGGAACTGCAGCAACGGATCGTTGGTGAAGTCGATGCCCGGCACCAGATTTGCGGTGTGAAAAGCGACCTGCTCGGTCTCGGCGAAGAAGTTGTCGGGGTTGCGGTCGAGTACCATCCGGCCGACGGGGATGACCGGAACACGTTCCTCTGGAACAAGTTTGGTCGAGTCGAGCAGATCGAACGGGAAGGCGAACTCATCAGACTCGGGGATCAGCTGAACACCCAGCTCCCATTCGGGGAATTGCCCGGCTGCGATGGCTTCCCAGAGGTCGCGGCGATTGAAGTCCGGATCTTTACCGGCGATCTGCTGGCATTCCTCCCAAAGTAGGGAATGCACACCGAGTTTCGGCTTCCAGTGGAACTTCACGAACACCCCGTCGCCATTGGCGTTCACCAGGCGGAAGGTGTGTACCCCGAACCCTTCCATCATCCGGTAACTGCGCGGCAGGGCCCGATCGGACATCAACCACATGATCGCGTGGAGGGTCTCCGGCTGCAGCGACACGAAGTCCCACAGCGTGTTGTGGGCCGAGGCCGCCTGTGGAATCTCATTGTGCGGCTCTGGTTTCACCGCGTGCACGAAGTCGGGAAACTTGATGCCGTCCTGGATGAAGAAGACGGGAAAGTTGTTGCCGACGAGGTCGTAGTTGCCTTCTTCGGTGTAGAACTTGGTGGCGAAGCCGCGCACGTCCCGCACCGTGTCGGCGGAGCCGCGGGACCCCGCGACGGTGGAGAAGCGGACGAACACCGGTGTGCGTCGGCCCGGTGTGGTCAGGAATTTTGCCGTGGTGAAGTCGGCCAGGGAATCGTCATACGGCTCGAAAAACCCGTAGCCACCCGCGCCGCGGGCGTGGACCACCCGCTCGGGGATGCGTTCGTGGTCGAAGTGGGTGATCTTTTCGCGCGCATGAAAGTCTTCCAGCAGCGTCGGACCGCGCTCACCCGCGGTGAGTGCGTCGTCGGTGTGAGGAACTCGCACCCCTTGCTGGGTGGTCAGGTAACCGGCGCCGTTGTCGATCCGCGCTGCGGCGAGTTGCTCCTGCTTCTGATTCGATGTGTCGTTCACCGTGGTTCCTCTCCTGGGGACTCTCGGTGAGGGGTACCCGCCGCGCTCGCCGACAAACGCGGGGTACACCGGGCCGCATTCAGAGCGCTGTCGGGTACTCGGATGCGGCTACGTCCTGCTGCGAGGCGGGGGTGACGTTCTTGATGAAGTCGCCGATGTAGCCGATGGCCCGCCGGCCTTCGGGCAGGATGGCGGCAGCGAGCGGGAAATCGTGAATCTGCCCGTCCCACATATGAAGATCGCACTGGGCGCCGGCGTCGGTCAGCCGCTCGTACATGAGCTCCGCGTCGTGCCGGAGGAACTCGTCGCTGCTGACATGGATCGTCACCGGCGGCATCCGGCGCAGATCCGCGTCGACGGGTGAGGCGATGGGATGCCCGGACGGGTTCTTCTCGCCGTGCGCGGCGACGTAGCGCATGAACGACGTCATCGCGCGGGCCGTGAACATCGCGCACCGGTCCTTGCGTCCCGGGGATTTGTCGCGGGGGTTGAGCGTCGTCAACGGCGAGATGGCCGCCACTCCGGCGGTGGGTGGGTGACCTTGCCGTAGCAGTTCGGCGGCCGTCTGCAGCGCCAGGTATCCGCCGGCGGAATCTCCGGCCACCACGATGTCGGACCACCGGTATCCGCGGCGCAGCAGCCACCGGAGTCCGTCCGCCGCATCGGACAGCGCAGCTGACAGCCCGTGATCGGGCAACATGCGGTAGCCGACGTTCAGCACTTCGGCGTCGGCACTGCGGGACAGTTGTGCGGCGAGTGATCGATGCGTATTGAGGCCGCAGGTCAGGAACGCGCCGCCGTGCAGGTAGAGAATGGCCCGGCGGGCGGATGAGCCGGCGGTACCGATCAATTCGGCCGGACAGGCCGGTAGGCGCACGCGACTGACCCTCGCCGAACGCGGCAGCGGAGCGAGCGCGGCGACCTGGTCGATAAATGTGAAGGGCCAGTGCAGATTCGGTTGCAGCGCCCACATGCGGACGGCGTTCTTCACCAATACCCGGCAGGCGGCGTCGATGGCCACAGACTGTGGGCTGCGTCGACGATGGCGGTGCCGGACGCCCTTGCGGCGTCCTCGTCGTACTCCCTGGCCATTCCGGGTATTTCGCATTGTGATCAACTCCTGGCACTGAAATACCCGCGGCAAAATTTGGTCAAACGTTGCGCCAGAGAAGGTTTCCGATCGGCGCAGAGCAGGTATGTCGGTAGTGCCGGATTGTGCAATCGGAATCAAGCATGTTTGGAGGAATATGGAACGCTACTGCGCGGACGCCGAGCGCCAAGGCGACACCGAACTCATCGATCTGTTCAAGAGGGCGCAGAAGGAAAGCCGCAAGGGCGCGGAGCAAGGAAAAGCACTGCTGGCGCAGCGGATCTGAATTCTAATAAATAGAGGAGAAACACAGTGGGAGAGAACAAGAGTGGCCCTGAAGAGGGCATCAAGGGCACCGTCGAAGGTGTCAAGGGGAAGCTGAAGGAAGCGGCAGGCAGCGTCGTCGGCCGGGATGACCTGGTCCGTGAGGGCCAGGCCCAGCAGGACAAGGCCGAGGCCGAGCGTGACGCAGCCAAGCGAGAGGCGCAGGCCGAGTCGGCCCGTGCCGGAGCGAAGGCCGCAGAGAAGCGCCAACAACAGAATCAGTAGCTCGAGCAGCCCGACCTCCTCAACCGTGGGGGAGGTCGGGCTGTTCCTTGTCGAAAACTATTGTGCGCGAGCAGTATCGCTGCGTCCGGTGTTCTGCATCACCAGGGGCACCAACACCCAGAATGTCGTGAAGCCGGCCAGGCCGATGCCGCCGGCGACCCAGCCCGCCAGTTGCCCGGCGACGGTCCCGAAGATCAATTCCGTGACGCCGGTCAGGGCTATGCCGAGCAGAAGAAGGCCGAAAAAGGCGCAGCGGTGTGCTGCGGCGACGATGAGCGACATGCGTCGTTGTCGAAACAGGATGCGGTGCATGCCAACTGGCGCGATCAGCAGAATCGTCGATGCGACCGAGAAAGCGACAGTCGCCAGATAGACGGTGCGGTTCTGGGTGTCCAGCGCGCTGAATCGTTGTTGGAAAGGCAATGTCAGCAGGAAGCCGGTGAGCAGCTGCACACCGGTTTGTGCCACCCGGAGTTCCTGCAACAGACTCGACCAGTTCCGGTCCAGCCGCTCGATCTGGGTTTCGTGACGGGCCATCCGGTCCCATCGCTGGTCGGATGGTCCCTCGTCACCCTGCACGCCTGTCACCGGACACATCACTCTTGCGGCGAACTTTTTCGGTACCGGCGACAGCGATGCGATCGTCAGGTCCCGAACCCTCCGTGATGTCGGCGGGAGCGACGACGTCGATCTGCGGGCTGGCGGTCATTTCTGGCGCCTTGCCTCTCAAGGAGTTTCGAAGGTGAACGTCAGGATGACGAACCCGGTGATCAGTAGCGCCCAGGCGACCAGAGGTACGACGATGCCGGAGCGTTTGCGCGCCGTCACGAACGACAGCGCAATGGCCACGACGGCAACCACGGGCGCTCCGTACTCGATCAGCCCGAAAACGAATGGGCTCGGGCCCAGCTTGGCGCAGGTGCGCTCGGAACAGCCCGCGGTCGCCAGGACCTGGGCGTACTGATACAGGATGATGGCGAAGGCGCCCGGCACGGTGAGGGCGGCGAGCACCCAGTTGACGATGGTGCGTCGCCCGCTTCCGGTTTGTTGCGCGTCTGCGTCGTGTTGCGCGATCGCTCCGGCCTGGACCTCGGACATCGGCACCTCCCGGTGGTGTTCGGCATGTACTGCTTGTCGTACCCGGTGGCTGGGCGCCCAAACGCGCGTTTCGCCCTGTGCGCATCGGGTACGTCGCCAGCACCGCGGCACATGCCGAGATCACTTCTGGAGGCGATATGACGACGACCGTTGGGGACTATCTGCTGGAGCGGCTGAGGCAATGGCACGTTCGTCATGTGTTCGCCTATCCGGGTGATGGCATCAACGGAATCATCGCGGCGTTCGGCCGGAGTGAGGACGAGCCGCAATTCATTCAAACTCGCCATGAGGAGATGGCCGCGTTCGCCGCCACGGGTTACGCCAAGTTCGGTGGCGCGGTCGGTGTGTGCATGGCGACATCCGGTCCGGGTGCCATCCACCTACTGAACGGGCTGTACGACGCCAAGCTCGATCGCGTGCCCGTGGTGGCGATCGTGGGGCAGACGGCCCGTAGCGCGATGGGCGGCAGCTATCAGCAGGAAGTCGACCTGCAGAGCCTCTACAAGGATGTCGCCGGCGAGTATCTGGTCGAGGTCAACGTCGCCAACCAGTTGCCCAACGCGCTCGATCGGGCGATCCGCATCGCACTGGCCAGGCGTGCCCCCACGGCCCTGGTGATCCCGTCCGACGTGCAGGAGCAGCCCTACGAGGCGCCCGAGCATGAGTTCAAGCAGGTGCCCTCGAGCGATCCGCAGTACGTACCGCCCGCGGTGTACCCGCAGAACGAGCTGATCCGCCAGGCGGCCGACGTACTCAATGCCGGTGCGCGCGTGGCGATTCTGGTCGGCCAGGGCGCCCGTGGTGCTGCCGATCAGGTGCGGGAACTCGCGGACAGGACGGGCGCCGGAGTGGCCAAGGCGCTGTTGGGCAAGGACGTGCTGCCCGACGATCTGCCGTATGTCACCGGGTCCATCGGGCTGCTGGGCTCGCGGCCCAGCTACGAGATGATGCGCGACTGCGACACGCTGCTGATCATCGGATCGAACTTCCCATACAGCCAGTTCCTACCGAAGTTCGGCCAGGCCCGGGCCATCCAGATCGACATCGACGGGACCGCGATCGGGATGCGTTACCCCACCGAGGTCAACATCGTCGCCGACGCGAGTGCGGCGCTGGTCGCGCTGCTGCCGCTGGTGGTGGCGAAACCGGACCGGAGGTGGCGAGACACCATCGAGCACAACATCTCTCGGTGGTGGGAGTCCGTCGAACGCCAGTGCATGTTGTCCGCTCGACCCGTGAATCCGATGCGGATCGCGTGGGAGCTGTCGCGGCGCATCCCGCCGAACGCCATCGTGACCGCGGACTCGGGTTCGTCCACCAACTGGTATGCGCGGTGCCTGAAGTTCCGTGAGGGTATGCGTGGCTCGCTGTCCGGCACGCTCGCCACGATGGGCCCCGGGGTGCCGTATGCGATCGGGGCGAAGTTCGTGCACCCGGACCGGCCCGTGGTCGCGCTGGTGGGCGACGGTGCGATGCAGATGAACGGGATGGCGGAGCTGCTGACCATCAAGCGCTACCAGTCGCAGTGGTCGGATCCCCGACTGGTGGTGTGCGTCTTCCACAACGGTGATCTCAATCAGGTCACATGGGAGCTCAGGGCAATGGGCGGAGCGCCGAAATTCCCACCGTCGCAGTCGCTTCCCGACGTTTCGTATGCCGAGATCGCGTGTGCCATGGGTCTGGAGGGTATCGCGGTCGACCAACCCGACCGGATCGGTGAGGCCTGGGACCGGGCGCTGGCCGCCGACCATCCGGTGGTGCTGGACATCCGGTGTGATCCCGAAGTGCCGCCCATCCCGCCGCATGCCACCTACGAGCAGATCAAGGATATGACCGCGGCAATTCTCAAAGGTGACCCGGGTGGCTGGCATCTGGTGTACCAGGGGATGAAAACAAAAGCACAGGAGTACATTCCGGGCTGAAGGGTTGGTGCTGCAAGCGGGCTTCGCAAACACATGTCGCCATTGCGCTGGTCGTGAAGTGTCGTGGCGTGTAGTGTGAGATGCACGACGCTGTTACAGCGTGGCCGCTTAAACAAAAGCGGCAATAGTCGAGGACTGCTTGCTCGGCGCGCGAATTCGGTCCAGAGCGGGGCCTCAATTCCCGGGATTCGCCGATTGCGGTCATAGTCGACTTCGGCAGATTGCCATTCCGCCTGCAAGGCGGAAGTCAGCACGTCACTGATTCACCGTGTCCTCGTAATTGTCTATGCCGTAGCTCGGTGGCCTCCTGCGTGCTGTGAACCCCTGGAGGGTTTCGCATGTCAATTTCTTTGGTAGAAAACGATCTCCCTGGCGTGGACGCGTCTGCGGAGGCCGGCCCGGCAGCGTCGGATGAATACGCAGACGTGGTCATGATGGTTGCGGTGTTACGTCAATTACCGCCCGATTCGGCCGCCTATGCCCGTCAGCTCGAGCCCATCGTGCTGCGGTGCTGCCCACTGGCCGACCGGGTGGCACGGCATTTCGACCGCCGAGGTGAGAATCTCGAGGATCTGACCCAGGTGGCCCGGGTCGGTCTGCTGCAGGCGGTGAACAGATTCGATCCGACCCGAGGATCGAGGTTTGTCGCGTATGCGCTTCCGACGATGATGGGGGAGCTGCGCCGATACTTTCGCGATTACGGTTGGAAAGTGCACGTGCCCAGGAGAATTCGCGATCGGCAACATGATATTGCCTGTGCCACAGCATATTTGACGAATGACCTGAAGAGGGCGCCTACCATCGAGGAGCTGGCCGAGGAGTTGGACCTCGACCGTGGTGAGGTGGTGGAGAGCATCGTGGCAGCCAAGGCCTATCAACCACAATCGCTGGACGTGAACGTCACCGATGATGACTCGCGTGCTCAAGTGCTCGGGGACTCACTCGGTGATATGGATGCCGGTTTCGACCGCGTCACCGATCGCGAATCGGTGCGGTCGCTGCTGGCTGCGCTGCCGCAACGGGAGCAGAAGGTGCTCTATCTCCGGTACTTCGGGGCCATGACGCAGCGGCAGATCGCCGATTCGATCGGGGTCTCGCAGATGCATGTCTCACGGATACTGGACCGCACTTTGCGGGAGTTGCGAACTCAGGTGGGGTGCGCCTGATCGTCGCAGGGGTGCGGGCTGTCGGCGGCAGAGCGGGTCTGCCGCCGATGGCTGGTGTCGCACCACGGATAGGTTTTGCTGCGCTGGCAGCAACAGATGGCCACCACGAACCGGTCCGAACAGAAGAGTCTGCCGTCGTCGAGTTCGACCTCGACGGGGCCTTGGATCAACATCGGGCCGCGGGGCACGATTCGCACGGTTCTCCGGGCGGGACTCACGGCTTCACCGCCTTGATGGCGACCAGTTCTTCTGCGCGTCGTCCGGGCATCAAGCGACCGGTCTCCTCCAACCAGCCTGCGCGAGCGCTCATCACAGGCCCGAATGCGATGGTTCTGCGCGCCACCACACTGACCGCGAGGCCGCCGTGACGCAACGCCGTGACGCTGGTCGAGACGTCGGCGAACTCTGACTGGACGATGAGTGCCGTGCCGCCGGTCTTGAGCAGCGATGGCATTGCGGCGCAGAGCGGATCGAGTATCAGTCGGCCATCGGGACCGGCGTTGAAGGACATTGGCGGACCACCGGCGCCGACGATCACCGGCTCGCGGTTCGCGGGCTCCGGCACGTACGGCGGGTTACACAGCACCAGGTCGAACGGCTCGAGTTCCAGGGCCGTCGACCAGGAACCGAGCCGCGCATCGATCGGGCAACAGGCGAGTCGGGCATTGGCACGGGCCGCCGCGATGGCGGCGGGCGACGTATCGAAGGCGACCACACTGTCTGCGCCGGCATCAGACGCAGCAATCGCTGCCACCCCGCTGCCGGTGCACAGGTCTGCGACGCGCATCCCCGCCGGGTGACAGCAGCGGTGCATGGTCTCGATCAGCAGTCGCGAATCATGTTGCGGCAGATAGACAGTCGCGCACTCAGGTGAGATGTCGGAGCTCAGCATCGGGCTTCCTCTCTGGTTCAATCCCTGGCGATATAACCGCTATGTGGCACGGGCAAACGCGTCGAATCGGTAACGCCGCACGACGTGGACGGTTTTGACGCCGGCCGGAAAGGGTACGAACCGTCAATGCCGGGTCACGGTGACAACCAAAGGACGGTGATCCGAGAGTTCCACCTCTGGGGTTGCGTGGCGGACTGCGGCCAGCTGCCGATCATCGGTGAGAAGGTGGTCCAGCTGCTGACCCGGTGCCTCCGCAGGGAAGGTGTCGGCACAGGCCAGTGGACGCATGCCCGACCAGCGCCCTGCCGGGCGCGCCGACATGTTCAAGTCGCCGGCGATCACGTGCGGCCCCGGCAGGGCACGGACCGCGCGGGCCAGCCGCCGCAGTTGATGCCGATTCCAGCCGGGGACGAACGACAGATGGGTGCCGGCGATGGTCATGGCGCCCAACGGGGTATCCAACCGCGCGAGGACAGCAGCCCGAGGTTCCTCGTGCACGATCATCACCTTTCCGGGGACCGGCAGATACATCGGAAACCGCACCGGTATCCGGGGCAGCCGCAGTACCTGCCAGCTGGTCGCCGGATAGCGCGAGAGCAGCGAGATGCCGTACGCCGCCGATTCGGGCTGTTCTTCACCGGTGGCGGCGATCCAGGTGGCGCCGGGCGTTCCGGTGATGGCAGCGACGAACCGGTGCGAGACCGCGTTCATCACATCGGCCGCGATGGCGGTCAGATCCGCTCGGCCCGAACGCGATTGATCGAAATCCACTTCCTGCAGCGCCAGGATGTCCGGGTCGAGGGCGCTGATACTGCGCCGAAGTCTGTCGAGATGGACGCCGTCCCCGACGGTGCGGCCGTGCAGGATGTTGAAGGTCGCGAGTCGCATCGAAGTCATGCCGGAGCGTTACCCCCGTTGGCCCGCTTTGATTGCGGGGTTTGTCATGCTCCCTGACCGCGCGACTCTGCGCGAGGCACTGCGCGCCGCGGCATGCGCTTTCAAGGCGAACAATCAGAGTTTCGCCCTTGCCGGCAGCTACGCCCTGTGGGTCCACGGCGCACCGGAGCCCGATCACGATGTCGATTTCGTCGTTCCCGAGCAGGACACAGAGTCGGCAGTGGAGATTCTGGCGCAGAACGGATTTGACATCGAACGGCCGCCCGAGGACTGGCTGTTCAAAGCGCACCGTGACCGCGCTGTCGTCGACGTGCTGCACCGCGTCAACGGGGCGCCCGCGGACTCCGGCTTGCTGGCTGCGGCGGTGGTGCGCGATGTGCTGGCAATCTCGATGCCGGTGCTGCCTCCCGACACTGTCGTCCTCCAGAAGCTGCTGACCCTTGGAGAACATCATTGCGACTTCGCCATGCTGCTGCCCGCAGTGCGTGCGGTCCGCGAGCAACTCGACTGGCCGCGCATTCGGGAGGCCGCAGCCGGCAATGACTTCGCCATGGCCTTTCTCGAGCTGGCGGCGCGCCTCGGGCTGGAAAACCGCTGACGGCGGCGTTTTTCTTGCGCGTTAGTTTGCCATCACGCGCCCATGGGTACTTCTTTCAATGAGACCAGGGTGGTCTATGTAGGAGGAGCCATGTTGCGAGGAAGCGTGGGCGTCATCGTGGTGGTCTGGCTGCTGGTCGGCGTACTGGCGGCCTGGCAACGCGACTATTTCCGCGGCGGCGACACCAGCTGCGGCTCGGCAGGGCGTATCGCGCTGACCGTGATAGCCGGGCCGTTGAACTACGCCGGGGTCAATCCGAAGGTCGTCGATTGCCGACTGCCACAACCAAGTTCGATGCGGGCAACCGCGTGAGATAAGGAAACATCATCATGATTGCTTTGGGAGTAGTCCTGCTCATCCTGGGCTTCGTCTTCAACGTGTATCTGCTGTGGGTCCTGGGCATCGTGCTCGTCGTGGTGGGCGCGGTGTTCTGGATCCTCGGGGCGGGCGGCCATGCCGTTGCCGGACGTCGTTACTGGTATTGACGCGACGCGTGAGGGGCGAAAGCCCGGGCCTCAGGCCCGGGCTTTCGCCTTCTTTGCCTGCTCTCGCGCAGTGTCGGCCAACTCCGAGGCGCGTGCGCTGGCTTTCCGGTACGCGGATTCCGCATAGGGAGCGGCCTTTTCCAAGCCGTCTCCCACGGTGTCGGCCAACTCCGAGGCGCGTGCGCTGGCTTTCCGGTAGGCGGATTCCGCATACGGGGCGGCCTTCTCCAGCCCGCCTTCCAGCTTCTCGCGCGCGACGCCGGCGAGTTCACGGCCGTGCTCGAGCGCGACTTCTGTCCGGGACGGCACGGTCGACGAGAGAGCCTCGGCCGCCCGCTGAGCGGCCCGCCGTCCCCGCCAGCCGAGCGATGGCTTTCCGGCGGTGTCCGCCGAGGCGAGGATCAGACCGCCGAGCAGGCTGACGTCAGCCAGGAACCCCCGGCGTTTGGCGGCTTTGGCATCGGGGTCGTCCTCGGTCCAGAACATGTGGTTACCCAGGTTTGCGGGAATCACCGTCGCCGCGAGCACTGCCGAGGCCACGCGCGGAATGCGGCCGGTGGCCAGCAACAGCCCACCGGCGACCTGGGCAGCCGCAGTCGCTTGCGCCACGGCGACCGCGTTGGCGGGCACGTTGCGGGCCACGGGATCCGGCATGTCCTTCAGCCCGTCGAGCGCGGGGCGTACGGCCTCAGCGCCGGAGTCGGTGTTCAACAAGGTTTCGACGCCCTGTCCGATGAACGCGGTGGCCAGAAGCGGACGGGCGATCCTACGAATGATCATGGGGCAGGGATTCCCGTGCAGCACTGACCCAAACATCACCCCGGCATCGTCTCGCCGCCGAGGGGCGCCAGCACCTCACCGCTGTAATACGACGACAGTTGGTTGGCGGCGAAGAAGACGTACGACGGCGCGATCTCGTCCGGCTGGGCCGGCCGCTCGAACGGCGCGTTGCCGCCGAAGGACTCGACCTTGTTCTGCGGCATGGTGGCCGGGATGAGCGGCGTCCAGACCGGTCCGGGGGCAACACAGTTCACCCGGATGTGGCGTTTGGCCAGGGACTGGGCCAGCGCATAGGTGAACGCGATGACGGCGCCCTTCGTGGCCGAATAGTCGATCAGCGACGCATTGCCGCGCAGCCCGTTCACCGACGCCGTGTTGATGATTGCGGCGCCGTCGGGGAGATGAGCCAAGGCGGCCTTGGTCACCTGGAAGTAACTGTCGATGTTCACGGCGAACGTCCGTCGCCACTGCTCGTCGGTGATATCGGTGAGTTCCTCTGCAGGCGCCTGGTATGCGGCGTTGTTGACGACGATGTCGAGCCCGCCGAGTTCGGCGAGGGTGCGCGCCACCACCTCTCGGCAATGCGCGGGCTCGCCGAGATCACCGGGGAACAGCGCGCACGTCTGGCCGGCCGCGCCCACGATGCTCGCGGTGTGGATCGCATCGTCGTGCTCCTCGAGGTAGGCGATGGCGACGTCTGCACCCTCCTTGGCGAACGCCGCGGCCACCGCGCGTCCGATGCCGGAGTCACCGCCGGTGATGAGGGCCCGGCGACCTGTCAGCAGCCCGCGGCCGACGTAATCGCGCATCTCGTCGTGCGGCTGTTCTGCCATGTCGGCGGTGTGCCCGGGATAGGGGATCGGGGTGTCCATATCAGGCATCGCGTCCGAAATCGTCTTCGTCGGCGTCGATTTCGACGTCCGCGGTCTGCTCCAACCAGTCGTGCGGCGCGGCCTCCGGGGGCGGGTTGTCGCGGCCGGTGACGGCGGCCTCGTCGTCGGGTACCTGTTCGCGAACGTCGCGTGACTGTTCGGCGGCATCGGCGTCGGGGACAGCGTCCGGAAACTGTTCTGGTGTCATGTCAGAGCGGATACCCGCCCCGCACGCCGGAAAACGCCGCGGTGCGTCCGCAGTCAGCTCGTCGGTGGGGTCCGCGGCTCACCGGGGTGAGCCTGGAGGAATTCGAGTTCGCGTTGGCGGATGCGGCGGTGCCGGACGAAGAGCCAGGCGCCACCTCCGACGGCCAGCACGGCCGCGATCACCAGGGTCACGCCGCCGGTACCGGGTTGGCCGCCGGCGAAGAAGTACAGGCTCACAACCAGGGTGGCCACCGCGAGCGCAACAGCCACCAGGCCCGGAGCATTCGTGCCGTCCTTGAACGATTCGCCGGCATGCGGCCGGGTGGTGCGAGCATGGTCGACGGGGTCTTTCATGGAATGCCTCCTGGGGATCAGTCCTCGACGTTCTAATGCCCGGTGCAGGGCGGTTCTACACCCGCTGTGCGGCGACTCGCACCGATTTGAGCTCGGGATGTGCGGGGTCCGGCAGGTACAAGCCCGCCGCTGGCCAGCACGTCATCCCAAAACTGTTGTGCGCCCAGAGCATCCAGTACGCGGGCATCGGTACACGTGAGCCGCGGCGCAAACCGGGTTTAGCGGGCCACACCTGCGGGTATCGGGGAGGTCTCATGTGCACAGAAGAACTTGTTCAGCCTTTGCTACCGGACCCCCGCGGTCCCGTGTCCAGTGTCGTCATCGGACTGCTGGGCGAGCGCCTGCCCACACAGTATCTGGCGCGGATACAGTTGCCGCTCGCGAATGCCGACCCCTTTGGCCTCGACCTGCAGTTGGCGCTGTATGTCTGCTACGAACTGCACTACCGCGGCTTCGCCGGCACCGACGAAAAGTGGGAATGGAACCCCGCCCTCCTCGATGTTCGTCATCGCATCGAGGAGCGGTTCCTGGCCGCCGTGAGAGAGCTCGTCGGCCCCATCAGTCCGGACAGCACGGCGCACGCCGAGCTGGCTCGCTGCGACACCGAGCCTGTCGATGATTCGAGTCTGTCTGTCTATCTACAAGATCAGGCGACGTGGCCGCAGATGCAGGAGTAGTTCGTGCATCGCTCGCTGTACCACCTCAAGGAAGCCGACCCGCAGTCGTGGATCATTCCGCGGCTGACCGGTCGGGCGAAAGCCGCGTTCGTGGCGGTGGAATACGACGAATACGGCGGCCGTGGCGGGTACGCGTCCATGCACCAGCGGCTGTTCGCCGATCTGCTCGATGCCGCGGGTCTGCGCAGCGACTATTTGCACTACCTCGGCAATGCGACGGGCAGCACCCTGGCCGCGGTGAATCTCATGTCGATGTTCGGTCTGCACCGCCACCTGCGTGGCGCGGCCGTCGGGCATTTCGCCGCAACCGAACTGACCTCCTCGCCGGGATCGCACCGAATAGTCAAGGGCCTCAAGAGACTTGGCGCTCCGCGACCCTGCGTCGACTTCTATCGGGAACACGTCGAGGCCGACGCGGTTCACGAACAAGTGGTCCGCAAGGACGTCGTGGCAGACCTGGTGTCGCGCGAGCCCGGCCTGGAACGGGACATCGTTTTCGGTATTCGCGCCTTCGACGCGATCGAGGGACGGCTCGCCGATCACATGCTGTCCAGCTGGGCGGCAGGGTGCCCGTCGCTGCAGCACTGGCCCGTTTGACCGCCGGCGCACCGGGTAATCGGTGAGGGACGCGCTCACGGCCCGAGCGCGTCTGACGTTCTCACAGGAGGAAATATGGCTTCACACGCCCTCAAATCCCCGTCTGATGTGATCGATCTCCTCACTGATCAGCACGAGCAGATCAAGTCACTGTTCACCGAGACCCTGGTGCTGGCCGGCGACGAGAGAGCGAGGTCGTTCCGGGATCTGCGCCGGCTCCTCGCGGTGCACGAAACCGCCGAGGAGGAGATCGTGCACCCGCGGGCGAAGCAGAAGCTGCCCGGTGGCGAGAAGGTCGTCGATGCCAGGCTGGAAGAGGAGCACGAGGCGAAAAAGCTACTCGCCGAACTGGAGTCGCTCGACGTCGACAGCAAGGAGTTCACCGGCAAGCTGACGAAACTCCGCGACGCCGTGATCGCGCACGCCGAGCACGAGGAGGCGGAGGAGTTCGCCAAGCTCGGAACCGAGCTGTCGCAGCAGGAGCTCGAGCGTATGGGCGAGATCGCCAAACTCGCGGAGGCAGTCGCGCCGACCCGGCCACATCCCGGCGTGGAGTCCCCGGCCGCGAACCTCATCGTCGGACCGTTCGCCGCGATGCTCGACCGTGTGCGGGACGTGATCTCGAGCGTCCGCTGAGTCCGATGATCCAGCTGCTGCAGGAACTGTTGTGGGCGTACGGACCCTGTGGCCAGGAGGACGCCGTCCGTGAGATCTGCCTGCGCGAGCTGGCGCCGGTGGTCGACAGCGCCTGGGTCGACAAGGCCGGCAACGTGGTGGGGCGGGTGTCCTCGTCGGCGCGCGACGAGGAGCACTCGCCCATCCGCGTGATGGCTCACATGGACGAACTGTCGATGCTCGTCAAGCGAATTCAGCCGGACGGCAGAGTGCGGTTGACTCCGCTGGGCACGATGTACCCCGCGAACTTCGGCCTCGGACCCGTGCTGATGCTTGGTGACCGGGAACACGTATGAGGTGTCCTCACAGTGGGATCCGAACACACCACCCAGGAAAGTCCGCAGATCTGGCAGACCAAACCCGACGGTGGTGACCGGGCGCTGAACTGGTCGGATGTGTACGTGTTCACGGGCCGCACACCGGACCAGTTGGCCGAAGCCGGCATCCGTCCCGGCGCTCGCGTGTGCGTGCACCGAAGCAAGCGGGAACTCGTCGAGATCGATGACTATCTCGGGTCCTATTTCATGGATGACAGAGCACTGCTGGTGGTGCTCCTGTCTGCCGCGCGCGAGTTGCGCCAACGGCCGGAAAGACCGCCCCAGGACGTGTATTTCGTGTGCACGGTCAGTGAGGAGGTCGGCGGCCTCGGTGGCTCGTACGCCAGCCGGGCCCTGCCTGGTGAGTTGACCCTGGCACTCGAGGTCGGCCCGACCGAAGCCGAGTACGGCACCACCGTCACAGGTGGGCCCATCGTCGGCTACAGCGACGCGCAGTGCGTCTACGACAAGGGCGTCGCGGACCGGCTGGTGGACGTGGCGACCGAGTTGGGCACCGATCCGCAGCCGGCGGTCCTGGGCGCGTTCGAATCCGATGCGTCGCATGCCAAGTCGAACGGGCACACGGCCGCGGCCGGGTTGCTGTGCCTGCCCACGCTGAGCACTCACGGGTACGAGGTGGTGCCGCGCGATGGCATCGGTGCGATGTCAGACGTGTTGGTGGAGTTCCTGATGCAGCCGGTGCCGTTTGCCGAGGGCACGTCCCGGGTAAACAGGGCTGCACCACGAAAGGACGCGTCATGACCGTCTCCGAAAATCCCGACCCGGACGTGATGCCGTCCGGCGTGTCCGACAAAGTGTCCATGTTCGACCGGTTCGCCACCACCACGGCCGAAATCGTTTCCCGGGCCTGGTTCTTCCTGGCGTGCGTGCTGCTGGTGATCGTGTGGGCGCCGACTTTCGCCCTCATGACCGTCGATACCTGGCAGCTGGTCATCAACACGATCACGACGATCATCACGTTCCTGTTGGTCGCTCTGCTGCAGAACACCCAGAGGCGTTCCGATGACGCGATTCAGCACAAACTCAACGCCATCGCCGACGCACTGGCAGATTTGATGCACCACCAGGGCGATGAGAACGACGGCATCCGCGACGACGAGAAAGAACTGCGGGAGGCCGTCGGACTCGAAGAACGGGAAAGCACCGGCTGACCATGAACGCCGTCAAACCGGGTGCCCGGGCGATGGACGCCATCATCGGTTGGGCCGGTTCGCTGCGCATCAGCGTCGCTGTTTTCGTGGCGGTCGCCGCAGCCCTGCTGGCCGGCATCGTCACACGCTTCCCGCCCTGGTGGCAAACCGCCGTCTATGCCACCAACGCGCTGGTTGCCCTGGTGATGCTCTTCGTCATTCAGCACACCACCAACCGTCAGACCGGCGCGATACTGCTCAAGCTCGATGAACTCATCGTCACCTCGTCGACAGCCCGCGACGACGTCATCGACGCCGAACGCCGGGACACCGCCGAACAAGAGAAATTGCACGACCGCCTGCACCACTGATGGTCAACGGCCCACATGCGACTCGGTGCGCATCCGTTCGGTCATGTGTGGGTAATGCAGTTCGAAAGCCGGCCGTTCCGAACGGATTCGGGGCAGCTCGGTGAAGTTGTGCCGCGGTGGCGGGCAGGTCGTGGCCCACTCGAGTGAGTTGCCGTGGCCCCACGGGTCGTCGACGACGACGGGCTCGCCGTAGCGCCAGCTCTTGAACACGTTCCAGACGAACGGGAGCACCGACAGCGCCAGGATGAACGACCCGATGGTGGAGACCAGATTGAGGGTGTCGAAGCCGTCGCCGGGCAGGTAGTCGGCGTAGCGGCGCGGCATGCCCGCATCGCCCAGCCAGTGCTGCACGAGGAACGTGGTGTGGAAGCCGATGAAGGTCAGCCAGAAGTGCAGCTTGCCCAGGCGCTCGTCGAGCAGACGGCCCGTCATCTTCGGGAACCAGAAGTACATGCCGGCGTACGTGGCGAACACGATGGTGCCGAACAGCACGTAATGGAAGTGCGCCACAACGAAATACGAGTCCGTGACGTGGAAATCGAGCGGCGGGCTGGCCAACAGGACACCCGAAAGTCCACCCAACAGGAAGGTGACGAGGAAGCCCACCGAGAACAGCATCGGCGTCTCGAACGTCAACTGCCCCTTCCACATGGTGCCGATCCAATTCCAGAATTTGATACCGGTCGGGACCGCGATCAGGAACGTCATGAACGAGAAGAACGGCAGCAGCACGGCACCCGTGGCGAACATGTGGTGCGCCCACACCGCGACCGACAGCACGGTGATGGCCCACGTGGCGTAAACCAGTGTGGTGTAACCGAATATTGGCTTACGGGAGAACACCGGGATGATCTCGGTGACGATGCCGAAGAACGGCAGCGCCACGATGTAGACCTCGGGGTGGCCGAAGAACCAGAACAGGTGTTGCCACAGGATCGCGCCGCCGTTGGCCGCGTCGTAGATGTGCGCGCCCAGGTGGCGCTGTGCGAGCAGACCGAACAGGGCCGCGGTCAGGATCGGGAAGGCAAGCAGGATCAGCACGCCGGTGGCGACGATGTTCCAGGTGAAGATGGGCATGCGGAACATGGTCATCCCGGGGCAGCGCATGCAGACCACCGTGGTGATCATGTTGACCGCACCGAGGATGGTGCCGAGGCCCGAGACGATCAGGCCCACCGCCCACAGGTCCCCACCGGACCCCGGCGAGCGGATGGCGTCGGACAGCGGGGTATAGCCCGTCCACCCGAAATCCGCTGCGCCGCCGGGTACGACGAATCCGGCCAGCACCACCAGTCCGCCGAACAGGAACAGCCAGAACGACAGCGCGTTGAGCCGGGGGAAGGCGACGTCCGGTGCGCCGATCTGCAAGGGCAGCACCAGATTCGCGAAACCGAAGACCACAGGGGTCGCGTACAGCAGCAGCATCAAGGTGCCGTGCACGGTGAACAGCTGGTTGTACTGCTCGTTGGACAGGAACTGCAGGCCGGGCATGGCAAGCTCGGTGCGCATCAGCAAAGCCATGATCCCGGCGCTGAAGAAGAACGCGAACGACGCCGCCAGGTACATCTGGCCGATCACCTTGTGGTCGGTCGTGCTGACGAGTCCGTACAGGACAGCGCCCAAACTCTTGCGGCGCGCCGGGAACGGCCGCTGCGGCGTCAACGGCACTTCGACAGCAGTCACCCCGGGGCGGTACCCGGGGCGCACTGGTCCTAAACGGTGTTTGCCCGCGATGCCGTAGGGGTAGAGGCAACCAATGAGCGAATTCACCATTCCAGGGCTTTCCGAAGAGCAGAGCAGCCGGATCCGAGAGCTGTTGCAAATTCAACTGAGCACGTACAACGACTTGCATCTGACGCTCAAGCACGTGCATTGGAATGTCGTGGGGCCCAATTTCATTGGCGTGCACGAGATGATCGATCCGCAGGTCGAGCTGGTGCGGGGTTACGCGGATCAAACCGCCGAGCGCATCGCGGCGCTCGGCGCGTCGCCCGACGGTACGCCGGGGGCGATTCTCAAACATCGCACCTGGGACGACTACTCGATCGGCCGCGACACCGCGCAAGCGCACCTCGCGGCACTCGACCTGGTCTATGACGGCGTCATCAAGGACGCGCGCAAGGCCATCGAAGAACTCGACGAGCTCGATCTGGTCACTCAGGACATGCTGATCGGTCAGGTCGCCGAACTGGAGAAGTTCCAGTGGTTCGTCCGTGCCCACCTGGAATCCGCCGGGGGCGAGTTGGTCACCGGCGGCGCGCACACCGAGCGCCAGGCGGCGGCTCAGGCGTAGGCCGACTCCTGGAATTCCGGCAGTACGTCGCGCTCCCAGGCATCGAAGAACCCGTCCATGTCGGGGCCGATCTGCTGGACGTAGATCTCGTCGACACCGGCATCGACGTACTTACGCACCTGTGCGACGTGGGCGTCGATGTCGGGTCCGCACACGATCGCATCCGTCACGGCTTCACGCGCCACCAGGCTCGCGGCGGAGGCGAAATCCGTTGGGCGGGGCAGAATCTGATTGAGTTGTCCGGGTAGCTGGTCGGTGGCCCACAGGCGGTGCGCCGTGTCGGCCGCGAACTTCGCGTCCAGATCCCAACACACCTTCATCCCGGCCTGTACTGGCCTACGCCCGCCGCCGGCCTCGCGGAAGAGCGCCACCAGGTCGGCGTCGGGCATGGTGATGCAGTACCCGTCGCCGATCCGCCCGGCCAGCCGGGTTGCCTGCGGGCCGAACCCCGATATGTAGATCGGTATGCGGTACTCCGGGAGGGTGTAGATGCGCGCGTCCTGGACGCGGTAGTAGCGCCCGTCATGGTTCACCACTTCGCCGCGGTGCAGCGTCCTGATGAGCGACACCGCCTCCGCGAGCCGGTCCAGACGTTCTCCGGCCGACGGCCAGGCGTCGCCCAGGATGTGTTCGTTGAGGGCTTCGCCGCTGCCCACACCCAGCCGGAAGCCGCCGCGCAGCTGAACAGCGGCGGTGGCGGCCGCTTGCGCGATGATCGCAGGATGCATCCGGAACGTCGGGCAGGTGACGGCCGTGGTCACCGGCAAGGCCGTCACCTCGGACAGCGCGCCCAGAACGCCCCAGACAAAAGGACTCTGGCCTTGTTCGTCGTGCCACGGATGGAAATGGTCTGACACCCACAGGCCGTGGAAGCCGGCTTCCTCGGCACGTCGGGCCTGAGCGATCAGGTCGTGCGGGTCGAACTGTTCACAGCAGAGGAAGTAGCCGATATGCGTCATGTGGGACTCGTACCCGGCAAGTTGGGCAGACAATCGCGGAGCGCGTTACGATCATCTCGGCTAAGTGCCGCCCACAACGACATGAGTGAACCTGACGGCGAAATCGCCGACTCCGAATCCTGGGACGTCGCCGCGGTATTCAGCGGCGGCGTTACTCAACATGTCGGCAGTTTTCAATTCAGTCTCGCCGAGCAGCGGTGGATCTGGTCTGCCGAGGTGGCCGGCATGCACGGCTACACGTTGGGGGAGGTGGAGCCCACCACCGAGTTGTTGCTGAGCCACAAGCATCCTGACGACCGGGCGAAAGTCGCCGAGATTCTGGAGCGGGTGCAGACCGGTGGATTGTTCAGCAGTCGGCACCGCATCGTCGATACCGAGGGCAGGATTCACTGGGTCGTGGTGGTCAGTGACCGGATGACCGACGACGACGGTGCGGTCACCGGTACCAAGGGCTACTACATCGACGTCACCGCCGGCATTCAGTCCGATCTCACCGTGGCCATGGCCTCGGTGGTGGAGTCGCGAGCGGTGATTGATCAGGCCAAGGGCATCCTCATGGCGGCCTACGGCATCGATGCCGATCGTGCCTTCGAGATTCTGAAATGGCGTTCGCAGGCCACCCAGGTGAAGCTCCGAACTGTCGCGACCCGGCTGCTGGAGGCCGTGATTCGCGAGGGCCTGGCCTCTGAGACGGTCACGGTGATCGACCATCTGTTGCTCGTCGACGGTCCCCCCGACGGTGACGAGGCTTGACAATCTGTCGAACAATTGTTCGAATTGAGTCATGCGGTGGGACGGGCAGGCGGTCACGCGGGCCGGCGAGGACGGGGCGCTGCCGGGCCTGGAACGCCTCGGACTGGTGCGCAGCATCCGGGTGCCGAAGTTCGACGGCATCACCTTCCATGAGGTGCTGTGCAAGTCGGCTCTGAACAAGGTGCCCGAAGCGTCGAACCTGCCGTTCCGGTACACCGTCAACGCCTACCGCGGCTGCTCGCACGCCTGCCGGTACTGCTTCGCCCGGCCCACGCACGAGTACCTCGACTTCGACTCCGGGAACGACTTCGACCGTGAACTCGTGGTGAAGACGAATGTCGCAGAAGTGTTGCGGCGCGAGCTTTTTCGACGGTCGTGGACGCGCGAAGCGGTCGCGTTGGGCACCAACACCGATCCCTATCAACGGGCCGAGGGTCGCTATGCGCTGATGCCGGGGATCATCGCGGCGCTGACCGATTCGGGGACGCCGTTCTCGATCCTGACCAAAGGCACACTGCTGCGCCGTGACCTGCCGCTGATCGTCGACGCGGGCGATCGGGTCGGGGTCAGCGTCGCGGTGTCGCTGGCCATGCTGGACCCGGACCTGCACCGGTCGGTCGAGCCGGGAACGCCGACGCCGTCCGCCCGGCTGGAGCTCATCTCGGCCATCGCGCGAGCAGGCCTGGACTGCCATGTGATGGTGGCGCCGGTGCTGCCGCACCTGACCGACTCCGTCGATCAGCTGGATGCCCTGTTGTCGCGCATCGCGGCTGCCGGCGCCACGAGTGTGACGGTCTTCGGGTTGCATCTGCGCGGCGCGACCCGGGGCTGGTTCCTGGCGTGGCTGGGCTCGATGTATCCGGAGCTGCTGCCCAGATATCGCGAATTGTACGGGCGCGGTGCGTATCTCGGCCCGGAGTACCGCGAACGGTTGCGTACCCGGGTGGCGCCGCTGATCGCCCGGTATGGACTCGGAGGCGGCGGACACAGACCTGACACCATGCGTACCGCCCCGGCGGCGGTGTCCGCCGGGGCGGTGCAGCCTGCGCTGTTCTGACTCAACCGATGTGCAGCACCGCGGCGCCCGAGATTCGTCCGGCTGCCAGATCGCCCAGGGCGCGGTCCGCCTGATCCAACGGGTAGCCAGGGGCAGTGACGTGGATGTGGTGGTTGCCGGCGAAGGCGAGAAATTCTCGGGCGTCGGCACGGGTATTCGATGCCACCGATCGCACCTGGCGTTCCTGAAACAGGTGCCGCTGGTAGTTCAGCGCCGGGATGTCACTGAGATGGATCCCCGCGATCGCCAGGGTGCCGCCCCGGTCCAGCGCTTCCAACGCCGGCAACACCAGGTCGCCCACCGGGGCGAACAGGATCGCGGCATCCAGCGCGACCGGCGGCCGGTCCGTGGCGCCCTGGGCCGAGGCTGCACCGAGATCTAGAGCGAGTTGTTGCGCTGCCTCGCCGCGCGTCATGACGTGCACCTCGGCACCGCGGGCGAGCGCGACCTGGGCGGTGATGTGTGCGCTGCCGCCGAAACCGTAGATGCCGAGCCGCCCGCCGTCGGGCAGGTCGGCCCGAAGCAGGGACCGGTAGCCGATGATGCCGGCGCACAGCAGCGGGGCCAGTTCGGCATCGGTGTATCCGGCAGGCAAGCGGTGGACGTAATCGGCTGGCGCCGTGACGAATTCGGCGTAGCCGCCGTCGGCGTCCCAGCCTGTGTACAGCGAGTGCGGGCAGAGGTTCTCCGCTCCGCGCAGACAGAACCGGCAGCGTCCGCAGGTGTGCCGAAGCCAGGCCACCCCGACCCGATCGCCGACGACCAGGTCGGTGTCCGTGTGCTCACCGGTTGCCACGACCTCGCCCACGACTTCGTGGCCAGGGGTGACGTGTGGCCGGTGAACCGGCAGGTCGCCTTCGGTGACGTGCAGGTCGGTACGGCACACACCACATGCCCGCACGGCGATGAGCACCTCGCCGGCGCCGGGTTCGGGGATGGCGGTAGTGCCGAACTCGAGCGGGCCGCGGTCGATCGGCGCGGGCGTGCGCACTCGCCAGGCATGCATCGTCATGACCGCTGCAACGCGCGGAGGCAGAACGCGTAGATGCGCTCGCTCCCGATCGGTGCGACGTCGAGTCCGGGCCCGAGTGAGCGCAGTCGCAGGGCCCCGAAGATGGTCTGCATGACCAGTGCCGCGGCGGGTTCGGTTTCGAAGTCGGGATCAAAGGCGCCCGTGGCTTTTCCGCGCTCGATGATGTCGACGATCAGCGCGTGCAGCGGGGTCAGCACGCGCCCATAATCGTCCGGCATGGTCTCGGCCAAGCGATCGTGGTAGAAGGTCAGCCCCCGGTTGATGCATTCCTGGGTGCTGGACGCGGGCGGCACATAGATTCGGTCGACCAGTGCCCGCAGTGCGTCCGTCGGTTCCAGCTGTGCTGCCTCGGCCTGCCACGTGGTGGTGAATTCGGTCAGCATCGCGTCGATCAGCGCCAGCACCAGTTCGTCCTTGGTCGCGAAGTGCTGGTAGAACGCCCGCAATGACGTCTTCGAGCGCTCCACAACCTGGAGCACGGTGAACTCCGTACGACCGGTCTCGCCAAGAATGTCGAGCGCCGAGCGCATGAACTGTGTGGCGCGCGCCTGCGCGTCGGAACCGTTGTCTGCCACCCCGGCGGTTGCCTTCGCCATGGCGAGTGACGTTACCCGGTCAAATCTTGAGGTAACCCTTGTCTGCCGGGATTTGCGCAGCCGTCACCAATGACGATGCGTCGCTGGCCAACCACACCACGATGTCGGAGATCTGATCGGGCTTGATCAGCGAATCCGTCGGCAGCGCGCCGGGGGAGAAGCTGTGGATGTAGTGCGGGTGATCCTGCAGGACCTGGTACATCGACACGTCGTTGCCCATCGGGGTGTCCGTGCCGTACGGGTGGACCGAGTTCACCCGGATGCCGAACTCACCCAGCTCGACCGCCAGCGCGTTGATCATGCCCACGACGCCGAACTTGGTCGCGCAGTAGTGGCCGCAGCCCGGGACGGCCTTGATCCCGGCAGCCGAGCTGGTGGCGATGATCGAGCCGCCGTTGCCGGCCTCGATCATCGTCGGCACCACTGCCCGGATGGTGTTCCACATCCCGGTCAGGTTGATGTCCAGGGTGTCCTGCCACTGCTGCGGGGAGATCTCCCAGAGCCGCCCCCAGTTCAGCACTCCCGCGTTGGCCACCACGATGTCCAGCCGGCCGAACTGTTCGATGGTCTCGGCGACCACCTGTTGCTGGCCTTCGGCGTCGCGGACGTCGACCGTCTTGGCGTAGATCTTGCGGCCTTCGCCTTCCACCAGATTCACCGTCTCGACGAGATCCTCGGGCGTCGCGGGTTCGTAGCCGTTGGCCTCGGTCACGGGTGCGCAGGCGTCGATGGCGACGATGTCGGCTCCGGCCCGGGCCAGCCGGACGCAGTGCGAGCGGCCCTGTCCCCGAGCGGCCCCGGTGACGAAGGCGACCTTGCCGGCCAATGGTTGATCGGTCATGCGCTGAGTTCCTCACTGATCGTGGCGGCCCGGACATCGCTGAACTCGTAGTCCGTGAGCGGCGAGCGCCGCGCGAAAATCCTTGACCCGGTGATGGTTTGTGGACGGTAATACGGTGTTTCGTGTTGGGAGTTGACGAAGTAGGTGTTCAGTTCGGAGGCGCGGGTGTAATAGGTGTGGGCAGTGCGGCCACGCTTGTCCATCAGCGCATTCCATTTGTGGAACGCGTCATTGCTCACCGCGACGACCGGCGCGTCGGCCCGGCGACGGGCCTCGTCGATCATCCGAACGGCATGGGCGGCAACGGTTTCGACCCAGTCCATCCAGGCGAAGCCGACGAACCCGAGCGGGCCGACGATCTCCCACCGGTTCGGCAGCCGGGGGTGGGCAGTGCCGGCGTAGGCGTGCAGTCCGTGGGCGTGGTAGTACTCGGCGAGGTCGAATCCGTTTGAACCCAGGATGGTTCCGGGCCGGTACGTCTCCGGGTCGGTCCACAGCTCGTAGCCGGTCGCGGTGACCAGCAGGTCGGCGGGATGGTCGACGCCGTCGACGGTGCGGACCCCGTCGCGGGTGATCCGCTCGATGGGAGTGGTGATCAGGTGCGTGTCCGGATGGTTCAGGGCCGGCAGGAACGCACTGGAGATCACCGGACGCTTGGCCATGATGCCGTAACGGGGCAGCAGTGCCTTGCGGGTTGCCTTGTCTCGCACGGTGGTACGCAGCAGCAGCCGGTAGAGGTTACGGCTGTTGCCGTCGTACAGGGGCATGAGCTTGGTCAGCACGTTGCGCGGCAGCCGGGAGAAGACGTGGATGATCGGCACGACCATCGCCGCGTCCATCAGGAGCCGGCCGAAGATGTTGATCGCGGTGACGAAGCCCGGCACCTTGAACAGGCGGCGCAGCCACGGCGGGATGTCGAAGTCGACCTTGGGCAGTACCCACGCCGGAGTGCGTTGGTACACATCGAGATTCGCGGCGATCCCGGACAGTGCCCCGGTGATCTGCACACCGCTGGATCCGGTGCCGATCACCGCGACGCGCTTGCCGCGGACGTCGTAGTCGTCGTCCCAGGCGTTCGGGCGCAGGATGGTGCCCTCGAAGTCCCCGATGCCGTCGATGTCGACGACGTTCTTGGCGTTGACGTAGCCGCCCACCGAGCTGATCAGGAACCGGGCCGTCACGTCCGGCTGGTTGCGGATGGACAGGCGCCACAGGCCGGCATCGTCGTCCCACTGCTGGCGGAGCACCTCGGCGCCCGTGCGCAGGTGCGGACGCAGGCCCAGTTTGTCGGCGGTGTCGCGCAGGTAGGCATAAATCTCGGGCCCGGGCGCGAAGAACCGGCTCCAGTCGGGGTTGGGCGCGAAGGACAGTTGGTACCACGGTGACGGGATGTCGACGGCAAGTCCGGGGTAGTGGTTGTCACGCCAGGTGCCGCCGAAGTCGTCGCCCCGGTCGACGATGAGGAAGTCGTGAATGCCCTTCTGCTGCAGCAGGTGAGCGGCGGCGATGCCGCCGGGGCCCGCCCCGATGATGACCACTTCGTGGTCGGGTGTGGTCATGGTGTCTCTCCGGTGAGTCCATTGATGATGTGGTCGGTGACGAAGCGCCGGATGGCGCGGGGGTTGTCCAGGTTGACGCCGATCGGGGGCAGCAGTTCGAAGCTCAGCAGCACCCGGACGATCCATTCACCGGCGCGGGCGGGGTCGACGCCGGCGCCGATCTCGCCGTCGCGTTGCGCGGCCTTGACGCGCGGCTTCCAGAGCTCGACGGCGCGCTTCATCAGGTCTTCTCCGATGTTGCGCAACAGCAGCACGACGATGCCCTCATTGATGCCCTTCTGGGGGGCTGACGGAGAACTCTCGCGGTGGGCGCAGATCAGGACGGCGGCCGCGGCGACCTGATCGGCCAGCGTGGACTGCTTGTCGATCTCCGCGGCCATGCCGTCGACGAACGTCGAGGCCAGGTGGTCCAGCGCGACGCTGATCGCGTGGTCACGACCCCCAAGAGCGTTGTACACCGTGCCGCGCGAGACTCCGGCGGCTTCCGCGACCGCGGTGAGGCTGAATTGCCTTGGGCCCAAACGGTGAAGTGTGTCGGCGGTGGCTGCTAGTAGTGCCGGCGAGATAGTCCGGGGAATCGGCGGCTTGGCGGGCATTTGCACACATTAACGAAATTTGTTCAACGTGGTCAACGATTCGGGAAACCGGTTTTGGTGGCGGCGCGTGTCACACCCGCGTGGCATAATCGAACGTATGAGCGAAGATTTGGACCCTGATGTCGATGAGGCGGCGTTGCGGGGTCGCATGACCGAGCTCGAACGGGTCAAGTCGGCCGCGGCGGCCGAGCAGGCGCGGTTGGCGGCGGCGTTGGAGGCCCGGCGGGTGGCGGCAGCGCGGGCGGGTGGGCCGCGGGTGTCGCGGGCGGCGTTGGGTTCGGAGATCGGGCTGGCCCGGCACGAGTCGCCGCATCGGGGTGAGCGGCTCGCGGCGATGGCCCGGATTCTGGTGGCGGATATGCCGTGCACCCTGGCGGCGCTGGAGTCGGGGGTGTTGTCGGAGCATCGGGCCGAGCTGATCACCAAGGAAGCGGCATGCCTGTCGCCGCTGGATCGTCAGTTGCTGGACGTCGAGTTGTGTGGGGATCCGGCCGGGTTGGCGGGGTTGGGCAACGCCGAGATTTCGGCGGAGGCCGCGCGGATCGCCTGTGAGGTGGATCAGCAGGGCGTGCTGGACAAGATGGCGCGGGCGCGGGCGTCGCGGCACGTGCGGTTCCGGGTGGCCCGGGACGGCATGATGGCGATGACGGTGCGGGTGCCGGCCGCTCAGGGCCAGCTGATGCGCCAGGCGCTCTCGCGCGAGGCGGCCACGGCGGTGGCGGCGGGCACGGTGCGCAGCCGTGGCCAGATCATGGCCGATGTGGTGGTGGCGCGGGTCACCGGCCGTGACCCGGCGGCGCCGGTGCCGGTGACCGCGAACCTGGTGCTCTCGGATGAGACGCTACTGACCGGCGGTGAGCAGCCCGCACACCTGCAGGGGTACGGGCCGATTCCGGCGGCGCTGGCCCGGGACTGGGTGCTGGCCGCGGCCGCCGATGACACGGTGGGGGCGGCGTTGCGGCGCCTGTATGCCCAGCCCGGGACGAACAAGCTGGTGGCGATGGAATCCACGGCGCGGGCGTTCCCGAAAGCGCTCGCCACGTTCATCGGGTTGCGCGATCAGCTGTGCCGGACCCCGTACTGCAATGCGCGGATCCGGCACACCGACCACGTCACACCGCACGCGAAGCGTGGACCCACCAGCGCCCACAACGGTGACGGGTTGTGTGAGCACTGCAACTACGTCAAAGAAGAACCCGGCTGGCAGGCCGCGGCGACCTATGACCGGTACGGCCGGCACACCATCGCACTGACCACCCCATCAGGAGCGGTGTACACCTCCACCGCACCACCGACACCGCAAGGGCTGCGCATCTTCACCCGCGATGTCCACATCGCGCGGATCAACCCGGCCGCTTGACCAGCACTGCCTGGTCCCGGTAGCGATCGGGAAACAGTCGCCGGAGCTCGTCGATCTTCGGCTTGTCGTAAAAGCTGATGTACGGGTGATCCGGATGCAGCTCGAGGTAATTCTGGTGATACCACTCCGCCGGATAGAAGTTGGACTGCGGTGACACGGTGGTGACGATCGGGTCCGGAAACGCCTTGGCCCGGTTGAGTTGATCGATGTAGGCCTCTGCAACGCGTTGTTGGTCGGGGTTTTGGGCGAATACCGCGGACCGGTATTGGGGCCCAACGTCAGGTCCCTGTCGGTTCAGCGCGGTGGGGTCGGTGGCGACGGCGAAGAAGATTCGCAGCACCTCCCCGAAGGTGATCTGCGATGGGTCATAGGTGATCCGTACCGACTCGGCGTGACCGGTGGCGCCGCCGCTCACCGACTCGTAGTCGGCAGTGCCGGCCTCTCCGCCCGCGTAACCGGCCTCTGCCTCGAGTACCCCCGCGACGTGTTCGAAGACCCCTTGAACTCCCCAAAAGCAGCCTCCGGCCAACACGGCGGTCTCGTGCGGTGCTCCGGCGGGAACCTGCTCGTCGGCGGCGACCGGTGGGAGTGGACGCGATTGCGCCGGCGCCCCCGACACCACGAGTGCGGCGGCCGAACCGGTCAGGACGAGGACGGCAGCCAAGATCGGTCGAGTACGCATACATCGATCATCCGGCCGAATTCCCCTGCACGGCAGTCCAAAGATGTGACCAAACGCTGACGAACGGACATCATCGATGCCGGCAGGATGCTGTCGGACCTATCGTCGAGACATGTCGTTGACTCGCCGCATGTTCATCGCCCTTGCGGGGATCGGCACACTCGCCGGGTGCAGTCATTCGGCGTTGGCAGACCCGGCCTTCGGCGTCACCCATACCGATGCCGAATGGCATCAGCTGCTCGATGCCCGTCAGTACGACGTGCTGCGCCGAGCAGGCACCGAAGCGCCGTTCAGCAGCCCACTCAACGACGAACATCGCAATGGGGTGTTCAGTTGCGCCGGTTGTGCGCTCGACCTGTTCGCCTCGGCCACCAAGTTCAACAGTGGCACCGGCTGGCCGAGCTTCTGGAAAGCGCTCGACCGGGCCGTCATCGAACGATCCGACAGCACCTTGGGAATGGTCCGCACCGAAGTGCTGTGTCGCCAGTGTGGCGGCCACCTCGGTCATGTTTTCGACGACGGTCCGGCACCGACCGGACTGCGCTACTGCATGAACGGGGCTGCGCTCACGTTCCGCGTGGCTTAACCCAGGTCCTGTGCGTTGAACGTGTCGCACTGCTTGGGATCACCGGTCTGGTAACCGGTGGTGAACCACTTCTGCCGTTCGGCCGACGAGCCGTGCGTCCACGACTCCGGGTTGACACGACCGGTGGCCTGCTTCTGGATGCGATCGTCACCGACCGACGAGGCGGCCGACAGGGCGTCGGCAATGTCCTTGTCGCTCAACGGTTGCAGAAACGGGACGCCGGTACTCTTCTGCTTGACCGTTGACGCGTAGTGTGCCCACACGCCGGCGTAGCAGTCAGCCTGCAGCTCGGTGCGCACGCTGTTGCCCTCGGCGCCCTTGGGCCCCCGCTGCGCCTTGCCGATGTCACCGAGCAGGTTCTGCACATGGTGGCCGAACTCGTGCGCCACCACGTACTCCTGCGCCAAAGGTCCACCGCTGGAACCGAATTGGTCGACCAGCGTCTGGAAGAAGCTGGTGTCGAAGTACGCGGTCTTGTCGCCGGGGCAGTAGAATGGACCCACCGAGGTATCGGCCTGGCCGCACGCGGTATCGACCCGCCCGCGGAACAGCCGAATCTTCGGCGGCGTGTAGCCCTTGAGCAGCTGCGACCACACCCCGTCCACCGAGTTGCCGGTAGCCACGATGCGGCACTCTAGGTACTTGTTGGCATCCGCGCCGGTCTTGCACTTGCTCAGGTCGTAGGCCGAGGACCCCTGGCTGGACTGGGGCGCCTGGTTCTGGTGGCCGAGAATCGAACTCGGGTCGACCCCGAGGAACATGGCGACCACCACGATCACCAGGCCGCCCATGCCGCCGCCGATCGCGATGCCACGGCCGCCGAAGCCGCCACCCCCGCTGGTCGACGTGTTGCTCGTGTCGATCTCCATACCTTCGTTGAAGGTCATCACCGCTCCGTCCGGGCCTCGAATACGACAGGATGCCAGCTTTTCACATTAGGATTTGCGGTGTGGCCGTCCAGCCCGAAACCATCGATCGTTCGACCATCGTTCAGACTGCCGCGGGCGCGCTGCGAGGCACCACCGAAGGCAGCGTGAATGTCTGGCGCGGCGTCGGCTACGCCGAGCAGCCCGTCGGGCCGTTGCGGTTCCGCGCTCCGCAACCGCTGACTCCATGGTCGGGCGTGCGCGACGCCATCGATCATGGACCCATCCCGCCGCAGGGCAAGTCGTTCGTAGGTGGCGGGCGCGACGACCCCAAGATGCGTGACGAAGCCTGCCTGACCGTGACGGTGTGGTCGCCGGATGTGACGGGCTCGCTGCCGGTGATGGTGTGGATTCCCGGCGGCGCCTTCGTGTTCGGGGCCGGCCAGCTGCAGCTCTACAACGGCTCCCGGTTGGCCGCCAACGGCAACGTGGTGGTCGTCAACGTCACGTACCGGCTCGGCGTGTTCGGCGGCTTCGAACTCAGTGATCTCGGTGTCGGATTCGACGACAACCTGTGCCTGCGCGACCAGATCGCGGCGCTGCAATGGGTGCGCGACAACATCGCCGCGTTCGGCGGCGACCCCGATCAGGTCACCGTCTTCGGCGAATCCGCGGGTGCGACATCCGTGCTCGCCCTCCTGGCCAGTCCCGCGGCCGCCGGACTGTTCGGGCGGGCCATAGCGCAAAGCCCGGCTTTGACGCTCATCGCGGACCGCGAGTCCCGAGCCCGCCAGGCTCACGAGTTCGTGCGCCGCCTGGGTGTCGCCGTCGACGAGATCGTCGCGCTGCCGCAGCGCCAACTGCGCCGCGCCGCCGGCCAATTGCAGGGGGAGAGCGCGGCCAACAGCCCGAAGCTGGCCTACGGCCTGACATACGGCGTCGACCTGCTGCCCGCCCCTCCGGTTGAGGCCGCACGTAGCGGTGCCGTCGCGAAGGTGCCGCTGATCGTCGGCACCAACAGTCGGGAGGCGTCGATGTTCGCCTGGGGTAAGCCGCCGATGCTGCCCACCACTGTGCCGATGGTCGACGACTACTTCGCCCGCATCGCGCCGGACGCCAAAGATTCTGTGCTGCAGGCCTATCCGAGCTACCCGCGGCGCCGGGCGCTGATCGAGATCGGCTCCGACATCATGTTCGGCGCCCCGACGTGGGCCTTCTCGGACGCCTACAGCGACCAGGCGCCGACGCACGTCTACCGGTTCGACCACACCACCTGGACACTGAAGGTGTTGGGCCTGGGTGCCACGCACGGCAGTGAGATCGTGCACATCCAGCACAGCTACGGCTCGTACCTGGGGCGGATGCTGCACCCGCTCGGGCGTCAGGTGCAGCCGTCAGTGGGCCGGCGGATGCAGCGCACCTGGCTGGATTTCGCGACCAAGGGTGACGGCATGGCGGACTGGCCGGCCTACGACACCGAGCGCCGGGCCACCCGGGTCATCGGCTCGATGCGTGACGAGACCATCGACGACCCGGATCAGGTACGCCGAGAGGCCTGGGAAGGGCTCTACGCGCCGTAGCGCTCGTCACAGTAGCGGCGCAGGTTGTGCAGGAACCGCTGGAACAGCCACGCCATCATCGGCCGGCCGGCCCGCATGCCCAACTCGCCGGCGAGGCCGCTCGGCTTCATGGCCATCACCCACGTCAGGTGACAACCATCCGCGGTCTCCTCGACGGTGTAGCCCTCGGCGAAGGCCGAGAGCATGTTCGAGGTGCTGGTGTTGAAACGGAAAGCCATGTAGGAGAACGGCTCCCAGGCGATGAACTCCTCGTCGCCGACGATGTGGCCGCGCATGGTCACCGTGCGGGTGGTGCCCACGCCGTACGGTTTCGGGCTGGTCCACTCCACGTTGGTGATCAGCGTCGCCCAGTGCGGCCACGACGTCTCGTCGGAGAAGACCTCGAACAACTGCTCCGGCTTGATCGTCAGATCGACTTTGCTGACGAAGCGGAACGGTGCACTGTCGATGAAATCCACGCCGACGCGTTCGCACTGGTAGGTCTTCATGAGTAGACACCCTAAAGCAGGGTGTCTACTCATTCGCCGCGGCTCACGGAGTCCAGACCATCAGGTCCTCCATGCCGTTGTTCATCGTCACCGTCGTCGGGCTGGGGCCGGTGACGTCGAAGTGGATCTTTCCGGTCGACTGGCCGCCTTGCGGAATGGTCGCGCCGCTGATGTTGACGGGGCTCGCGACCATCCACAGCACGCGGTACGCCGCCTGGTTCGGTGCGACGGCGTTGAACTGCGAAATGCCGGGGGTCACCGGGCCGCTCAGCGCGCGAACGGTGGCCGTGGCCTCCCAGAGCTTTCCGGCGACCCGGTAGCCCGGCATGACATCGGAGCTCGGCTTGAGGTCGGAGACCTGCCAGCTCAGCTGGACCTGACCGACGCTGTCCGTCATCGTCATGGCGCTGCCGAGCTTGCCGACGAGTGGATAGCCGGCTGACGCGATCGGCGCACTGGCGATGCCGATGACCGAGAAAACCGCAACAGCTGTTCCGGTGACCTTCACTTCTGCCTCCTCGAACGGTTTTTGTATGGCCCTGTCAATTACGGATTACCACTGAAAAGCGCTGATGGGAATAGGATCGGAACTACGCGAAACCAACCATCGAGGCGCGTCTTTCGTGATCGTTCAGAAGCGGGGCGCGCATTGGCCGGTCTGCTGACGGCGTACCGCGGCAGACGCGATGTCGTGGTGCTCGGCCTGGCTCGCGGTGGCGTCCCCGTCGCCCGGGAAATCGCCGCCGCTCTCGACGCACCGCTGGACGCGCTGATCATCCGCAAGCTGGGAGTCCCCGGCCACGAGGAGTACGCCATGGGCGCACTCGGCGGCGGCGGCCACATCGTCGTCAATCAGGATGTGGTTGGGCCACTGCAGATTTCGCAACAGACCCTGAACGACGTCGCCGACGCCGAGGCTCGGGAGTTGAAGCGGCGTGAAGCCGACTACCGCCAGGGCCGGCCACCGCCCGACGTGACCGGACGGACCGTGATCCTCGTCGACGACGGCATGGCCACCGGGGCCAGCATGCGGGTGGCGGCCGAGGTGGTGCGGGAGAGCGGACCCAGGACGCTCGTGGTGGCCGTTCCCGTCGGCGCCGAATCTGCGTGCCGGCAGCTCATGGCGATCGCGGACGACGTGGTGTGCGCCGATATGCCGACGCCGTTTTCAGCTGTGGGGGAGTCCTATCGCGATTTCGATCAGGTCAGCGACGTCGAGGTGCGCCGGCTGCTGGAGCAGGGCGTTGCTAAGGATTGATCAGCGTGACGGTTTCGCCGGGGTCCGTCTGGAGGCTGGCGCTGTCCCCGATGACTGTGGCGTGGCTGTCCGGGCCGTTGGCCTGGACTGCGTTGCCGCTGCCGAGGGCGGTGGCGCTGCTGTCGTCACCGGTGGCAAAGACAATGAAGTTGTACGAGCCGGTGGCCAACGCGGTGCTGTTGTTGCCGGCCACACCGGCGAGGTTGGTGGTGGAGGTGCCGTCGATGCCGGCCTGCGCCGTGCTGTGGTCGCCGACGACGTCAGCGGTGCTGTCATCGCCGTTGACGACTGCGGTGCTGTGGTTTCCGTCGATGAAGGCGAAGTCGTCATACCCGCTGACGGTCACGGTGTTGCTGTCGCCTTGGTAGATCCGGGATGTGTTGCCGGTGCCGAACACGGTCACGGTGTTGCTGTCGCCGGTCACCGTCGTGGTGTTGATCTCGCTGCGTCTGTCGACTTGGCCGTAGGTGTGGACGTCGTTGTCAGAACCGGTCACCGTTACGTCACCGAGTGCGTCGTCGACTGTCACCGTGTTGCCGAAACCGGTCACGTTGGCCTCACTGACATTGCCGGAGGTCTGGACGGTGTTGTCGGATCCGATGACAGTGGCCTCGCTGGAGACTCCGGAGGTGGTGACCGTGTTGTTCGATCCGTTCACCGTGGCCTCACTACCGCTGCTGTAGCCGGTGGCGACCCCGCCGGAGGCAGTGACCGTGTTGCCCGACCCGACGACGGTGGCTTGGCTCCCTCCACCGGAGGCGGTGACCGTGTTGTTCGACCCGTCGGCGGTGGCCGTGCTGTGGTTACCGGTGGCGCGGACGGTGTTGCCTGTCCCGCCGGTTGCGGTGGCCGTGGCGTAATCGCCGCTGGCGGTGACCTTGTTGCCCGAGGTGGTCAAGCACGTCTCACACCCCCGGGTATTGATGATGGCGGTGGCGCCGTCACCGCGGGCGATGGCCAACGAGCCCGGGCCGCCCGACGAGATCGCCGTCGCGTCCGAACCGCGGGCGATGGCCACCGATCCCTTGCCATCGGAGGTCGCGGTGGCGTCGCCCCGCTGGACCCGGGTGACGCCGTTGGTGGCCACGGCCATGTTCTGGACGGGCGCGGTGGGCGCGGTGGTGCCCGGCCCATCCGATGTCGGCGAAGACGGAGCCGGCTTGGCCGCGGCCAAGCCGGGCGCGACGACCAGTCCTACGCCCAATGCCACCGCCAGCGCCCCGATTCGCCCGATGTGGTTGGCATGACTCATGATTCGCCCTTCCGCCTCCGCCTAGCGCCGGCAATTGCGCCGGTGATTGGAAGGTAAGACGGCCGATCCTGCCCGTCTGAGGTAAGGCCCTACCCCAATCGTTTAGCGCAGCTATTGTTGGCCGCCGGTGGACCTGGCAACATTTGCTGCAAATGGTGTGAGTTTGCTGTGTCTGGGGGTGATCCGTCAGTGATTCACGACTGGCCCCTGCACGGTCGAGCTGAGGAACTGCGGGCGATCGAGACTGCGATCAGACGTCCGGACCGGGCCCGAGGCATTGTCCTGTCCGGCGCCGCCGGCGTCGGCAAGACGCGCCTGGCCCGTGAAGTCATCACAGCCTGCAGGCCACCCGCACGCTCCCGATGGATCGCCGGCACCGCGTCGGCCCGCAGTATCCCGTTGGGTGCGTTTGCCGACGTCGTCAGCGACTTCGGCCCCGATCCGTTGCGGCGGGTACGGGAAGTGATCGACGGCGTCATCGGCGCCGCGCCGACGGGTGCGGTGGTCGTCGGTGTCGACGATGCGCACCTCCTCGATGATCTGTCGGCCTTCGCTGTGCACCAACTGGTCTCGCGGAAACTGGCCACCGTCGTGCTGACTCTGCGATCGGGTGAACCGGCTCCAGACGCCATCACCGCGATCTGGAAAGATGACGTGCTGGAACGCATTGAACTGCAACCACTTTCCTCGACTGCCATCGCGAAACTGGTCGAGCGCATCCTGGGCGGGCCCGTGCATTCACGGTGCGTGCAGCAACTGTGGCAGTACACGCAGGGCAACGTTCTGTATCTGCGCCACCTGTTGGACACCGAGGTGAGCGCGGGCCGGTTGACCCAACAATCCGGGGTGTGGATGTGGCAGGGCCAGCCACGACTGACCCCCACGCTCGCTGAACTGCTCACCACGAGGATCGGCCAGATTCCGGTGGCAGCGCGCAATGTGCTTGACGCCCTTGCCGTTACGGAGCCGCTCGACATCGAGACCCTGGCAGCGGTCACGGATTCCGATGCCATCACCGAGGCGGAAGCGCTCGGATTGATCCGCGTCGACAGCAGCGCGACGCCCGCGTCGGTGCGGCTGGCCCATCCGATGCTCGGTGAGGTGCGCCGCACCGACTCTCTGCGGATGCGTCGGCTGCACGGGCAGATCGCCGCAGCCCTGATTGCGCGTCCCGCCACCGATCCGCGTGATCTGGTCCGCCGCGCGGTGCTGACACTGAACTCCGACCTCGCCCCCGATCCGGCGATCCTGAACGCGGCGACGTCGGCCGCGATCCAACTGACAGACATGCGGCTCGCCGAGTCGCTGGCCGAGCGGGCGGTGGCGGCAGGTGGCGGCCTGGAGGCCGATATCGCGCTGTCGCTGGCGTTGATCTGGCAGGAGCGCGGCGAGGAGGCCGAGGTCATCTTCGCCCGACTCGCCGCCGACACCTCAGGCCCGCTACGTGTGCAGGTTGCGTTGCTGCGCGCCCTGAACTTCGCGGTGATCCTCGGCCACACGGCCCGCGCCGAAGCCGAACTCGACAGCGAGATACCGGCCGGCGACGCCACCGTCGCGGCAACGGCACTGGCGTTGCGCGCGTCGATCGACGTGGCGCGTGGCCGGTCCACGGCGGCCATCGAGCAGGCGCGCAGAGTTGTCGGCGATCCGGCCGCCGAACCCGTCGCGCGGATGCTCTCGACGTGGGCGCTGGTGAGCAGTCTGGGGGAGCTGGGCCGCATCGACGAGGTCGAGGCCGTCGCGGAGGCCGGCTACCGGCTGGCCGATACCAGTCCCGAGGTGTCGCACCTGCGCCTGCCGTTGGCATTTCTGCATCTGCACATGCATCGGCTGGCCGGAACGCTCGATCAGGTCGATGTCACCATCGCGCGCATCCGCCGCGACACCGTCGACGTCCCGATCGAGGGATCGTGGCAGGTCGCCGAGTCGTGGCACGCCTTTGTCGCGGGCCTGTCGGCAATCAGCCGGGGCGCGCTGGCCGACGCACACCGGCTGTGCCTGGAATCGCTCGCCGATTTCAGCGCCCGGGACGGTGGCAGCATGCGCAAGATGCTGGCTCGACTGTGGCTCGCCAGTGCCGACGCCATGTCGGGCCGCGCCGAGGACGCGCGTCGCGAATTCACCGCCACCCCGTGGTGGCAGGCAGATTCGGACGCCTGCGCCCGCGATCCTGACCGCACCCTGGCCCACGCCTGGGTGTGCGCTGCCGAAGGTGCTGTGTCCGAGGCGGTTTCGATCATCCGGGCCGCCGCGGCGCGGGAGTTTCAGCTCGGTCGGGTGGGTTGGGAGGTCATGCTGTTGCAGACCGCGACACAATTCGGTGATCACACCACGGCTGAACGGCTCGCCGAACTCGCGCGAGTGGTTCGGGGCCCGCGCGCGGTGGCCGCCGCCGCACATGCCGTCGCTCTCGCCGCCGCCGACGGCGATGGGCTGGTCGCGGCGTCCAAGCAGTACGAGTATTTCGGCGACCGGCTGGCCGCCGCCGATGCCGCCGCGCAGGCTGCGACCATCTATCAGCAGGCGGGGTTACGCGGCTCGGGACTCAGCGCGGCGACCATGGCCGAGCGGTTGGCGGCCGAATGCGGCGGCGCCGACACGCCCGCACTCCGGGCCGCAGCCACCCCGCTGTCGATCACAGTCCGCCAACGCGAGATCGTCGCACTGGCCGCGCAGGGCTTGACCAATACCGCGATCGCGGAGCGGCTCGGCATGTCCCGCCGTTCGGTGGAGGGGCACATCTTCCGGGCGTGTCAGCGTGTCGGCGTCAACAGCCGCGACCAGCTGGTCGAGCTCGTCTTGGGCCGCCGCTAACCCGGTCCGTCACTGGCCGCCGCCAGCAGCGGCACGAGGATGTCGCTGATGGGGGTGGCGATGCCGTGTGCGGCGCCCTTGCGTTGGATGACGCCGTTGCGGATGTCCCATTCCAGCGTGCGGTCGGCTTGCCGGTCGATCAGCATGGAGGTCGCCATGTCGGCAGGCGCCTGCTCGAGCATGCCGGTGATCTCGTCGACGACGCCATCGGGGAGCGTCGCGCCCTCGGCCCGCGCGACTGCGAGGCATTCGGTCAGGTACCGCCGGGCCAGCGCGGCGACGTCGTCACGTCGGAACATCCCTGAGCGCCGGCCCGACAACACCATGAAACCCACCACCGCGTTGACCAGCAGCTTGCGCCAGGCGGCGCTGAGGAAATCGGGGTCCAGGTCGACGGTGATGCCGCTGTCGTCCAGTGCCGCGGCCAGGCGGGTCGCGGCCGCATCGGCGGGCAACACCAGCCGCGGCGCGCTCATCACCCGCACCCAGCCTTCGGGTTGGGTCTCCGCGGCGATCCAGATAGCCGCGGGTACGACTGCTGGTTCGGGGCAGTGGGGACGCAGCCGGTCAGCCTGTTCGACACCGTTCTGCAGCGCGCAGACCACGGTGTCCGGGCCACACAACCGGGCCAGCCACGGGGCGGCGTCGGCGTACTGGGTGTCCTTGACCGCCAGGAGCACCACGTCGACCGGGCCGGTGACGGTGTCCGGATCGGTGCAGACCGGGCCCGGTACGACGATCGGCTGCTCGCCATCGACCCGGACCTCGATCTGTGCACGCGCAGTTCGGCCGCACAAGACGATGTCGTGGCCCGCCGCGTACAGCAGTGCTGCGATGGTCGATCCGATAGCGCCTGGTCCAACGAGGGCAAAGGTCACTGTCGCCAAATTACCGGTCGAGGCACCCCTCTAGACTTAGCGGTCGATTCAGACGTCAGAGGAGATATTCGTGTTGCGCAGCCACGCCGCCGGTTCGTTGCGGTCCACCGACGCCGGTCAGACGGTGACCCTGGCCGGATGGGTGGCGCGCCGGCGCGACCACGGCGGCGTCATCTTCATCGACCTGCGCGACGCCTCCGGGGTCTCCCAGGTGGTGTTCCGCGACGCCATGGTGCTGGAGCAGGCGCACCGGCTGCGCGCCGAGTTCTGCGTCGCGGTGACCGGCGTGGTCGAGGTGCGGCCGGAGGGCAACGCCAACAAGGACATCGCCACCGGTGACATCGAGGTGAATGCGGTGGCGCTCACAGTGTTGTCGGAGAGCGCCCCGCTGCCGTTCCAGCTCGACGAGACCCCCGGCGAGGAAGCTCGCCTGAAGTACCGCTACCTGGATCTGCGCCGCGAAGGCCCGGGCAACGCAATTCGGTTGCGCTCCAAGGTCAATGCCGCCGCCCGCGCGGTGCTCGACAAGCACGACTTCGTCGAGATCGAGACCCCGACCATGACCCGGTCGACCCCCGAGGGCGCCCGCGACTTCCTGGTGCCCGCGCGCCTGCAGCCAGGCTCGTTCTATGCGCTGCCGCAGAGCCCGCAGCTGTTCAAGCAGCTGCTCATGGTGGCCGGCATGGAGCGGTACTACCAGATTGCCCGCTGCTACCGCGACGAGGATTTCCGCGCCGACCGTCAGCCCGAGTTCACCCAGCTGGACCTCGAGATGAGCTTCGTGAACGCCGACGACGTCATGGGTGTCGCCGAAGAGGTGCTGGCGGCGCTGTGGAAGCTGATCGGCGTCGACCTGACGCTGCCGCTGCCGCGCATCAGCTACGAGGAGGCCATGCGCCGCTTCGGCTCGGACAAGCCGGACCTGCGCTTCGCCGTCGAGCTCGTCGAGTGCACCGACTACTTCAAGAACACCCCGTTCCGGGTGTTCCAGGCGCCCTACGTGGGCGCGGTCGTCATGCCCGGCGGTGCGTCGCAGCCGCGACGCACGCTGGACGGCTGGCAGGAGTTCGCCAAGCAGCGCGGCCACAAGGGTCTGGCCTACGTGCTCGTGGGCGAGGATGGCGAGCTGGGCGGCCCGGTGGCCAAGAACCTCACCGACGACGAGCGGGCCGGCCTGGCCGAGCACGTCGGCGCCAAGGTGGGCGACTGCATCTTCTTCGCGGCCGGCCCGGCCAAGGGCGCCCGTGCCCTGCTCGGTGCGACGCGCATCGAGATCGCCAAGCGCCTCGACATGATCGACCCCGACGCCTGGGCGTTCACCTGGGTGGTCGACTGGCCGATGTTCGAGTCCACCGACGCGGCCACCGCGTCGGGTGACGTGGCCGTCGGCTCCGGGGCGTGGACGGCCATGCACCACGCCTTCACCGCGCCGACGCCGGAGTCGGAGGACACCTTCGACACCGACCCGGGCGCCGCGCTGTCCGACGCCTACGACATCGTCTGCAACGGCAACGAGATCGGCGGCGGCTCGATCCGTATTCACCGCCGGGACCTGCAGGAGCGGGTGTTCGCGATGATGGGTATTGACAAGGATGAAGCCGAGGCTAAATTCGGATTCCTGTTGGACGCCTTCGCTTTCGGCGCCCCGCCGCACGGCGGTCTGGCCTTCGGCTGGGACCGCATCACCGCGCTGCTGGCCGGTGTGGACTCGATCCGCGACGTCATCGCGTTCCCGAAGTCCGGTGGCGGCGTCGACCCGCTGACCGACGCCCCGGCGCCGATCACCGCGCAGCAGCGCAAGGAGTCGGGTATCGACGTCAAGCCCGAGGCGAAGTAAAGAAGCTCCGCAACGCCGCAGCCATCTGGTCGCGGATGGGTACCCCGGACACGACCAGGTCGACCATCGTCGTCGACAGGTGGGTGTGGCCGCGGGCCTGGACGTGTTCGGTGGGCACGCCGGCCGCGGCCAGCGCGGCGGCGTAGGCGTTGCCCTCGTCGCGCAGCGGGTCGAACTGGCACGTCACCACCATCGCCGGGGGCAGGCCGGAGAGGTCGCCGCGCAGCGGAGCCCGGCGCGGATCATCGGCGGGTCCGTCGTACAGCTCGGCGAACCACTGCATGAGTGGCGTGGTCAGCCCGTAGCCCTCGGCGTTCTCCACATACGACGGGTACGGCTGCGCGTCGGTCACCGGCGTCAGCAGGAGCTGCCCACGGATGTGCGGGCCGCCGTGATCGCGCGCCCACTGGCACACGACGGCCGCGATGTTTCCGCCGGCGCTCCACCCGGCGACCGCCAGCCGGTCGGGGATACCGCCGAGCGCGGCGGCGTTGTCGGCGGCCCACTGCAGCGCGGCGATGCCGTCCTCGATGGCCGCGGGGAACGGGTGTTCCGGTGCATGCCGGTAGTTCATCGACAGGACGAGCGCATCGGCCCGCACGCACAGGTCGCGGCAGAGGGGATCGTCGGATGCGGCGTCGCCCAGTACCCAGCCGCCGCCGTGGAAGTAGACGACCACCGGGTGCGGCCGCGGCGTCGCCGGCCGGTACAGCCGGAAGTCGAGTTCGCCCGCGAATACACCGTCGATGATCTCGCCGACGTCCGGACCGGGTGGGCGCGCGGCATTCGCCTCGATCATGGCGGCGCGCGCCAGTTCGACCGGAAGTGATTCCAGCGGAGGCGGATTCATCAGAGCGACCATGTCCAGCATCGCCTGGACGTCCGGTTGCAGCCGCCGGACGACGCCGTCGTGGCACTGCGAACCGGCCGGTCCGGTCAGTTGGAAACCGAGGTAATCCTGGCCGACGACGTCGGCGCAGGCCGCGCCGTAGAAGTCGACACCTGCGGCGTAGGGCATGAAGACCTGAGCCTTGCCGGGGATGTTGGCACCGACGTACCACGAATCCGCTTGCGGGAACATGGTGATGGCGCCCGCGTCGGCGACGTGCTGCATCCAGCCGGCTTCGGCGGTCGGGGTCGGTTCGATGGTGTCGAAGCCGTGCTCGCGCAGATACGTCAGAGTGTCGGCGACGAGTTCGACGTGCTGTTCGATCGAGACCGCCATGTTGGACAGCACCGACGGGCTGCCCGGTCCGGTGATGAGGAACAGGTTCGGGAACCCGGTGGTGGTGAGGCCGAGGTAGGTCGACGGCCCTTGTGCCCATTTGTCTTTCAGGGTGATGCCGTCGCACCCGACGATGTCGATGGCCGTCACCGCGCCGGTGATGGCGTCGAAGCCGGTGGCGAGCACCAGCGCGTCGATGTCGAACGATTCGCCGACGGTCTCGACACCGCGTTCGGTGACACCGACCAGTGGCTGGGTCCGTAGGTCGACCAGGCGCACGTGCGCCTCGTTGAACGTCGCGTAGTAGTTGGTGTCCAGGCAGAGGCGCTTCGCGCCCACCGGGTAACCGGTGGGGCACAACATTTCTGCGATCTTCGGATCGTGGACCGTGGCGCGAATCTTGTCGCGGATGAAGTCGGCGTACGAGTCGTTGGCGGCGGGGTTGCTCATCAGATCCGAGAACATGTTGAGGGTTTCCAGGAGTTCGCCGATCTGCCAGGCGCGTTCGTAGCGCTGCCACCGGTAGACCTCGGGCACCGAGAACGTCGGGATCAGCGTGCGCTCCTGCGGCACCCCACCGAACGACGCGCGCGCTGCCGCGCGGTAGGCGGGCTCATCGGCCAGCGCCTCCTGCTTGTCCGGCGATACCGGTCCGTTGTGCGCCGGGATGGAGAAGCACGGCGTGCGCTGGAAGACGGTCAGTTGCGCGGCCTGCGCGGCGATCAGCGGAATGGACTGGATACCCGACGATCCGGTGCCGATCACCCCGACCCGCTTGCCGGTGAAGTCGACCGGCTCGTGCGGCCAGCGGTTGGTGTAATACGTTTCGCCCGTGAAGGTTTCGATGCCCGGGATGTCGGGCACTTTGGGGATCGACAGGCACCCCGTGGCCATCACGAGGTGGCGGCACGTCACGTCGTCGCCGGAGTCGGCGCGCACCCGCCACCGGTCACCATCCCAATGGGCACTGGTGACCCGGGTGCCGAGCGTGATGTCGCGGCGAAGGTCGAACTTGTCGGCGACGTGGTTCAGGTATCTCAGGATTTCCGGCTGGGTCGCGTACTTCTCCGACCACTGCCAGTCCCGTCGCCAATCCGGGTCGAAGCTGAACATGTAGTCGAGGCTGGGGATGTCGACGCGCGCGCCGGGGTAGCGGTTCCAGTACCAGGTGCCGCCGATGTCGTCGGCCGCCTCGAAGACGCGCACAGAAAAGCCGTGCTCGCGCAGTTTGTGGATCAGGTACAGGCCGGCGAACCCGGCTCCGACTACGACGGCGTCGACTTCGGACGTCATTGGCACCTCCGTCAATTCCACGCAAGTATCGCGCCGGGACGGGAACATTTGGGCCGGTTCGCGAGGTTGGGTCAGTCATGACCGAATTCACGGACGCCGCGTCCTTCCATGCCTTCAACGCCGCCATCGTCGACGAGTTCCGCGCCAACGGCGGCAAGGTGGGTGGCCAGTTCGAGGGCGGCAACCTGCTGCTGTTGCACACCACGGGTGCCAAGTCGGGTCAGCCGCGGATGTCGCCGCTGGCCTATCTGCCGGTCGACGGCAAGATCATCATCGTCGGCTCGAAGGCCGGTGCCGATACCAATCCCGACTGGGTGCACAACCTGCGGGCAAATCCCCACGCGCGCATCGAGATTGGTGAAGACCAATATGACGTCGCCGCGCGCGAACTGCCCGCGGACGAACGTGATGCCACCTACCCGCTCATCACGGCCGTGGCACCGCAGTTCGCCGACTACCAGGCGAAGACGTCACGCGTCATCCCGCTGTTCGAGCTCGTTCGCGCCTGAGTGTGGCCGCAGCCCCGGCAGAGCAGGGGGACGGATCTGCCGGGGCTGCGTCATTCAGGGTGTCTTTACAGCCGCTCGATGATGGTGGCGTTGGCCATGCCGCCGCCTTCACACATCACCTGCAGGCCGTAGCGTCCGCCGCGCTGATCGAGGGCGTTGACCAAGGTGCTCATGATGCGGGCACCGCTGGCGCCCAGCGGGTGGCCGATGGCGATGGCGCCGCCGTTGACGTTGGTCTTCTCGAGGTCAGCGCCGGTATCGGCCGCCCATGCCAGCACCACCGACGCGAATGCCTCGTTCACCTCGAACAGGTCGATGTCGGACAGCGACAGGCCGGACCGGGCCAGCACCTTCTCGGTCGCGGGGATGACGCCGGTCAGCATGTACAGCGGGTCCGAGCCGACGGCGGTCATGGTGTGGATCCGAGCGAGCGGCTTGAGGCCGTGGCTGCGGGCGAACGCGCCGCTGGTGATCATGACCGCCGCGCTGCCGTCGGACAGCGGCGACGAGTTGCCGGGCGTAATCTCCCAACGGATTTGGGGGAAGCGCGCGGCATAGGCGTCGCTGTAGAACGCCGGCTTCAGCCCGGACAGGGTCTCCACCGAGGTGCCGGGCCGGATGATCTCGTCGGCGGTCAGGCCGGCCACCGGCACGAGTTCATTGTCGAACAGCCCGTCCTTGGCGGCGCGCGCGGCCTTCTCGTGGCTGGCTGCCGAGAACTCGTCCAACTGAGTGCGCGACAGATTCCAGCGCGCCGCGATCAACTCGGCGCTGATGCCCTGAGGGACAAGGCCGTCGGGGTAGCGCTCGGCCAGGCCCACGCCGAACGGATTGCTGCCCGGCAGGACGGCGGTGCCCATCGGGACGCGGGACATCGACTCGACGCCTGCGGCGATCACCGCGTCGTACGACCCGGCCAGGACGCCCTGCGCGGCGAACGAGATGGCCTGCTGCGAGCTGCCGCACTGGCGGTCGACGGTGGTGCCGGGGACGCTCTCGGGAAAACCGGCACCCAGCAAGGCGCTGCGGCCGATGTTGGCGGCCTGATCGCCGGCCTGCGTCACGGCGCCCGCGATGACGTCGTCGACCAGAACCGGGTCGACGCCCGTGCGTTCCACGACCGACCGCAGGCTGTGGGCCAGCAGATCGGCGGGCAGGACGTCGTGCAGCGCGCCGTTGGCCTTACCCTTGCCGACCGGCGTGCGTACCGCCGCGACGATCACGGCGTCGCGGTCTGTGTATCCGGACATCAAATCCTCCTGAGTATTGCTTCCTATACCCAGATCTAACAGCTGAGTACAGTCGGATCAACCCAGCGGTAGAGTGATTCGCATGACAGTGCTGCAGGGTGTCCTCGCCGACCGCGACAAGTGGTCGGCCGTCGGCCAGTGCGCCATCGAGAAGACGATGTCGCTGGTCGGCACCAAATCCGCCATGCTGCTCCTGCGCGAGGCCTATTACGGCACAACGCGTTTCGATGACTTCGCCAAGCGGGTCGGGATCACCAAGGCGGCCACGTCGGCCCGGCTGGCCGAGCTGGTGGAGGCCGGCCTGCTGACCAAACAGCCCTACCGCGAGCCGGGACAGCGCAGCCGTGACGAATACGTGCTGACCCAGGCGGGCACGGACTTCATGCCGGTGGTGTGGGCGATGTTCGAATGGGGCCGGCAGCACCTGGGTGACACCGGCCTGCGGCTGACCCACCTGGGTTGCGGGGCCGACGCCACCGTTGAGATCCGCTGTGCCGAGGGACACGAGGTCCCGCCCGACGAGCTCGGGATGAAGCTGGCCCGGCGCCGCGGTCGGTAATCTTCGGCCGTGCTGCATCTGCGTGTGATCACCCCGCCGGACCTCACCGAGTCGGTGCTCGATCTCTACCGGCACCACGGCGGCATTGCCAACGTGGTGGCCCACCCGGGCGCGGCGATCGATCCGCGGGGTGACGTGATCACCGCCGACATCGCCCGCGAAGCCGCCGATGGGCTGATCGGCGGGCTCAGGGCGCTCGGTATCGATCAGGACGGCGCCATCACCATGGAGGTGCTCGACACCGTGCTGTCGACCGCCGCCTATCGCGCCGAGGACGAGATCGACGGTGACGGGGAAGACGCGGTCGTCTGGGACGAGCTGGTGCTGCGCACGCGCGAGCAGAGCAGCCTCGGCATCTCGTACCTGGCGTTCCTGTGCATCGCGTGTCTGCTGGCTGCCGTCGGCGTGCTGACCGACTCGGCGATCACCGTCGTCGGAGCCATGGTGGTGGGCCCCGAGTTCGGACCACTCGCCGCGCTGGCGGTGGCCGTCGTGCGGCGCAAGGGTTACCTGGCCCGGCGCGCGGCGGCGGCCCTGCTCATCGGATTTCCGGTGGCGATGGTCATCACAGCATTGGCCACGCTCGGGTTCGAGGCGCTGGGCTGGGTGACGTTGCGCAGCACTCATGAACTCCAGAACGTCGACTTCATCTTCCAGGTCGGGCCGTTCTCGTTCGTGGTGGCTCTGCTGGCCGGTGCCGCGGGCATGCTGTCCCTGGTGACGTCGAAATCAGCTGCGCTGGTTGGGGTTTTCATCTCGGTGACGACGATTCCCGCCGCCGGCATGGCAGTCGTCGCGGCGACCACGCGCGACTGGGACGTGGCTCTGGCATCGGCCGGCCAACTGGCGGTCAACATGGTCGGCATCGTGGCGGCGGGGGTGCTGGTCCTGGCCGGCTACAACCGGGCGCGCCGCCGCTAGCTTTCTCCACCCTGCGACCAGCCCGTTCTTGTGGTGGGATCGATCGCTATGGCAATCAAGGTGGCGCTGGAGCACCGCACCAGCTACACGTTCGACCGGCTGGTCAAGGTATATCCACATGTGGTGCGGCTGCGCCCGGCGCCGCACTCACGCACCCCGATCGAGGCCTACTCGCTGACTGTCGAACCGGCCGACCACTTCATCAACTGGCAGCAGGACGCCTTCGGTAACTTCGTGGGACGCTTGGTCTTTCCGAACCGCGCCACCAGCCTCAGCATCACGGTCGGGCTGATCGCCGACCTCAAGGTCATCAACCCCTTCGACTTCTTCATCGAGGAGTGGGCCGAGACCGTCCCGTTCGCCTACCCGGACAATCTGCTCGAGGACCTCAAGCCCTACCTGCGCCCCGTCGACGATGCCGACGATCTGACGGCGCACTGGGTCCAGAACTTCGACGTGGTGCCGGGCACGGGCACCATCGACTTCCTGGTGTCGCTGAACCGGGCGGTCAACGCCGACGTCGGTTACAGCGTCCGCCTCGAAGCCGGTGTCCAGACGCCGGATTTCACGCTGCGCACCGGCATCGGCTCCTGTCGAGACTCCGCCTGGCTCCTGGTCGCGATCCTGCGGAAGATGGGCTTCGCGGCCCGCTTCGTCTCCGGCTACCTGGTGCAGCTGAGCGCCGACATCGAGGCGCTCGACGGGCCGTCGGGCCCCGTCGCCGACTTCACCGACCTGCACGCCTGGACCGAGGTCTACATCCCGGGCGCCGGCTGGGTCGGTCTGGACCCGACCTCGGGCCTGCTGGCAGGGGAGGGCCACATCCCGCTGTCGGCCACGCCGCACCCCGAGTCGGCCGCGCCGATCACCGGTGCCGTCGAGCCCTGCGAATCCACCCTCGATTTCGTCAACGTGGTGACACGGGTGCACGAAGACCCGCGCGTCACCCTGCCGTACACCGAACAGGCGTGGGAGTCGATCCAGGCCCTCGGCGCCGTCATCGACGAGCGGATGGCCGAGCGCGATGTACGGCTGACCGTCGGCGGTGAACCCACCTTCGTCTCGATCGACAACCAGACCGACGCGGAATGGAACACCGCTGCCGACGGGCCGCACAAACGCACACTCGCCTCGGCACTCACCGCGCAACTGAAAGACGCCTGGGCGCCCGGTGGGCTGGTACAGCGGAGCCAGGGCAAGTGGTATCCGGGAGAGCCGTTGCCGCGCTGGCAGATCGGTCTGATGTGGCGCACCGACGGGACACCGCTGTGGACCGATCCCGGGCTGTTGGCCGATCCGTGGTCCGGCGAATCCCACGCGGTGGCACCGGACGTGGACCGCCTGCTGCTCACCGAGATCGCCACCGGGCTCGGGCTGCCGGACAGCCAGGTGCGTCCGGCGTATGAGGACGCCCTCGCTAGGTTGGCCGACGCCGTGCGCCGGCCGGACGGGGACCCGGTCACCGACGACCTGGCGGACGACGGCGCGGCACAGCGGAAAGCCCTGGTGGACAAGCTGGATGCGGCCGTGACCGAACCCGCCGCGCACGTCCTGCCGTTACACCGGCGCGACGATGACACCGGGTGGGTCTCGGCCGACTGGCAGCTGCGCCGTGGGCGAGTTGTCCTGACTGCCGGCGATTCACCCGCGGGGCTGCGGCTGCCGCTGAACTCGATCAGCTGGCAGTCGCCGCGGCCGGTGCCCGACGCCGATCCGCTGGCGCCGCGGCGGGCACAGGTCGCGCCGCGGCCCGCGGCGGTCGTCAGCGCCGACGGCGCACCGACCACCGCCCTGGTGGCTGAGGTGCGCGACGGCCTGTTGTACGTATTCCTGCCGCCAACAACAACATTCGATGATTTCGCCGATCTGATCGGATGGATCGAGAAGGCCGCCGCAAACCTCGGCGTGCCCGTCGTCATCGAGGGCTACGGACCACCGTCCGACCCGCGGCTGCAGCAGATGACCGTCACCCCCGACCCGGGCGTCATCGAGGTCAACGTGGCGCCCACAGCCTCGTTCGCCGAGCAGGCCGCACAACTGGAGACCCTGTACGAGGCGGCCCGGCAGGCGCGTCTCGGCACCGAGGCCTTCGACGTCGACGGCACCCACGGCGGCACGGGCGGCGGCAACCACATCACCCTCGGCGGCACCACACCCGCCGACTCACCGCTGCTGCGCCGGCCCGACCTGCTGGTGTCGATGCTGACGTACTGGCAACGGCACCCGGCGCTGTCATACCTGTTCTCCGGCCGGTTCATCGGGACGACGTCGCAAGCCCCCCGCGCCGACGAGGGGCGCATCGAGGCACTGTACGAGCTGGAGATCGCGTTCGCGGAGATCGACCGCGTCGCTCAGGACGGACCCTGGATCATCGACCGTGCCCTCCGGCACCTCCTGACCGACATCACCGGCAACACGCACCGTGCCGAGTTCTGCATCGACAAGCTCTACAGCCCCGACAGTGCCCGCGGCCGGCTCGGCCTGCTGGAACTGCGCGGCTTCGAGATGCCGCCGCATTTCCAGATGGCCATGGTGCAGTCGCTGCTGGTGCGGTCGCTGGTCGCCTGGTTCTGGGACGAGCCGCTGCGTGCCCCGCTCATCCGGCACGGCGAGAACCTGCACGGCCGATACCTGCTACCGCACTTCATCATTCAAGACATCGCCGAGGTAGCCACCGACCTGCGGGCGCACGGCATCGAATTCGACACCAGCTGGCTGGACCCCTTCACCGAGTTCCGCTTTCCCCGGATCGGCAGCGTGATCCTGGACGGCGTCGAGATGGAACTGCGTGGCGCCATCGAACCGTGGAACACCCTGGGCGAGGAGTCCACCGGCACCGGCACCGCCCGCTACGTCGACTCCTCGGTGGAGCGGCTGCAGGTCCGGCTGGTCGGCGCCGACCGGCACCGGTACCTCGTGACGGTGAACGGCCATCCCATCCCGCTGCTGGCCACCGACAACCCCGACGTCCAGGTCGGCGGCGTCCGATACCGGGCCTGGCAGCCACCGAGCGCGCTGCACCCGACCATCACCGTCGACGGGCCGCTGCGGTTCGAGCTGATCGACGGGTTCACCGGGTTCTCCAAAGGCGGCTGCACGTACCACGTCTCGCACCCGGGCGGGCGCGCATACGACACCCCACCGGTCAATGCCGTCGAGGCGGAGTCTCGGCGCGGTCGCCGTTTCGAAGCCATCGGATTCACCCCTGGCACGGTCGATCTGGCCGATCTCAGGGAGAAGCGGGCCCGCCAATCCACCGACGGCGGTGCGTCGGGCGTCCTCGATTTGCGCCGGGTGCGTACCGTTCTGCGGTAATGGTTCTCCGTACACACAACCCCCCAGACCTGGCCGAGGATGCGGCGCCCGTCGGCGACCCACTCGCCGGGTATCGGGCCGACCGTGCCCAAGCGCCGTTGTTCGACGTCCGTGACGTGGCCGGTGCCGGTTACGACGAACTGATCGATGAGTCGGGCGCCATCCGGCCGGCGTGGCAGGAACTGACCGACTGCGTCCGTGACCGCGGTCGGACCGGCCTGGACCAGTTGCGTGGCGTCGTCCGCGAACTCGTCGACAACGACGGCATCAGCTATGTGCAGGTCGACCGTGACGGCGAGGCCGTCGTCGATGTCGACGGCTCGCCGGTGGTGGACACCTGGCAGCTCGATGCCCTGCCACTGGTGATGTCCTCGGCGGACTGGCGCACCCTCGAATCCGGACTGGTCCAGCGTTCCCGGCTGCTCGACGCGGTGCTCACGGACCTGTACGGGGCGCGCCGCGCCATCACCTCCGGAGTGCTGCCACCGGAGTTGCTGTACGCCCATCCCGGTTACCTCCGGGCCGCGCGCGGCATCGCGGTGCCGGGCCGCCACCAGCTGTTCCTGCACGGCTGCGACGTCAGCCGCCAACGCGACGGTGGCTTCTCGGTGAACGCGGACTGGACCCAAGCGCCCTCGGGGGCCGGGTACGCGCTCGCCGACCGGCGGGTCGTCGCACACGCGGTGCCCGAGCTGTACGAGAAGGTGGCTCCGCGTCCGGCGTCGCCCTGGGCGCAGGCCCTGCGGCTGGCGCTGATCGATGCGGCGCCGGAAGCCGCTCGGGAACCGGTGGTCGTCGTGCTCAGCCCGGGCAGTCATTCCGAGACCGCGTTCGATCAGGCCTACCTGGCCAGCGTGTTGGGCTTCCCGTTGGTGGAGAGCGCCGACCTGGTGGTGCGCGACGGCCAGCTCTGGATGCGCTCGCTCGGCACCCTCAAGCGCGTTGACGTCGTACTGCGCCGGGTGGATGCCGAGTACGCCGATCCCCTGGATCTGCGTCCGGACTCCCGCCTCGGTGTGGTCGGCCTGGTCGAGGTGCTGCGTCGCGGCGCGGTGACGGTGGTGAACACGCTGGGCAGCGGCATCCTCGAAAGCCCCGGCATCACCCGCTTCCTGCCGGAGTTGGCCGAGCTGCTCACGGGGGAGACCCCGGAACTGCCGAGCGCCCGATGTTTCTGGGGCGGCATCGACGCCGAACGTTCGCATCTGTTGAGCAAACTGTCCACTCTGCTGATCAGGCCGGTGACCGGCGGCCCGGCGATTGTCGGCCCCGCCCTGTCCACCGCCAAACGGGCCGAGCTGGCGGCCCGGATCACCGCCGCCCCGTGGCAATGGATGGGCCAGGAACTGCCCGAGTTTTCCACGGCCCCGATCGACCTACCGCCCAGCGGACTGTCCGCCGGCAGCGTCGGGATGCGGCTGTTCACCGTCGCCCAGCGTGGGGGATACGCGCCGATGATCGGCGGGCTCGGTTACGTGCTGGCGCGGGGGCACGCCGCATACGGCATGGAAACCGTTGCCGCCAAGGATGTCTGGGTCCGATCTGACCGGGCCGCGGTGGTGCAGGCGCAGCCGGTCGAACTGCCCGCCATGACGGCGAGCCCGACCCGCGCCGTGAGCTCGCCCCGCGTGCTGTCCGACCTGTTCTGGCTGGGCCGGTACGCCGAACGTGCCGAGTTCACCGCGCGACTGCTCACGGTCACCCGCGAGCGCTACCACGAATTCCGTTACCGGCGGGATCTCGGCGGCAGTGACTGCGTGCCGGTGCTGCTGACCGCGCTGGGCCGCATCACCGGCACCGACACCGGTGCCGACGGCGACTACGCCGAACAGCTGGCCATCACGCCGACGACGTTGTGGGCGCTCACCGCGGACCGGCACCGCCCGGGTTCGCTGGCGCAGTCCGTCGAACGGCTGGGCCTGGCTGCGCGCGCGGTCCGCGACCAGATGTCGAACGACACCTGGATGGTGCTGGCCGCCGTCGAACGTGCCGTGCTGCAGCCATCCGACCGGGCCCGGCAGCGCCAGGGCACGCCGCTGGCGCCGCCGAACTCGAAGACCAAGGGCGAGGCGTACCTGTCCACGGCGCCCAGCCAGACCCTGGCGGGGATGCTGGCCCTGTCTGGCGTGGCGGCCGAATCCATGGTCCGCGATGTGGGCTGGACGATGATGGACATCGGCAAGCGCATCGAGCGCGGTCTCGGCCTCACCGCGCTGCTGCGGGCGACCCTCACCACCGCCCACGGCGCCGAGACTGAACGGACCGTCAGCGAGTCGGTGCTCGTGGTGTGTGAATCGGCGGTGATGTACCGCAGGCGCATGCTGGGACAGGTGAGCGTGGCAGCCATCGCCGACCTGGTGTTGTTCGACGAGGAGAACCCGCGGTCGCTGGCCTTCCAGTTCGAGCGGCTGCGTGCCGACCTGAGGGCACTGCCGTCGTCGACCGGGTCGACGCGCCCGGAACGGATGATCGACGAGATCGCCGCGCGCCTGCGGCGTCAGGACCCGGCCGACCTGGAGCACGTCACCGACGAGGGGCGGCGCGACGAACTCGCCGAGCTGCTCGACAGCATGCACAGCGATCTGCGGGAGTTGTCCGAGCTGATCCACGCCGCGCACCTGGCACTGCCGAGCGGCATGCAGCCCCTGTGGGGCCCCGACGAACGGCGGCAGATGCCATGACGCGTGAATACCAGGTCACCCATCGCACGCGGTACCGGTACTCCGATGTGGTCACCAGCTCATACGGCCGCGGGTTCCTCACCCCACGCGACAGCGGTCAGCAGCGCTGCCAGTCGTATCGGTTGAACATCGATCCCGAGCCCGCCGACCGCTCCACGAGCCGGGACGCCTACGGCAACATCAGCTCGTATTTCCATGTGACAGAACCACATCGCGAACTCGTCGTGACGGGGCGCAGCATCGTGGAGGTCGACGCGCCGCCCGCCGAGTGGTACACGGCGGGAGCTGCCGCGGCGCCGTGGGAGGACTCCCGGCCTGCCGGGCCGGACGGTGCGCTGGCCGCAGAATTCGTGCTGGACCTGAAGTCCGCGGAGATCACCGACGCGGTAAGGGCTTACGCCGCACCGAGTTTCGCTCCGGGGCGGCCGCTGATCGAGGTCGTGCGCGACCTGAACTCCCGCATCTTCGCCGACTTCACGTACCGGTCCGGGTCGACGACGGTGTCCACCCGGGTCGCGGAGGTGCTGGCGGCCCGCGAGGGGGTGTGTCAGGATTTCGCGCGCCTGGCCATCGCCTGCCTGCGCGCCAATGGCCTTGCCGCCAGCTATGTTTCGGGCTATCTGGCCACCGACCCGCCGCCGGGCAAGGAACGCATGGTGGGCATCGACGCCACGCACGCGTGGGCCTCGGTGTGGACGCCGGAGGACCGGTGGCTGGGCTTGGACCCGACCAACGACCAGATGGTCGACGAACGCTACATCGTGGTCGGGTTCGGCCGTGACTATGCCGACGTCCCGCCACTGCGCGGCATCATCTACACCGACTCGGACAGCAGCATCATCGATGTCTCGGTGGACGTGGCACCGCTTGCCGGAGGCCCGCTACGTGCGTGATTTCAACTGCCCCAACTGCGGTCAGCGCCTGTCGTTCGAAAACTCCGTGTGCCTGGGCTGCCGCAGCGCGCTCGGCTTCTCGCTGGAGGACATGGCGCTGCTGGTGATCGCGCCGCCGGACAGCAGCGACCACGCCGGTGCGGTGGCTTCGACGGACTACCAGCTGTGCGCGAATCTGCATCTGGCCGAGTGCAATTGGCTGGTGCGCGTGAGTCCGGTGGCGCAGCTGTGCGCATCGTGCACCTTGACCCGGACCCGTCCCGCCGACGACGACACCAAAGCCATGGCGGCCTTCGCCACCGCCGAGCAGGCCAAGCGCCGGCTCATCGTCGAACTGTCGGAACTGGGCCTGTCGACAGAGGGCCTGGCCTTCGACCTGTTGTCCAGCGAACGGCAGCAGGTGCTCACGGGTCATCAGAACGGCGTCATCACCCTGGACCTCGCCGAGGGTGACGACGTGCACCGCGAACAACTGCGCATCGCCATGGCCGAGCCGTACCGAACGTTGTTGGGCCACTTCCGTCATGAGATCGGGCACTACTACTTCTACCGGCTGGTGCAACCGTCCTCCGCGGCCGTCGCGCGCTTCACAGAGCTGTTCGGGGACCCCGACGCCGACTATCAGGCGGCGCTGGACCGGCACTACCGCGACGGTGCGCCCGCCGGTTGGGAGCGGCAGTACGTGTCGTCCTACGCCACGATGCATCCTGCCGAGGACTGGGCCGAGACGTTTGCGCACTACCTGCACATCCGGGATGCCCTCGACACCGCGGCGGCCTTCGGTTTCGCACCCGCCGGCGCCACATTCGAGCGGGGGGTGCTGGGCCCCAGCGGATTTGACACCCTCATCGAGCTCTGGCTGCCGCTGGCCTGGGCGCTGAACATGGTCAACCGGTCCATGGGCAAGGACGATCTGTACCCGTTCGTGTTGCCGGCCGCGGTGCTCGAGAAGATGCGATTCATCCATACGGCGGTGGACGAGGCCCGCGCCACCCGCGCGGCGCGTTGACGCGGCCCACGGCGATAGGACACGATCGCGCCCATGATGCGTGTACGGGTGGGGGCAGCGGTGCTGGTGGGTCTGGCGGCTCTGTCGCCGGCTGCGTGTAGCTCGAAGACCACGGTCAAGGGTGACGACGCCGCCAAGCAGGTGGTCAAGCTGGTCTCGGACCAGAACAAGTTCACCCCCACCGACGTGAAGTGCCCGTCCGACGTGGAGGCCACCAAGGGCGGCCAGTTCGACTGCCACTTCACCGGCCCGCGCAACGTGCCGTACGTCGCACACATGAAGATCGTCAAAGTCGACGGCGAGCGCATCACGTGCGACATCAAGGTCGAGAAGGCTCCGTAACCGGTCTGTGATGAAAACGGCGTTGGCGCAACCGGATCTGGGTTTCTAGGATCGGTGCCGTGAGCGACCGATACGGATCCGATGTGCTGGCCCGCAACCCGAACGCCAGGAAGCGTTCGACCGAGCAGCCCGCCGAGAAGGGGCTTGTGGTCGAGTGCGCCACGACGGGCTTCGTTGGCGCCGTCATCTCGGTCGAGTACGGCCGGATGGTCCTCGAAGACTTCGACGGTTACCGCAAGCCGTTTCCCATCGGCCCGGGTTACCTGATCGACGGCAATCCCGTCATCCTCACCGCGCCGAAGCGCACCGCGCCTGCCGCCCCCACCCGCACCGCGTCGGGTTCGGTTGCGGTGCAAGGACATCGGACCCGCACCGCACTGGCCAGCCGCATCTACGTGGAAGGCCGTCACGACGCCGAGCTCGTCGAACAGGTGTGGGGCCACGACCTGCGGGTCGAGGGCGTCGTCGTCGAATACCTCGGCGGTGTCGACGATCTGGCCGCCATCGTGCGCGAGTTCCAGCCGGGGCCGGGCCGTCGGCTCGGTGTGCTGGTCGACCACCTGGTGTCGGGGTCGAAGGAGGCGCGCATCGCCGAGCAGGTGCGGCGCGGCCCAGGCGGCGAGCACACCCTGGTGGTGGGCCACCCGTTCATCGACATCTGGGAGGCCGTCAAACCGGCCCGGATCGGTCGTGAGAAGTGGCCGGTCATTCCGCGCGGCATCGAGTGGAAGCACGGCGTGTGCGACGCACTGGGCTGGCCGCACGCCGAGCAGGCCGACATCGCGCAGGCCTGGCAGCGCATCCGCGGCCGCGTGCGGGACTGGAACGACCTGGAGCCGGCGCTGATCGGACGGGTCGAGGAGCTCATCGACTTCGTGACCGCACCTGCCGACTGAACCACCGGTCGGTGCGGCGTGGTAAGCCTGAACCGTGTCTGACGGGCTGTTCGATGTAGGGGGCGACCCCGACGTGTCGGCCGGCGTCCCCACCCAGGCACCCCTGGCGGTGCGGATGCGGCCGGCCGGCCTCGACGAGGTCGTCGGCCAGGACCACCTGCTCAAGCCGGGGTCGCCGCTGCGCCGCCTCGTCGAGGGCTCGGGCGCGGCCAGCGTCATCCTCTACGGGCCGCCCGGCACCGGCAAGACCACGCTGGCGTCGCTGATCTCCGGGGCCACCGGGCGCCGGTTCGAGGCGCTGTCGGCGTTGTCGGCCGGCGTCAAGGACGTCCGTGCCGTGATAGACGAGGCCCGGCGCAGCGCCGTCCATGGCCGTCAGACCGTGCTGTTCATCGACGAGGTGCACCGCTTCTCCAAGACCCAGCAGGACGCCCTGCTGGCCGCCGTGGAGAACCGCGTCGTGCTGCTGGTGGCGGCGACCACGGAGAATCCATCGTTCTCGGTGGTGGCGCCACTGCTGTCGCGGTCGCTGATCCTGCAGCTGCAACCGCTGACGGCCGACGCCGTGCGGACCGTCGTGCAGCGGGCGATCACCGATCCGCGCGGCCTGGGCGGTGCCGTCGAGGTCGACGACGACGCCGTCGCGCTGCTGGTGACGCTGTCGGCAGGTGATGCCCGACGGGCGCTGACGGCGCTGGAGGTCGCCGCAGAGACGGCCGGAGACGGGCCGGTGTCCATTGAAGTCATCGAGCAGTCGCTCGACAAGGCTGCCGTGCGCTACGACCGCGACGGTGACCAGCACTACGACGTCGTCAGCGCGTTCATCAAATCGGTGCGCGGCTCGGACGTCGACGCGGCACTGCACTACCTGGCCCGGATGCTGACCGCGGGGGAGGACCCGCGGTTCATCGCGCGCCGCCTGATGATCCTGGCCAGCGAGGACATCGGCATCGCCGACCCGACCGCGCTGCCGACAGCGGTGGCCGCCGCGCAGACCGTGCAGCTCATCGGGCTCCCGGAGGCCCAGCTCACCCTGGCCCACGCGACGGTGCACCTGGCGACGGCGCCGAAATCCAACGCCGTCACCGTCGCCCTCGGGGCGGCGATGGCCGACATCAAGGCCGGCAAGGCCGGCATGGTGCCCGCACATTTGCGGGACGGGCACTACGCCGGCGCCGCCGCACTCGGCCACGCCCAGGGCTACAAGTACGCGCACGACCACCCGGGTGGTGTTGCGGCGCAACAGTATCCACCCGATGAGCTGGTCGGCGTCGACTACTACCGGCCCACCCCGTACGGGGCGGAACGCGAGATCGGCGGCCGCCTGGAGAAGCTGCGCGCCATCATCCGGCGCAAGCGTTAGACCAGTTCGGGCACCCGCAGGTGGGCGATCGCCAGATCGAATGCGCAATCGGCGATCTCCGACGCCCCGGCGGCCTGCACCGATTCGACCTTCAGCGCCGTGGCCTGCTCCCAGTAGTCCTCCATCAACTCGCGGGTGCGGAAGGACGCCGACGACACCGCATGGCCCGAGCCGCGGTCGACGAGCAGGCTGGCGCTGCAGAACCCGGGCAGGTGCTCGATCTGCCGCAGCACGGTGTCGCGGTAGTAGTCGATGCCGGCCTCCATGAGATCCGGCGGCACCGTGAGCCAGGTGGCCCGCACGCACGCGCCGTTACCGTGCTCACGGTGCAGGACGGCGATCTCCCACTCCTCGACCAGCGGGGCGCCGCCGCCGAAGCGTTCGGCGGCGAGATTGCGGAGCCGGCGGCCCTCTCCGGCGCTGTAATGCAGGGCGTCCTCGGACTCCCACGCGCTGGTGGCGATGCACCGGCCGGTGCCCCGGTCGACCATCAGGGACAGGCCGACGGAACCGGGAAGTTCCTGCAGCACCGGCATGACCTCGTCGCGGATATAGGCGACGCCGGCATCGATCTGATCAGGGCTCGCCATCATCGTGGTAGAACGTGCGAACACGGTCCACCCCCTCTTTGTTCAGGGCGGCGCTCCGGTGGCGCCACCGGATAGAGACAACTGTCCGCCGCGGCGGCGCTGGGCACAAGGCCGACCGGTACTGTTATGCGGGCAACTATCCGGTCCCCAGACGGACAACAGAAGGACAACAGCACGTGCAGACACACGAGATCAGGAAACGATTCCTCGATCATTTCGTGAAAGCGGGCCACACCGAGGTGCCGAGCGCATCGGTGATCCTGGACGATCCGAACCTGTTGTTCGTCAACGCCGGAATGGTGCAGTTCGTGCCCTACTTCCTGGGCGACCGCACCCCGCCGTACGACAAGGCGACCAGCGTCCAGAAGTGCATCCGCACACCGGACATCGACGAGGTCGGTATCACCACCCGGCACAACACCTTCTTCCAGATGGCCGGCAACTTCTCGTTCGGCGACTACTTCAAGCGCGGCGCCATCGCGCTCGCCTGGGATCTGCTGACCAACCCGGTGTCCGAGGGCGGCTACGGCTTCGATCCCGAAAAGCTCTGGGCCACCGTCTATCTCGATGACGACGAGGCCATCGGGCTCTGGGAGGAGATCGCCGGCCTGCCGCCCGAGCGCATCCAGCGCCGCGGCAAGGCCGACAACTACTGGTCCATGGGCATTCCGGGACCCTGCGGCCCGTGTTCGGAGATCTACTACGACCGCGGTCCCGAGTACGGCATCGACGGTGGCCCCGAGGCCAACGAGGACCGCTACATCGAGATCTGGAACCTCGTGTTCATGGAGAACGAGCGCGGCGAGGGCACCAGCAAGACCGACTTCGAAATCCTCGGCCCGCTGCCACGCCAGAACATCGACACCGGCATGGGTGTCGAGCGCATCGCGTGCCTGCTGCAGGGCGTCGACAACGTCTACGAGACCGACCTGGTCCGTCCGGTGATCGACCTGGTTGCAAGTATCGCGCCCCGCGGCTACGGTGCCGGCAACCACGCTGACGACGTGCGCTACCGCGTCATCGCCGACCACAGCCGCACTGCCGCGATCATCATCGGCGACGGCGTCACCCCGGGTAACGAAGGCCGTGGCTATGTGCTGCGCCGCCTGCTGCGCCGCATCATCCGGGCCGCCAAGCTGCTCGGTGTCGAGCAGCCGATCATGAGCGACCTGATGGCCACTGTGCGCGACACCATGGGTCCGTCGTACCCGGAGCTGGTCACCGACTTCGAGCGGATCAACCGCATCGCGGTCGCCGAGGAGGCCGCCTTCAACCGCACGCTCGCGGCGGGTTCGCGGCTGTTCGAGGATGCCGCGGCGGCCACCAAGGCCGCCGGCAAGACCGTCGTCTCCGGCAGTGACGCCTTCACGCTGCACGACACCTACGGGTTCCCGGTCGAGCTGACGCTCGAGATGGCGGCCGAAGCCGGCCTGTCCGTCGACGAAGAGGGCTTCCGTGGCCTGATGGCCGAGCAGCGCGCACGTGCCAAGGCCGACGCCGCGGCCCGCAAGCACGCGCACGCCGATCTGTCCGCCTTCCGCGACCTGGTCGACGCCGGCCCTACCGAGTTCACCGGCTTCGATGAATTGACTTCCGAGGCAAGGATTCTCGGCATCTTCGTCGACGGCAAGCGGGTTCCGGTGGTGACGCACGGCACCGAAGGTTCCGACCGCGTCGAGCTCGTTCTGGACCGGACGCCGCTGTACGCCGAGTCGGGCGGCCAGATCGCCGACACCGGAACCATCACGGGCACCGGCTCCTCGGCCACCGCCAAGGCCGCGGTCACCGATGTGCAGAAGATCGCCAAGTCGCTGTGGGTGCACACCATCAACGTCGAGTCCGGCGAGTTCGTCGAAGGCGACACCGTGACGGCCGCGGTCGATCCCACGTGGCGCCACGGCGCCACCCAGGGCCACTCGGGCACCCACATGGTGCACGCCGCGCTGCGACAGGTGTTGGGCCCCAATGCCGTTCAGGCCGGCTCACTGAACCGTCCAGGCTACCTGCGCTTCGACTTCAACTACCAGGGCGCGCTGAGCGACGAGCAGCGCACTGCGGTCGAGGAGGTCACCAACGAGGCGGTGCAGGCCGACTTCGAGGTGCACACCTTCAACGAGAAGTTGGAGAAGGCCAAGGCGATGGGCGCCATGGCCATGTTCGGCGAGTCCTACCCGGATGAGGTCCGCGTCGTCGAGATCGGTGGACCGTTCTCCATGGAGCTCTGCGGTGGTACCCACGTCCAGCGCTCGGCGCAGATCGGCCCGGTCACCATCCTCGGCGAGTCGTCGGTGGGTTCGGGTGTGCGTCGCGTCGAGGCGTATGTCGGGCTCGACTCGTTCCGGCATCTGGCCAAGGAACGTGCCCTGATGGCCGGCCTGGCATCGTCGCTGAAGGTGCCCTCGGAAGAGGTGCCCGCGCGCGTGGCCACCCTGGTCGAGAAGCTCAAGGCCGCCGAGAAGGAACTCGACAAGGTCCGGCTGGCCGGTGCCAAGGCTGCCGCCGCCAACGCCGCGGCCGGTGCCGAGGTGATCGGCAAGGTCCGCGTCGTCGCGCAGCGGATGGCCGGTGGGTTCTCCGGCGGTGACCTGCGGACCCTGGCCGGTGACATCAAGGGCAAGCTCGGCTCGGAGCCGGCGGTGATCGCGCTGATCGCCGACTCCGGTGAATCGGTGCCGTACGTGGTGGCCGTCAACGCCGCCGCGCAGGACCTCGGTTTGAAGGCCAACGAACTGGTGCAGCAGCTGGGCGCCGCCGTCGGTGGTCGTGGTGGTGGAAAGGCCGATCTGGCACAGGGTTCCGGCAAGGAGGCAGCGGGTATCGACGCGGGTCTGGCCGCGCTACGCGCTGAGCTGGGCCGGAGCTAGCTTTGGCCGATACCGCCGATCGCATGCCCGACCGCCCCGGTGCCGCCGACCCCGGCCGTGGTCGGCGGCTCGGCATCGATGTGGGCACCGTGCGGATCGGTGTCGCCACCTGCGACCCGGACGGCATCCTGGCGACGCCGCTGGAGACGGTGCGCCGCGACAAGACCGACAAGCATCTGGCCCGGCTGGTGAGGTTGGCCGGTGAGCAGGACGTGGTCGAGATCGTCGTCGGCCTGCCGCGCACACTGAAGGACAAGTCGAGCACCTCGGCGCGGGATGCGATCGAGGTGGCCGATGCCCTGGCGGTCCGGGTCGCCCCGACGCCGGTGCGGATGGCCGACGAACGGTTGACGACGGTCACCGCGCAGCGATCGCTGCGCGAGGCCGGAGTGCGTGCGAAAGGCCAGCGGCAGATGATCGATCAGGTGGCAGCCGTCGGCATCCTGCAGAACTGGCTGGACATGCGTCGGACGGTGCTGGCCGCGCGCGAGCGGGCCGAGGCGGGCGACCTGTGAGCCCCGCCGAGGACATGAGCCCGGACGCCCCCGATGACGACGACGAGTGGGGCAGCACCCGGATCAAGCCGGAATCGGTGGGCCGCCCCCGCCGCGGTATGAGCCGCGCCGAGCGCGCCCGTGCCGAGCGGAACCGCAAGCGCCGCCGTCGTCGCAGCATCGCGGCGCTGACGGTGTTCATCGTCGTCGTGGTCAGCGCGGTGTTCCTCGGTTCGCGGCTGTGGCACGGCATTTTCGGGTCGGGTAACGACTACTCCGGCGACGGCGGCAACGACCTGGTCATCGAGGTGCGGGGCGGCGACTCGACCACCGCGATCGGGCAGACGCTGCTCGACCACGGCGTGGTGGCGAATGTGAAGACGTTCGTCCAGGCCGCCGAGGGCAACAAGGCGATGACCGAGATCCAGCCGGGCTTCTACAAGATGCGGACCGAGATCTCGGCGGCCAGTGCGGTGTCGCGGCTGACCGAGAAGAACAATCGGGTCGGCCGGCTGGTGATTCCGGAGGGCCGCCAGCTCGACGACACCAGCGACGTCAAGACCAACAAGATCAACCAGGGCATCTTCAGCCTGATCTCGGCGGCGTCGTGCGTCGACCTGGACGGCAAGAAAAAGTGTGTATCCGCCGCGGACCTCAAGAAGGCCGCCGGTGCTGCCGATGTCTCGGCGCTGATGGTGCCCAGCTGGGCGGCCGGGCCGGTGAAGGCGCTGGGCGCCGATCACCGTCGTATCGAGGGTCTCATCGCGCCGGGCACCTGGAACGTCGACCCGGCCGGCACCCCGGAGTCGATTCTGGCCGGGCTGATCAGCTCGAGTGGCCGCCAGTACGAACAGGGCGGCCTGCTCGACGCCGGCGCGGCCGCCAGCATGACGCCGTACCAGATCCTCATCGTGGCCTCGCTCGTGCAGCGCGAGTCCAACCCGGCGGACTTCGCCAAGGTGGCGCGGGTCATCTACAACCGGCTGGCCACCGTTGATCACCGCAGGCTGCAGTTCGACTCGACGGTGAACTACCCGCTGGACCGGCAGGAAGTCGCCACCACCGACGCCGACCGCGAGCAGCCGACGCCGTGGAACACCTATGTGCGCGAAGGACTTCCGGTGACGCCGATCTGCTCGCCCGGTCAGCCCGCGGTGGTCGCGGCGCAGGACCCGGCGCCGGGGGACTGGCTGTACTTCGTGACCATCGATCTGCAGGGCACCACGGTGTTCACCCGCGACTACCAGCAGCACTTGGCCAGCATCGAGCTCGCCAAACGCAACGGCGTGCTCGACAGCGCCCGATGAGAGCCGCAGTCCTGGGTTCGCCCATCGCACATTCGCGGTCGCCGCAGCTGCACCTGGCGGCCTACCGCGAGCTCGGCCTCACCGACTGGACCTACGATCGCATCGAGTGCACGGGGGCCCAATTGCCGGACCTGGTAAGCGGTTTCGGCCCGGAGTGGGTCGGCGTCTCAGTGACCATGCCCGGCAAGTTCGCGGCGCTGCGCTTCGCCACGGAACGCACCGCGCGTGCTGAGTTGGTCGGCTCGGCCAACACCCTGGTGCGCGTTGACAGCGGGTGGCGGGCCGACAACACCGACGTCGACGGTGTGGTTGGCGCGCTCGGTGAGGTGTCGGGCGCGGCAGCCGTGCTGGGGTCCGGTGGTACCGCGCCCGCGGCGCTGGTGGCCCTGGTGGAGCTGGGGATTTCGGACATTGCGGTGGTGGCCCGCAGCGCGGAGAAGGCTGCGTCGTTGGTGACGCTGGGGGAGCAGCTGGGCGTCAAGACCCAGTGGGTCGCCTTGGGTGAACCGCTGAATTCCCTTGGCGTGGTGGTCAATACGCTGCCCGCCGGTGTCGCGGCGGAATTCTCTGACACGGTGGCCGATACCGCGGTGCTGCTCGACGCCATCTACGACCCGTGGCCGACGCCGCTGGCTGCTGCTGTTGCCGCGGCCGGTGGCCGGGTGATCAGTGGCCTGCAGATGCTGCTGAACCAGGCCTTCGCGCAGGTGGAACAGTTCACCGGGATGCCCGCGCCGCGCGAGGCGATGGCAGCAGCGCTGGCGGCGTCTTGAGAGTTGGGGTGCATGCTGCGCACTCGACAAGCAATTGGCTCGTGAGCGTTGAGCCTGCGGCTATGGCGTAAAAGTTCGAGTAGACCGTGCCCTCATGTGAGGGTCAACGCGTGTTTGGCTGTGGAGGTGGTTGAGCCTGCAGCTATGGCGCAATTTCGTGTCGGTACGCCCCACGCGGCGCCTTTAGCCTCGAAAGATGGGGGCTGGCAACGTCGTTGGGGCCGGAGTTATTGGCATTTGGATGACCGCACTGAGTTTCTACGACCTACGGGAACGACGGCTGCCGAACTGGCTCACGCTCCCCGGCGCCGGGGCGCTCCTGGCAGCGGGCGTGGTGAGCGGCCGGGGCTCCGCCGCGCTGGCCGGGGCCGCAGCCCTGTTCGGCATGTACTTGGTGATCCATGTGCTCAGCCCACGCGCGATGGGCGGCGGTGACGTCAAGCTCGCGCTCGGGTTGGGCGCGCTGACCGGCATGTTCGGCGCTGACGTGTGGGTGCTGGCGGCCATCGGAGCGCCGCTGCTGAGCGCGGCGTATGCGGTGGTCGTGCTGCTGAGGCACGACAGCCGGACCGTGCCGCACGGCCCGTCGATGTGCGTCGCCAGCGCGGCGGCCGTCGCGCTAGCGTTACCCGCACCATGAGCACCCGCCCCGCCACGACCGCCGACCTGCCTGCCATCGCCGAGATCTACGCGCACTACGTCGTGAACAGCGTGGCGTCGTTCGAGCTGGAGGCGCCGACTGACGACGAGTGGCAGCAGCGGTTCGCCAAGGTCGCCGCTGCCGGTTTCCCCTTCCTGGTGGTCGAGCGCGAGGGCAAGGTCGCGGGGTACGCGTACTGCCTGCCCTGGAAAGACCGGCCCGCCTATCAGGGCACGGTGGAGGACTCGATCTACCTGGCGCCATGGGCCACCGGCCAGGGTGCCGGCAGCGAACTGCTGGGCGCGCTGCTGGAGGCCTCGCGCGCCGCGGACGTCCGTGAGGTCATCGCGGTGATCGCCGACAGCGGCGACCCGTCGTCGATCGCGCTGCACCAGAAGCTGGGTTTCGAGGACGCCGGGAGGCTGCGACAGGTCGGCCACAAGCACGGCCGCGACATCGACACCGTGCTGCTGCAATGCAGCCTGCGCTGAGGAGATTTCAGCCGGTAAACCCCCTCATGGGAGGATGGGACACGTGTTGCGATGGACCACAGCAGGTGAATCTCACGGCCGCGCCCTCGTGGCCATGCTCGAAGGCATGGTGGCCGGGCTTTCGGTGACGTCCGACGACATCGCCACGCAGTTGCAGCGGCGCCGCCTCGGCTACGGCCGCGGTGCCCGGATGAAGTTCGAAAAGGACGAAGTCACGCTGCTCGGCGGCGTTCGCCACGGTCAGACGCTCGGTGGCCCCATCGCCATCCAGATCGGCAACACCGAATGGCCCAAGTGGGAGACCGTCATGGCCTCCGACCCTGTCGACCCGGCTGAGCTCGATGTGGCGCGCAACGCCCCGCTGACCCGGCCCCGGCCCGGTCACGCCGACTACGCCGGCATGCTCAAATACGGGTTCGACGACGCCCGTCCGGTCCTGGAGCGGGCCAGCGCGCGGGAGACCGCAGCTCGCGTCGCGGCCGGCACCGTCGCTCGTGCGTTCCTGAAGCAGGCCCTCGGCGTGGACGTCGTCTCGCACGTCATCTCCATCGGTGCCTCCGAGCCGTACAACGGCCCGGTGCCGCGGGCCGCGGATCTCGAGGCCATCGACGACAGCCCCGTGCGGGCCTTCGACAAGGCCGCCGAGGAATCCATGATCGCCGAGATCGAAGCCGCCAAGAAGGACGGCGACACCCTCGGTGGTGTGGTCGAGGTGGTGGTCAGCGGACTGCCCATCGGCCTCGGCTCGTTCATCAGCGGCGACAACCGGCTGGACAGTCAGCTGGCCGCCGCGGTGATGGGCATCCAGGCCATCAAGGGTGTCGAGATCGGTGACGGCTTCGAGACCGCGCGGCGCCGCGGCACCGTCGCCCACGACGAGATGTACCCCGGACCCGACGGCGTGATGCGTTCCACCAACCGCGCCGGCGGCCTGGAAGGCGGTATGACCAACGGCCAGCCGCTGCGCGTCCGCGCCGCGATGAAGCCGATCTCGACGGTCCCGCGTGCGCTGGCGACCGTCGACATGGCCACCGGCGAAGAGGCCGTCGCCATCCACCAGCGTTCCGATGTGTGCGCGGTGCCGGCCGCCGGCGTGGTCGTCGAGGCCATGGTGGCCCTGGTGCTGGCCCGCGCCGCGCTGGACAAGTTCGGCGGCGACTCGTTGGCCGAGACCCGCGCCAACGTCGAGAACTACCTGCGTGCGGTGCATGAGCGCGAACCGCAGATGTCCGGATAGCAGGATGGCGCCCAAGGCTGTTCTGGTCGGCATGCCCGGTTCCGGCAAGTCGACGATCGGTCGGCGGTTGGCCAAGGCGCTGCAGGTGCCGCTGCTCGACACCGACATCAAGATCGTCGAGACCACCGGCCGCAGCATCCCCGAGATCTTCCGCGAAGGTGAACCGGCGTTCCGCAAGATCGAAGCCGACGTCATCCGCGCCGCCCTCGCCGAACACGACGGCATCGTCTCGCTCGGCGGCGGCGCGGTGACCACCCCGGAGGTGCGGAAACTGCTTGCCGGACACACCGTCATCTACCTGGAAATCAGTGTGGCAGAAGGTGTTCGGCGTACCGCGGGCAGTGGCCGCCCGCTGCTCGCCGGCGATGATCCGGCGGCCAGATACCGGGAACTGATGGACAAGCGCGTGCCCCTCTACCGGGAGGTCGCCACGCTCCGGGTCAACACCAACCGGCGCAATCCCGGTGCGGTGGTACGCCACATCGTGCACCGGCTCGAACAGCCGCGCAGCGACGAGAACTCCCGTCGCCGCCGCCGTTCGGCATGGCGCCGGCTGCCCACCGTCCTGAACCCCGGACCGACCAACGAGGCCCCGCCGAGCCCTGCGGCACTGGCGAAACGATTGAAAGGCTCGCAGTGTGACTGACGCTGTCGTCGACCCTGTAGTTGTGAACGTGAACGTTGACCGGCCGTATCCGGTGATCATCGGGACGGGGCTGCTCGGTGACCTCGGTCGGGTGCTGCAGGGACGGCACCGCGTCGCCATCCTGCATCAACCCGTGCTGACCCAGACCGCCGAGGCGATCCGGAGCTACCTGGCGGACCAGGGGATCGACGCGCACCGCATCGAGATCCCGGACGCCGAGGCGGGCAAGGAACTGCCCGTCGTCGGCTTCATCTGGGAAGTGTTGGGGCGCATCGGGATCGACCGCAAGGACGCCATCGTCAGCCTCGGCGGTGGCGCGGCCACCGACGTCGCCGGGTTCGCCGCGGCCACGTGGCTGCGCGGCGTGGACATCGTGCACGTGCCGACCACCCTGCTCGGCATGGTCGACGCCGCGGTCGGCGGCAAGACCGGCATCAACACCGACGCCGGCAAGAACCTGGTCGGTGCTTTCCACCAGCCGCTGGCGGTGCTGGTCGATCTCGCGACGCTGGAGTCGTTGCCGCGCAACGAGATCATCGCCGGCATGGCCGAGATCGTGAAGGCCGGCTTCATCGCCGACCCGGTGATCCTGGACCTGATCGAGGCCGATCCCGAGGCCGCGCTGGACCCGGCCGGAACCGTGCTGCCCGAGCTGATCCGTCGCGCCGTCGCCGTCAAGGCCGATGTGGTCGCCGCCGACGAGAAGGAATCGGCACTGCGCGAAATCCTCAACTACGGCCACACTCTCGCGCACGCCATCGAGCGGCGTGAGCGCTACCAGTGGCGCCACGGTGCCGCGGTGTCGGTGGGCCTGGTGTTCGCCGCCGAGCTCGGCCGGCTCGCCGGACGCCTCGACGACGACACCGCTGACCGGCACCGCCGCGTGCTCACCGCACTGGGCCTGCCGGTCAGCTACGACGCCGACGCCTTCCCGCAACTGCTGGAGTCGATGGCGGGGGACAAGAAAACCCGCTCCGGCGTGCTGCGCTTCGTGGTGCTCGACGGGCTGGCCAAGCCGGGCCGTCTGGAAGGCCCGGACCCCTCGCTCTTGGCCGCGGCCTACTCGGTGGTGGCGAAAGACTGAGCCGCGCTCAGTAGACGGGATTGAAATAGTCGGTGCCGCCGACAGGGCACTCGACCTTGGCTTTCCACGTCGTACCGGTCTGAATGCCCGGGAACCAGAGGTTGTGGCTCTGGCCTGCCTGCAGCTGGAACGGCACCTTGTACACCGGCAAGGGCTTGACCGACTTCCAGCCGAACCACGGCTCGGCGGAGTAGAAGCACAGGCCTTCGCTCCCGGTCGAGTTGATGTGGACCGTGACGCCCGCCGCGTCACTCGTCGTGTCGAGTGACGACGCGGCCTGCGCGGTTCCTGTGCCCAGGCAGATCATCGCCAGGGCAGCTGCGGCGATGACGGACTTCGTGCGATTGCGGTTCATGAGGTGCTCCTACTTCAGGTTTGCGGCTCCGGTTGAGCCGCTCTCACAGGTAGGAGCAGTGACGCCGCGCGAGTCTTACAACTTTTTCGCGAAAAAAAATCGCGGCCAGTCTGATGACTGGCCGCGATTCTTGTCTGCGAGTGTCAGGACTGCGGGTTTGTCTTGGGAGTCGTCTCGATGATCTCGGTGTTGCCTTCTTCACCTTCGACGGGGACCGCGACAGCGACGGCGGCGAAGACGTCGGTGTCGGTGCGCTCGTTCTCGCCTGCGTGGTCGTGCTTCGGAGGCGGCGGGGCGTTGCGGTCGACCAGGTAGCGGCCGAGCGACACGCCGCAGACGCCACCCACGAAGACGATCAGCGCGGTGAACGCGGCAAATGTCGTGACCTCGGAGACCAGCGCGTCCACGTAGATGTTGTCGTAGAGCTGCCCGATGAGCCAGGCCACGAAGCCGCTGACGACGCCGGCGAACAGGCCGCCGACCAGCCACGCCATGGCGAGGTCCTCGCGGCGGTCGGGGTCGGGCTGCGCCTTCGCGTCGTTCTGGCCGTCGAGCACGCCCCAGGCGAACGCGGCGATGATGTACAGCACGACCAGCGTCACGCTGATCAACAGGGACTGTTTCTCCCAGGCCCCGATCATCGCGCCTTGCAGCAATCGGACGATCACCATCAACGCCGCAAAGACGATTCCGCGCAGCAACCACTTACTCATGAGCAGACAGCGTAGCGAGTAGCGTCACATATCGTGACAATTTCCCACCGGCGCCACATTCTGCGTCGGCATCTGGCAGCCGCCGAGCTGGACGCGATTCTGGTAACCGACCTGGTCAACGTGCGTTATCTGTCCGGGTTCACCGGTTCCAATGCCGCGCTGCTGATTCCCACTCATGGGGAGACTCTGGTGCTGGCCACCGATGGGAGGTACAGAACTCAGGCTGCGCAGCAGTCTCCGGACGCGCAGATCGTCATCGAGCGGGCCTGTGCGCCGGCGTTGGTGCGCGCCGCGGAAGCCGCCGGGGTGCGGCGGCTCGGTTTCGAAAGCCATGTGATGACCGTCGACGCCCACGCGGCGCTGCAGCGCGTGAGCGGGGACCTCGAACTGGTCCGCGCGCCCGGGATCATCGAGACGCTCCGTGAGGTCAAGGACGCCGGCGAGATCGCGATCCTGCGCCTGGCCTGCGAGGCTGCCGACGCCGCGCTGCACGACCTGATCTCCTCGGGCGGGCTGCGGGCCGGCCGGACCGAGAAGGAGGTCGGCCGCGAACTGGAATCACGGATGCGGGACCACGGCGCCGACGGTCCGTCGTTCGAGACGATCGTCGCGACCGGCGCCAACTCCGCGATTCCGCACCACCGCCCGACGGACGCGGTGCTCGCGGCCGGTGACTTCGTCAAGATCGACTTCGGCGCCCTGGTCGAGGGCTACCACTCGGACATGACGCGGACTTTCGTGCTGTCGCCCGTGGCGCAGTGGCAACGCGACATCTATGACCTGGTCGCGACATCGCAGCGGGCGGGCCGCGAGGCGCTGGTGCCGGGTACGACGCTGTCGGCCGTGGACCGGGCGTCGCGGCAGGTCATCGCCGATGCCGGCTACGCCGAGCAGTTCTCCCACGGGCTGGGGCACGGGGTCGGGTTGCAGATTCACGAAGCGCCGGGAATCAACTCCGCCGCCGCCGGTACACTGCTTGCTGGCTCTGTGGTCACCGTGGAGCCCGGTGTCTACCTGCCCGGCCGGGGCGGCGTCCGAATCGAGGACACATTGGTTGTGTCCCCTCGCTTCGCTCGACCAGCGGCCCTGGGCAGCGACAAGACACCCACACCCGAGTTACTTACCCGGTTCCCCAAGGAACTGGCCATCCTCTGATGACAGAGAGCTAGGAGCAGTACCGACCGTGGCATCTACCGCCGACTTCAAGAATGGTCTTGTCCTCAACATCGAGGGCCAGCTGTGGCAGATCACCGAGTTCCAGCACGTCAAGCCCGGCAAGGGGCCGGCCTTCGTGCGTACCAAGCTCAAGAACGTGCTGTCGGGCAAGGTCGTCGACAAGACCTTCAACGCCGGCGTGAAGGTGGAGACCGCGACCGTCGACCGTCGGGACGCCACTTACCTGTACCGCGACGGCAGCGACTTCGTCTTCATGGACGCCGAGGACTTCGAGCAGCACCCGCTGCCGGAGGCCCTCGTGGGTGATGCCGCCGGCTTCCTGCTGGAGAACCTGCAGGTGCAGATCGCGTTCCACAACGGCGCACCGCTGTACCTGGAACTGCCCGTCAGCATCGACATCGTCGTCGCGCACACCGAGCCGGGCCTGCAGGGCGACCGCTCGAACGCCGGCACCAAGCCGGCCACCCTGGAGACCGGCGCCGAGATCCAGGTCCCGCTGTTCATCAACATCGGCGACAAGCTCAAGGTGGACACCCGCGACAGCAGCTACATCAGTCGGGTCAATGCCTGACCGTCGCTCCGATAAAGGTCGGCACCAGGCGCGCAAGCGCGCCGTCGACCTGCTGTTCGAGGCCGAGGCCCGCGGGATCACCGCGGCCGAGGGCGCCAAGCTGCGCAACGCCATCGCCGACAGCGACCCCGAGGTCTCGGTCCTGAACCCGTACACCGTGACCGTCGCCAACGGCGTCACCGAGCATGCGGCGCACATCGACGACCTGATCTCTGCCCACCTGCAGGGGTGGACGCTCGAGCGCCTGCCCGCCGTGGACCGTGCGATTCTGCGCGTCGCGGTGTGGGAGCTGCTGCACGCGACCGACGTGCCGGAGCCGGTCGCTGTCGACGAGGCTGTCGAACTGGCCAAGACGCTGTCCACCGACGAATCACCCGGTTTCGTCAACGGGGTTCTCGGCCAGGTCATGCTGGTGACGCCGCAGATCCGCGCAGCGGCAGCGGCGGTCCGGGGCGAGTAGCCATGGACGAGCCGCAGGACTGGGCGCCGTACTCGAGTGTCGAGGACGCGGCGAAGGTCTACCTGCGTGATCCGGAACTGGCGCTCGAACAGTTGCGGTCGGTGGTCGACTTCCGGTCCATCAAGTCGTTCATCATGTCGCGCGGCGCGTCCGAGGAATCCTGGGGCGACGCCGTGTGGCAGGAGGTCGTGCTCACCGATGGCGAGCGGCTGATCATGTGGCGCGCCGACGACGACGAGAACGGCGACGACGAACACCTGCGCCGGACACTGGACACCTCGGTGCGGACCATCCTGCTCTCGACCATCACCGACCACATCCTGACCACGCAGTTCGAGGTCCTGGCCGACGGCACGCGGCGCCTGGCCGAGGTCCGGCTGCGGATGTACACCCAGCTGATCACCCGCAGCCGGCAGAAGTCGGCCATCGACAGCGACTTCTTCTGTGAGTCGTTCCGGTACACCAAGTCGGTCGACGACGGCGGGCTGGCCCAGATGCAGCGGCTGCTGCAGTTCGGCCGCGAGCTTTCGCACGCCTTGTAGCCCGTCTCCCGGACATCGGGAGAATTCGTGACCCACGTCTCAGTAACGCCGTTACAGTCGGACGATGGGAACCGAGCCGAGAGTGATCGCCGAGGTCGGCGAAGACGGACTGCATCTGCACGCCTGTTGCCTCTGTGAAGCCATGTGCGGCTTGGAGATTCAGGTGTCGGGCGGCAAGGTCGCGAGTATCCGGCCCAACAAGGCCGATGAGTGGAGCGCGGGCCACATCTGCCCGAAGGGCGCCTCGCTGGGCGCCCTGCACGAGGATCCCGACCGCATCCGCCGGCCGATGATCAAGGTCGACGGGCAGTGGCACGAGGTCGACTGGGACACCGCGTTCCGTCGTTGCACCGAGCTGCTGGCGCCGGTCATCGCGAAGCACGGTATCGGCGCCGTCGCGGCGTACACCGGAAACCCTCTGGCGCACTCGTTTTCGCTGTCGCGGTACGCGGCGATCCTGCTCGGCCTGTCCGGCATGCCGATCACCTATTCGCCGGGCACCATCGACCAGTGGCCGAAGAACCTGTCGTCACACCTGATGTACGGCAGCTGGTGGGCCTTCCCGACCCCGGACCTGCAGCGCACCGACCTGCTCGTGGTGATGGGCGCCAACCCCGCGGCGTCGCAGGGCTCGCTGTTGGCCGCACCCGACATCATGGGCATCATCAGCGGAATCCGTAAGCGCGGCAAGGTCATCGTGATCGACCCGGTGCGGACCCAGACCGCCGCCAAGGCCGACGAGTGGCTGCCCATCACGCCGGGCACTGACGCGGCGCTGCTGCTGGGCGTCATCCATACGGTGTTCGACGAAGGGCTGGTCCATCTCGGCGCGGTCGCGCAACACCTTGACGGGGTGGACGCCCTGCAGAAGGCAGTGGCCGACTGGTCGCCCGAAAGAGTCAGCGCCGCAACAGGAATCGACGCGGTCCGGATTCGGGAACTCGCCCGTGAGCTGGCTGGCACGCCGCGGGCCGTCGTCTACGGCCGCATCGGCACCTGCAATCAGGAGTTCGGCAGCCTCGCGAGCTGGCTGATCGACGTCGTCAACATCGTCACCGGCCACTTCGACGTCCCCGGGGGCGCGATGTTCGCGACACCGACCGCGTGGACCGTCACCAGCCAGACCATCCCGGGGCTGGAGGACGGGGCGGCCAACTTCGGCCGCTACCAGACCCGGGTCCGCGGGGCCAAGGAGGTCATGGGCCAGGTGCCGGTCTCGTGCATGCTCGAGGAGATCGTCACGCCGGGTGAGGGCCAGCTGAAGGCCCTGATCACGGTGGCCGGCAACCCGGTGCTCTCGACACCGGGCGGCGACAAGCTCGACGAGGCGCTGCCGGGCCTGGACGCGATGATCTCGGTGGACCTGTGGCTCAACGAGACCACCCGGCACGCCGACGTCATCCTGCCCGGCGCGTCGTGTCTGGAGCAGGCGCACTCCGCCGACCTGCTGCTGGGCGCGGCGATCAACAGCTTCGCCCGCTACTCGCCGCCGGTGTTCCATCGTGAGGACCCGGACGCGCCGGAGGAGTGGGAGATCCTGATCCGGCTGACCGGGTTGTGCACCGGTACCCCGGCCGAGGACGTCGACGTCGCCGCGCTCGACGACGGCTGGTTCGACTACCTGTGCTTCACCCAGGGCCTCGACGGCGCCGAAATCCGCGCGAAGTACGACCATGGCGGCCCCGAGCGCATGCTCGACCTGACACTGCGTACCGCGGCGTTCGGGGACCGGTACGGCGAGAACCCCGACGGCCTGACGCTCGAGAAGCTCAAGGCCCATCCCGACGGCATCAACTACGGCCCCATGGTGCCTCGGGTGCCCGAGATTCTGGGTACCGCCGACAAGAAGGTCCGGCTGGCGCCGCAGTACCTGCTCGACGACCTGCCCCGGCTGGCTGCACGGCTGGACCGCTCCGACGATGAGCTGGTGCTGGTGAGCCGGCGGCATCTGCGGTCCAACAACTCGTGGCTGCACAACGTCGGCGCGCTCATGAAGGGCCGCGACCGCTGCACGCTGCTGATGCACAGTCGGGATGCTGCTTTGCGAGGCATAGCGGACGGCGACAATGCCGAAGTCGCTTCCGGTGCAGGGAAGATCGTCGTCCCCGTCGAGGTGACCGACGCCATCAAGCCGGGCGTGGTGTCCATGCCGCACGGTTGGGGTCACGGTCGGCCGGGCACCCGGCTGGGCATCGCCAACGCGTCGCCCGGGGTGAACACCAACATCCTGTCGCTGCCGGACTTCATCGACGAGCCGTCGGGCAACGGCGCGCTCAACGGGATTCCGGTGACGGTGAGCGCGGCGGGGAGTTAGACGCCGGCTGCGCGTTGACTGTGCGTCTACGCAGACCGCTACTCGAACTTTCCCTGCGTCATCGCAATCTCAACTGAACGCGGTTCGATTCATCGAGATTCGAACTACCTGGCGTTTCCGAGGTGGCGCAATGGTGGTTGAAATGGGTATTTGCCCAGGTCAAGCCTGTGGCAAGGCGGCGCAATGCAGGTACCGTCGAGTCACCCGTTTTGCGGGTGCAGACCTGACCCGCGGCGGTCCCTAGGTTCAACCGCATGCCCGAGTCCTCCCCGACGCCGCTGCGCCGGCGCGCCGACCGCGCCCGCCAGGTGGCCGACGTGCTGCGCCACCAGGTGCGCGACGGCGTCTACTCCGACGGCCTGCCCGGTGAGGCCGACCTGGTCGCCGAGTTCTCGGTGTCGCGCAACACCGTGCGCGAGGCCCTGGCGATCCTCAAGGCCGACGGGGTGATCGACCGCGGGCCGCGCGTCGGCACGCACGTGGCGCAGCGCAAGTACGACCACGGTCTGCATGCACTGGTCGGGCTGAAGGAAACCTTCAAGGACTTCGGCGAGGTCCGCAACGAGGTCCGCGCCGCGACACAACTGCCCGCCCCCGCGGCAGTGGCCCGCCGACTGCGGCTGAATCCGGGCGAACCGGTGGTCTTCATCGAGCGGCTGCGCTATCTGGGCGACCTGCCGCTGAGCCTGGACCTGACCTACCTGGTGCCCGACATCGGTGCCGCGGTGCTCGAGCACTCGCTGGAGACCAACGACGTGTTCGCGCTGATCGAGCAGGTCACCGCACGGCGTTTGGGCTCGGCCGACATTGCGCTGGAAGCGGTTTCGGCCGACCCGCACACCGCAGCCACCCTGGACATCCCGGCCGGTGGAGCGATCCTCATGCTCGAACGGCTCACCACCCTCGACGACGGGCGTCCCGTCGACCTCGAATACATCCGTTTGCGTGGTGACCGAATCACCATGCGCGGCAACCTGTTACGGAGTGAATCATGACGCTGGTCAACAACCAACGCGCCGACGTGCCGGTCACCATCGACGAGTCGCTGTGTATCGAGGGCTGCACCCTGTGCGTCGACGTGTGCCCGCTGGACTCCCTGGCAATCAATCCTGACAACGGCAAGGCCTACATGCACGTTGACGAGTGTTGGTACTGCGGCCCGTGTGCCGTCCGCTGCCCGACCGGCGCCGTCTCCGTCAACATGCCCTATCTCATTCGCTAAGGACCCTCATGAAACACTTCACCGCCCTGGTCGCCACGGTCGTCCTCGCTGCCACCGGCTGCTCGGTCGACTCGGCCGGCAAAGACGACAACGCCGTCAACGTGGTCGTCGGCTACCAGTCCAAGACCATCAACACCGTCACCGCCGGAACGTTGTTGCGTGCCCAGGGATACCTGGAGCATCGCCTCAATGACATCGGTGCGAAGACGGGCAAGAAGTACCACGTCGAATGGCAGGACTACGACACCGGTGCACCCATCACCGCACAGATGGTCGCCGAGAAGATCGACATCGGTTCGATGGGCGACTACCCGCTGCTGATCAACGGGTCCAAGACCCAGAGCAACGAACGCGCCAAGACCGAACTGGTGTCGGTCACCGGGTCCAGCCCGACCGGATCGCTGAACATGGTTGTGGTGTCCCCGGATTCGCCGGTTCAGTCGCTGAACGAGCTGGCGGGGCAGAAGGTGTCGGCCAGTGTGGGTTCGGCCGGTCACGGCACCCTGGTGCGGGCGCTGTCGAAGATCGGCATCGACCCGAAGACCGGTGTCGAGGTGCTCAATCAGCAGCCGCAGATCGGCTCGTCGGCGCTGGAATCGGGTCAGGTCAAGGCGCTTTCGCAGTTCGTCGCCTGGCCGGGGGCGCTGGTGTTCCAGAACAAGGCCCGGCTGCTGTACGACGGAGCCGAGCTGAACTACCCGACGTGGCATGGCGTCGTCGTGCGACGGGCTTACGCCGCAGCACATCCCGAGGTGCTCGACGCGTTCCTGCAGGCACAGCTCGATGCCACCGATTTCCTGAACACCAAGCCACTCGAGGCGGCGAAGATCGTCGCGCAGGGCAGCGGCCTGCCGCAGGAGGTCGTGTACCTGTACAACGGTCCCGGCGGCACCCGGTTCGATGCCACGCTGAAGCCGTCGCTCGTGGAGGCGCTGAAAGGCGATGTGCCGTACCTGAAGTCGATCGGTGACTTCGCCGACCTGGACGTCGCCAAGTTCGTCGAGGACGGACCGCTGCGCAAGGCGCTGTCGGAGCGTGGCCGCGACTACAACACCGAGGTCGCCCGGACCGCGAACCCGTCGCTGTTGCACGGCACCGACCCGGTCTGCAACCTCCCTGCCGACAACCCGGCACTGGCCGGTGAGCTGTGGTTCGACGGCTCGGACACCACGCAGCCGGCGGCGAACCCGACGTGCTTGCTCAAGGCGATCCGGGCCGCGGAGGCCAAGGGCACCAAGGTCCGGGCGGCCTACGTGCCGGACGCGGAGTTCGGAACCCGTTGGCTGGCGGACAAATCCGTGTGGGTGCAGCAGGGCACGGAGTTCGTACCCTTCGACACCGCGGCAGGCGCTCAGCGCTACCAGGCCGCCCATCCCGGTTCGTCGGTGGTGACCTACCAGCAGGCTCTGGTGGGTGTGGCATGACAGCGATAGCCGCGGTGTCGGCGGTACCGGCGCTGCCGGTCGAGGCTGACCTGCCGCGGCAGCGCGGATCCGCGAAGTGGCGCAGTTATCTCGTCAAGGCGCTGTCGGTCATTGCGGCCGTGGGCATCTGGCAGCTGCTGACAGCCAACCACGTCCGGTTCTGGCTGCGGTTCGACAACCTGCCGACGGTGACCCAGATCGCCGCGAAGTTCGTCGAGCGCCTCGGCGCCACGCAGTACTGGCTGGACCTGACACAGTCGGTGATCCGGATCGTCACCGGATTCGGGCTGGCGGCGGCGATCGGCGCCGCAGTCGGTATCGCGCTGGGCCGGTCGCGGCTGTTCGCCGACATCGTCGGCCCGCTGACCGAACTGGCCCGCCCGATCCCGGCCATCGCCCTGGTGCCCGTCGCCATCCTGCTGTTCCCGACCGACGAGGCCGGCATCGTGTTCATCACGTTCGCGGCGGCGTTCTTCCCGATCATGGTCAGCACCCGGCACGCGGTGCGAGCGTTGCCGACGCTGTGGGAGGACTCGGTGCGCACCCTGGGCGGCACACGCTGGGATGTGTTGCGGCAGGTGGTGTTTCCGGGAGTGCTGCCCGGGCTCTTCGGCGGCTTGTCGGTCGGCATGGGCGTGGCCTGGATCTGTGTGGTGTCCGCGGAGATGATCTCCGGCCGGCTCGGCGTCGGCTACCGCACGTGGCAGGCGTACACGGTGCTGGACTACCCGAGCGTCTTCGTCGGCATCATCACCATCGGCGCACTGGGTTTCGGCACGGCGGCGGCGGTGGAATTGATCGGCCGGCGGCTGACGCGCTGGCTGCCGCGCGGTGAGGAGAACGGGCGATGAGCGGCTTGCAGCTGGAGGTGTCCCGGATTCGGCTGTCCTACACCGGCGAACCGGTCGTGGACGGCCTGAGCCTGACGGTGCAGCCCGGGGAGATTCTGGTGCTGACCGGGCCGTCGGGCTGTGGCAAGTCGACGGTGCTGCGGGCGCTGGCCGGGCTGCTCAAGCCCGACGCCGGGAGGGTGCTCGCGGACGGCGAGCTGGTGACCACCACGTCGCGGGACCGCGGCATGGTGTTCCAGGACAGCGCGCTGTTGCCCTGGCGCACAGTGCGATCCAACATCGAGTTGGCGCTGCAGTTGCGCGGCGTGCCGCGCGCCGGGCGCCGCCAACGCGCCGAGCGCTGGATCGACGAGGTGGGGCTCACCGGCTTCGCCGACTTCCTGCCCAAGAGCCTGTCCGGCGGTATGCGCCAGCGGGTTCAGTTGGCGCGCGGACTTGCCGGGGCACCGCGGGCCGTCCTGATGGACGAGCCGTTCGGCGCCCTGGATGCAAAAACCCGACATGCCATGCAGGGGTTGTTGATCGACACCTGGCAGGCCCATCCGACCACCATCGTGTTCGTCACGCACGACGTCGACGAAGCCCTCGCCCTCGGCGACCGGGTCGCGGTTCTCGGCCGCGCCGGCGAGCCGCTGCGCGCCCTGCTGGACATTCCCAGCCCCCGTGACACCGACGCCTCCCGCACCGAGCTGCGGGCCGAAATCCTTGGAGCACTACACCAATGAGCACGCTGGAGATTCCAGACCTCGCCACTCCCGTCCGCCTGGACTGTGATGTTCTGGTCATCGGTGGCGGTACCGCCGGCACCATGGCGGCCCTCACCGCGGCCGAGAACGGCGCGCAGGTGCTGCTGCTCGAGAAGGCCCACGTGCGGCACTCCGGCGCCCTGGCCATGGGCATGGACGGCGTCAACAACGCCGTCGTCCCGGGCAAGGCGACTCCGGAGGACTACGTCGCCGAGATCACCCGCGCCAACGACGGAATCGTCAACCAGCGCACCATCTATCAGACCGCGACGCGCGGCTTCGCCATGGTGCAGCGGCTGGAGCGCTACGGCGTGAAGTTCGAGAAGGACGAGCACGGCGAGTACGCGGTGCGCCGCGTGCACCGATCCGGTTCCTACGTGCTGCCGATGCCCGAGGGCAAGGACGTCAAGAAGGCGCTGTACCGCGTGCTGCGGCAGCGGTCCATGCGCGAGAAGATCCAGATCGAGAACCGGCTGATGCCGGTGCGTGTCCTGACCGATAACGGGCGGGCCGTGGGAGCGGCCGCGTTCAACACGCGCACAGGCGAATTCGTCACCGTCGGGGCCAAGGCCGTCATCCTGGCGACCGGAGCCAGCGGCCGGCTGGGTCTGCCCGCCTCGGGGTACCTCTACGGCACGTACGAGAACCCGTGCAACGCCGGCGACGGCTACTCCATGGCGTACCACGCGGGAGCGGAACTCTCGGGCATCGAGTGCTTCCAGGTGAACCCGCTGATCAAGGACTACAACGGACCGGCCTGCGCCTACGTCGCCAATCCCTTTGGTGGATACCAGGTGAACGCGCTGGGGGAGCGGTTCGTCGACTCCGATTACTGGTCGGGCCAGATGATGGCCGAGGTCAAGAGCGAGATCGAATCCGCTCGCGGCCCCATCTACCTCAAGGTCACCCATCTGCCGGACGAGACCATCACCGCGATGGAGAACATCCTGCACACCACCGAGCGGCCGACGCGGGGGACGTTCCACGCCAACCGCGGCCACGACTACCGGACGCACGACATCGAGATGCACATCTCCGAGATCGGTTTGTGCAGTGGGCATTCCGCCTCCGGGGTGTGGGTGGACGAGCACGCCCGCACCACCGTGCCCGGGCTGTACGCGGCCGGTGACATGGCGTGCGTCCCGCACAACTACATGATCGGGGCATTCGTCTACGGCGACCTCGCCGGCGAGCACGCCGCGTCGACTCTCCCCGATGTCGAAGCGCCCGTGGACCTTCCGCAGGATCAGCTGGCCGAGGCACACGAACTGATCTACCGCCCGCTGCGGCATCCGGACGGGCCGCCGCAGCCGCAGGTCGAGTACAAGCTGCGTCGCTTCGTCAATGATTATGTGGCGCCGCCGAAGACGGCCACCAAGCTCTCCATCGCGGTCCGCACGTTCGAGCGCATGGCCGAGGAGATCGAGCAGATGGGCGCCCGTACGCCGCATGAGCTGATGCGAACGGTCGAGGTGTCGTTCATCCGGGACTGCGCAGAGATGGCGGCCCGCTCGTCGCTCACGCGGACCGAATCACGGTGGGGCCTGTACCACGATCGTGCCGATATCCCCGAGCGCGACGATGAAGAGTGGCGTTACCACCTGAACCTGCGCAAGGGTGACGACGGTGAGATGGAGTTCCTGAAGCGGCCGGTGGCACCGTATTTCGTGCCGGTGCCCGACTTGGACCACCTGCCGTCCGACCACGCTGTGCAGCATGTGCACCAGCCGGACCTGGTCGGCGGCAGGGCGCCGGCGACCGCGGGATCGCGGCTGCGCCCGGCCGAACCGGCGACGCCGCCGTCCCCGCGGATCGCAGCTGTGGTGGCACTGGAGGAGCCGGTGCTGTCCGATCTGACCGAGTACCTTCAGGACGCTGACGCGGGAGTCCGCCGCGCTGCCGTCGCGGTGCTGGTGGAGAACCTGCCGGACGGCTACCAGCCGGACCTGGTCGCAGCCCTCGGCGACGAGGACGGCGCGGTACGGGCGACGGCCGCCGACGCGCTGCGGGAACTGGTCGAAGTGCTGCCCGACCCGACGGCCGTTGCCGCGTATCTGACCTCCGCCGACCCGGTGGCGCGGGCCGTGACGTTGTACGTGCTGAGTTCGCGCCGGGTCGGCGCGGCCGCGGATTACCGTGCGGCGGTGCCGGATTCAGATCACCGCGTGCGCATCGAGGCGGTGCGGGCCCTGGTCTCCGTCGACGATGTGGACGGGGTCGCCGCGGCCGCGACCGACGACAACCGCGAGGTGCGGATCGCTGCGGCCAACGGGTTGGCCACGTTGCGGTCGGGTGCGGACACCGTGCGGCAGCTGCTGGCCGATCGTGACCCGTTGGTGCGGGCGGCGGCCCTGGCGGCGCTGGCCGCCGTCGGCTGCGGTGAGCAGGATGTGCCGGAAGTGCAACGCGCCCTTCGGGAATCGGCGTGGCAGCTGCGGCAGGGTGCGGTGCGCGCGCTGTCCGGCGCGGCGGCGGCGGTCGCCGTCGAACCGCTGTCGCAGGCACTGCACGACCCGCACCTGGACGTCCGCAAGGCCGCGGTGCTGAGCCTGACCCGCTGGGCCGATTCCGAGGAGGCCGCCCGGGCTGCCCTCGGTATCGCGCTGGAGGACGGCGACGCCGACGTGCGGGCCTATGCGCGGCACGCGCTGGCGAGCTCCTGAATCCGGGCGAACGGCCGCTCGGCCTCCAGCAGGAAAGCCAGTTCCAGGAGCGTGCGCTCGTCGCCGTAGGCGGCCGACAGTTGGACGCCGACCGGTAGGCCGTCGGGGGACTGGTGCAGCGGGAGGGAGATCGCCGGCGTACCCGCGATGTTGTTGAGCGGGGTGTACGCGACATACCGGCGGAGGCGGTCGATGAGCTCGGGGAAGTCGACCGTCGGCGCGATGTAACCGAGGCGGGGCGTGGTGTGCGACAGCACCGGCGACAGCACGACTTCGTGCCGGGCGAACATCCGCGCGTACTGGCCGGCGATGCCGCGTAGGCGCAGCAGTGCTCCCGGCGTGCGGTGCAGGTTCCGGCGGTGATGCGCGCGCAGCCCCAGGCTCAGGCCGTCGGCCTTGGCGGCGTCGAAGGACCGGTCCAGGATCAACCGTCCGGTACCGACGGCGAGATCGGCCAGCAGCGCCCAGTATTGGACGAAGTCGTCGGCGAACTGGGCGGTGACCGGCAGCGTGATCGGTTCGACGACGTGGCCGGCGGCCTCCAACACTGCCGCGGTGTCTTCGACGGCGGCCCGGGTGGCGTCGTCGACCGACTCGCCTGTGACGCTGTCGAACAGCACGCCGACCCGCAGGGTCCGCTGCGCCGGACCGCTCACCCGGCCGATGGGCGCGAGTTTCGGGTTGCGCCAATGGTTCTCGCAGGCGGCGACGTACGCTGCGGTGTCGCGGACACTGCGGGTCAGGACACCTTCGGAGATCATGTTGATCGGCAGGTGGCTGACCTGCTCGCCATCACGGTGCCGGCCCCGGCTCGGCTTGAGCCCGACGAGGCCCGCGCAGGCGGCGGGGATCCGGATGGAGCCGCCGCCGTCATTGGCGTGCGCGATGGGTACGACGCCCGCGGCAACCAGGGCCGCGGATCCACCCGACGACGCGCCGACCGAGTATCCGGGGTGCCACGGGTTTCGGACCGGTTCCCCGGTCATGTATTCGGTGGTGGCGTTGAAACCGAATTCGGGCATCCGCGTCTTGCCCATCAGCGTCAGACCGGTGCTGAGGAGCTGTGTCGTGTAGGCACCGTCCTTCTTCGCGGGCCGGGCCGTGAACGCCTCCGAGCCGTGCGTGGTCGGCAGGCCGGAGACGTCGGTGTTGTCCTTGATGAATGTCGGGACGCCGAAGAATTCGGCGTTCGGATCGGCACTGTGGCGCGGCGCTGTTTCGCAGGCCACCGCACGCAGTCCGGGGTCGACCAGGCGGGCGCGGGCCGTCGCCGCCGCGGCCAGTTCGTCGGGGCTGACCTGCATGTCGCGGACCAGCTGGGCGAGGGCGACGGCGTCGTGGTCGCCGAGCGCGTCATCGCCGAAAGCATGGATCGTTGTCATGGGTGGTCTCACTCTCCGAGCACTTGTTGCAGGTAGTCGTTGGCGAAAGTCCTTGAAGGATCGAGCTTTTCGCGGACCGCGAGGAAGTCGTCGAAGCGCGGGTAGCTGCCGCGCAGGTCTGCGGCGGTGCGGCCGTGCATCTTGCCCCAGTGTGGACGTCCGTCGTAGCGGCGCATGATCTGCTCGACCGCGGCGAAGTACTCCGTCGGATCGTCGCGTACGTACCGGTGCACCGCGATGTACGCGGTATCGCGGCCGTATGCGGTCGACAACCAGTTCTCGTCAGCGGCGGCCGCGCGGACCTCGATGGGAAACCCGATGCGCCAACCGCGTTCGTCGATCATGGCGCGCACCTCATCGAACGCGGCGCCGACCGACTCGTAGGGGACGGCATATTCCATCTCCCGGAACCGCACCCGCCGCGGCGAGGTGAACACCCGGTCGGAGCGCTGGGTGTGTGCCCGGTCGGAGAGGAGTCCGGTGACGGCGCGATTGAGGACCGGAACGGTGGCAGGCAACGCGCTGCCCACCGCGCAGATCGCGCCGAGCACACCGTTCTCCACCAACTCCTCTTCGATCCACTGCGAGACCCGGCCGGCGGATTGCGGCGCGGTGTAGGCAGGCAGCCGGATGTTGGCCTTGGTGAACGCGACGTCGGTGTGCGGGAACCAGAAGAATTCGAAATGGTCTGTCTGCGTACAGCGTTCGTCGAAGTTGGCGACCACCTCGTCGACAGGCTCGACGCGTTCCTCGGCATGGATCGCGAAGCTGGGGACGCACTGCAGTGTCGCCTCGACGATGATCCCCAGTGCGCCCAGGCCGACGCGCGCCGCCGGGAGCAGATCGGAAAACTCGTCGATGTGGACCAGCTCACCGGCGTCGGAGACCAGCGTCAGGCCGACGACCTGGGTGGCCAGGCCGCCGAACGTCACACCGGTGCCGTGGGTGCCGGTCGAGATCGCGCCGGCGATGGTCTGCCGGTCGATGTCGCCCATGTTCTCGAGCGCGAGGCCGTGCCCCGCGAGCAGTCGGGTCAGCTGCCACAGCGGGGTGCCGCCGGCGACGGTGACGCGCTTGCGGTCCCGGTCGACGTCGATCAGGCCGGCCAGGGCACCCAGGTCCATCTGGATGTCGGGTGCGACGGCGATGCCGGTGAAGCTGTGCCCGGAACCGACCACCTTCACGCGGCGGCCGGACGCGGCCGCGCGGGCGATCACCGCACACACGTCCGCAACGGTGCTGGGCCGCAACACCTCTGCCGGTTGCGCGGACGCGCAGCGACCCCAGTTGGTCCAGTGGTTGGTCATAGGAACGTCTTTCCTTCGCCTCGGTAGGTGGGTGCGGCACCCACGGCTTTTCCGTCTCGGACCAACACGAACCGGTCGACGTGCTCGCTGAGCTCGCCGGCCTTGCAGTGCCGGAACCACACGCGGTCGCCGATATTCAGTGCGGCAGCGGCCTTTCCGGCGAGCGGAGTTTGTACCTCCCCGGCCATCTCCGCCGGCAGCAGGCTCAGCCCGTGCGGCCAGACCGGCAGCGGCACCCGATCTCTGGCCGGCGGTCCGGAGGCGATCCAGCCGCCGCCGAGTACCGTCGCGATGTGCGGGGTGGGCTTGCGCACCACCGACAGCGCGAACGCGGCCGCCGGCGCGGGCGTGAAACCGCGGTAGGTGTCGAACAGGTGCGGGCCGAAAAGGCCACTGCCGGCCGCGATTTCGGTGACCGACGGATCCGATGCGGTGTACTCGATGGAACCGGTCCCGCCGCCGTTGACGAATTCGAGGTCCGCGACCTGCCGGACCGCGGCCACCGCGAGACCGCGCCGTTCGAGCAATTCGTCCTTGGACCGGCGCTGCATCCAGCGGATCAGCTGCGACCGCGCGGCCTGGCCCCGGACATCGTCCCCGACGCCGGCGATCTGCGCCTCGTAGGACATCAGGCCCACCAGCGCGAAACCACGGCGGGCGATGACGGCCCCGGCCAGGACGCGGGCCTGCATCGCGGTGTGCACGGGGGAGCGGCGCACCCCGAGATGCCCGAGCACGGGTGCCTGCCATGACGCGTCGAGGTCCAGACAGACCCGCAGCGTCGGCCGTGTCGTCGGCGCGGCGACGTCGTCGACCAGGTCGAGTTGGGCGACGTCGTCCACCATGAGCGTGACGCGCGCTGCCAGCTCCGGCGACGACGCCAGGCGGGCGATGGCGGCACGGTCGGCGGTGGGGTAGCCGACGACGACGTCGGTATGCGGTGGGTGCCCGTCGTCGCCCTCCGCCAGCCACAGCGCTTCGGGCAACGTGAAGGCCAGCACGCCCGCATAGCCCTCGAGAGCGGTGACGGCGTCCAGTAGGGCGCGCGACCGAACGGATTTGGACGCCACCCGGATCGGCGTTCCGGCGGCGCGGCGGCGCAGGTCGTGAATGTTGTGGTGCAGCGCGTCGACGTCGATCGCGGCCAGCGGAGTTTCCAGATGGGCGGTCGCGTCGGTCAATGCCGGCCAATACATGTCCGGACGCGCCCACGACCCCTCGACGGCGAGTGCCTCCGACAGATCGACCGGCATTGACGACACCATGGACGGGGAGCTAACCGCATGTCGCTGGGTGCGCACGAGGGCATCGGTGACCACAATGGGGGGAAAACCGGACACTGATGAGGAGGCAGGGTGCAGAGTCCCGACCGGGCAAGCACGGCGTTGATCCCGACGTCGGTGCTCGTCAACGTGGTCGAGGTCGCCGACCGCGCGGGCCTGCCCACCGACCGGTGGCTGGCGGGAGCCGGGCTGTCCGCCGAGACGCTCAATTCCCCCGATACACGGGTCTCGTTCCGGCAGGCCGCACACGTCCTGCGTCATGCGGTACGGGCCATGCCCCGGGGCCTCGGCATCGACGTGGGGGCGCGGGACATGTTCGTCTCGTTCGGCGTGCTGGGCCTGGCCATCCGCTCCGCGGAAAACCTCGGCGCGGCAATGCAAGTCGGCCTCGAACTGCATCAGAGCGCCGGTAGCCTGATGGATGTCGGCGCCGAGCTGATCGGTGACACGTTCGCGCTGCGGGCCTACGAGCGCCACCCCGAACCCGAGTTGCTGCCGTTCCTCTGTGAGGAGCTGTTCTGCAGCGTCCTGGTCACCGTCCGGACCGTGCTCGAGATGCCACAACAGACACCCGAGTTCGTCCAGGTCAGTTATCCGGCACCCGCCTATGCGCAGCGGTACCGCGAATTCTTCGGCTGCCCGGTGCTGTTCAATGCCGATGGCAACCGGCTGGCGTTCCCGGACCCGCTGTGGTCGCAGCGGCTACCCCGCGCCGATCCCGCCACGCACGCCGTCGCGGTCGCGGCCTGCCGCGACATGCTGGCGCAGGACGATCAGTCCACCGATGTGGTGCGGACCGTCGAGACGATGCTGCGCGACAGCGTTCGGGATCCGCTGTCCATGGCTCAGATCGCCAAGCGGCTCAACATGACCGAACGCACGCTGCGGCGGCGCCTGCGCGCCGGCGGACAGCAGTTCACGACGTTGCGCGACAAGGTGCGCAGCGAGCGGGCGCGGTACCTGGTGCGCGAGACGACCATGCCCATTCATGCCATCGCCACGGAGGTCGGGTTCACCGACCCGCGGGAATTCCGCCGGGCATACATCAAGTGGACCGGTCATCCGCCCACGCATGACCGCGCCGGCTCCTAGGCTGAGCCCATGGCGGAGATCGACCGGCGCACAGTTCTCAAAGGCACAGCGGCGGTGGCGGGGGTGGCCGCAGCGGGGGCCGGTGGCTATCAGCTGTTGTCCCGGACGGGCCGCGAGCATGCGGCCGGCCGGCCCAACATCCTGGTGATCATCGTCGACCAGATGCGCGCGCCCCAATGGTTTCCCGATACCGGTCAGCTCGGCGAACTGCTACCCAACCTGGACCGGCTCCGGCAGCGGAGTGTGTCCTTCGAGTCGCACTACTCGGCGTCCAACATGTGCACACCGTCGCGCGGGGTGCTGACCACCGGCCTCTACTCGCACCAGACGGGATGTCTGTACACCGGCGAGGGCGCCACCGAATCCACTCTGGCGCCGCGCTTTCCGACGTGGGGCACCATGCTGCGCGAGCAGGGCTACCGCACCTGGTGGTGGGGCAAGTGGCACCTGGGTGCCGTAGCCGACACCACCCCGGACGGTCTCGACGTCCACGGCTTTTCCGGTGGGACGTACCCGTCGCCCAACGGGGGCCCGAACCAGGGGCTGAAGATCGACCACACCATCGTCGACCAGTTCGACGGCTGGTTCACCGACCACGCCGGCAGCGGCCCGTGGTGCACCACGGTGTCCCTGGTGAACCCGCATGACATCTGCTGGTGGCCGAGAAACCCACTGCCCGACGATGTTCCGCACGTGTTCTCCGGGATGCCGGTGAATTTCGAGGGACCCGAGGACATGCGCCGGCGCGGTAAGCCGCAGCTGCAGATCGACTACATGAACTTCATGTCGCCGCTGATGACCGGACCGGTGCCGTACTCGGGCCCGGAGATGGCGGCGCAGTGGGCGCGGTGCCTCGACAACTACCTGTGGCTGCATCAGCAGGTCGATGTCCAGATCGGCCGGGTGCTGGACACCCTGGCGTCACGTCCGGACGTCGAGCGCGACACCGTCGTGGTGTTCACCTCGGACCACGGGGAGTACGCCGGCTCGCACGGCCTACGGGGCAAGGGTGCGGCCATCTACGAGGAGTCCATCCGGGTACCGCTGTACATCCACGATCCGACGGGCCACCTGACGCCAAAGCCAGGCGAACGCCGCGGACAGTTGACCTCCAGCGTGGACATCGCACCGCTGCTGCTGACCATCGCGGCCGGCGGCAACGGCTGGCGTTCGGACGGCCGGTTCAGCTACCTGCAGGCGCGGGGCGACATCGCCGCCGTCGCTGCTGACCCCGGCGTGGCAGGCCGCGCGTGGGTCGCGCACGCCACCGATGACATGTCGGTGGAAGAGATGGCGACGCTGATGAAATCGCCTGCGGTACAGAAGATGATGGGTGGCGGGGCGCTCCCCACAGAGATTCCGACCTCTGCGCCCAGCCATATCGTTGCGGTGCGGACGTCCGACGCGAAGTTGGGCCGGTACTCGTACTGGCAGCGCGGCAGCATGGAGACCGACCGCACCCGCAAGATCGAATACGAGCTCTACGACTACGAATCACCTTCGGGCGCACACGAACTCGACAACCTCGCGGGCCGCAGCGCCAAGCAGGCCAAGCTGCAGGGGCTGCTCGAGGGCGAGGTGCTGCCCGAACTGCGGGCACCGCTGCCGGCCTGGATGCATGATGCTCAGGAGCAGGGCATGGCAGACATGCAGCGGCTCACCGTGGCCCGCGCCGGGTAGCTACAGACCCAGCGCCTGGTACGTCCGCTTCACGAATTTCGGCCGCGCCGAACGGAGTTTGGCCTGTGAGGCGTTGCCGGCGACGGCCGCCGCGGCGTCCACGCTGAGTTCGGGCTGGTTCTGGATCAGGTAGATCAGGATCAGGTTCGCGTTCGGATCGGCCTGCCACCACGTGCCGAACGCACCCGGCCAACTGAACGTGCCCGGGCCGCCCGGACCGAAGAACGGTGTGGCCTTTGCCTCGTCGGTCACCAGCGACAGGTTCAGCCCGAAGCCGCGCCCGATCCAGAACGGTGCGCCGAGGAAATTCTGCGACTTCTGCTCGGCGGTCAGCCGGTCGGTGCGCATCGACTGCACCGACTCCTCCGACAGCACCCGCACCCCGTCGACCTCGCCGCCGGCCAGGAGCATTCGCGCGAACGTCAGGTAGTCGTCGACGGTCGACCAGAGTCCGCCGCCACCGGCGCAGAACGTCGGCGGCATCACCTGCGGTGGCCCCATTTTGCCGGGCCGCAGGCTCAGGGTGTCCCCGTCGGCGGTCAGCTGGTACATGGTCGCCGCGCGGCGCCGACCCGAGTGCGTCACCGCGAAACCGGTGTCGACCATGTTCAGTGGTTTGAAGATGCGTTCCGCCAACACATCTGGCAGCGGCTTGCCCTCGATGCGGGACAGCAGAAAGCCCAGCACGTCGGTCGACTGGCTGTACGTCAGCGCGTCACCGGGCTGGTGCGCCAGCGGCAGCTGTCCCAGCTCGGCCAGCCAGCGGTCCGGATCCTGCAGCGACTGCAGCTTGTTGTAGGCCCGGCCCAGTGGCGGCGGCACCGTGAACCCGTAGGCCAGGCCGCCGCGGTGGGTCATCAGATCCTCGACGGTGATGGGCCGCCGCGCGGGCACGGACCGGTCCAGCGGCCCGTCGAGGCTCGTCATCACGCGCGGGTTGGCAAGCTCGGGAAGCCAATTCGCGATGGGGTCGGTCAGGGCCAGCCGGCCCTCGTCGACAAGCGTCATGGCCGCCGCGACCGTGACAGGCTTGGACATCGACGCGATGCGGAACACGGTGTCGCGCTCCATCGGCAGCTTCGCGTCCACGTCGCGGTGGCCGAGCGTGTTGACCTGCCGCACCGCGCCGTCCTGCCACACCAGCGTGACCGCTCCGGCCAGCAGGCCGGTGTCGATCGCCGCGCTGACCGATTCGGTATTCGCGTCGAGATTCACCCGCGTCACGTTAGCCGGTACGTGAAATGACCGATATCGTGCCGTCCCCCAGGTTGGGAACGTAGACCAGCCCCGTGGTCTGGTCGACTGCCGGGAACGCGGCGTTGGGGCCGACCGCGACTGTCGCGAACACCTTGTTGGTGGCGGTATCGATCACCGACACGGTCCCGCCGTAGTTGGTCACGTACAACGTTTTGCCGTCCGGGCTGAACGCGGCCCCGTTGGCGCGGGTGCCTCCGGTCGGGATGGTGGTGGTGACGGTGTTCGTGGCGGTGTCGATCACCGACACGGTGTCGGACGCGTAGTTGGTGACGTAAGCGAGGGAGCCGTCGGGACTGATGGCGACTGACGCCGGGCGGGTGCCCACCGCGATGGTGCCCGTGACCGTGGACGTGGCGGTGTCGATCACTGACACCGAATTGCTGTAGTCATTGGCGACGTACGCATGCGCACCATCCGGGGTGAATGCCACACCGGTCGGGTTGGCTCCGACAGGGATCGTGGTGGTGACCGTGCTCGTGGCGGTGTTGATCACCGACACAGTGCCGTCCTGGTTGTTGGTGACATAGACCGTCTTCCCGTCGGGGCTGACGGCCGCGCGCAGCGGGAAGACGCCTACACCGATGGTCGTCGGGGTGGTGGGCGGGGTCGTGGTCGTGTCGACCACGGACACCGAATTGCTGTTGCCGTTCACGACGTACAACCTGGTGCCGTCCGGGCTGGACACAAGTCCCCCTGGCCGGGTCCCGACGCCGATGGTGCCGAGGATGGTGCCGCTGGCGGGATTGACCACCGTCACGGTGCTGCTCAAGACATTTGTGACGTAAAGCGTTGTGCCGCTTGGGTTGAGTGCCGCCTCGAGCGGATATGCGTTGACCGCGAAGGTGTCGACGACCGCCGGGGCCGCCGGGGTGATGGGCACGGTGATGGTGCCGATGGTGCCCAGATAGGTGCCGTTGCTGGCCCTGGCCTTGAACGTGTCGGTGGTGGGCCCGCCGGACGCGGCCTGCTGGCGCGCCTCGATGGTGGGTGTATACGTGAACGAGCCGTCTGACAGAACTTGGACGGTGCCGTGTGCCGGGTTGGTTTCGTATTGGTAGCTCAGCGCGTGTCCGCCCGGGTCGACTGCGGTGATGGTGCCGGTGACCACACCCGTCTTGGTGTCGGCCAGTTGGCTCGCGGAGGTGGGTGCCTGGGGAATGTCGGCGAGTCCGACGATGGGCACCGTGATGGTGCCGATATTGCTGGTGTAGACGCCGTTGGTGGCCGTCACGGTGAACGTATCGGTGGTGGGCCCGCCGACGCTGACCAGATACTGCGACTGCAGGGTCGGCTGATAGGTGTATGCGCCGCTCGACGAGACACTGACGCTGGTCCCGGTGGCGTGCGATACGAGGTTGTAGGTCAACAGTTTTCCGGCCGGATCGGTGGCGGTCAGGGTGCCGGTGACCAGTCCGGTCAGGAAGTCCTTGTCCTGAGTCGCCGACGTGGGCGCCGTGGGTTTGTCGGCCAGTACCGCGATCTGCACCGTGACGGTTTTCCTCGTGGTGGCGATGCCGTTGCCGGCCAGGACGGTGAACGTGTCGGTGGTGGGGCCGCCGAAGCCGGCGTCGAGCCGGGCCGTCTCGGTGGGGGTGTAGGTGTATGTGCCCGACGGGCCGAGCGTCACGGTGCCGCGGGTGGGATCACCGTCGAGCTGGTAGGCCATGGGCAGCTTGGCCGGTACGCGGAAGCCCAGTGCGCCCGTCACCGCTCCGGTGTTCGGATCCGACGATGTCACCGTCGCGACCCCCGCATTGGGCACGAGGCCGGCGAACGTCTCGATCCGGCGAACCGCCGTCCACGCCATCGCGCTCATCCGATTCGCCCCTGGCACAGGTGAATTGAGCCCGAACACCGACAGCACACCCGCGACGAATTTCAGCGCAGGGTTCTTGGGTACGGGTACGGATTTCGTGACCACGGGGGCTGTCGAGGTCAGTGCGGCGGTCGGCGTTGCCGCCACCGGAGTCGGCTGCTTGGCGGTTGCTGTTGTCGCGGTTGGTTTGTGCGTGGTGGCGGGAACGGCGGTGGCGGCGGCAGGGGTTCGCTTCGGTGCGGCCGGGGGTTTGGCCTTGTGGTTCTTGACCTGCTTGGCCGGCGCTGTTGCTGGCGCCTTCGTTGTCGTCTCGTTGGGTGCTGCGACGGCATCGGCATGCGCGGCTCCGGCACCGCCGGCCACAGCCGCACCCAGGCCGACGGCCACCGCGCCGGCCCGCAGCCATTTCTTGCTCCCACCGGCCATTGCAATCCCCTCGTCAGCCCTCAGGCGGGAGTCTGTCAGACGAAATTGACGCTTGCTTCAGTTTGGGCAAACCGTCGTGTGGGATGTTGTAGTCGGACGGCGGTTGCAGTAGGCATACTGCGTCACGTGGCAGCAGACCCGTCGACCCCGCACACCCCGATGAACAAGGTGGCGTTCGCCAGTTTCATCGGCACCGCCATCGAGTTCTACGACTTCTACATCTACGGCACCGCGGCGGCGCTGATCTTCCCGCAGGTGTTCTTCCCGAACCTGCCGCCGGCCATGGCGACCATCTCGTCGCTGGCCACCTTCGCGGTCGCGTTCCTGGCCCGCCCGATCGGCGCGGCGGTCTTCGGGCATTACGGAGATCGCCTGGGCCGCAAGAAGACTCTGGTCGCGACGCTGCTCATCATGGGCCTGTCCACCGTCGGGGTCGGTCTGGTGCCCAGTTCGGCGTCGATCGGCATCGCGGCGCCGATCATCCTGCTCACGCTGCGGGTGTTCCAGGGCTTCGCGGTGGGCGGGGAATGGGCCGGCTCGGCGCTGCTGTCCGCCGAATACGCGCCGGCCGGAAAACGCGGGATGTACGGCATGTTCACCCAGTTGGGCGCCGGTGCCGGGCTCGCCGTCAGCAACCTCGTGGTGCTGATCGCCAACGTGACCATCGGGGAGAAGAGCCCGGTGTTCCTGGACTGGGGCTGGCGGCTGCCGTTCCTGTTCAGCGCGGTGCTGCTGGCGGTGGCGCTGTACGTGCGGTTGAGCATCGACGAGACTCCGGTGTTCGTCGCGGAGCAGAAGCGGGGGATGGTGCCCCGCGCGCCGCTGGGGGAACTGGTGCGCAACCAGGGCAAGCAGGTGCTGCTCGGGGCGGGCTGCATGGTCGGCATCTTCACCATGAGCTTCCTCGGCGGCACCTACCTGATGAGTTACGCCAGCACCCGCATCCACCATCCGCGGACCCTGATCCTCGCCGTCGGTGTGCTGGCCGGGGTGTCCCTCATGGTGTTCTCGGCCATCTCGGCGGTGCTGTGCGACCGTTACGGCCGGCGCCGCATCATCCTGGTCGGGTTCGGGTTGGCGCTGCCGTGGGCGTTCCTCGTGATGCCGCTGATCGACTCCGGATCACCGGTGGGCTTCGCCGTGGCGATCGCCGGCATCTTCTGCATCTTCGGGCTGGCCTACGGGCCCATCGGGGCGTTCCTGCCTGAGACGTTCGCCACGCGCTACCGCTACACCGGCGCCGGCATGGCCTTCAACCTCGCCGGCATCGTCGGCGGCGCGCTGCCGCCACTGGTCGCCGGGCCGCTGGTCGCCGCCCTCGGGAGCTGGGCCGTTGGGCTGATGATCGCCGCCTTCGTGCTGGTCAGCATCGTCTGCACGCTCGTGCTGCCGGAAACCCGGGGGTCCGCCTTGGACGATGCGCAGGACGGCATGCGTGACGGTGACGCCCTGGCGGCCTGCTAAGCTACCCGGCTAGTTAGACGTCCTTTAACGATCCGTCCAGAGAGGCGGAGAAGGAGGTCCGGTGTCTCGTGGGTGACTCCACCGACCGGGAATTGTTGTCCGCTGCCGATGTCGGCCGGACCATCTCGCGCATCGCGCACCAGGTCATCGAGAAGACTGCGCTCGACGCGCCCGACGCTCCGCGCGTGGTGCTGCTCGGTATCCCGACCCGCGGCGTCACCCTGGCCGCCCGGATCGCCGAGAAGGTCAAGGAGTTCGCCGGCGTGGAGCTGCCGTACGGCGCGCTGGACATCACGCTGTACCGCGACGACCTGAACTTCAAACCGCCGCGGGCACTGGCCTCGACCTCGATTCCGGAGGGTGGCATCGACAACGCGACGGTCATCCTCGTCGACGACGTCCTGTACTCCGGCCGCTCGGTGCGTTCGGCGCTGGACGCGCTGCGCGATATCGGCCGCCCGCGGATGGTTCAGCTGGCCGTGCTGGTCGACCGCGGCCACCGTGAACTTCCGATCCGCGCCGACTACGTCGGTAAGAACGTCCCGACGTCGCGCAGCGAGAACGTCAAGGTGCGCCTGTCAGAGACCGATGGCGGAGACGATCACGTCTCCATCGCCCCCTACGGAGGACCCACCCGCTGATGAGCGCTTGCGCGAAGAAGAGACGACAAGGATGAAGCATCTTTTAGCCGCCTCGGACCTGAGCCGCGATCAGGCGACGGCCATCCTCGATGACGCCGACAAATTCCGGGAAGCGCTGCTGGGCCGCGACGTCAAGAAGCTGCCGACGTTGCGCGGCCGCACCGTCATCACCATGTTCTACGAGAACTCCACCCGCACCCGGGTGTCGTTCGAGGTGGCCGGTAAGTGGATGAGCGCCGACGTGATCAACGTCAGCGCCTCCGGTTCGTCGGTCGCCAAAGGGGAGTCGCTGCGCGACACGGCGCTGACCCTGCGTGCCGCCGGTGCCGACGCGCTGATCATCCGGCACCCGGCTTCCGGTGCGGCACAACAGCTTGCGGCCTGGACGCGCGACGAACACGGCGGGCCGTCAGTGATCAACGCGGGCGACGGCACGCACGAACACCCGACGCAGGCGCTGCTCGACGCGCTGACCATCCGGCAGCGCCTCGGCGGCCTCGAGGGCCGGCGCGTGGTGATCGTTGGCGACATCCTGCACAGCCGGGTGGCGCGCTCCAATGTCTCGCTGTTGTCGACGCTGGGGGCCGAGGTGGTGCTGGTGGCGCCGCCGACGCTGCTGCCCGTCGGGGTCGCCGACTGGCCGGTGACGGTCTCGCATGACCTGGACGCCGAACTGCCGGCCGCCGACGCGGTCCTGATGCTGCGGGTGCAGGCCGAGCGGATGAACGGCGCGTTCTTCCCGTCGGCGCGTGAGTACTCGGTGCGCTACGGGCTGTCGGAGAAGCGACTGGCCGGGTTGAGCGAGGACACGGTGGTGCTGCACCCCGGTCCGATGCTGCGCGGCATGGAGATCGCCTCGTCGGTCGCCGATTCGTCGCAATCAGCTGTACTGCAACAGGTTTCGAATGGGGTGCATGTTCGTATGGCAGTGCTGTTCCAGCTTCTGGTCGGTGCGGGCCGGGAGGTGATCGCGTGAGCACGGTGATTCGCGGGGTCCGGCTCTACGGCGAGGGTGATCCGGTCGATGTGCTGATCGCCGATGGGCAGATCGCCGAGATCGGTAGCGGCCTGACGGGTGACGAGGTCATCGACGCCGTCGGCCAAGTCATGCTGCCCGGCTTCGTCGACCTGCACACCCACCTGCGCGAGCCCGGCCGCGAATACGCCGAGGACATCGAAACCGGTTCGGCGGCAGCCGCACTCGGCGGTTACACCGCGGTGTTCGCCATGGCCAACACCGATCCGGTCGCCGACACCGTCGTGGTCACGGACCACGTCTGGCACCGCGGGCAGCAGGTCGGCCTGGTCGACGTGCACCCGGTTGGCGCCGTCACCGTCGGGCTCGACGGCAAGCAGCTCACCGAGATGGGCCTCATGGCGGCCGGTGCCGGACAGGTCCGGATGTTCTCCGACGACGGCATCTGTGTCGATGACCCGCTGGTGATGCGCCGGGCGCTGGAATACGCTGCGGGACTTGGTGTCCTGATCGCCCAGCACGCCGAGGAACCGCGCCTGACGGTGGGTGCCGTCGCCCATGAGGGCCCGAATGCCGCCCGGCTGGGACTGGCCGGCTGGCCGCGCTCGGCGGAGGAGTCCATCGTGGCCCGCGACGCGATCCTGGCCCGCGACGCCGGCGCCCGCGTGCACATCTGCCACGCCTCGACGGCGGGCACCGTCGAGCTGATCAAATGGGCCAAGGCCCAGGGCATTTCGATCACCGCCGAGGTCACCCCGCACCACCTGCTGCTCGACGACAGCCGGCTCGCGGACTACGACGGCCGCAACCGGGTCAACCCGCCGCTGCGCGAGGCCAGTGACGCCGAGGCGCTGCGCCAGGCCCTGGCCGACGGGGTGATCGACTGCGTCGCAACCGATCACGCCCCGCACGCCGAACACGAGAAGATGTGCGAGTTCGCGCACGCGCGCCCCGGCATGCTCGGCCTGCAGACCGCGCTGTCGGTCGTCGTGGAGACCATGGTGACGCCGGGCCTGCTCAGCTGGCGTGACGTCGCCCGCGTGATGAGCGAGGCCCCGGCCGCCATCGTCGGCCTGCCCGACCAGGGCCGTCCGCTGGCGGTCGGCGAACCCGCCAACCTGACCGTGGTGAACCCCGAGGCGACCTGGACGGTGCACGGCACCGGCCTGGCCAGCCGGTCGGACAACACGCCGTACGAGTCGATGGCGCTGCCCGCCACCGTCACGCTGACGATGTTGCGCGGCAAGGTGACCGCGCGGGATGGGCAGTCGCCTGCATGAACACGGGGACTCTGATCACCTACCTGGTGCTGGCCGCTGTTGTGGTCGTACTGCTCGGGTTCGCGATCCGGCAGATGCTCAAGGGCTGGATGCACCGGGTGCAGCGGCAGGCGGGTGCCGTCGGACTGCTGCCGGCGCTGCCCGACACTGTCGGACCGGCGATCGTGCCCGCCACCAAGGGCATGTACATCGGCAGCACCTTCGCGCCGAGCTGGCAGGACCGAATTGCGGTGGGCTCCCTCGGTTTTCGCAGCAAAGCCGTGCTGACGCGCTACCCCGAGGGCATCATGCTGCAGCTCACCGGCGGCAGCCCGATCTGGATTCCCGACGAATCCATCACCGCCATCCGCACCGAGCGCGCCATCGCCGGCAAGGTGCTCACCTACGACGGGATTCTCGCCATCCGGTGGCAGCTGCCGTCGGGCACCGAGATCGATACCGGATTCCGTAGCGACGACCGTCGCGAACTGGCCAAATGGGTTGAGGAGGACAGCAAGTGACCCAGACCGATCAGACCGCCGTACTCGTGCTGGAGGACGGCCGGGTGTTCACCGGAACACCGTTCGGTGCCGTGGGCCAGACGTTGGGCGAGGCGGTGTTCTCCACCGGCATGTCCGGCTACCAGGAGACCCTGACCGACCCGAGCTACCACCGGCAGATCGTGGTGGCCACCGCCCCGCAGATCGGCAACACCGGCTGGAACGGCGAGGACAACGAGAGCCGCGACGACAAAATCTGGGTCGCCGGCTATGTCGTCCGCGACCCGTCGCCGCGCGCCTCCAACTGGCGTGCCACCGGCACCCTCGACGACGAACTGGTGCGTCAGGGCATCGTCGGCGTCGCGGGTGTCGACACCCGTGCCATCGTGCGGCACCTGCGCAACTTCGGCTCGATGAAGGCGGGCGTGTTCAGCGGAGCCGCTTTGGCGGCGACATCAGGCACGGGCCCGGCGTCCGTCGATGAGCTGGTCACCCGTGTGCGCAACCAGCCGTCGATGCTCGGCGCGGACCTGGCCGGTGAGGTCAGCACCGACGACCGGTACATCGTCGAACCCGTTGGCGAGCGCCGCTTTTCCATCGCGGCCATCGACCTCGGGATCAAGACCAACACCCCGCGCAACTTCGCGGCCCGCGGTATCCGCAGCCACGTGCTGCCGTCGTCGGTGACGTTCGACGAGCTCGCCGACCTCAAGGTGGACGGCGTCTTCCTGTCCAACGGCCCGGGCGACCCGGCCACCGCCGATCACATGGTCGAGTTCACCAAGCAGGTGCTGTCGGCCGGAATCCCGTTGTTCGGCATCTGCTTCGGCAACCAGATTCTGGGCCGCGCCTTCGGCCGTGACACCTACAAGATGACGTTCGGCCACCGCGGCATCAATATCCCCGTCGTTGAGCAGGCCACCGGCCGCATCGCGATCACCGCGCAGAATCACGGGTTTGCGCTCGAAGGTGAGGCCGGGGAAGAGTTCGACACCCCGTTCGGCCGAGCGGTGGTCAGCCACACGTGCGCCAACGACGGTGTGGTGGAAGGCGTCTCGCTGCTCGACGGGCGCGCCTTCTCGGTGCAGTACCACCCGGAGGCGGCAGCAGGCCCACACGACGCCGAGTACCTGTTCGACAAGTTCGCCGATCTCATGGCAGGGGAGAAGTAATGCCGCGCCGCTCAGACCTCAACCACATCCTGGTGATCGGGTCCGGCCCGATCGTCATCGGCCAGGCCTGCGAGTTCGACTACTCGGGCACCCAGGCCTGCCGCGTGCTGCGCGCCGAGGGGCTGCAGGTCAGCCTGATCAACTCCAACCCGGCGACGATCATGACCGACCCGGAGTACGCCGACAACACCTATGTCGAGCCCATCACCCCGGCGTTCGTCGAGAAGATTTTTGCGCAGCAGGCCGAGCGCGGCAACAAGATCGACGCGGTGCTGGCCACCCTCGGCGGCCAGACGGCGCTCAACACCGCGGTCGCGCTGCACGAGAACGGTGTGCTGGAGAAGTACGGCGTCGAGATGATCGGCGCGGACTTCGACGCCATCCAGCGCGGTGAGGACCGGCAGAAGTTCAAGGACATCGTCGCCAAGGTCGGTGGCGAATCCGCCCGCAGCCGGGTGTGTTTCACCATGGACGAGGTCCGCGAGACCGTCGCCGACCTCGGCCTCCCGGTCGTGGTCCGGCCGTCGTTCACCATGGGCGGCCTGGGCTCAGGCATGGCCTACACCAACGAGGACGTCGAGCGCATGGCCGGCGACGGCCTGGCCGCATCGCCTTCTGCCAACGTGCTGATCGAGGAGTCGATCTACGGCTGGAAGGAATACGAGCTCGAGCTCATGCGCGATCACCACGACAACGTCGTGATCGTCTGCTCGATCGAGAACTTCGATCCGATGGGCGTGCACACCGGCGATTCGGTGACCGTCGCGCCGGCCATGACCCTGACCGACCGTGAGTACCAGAAGATGCGTGACCTCGGCATCGCGATCCTGCGCGAGGTCGGCGTCGATACCGGTGGCTGCAACATCCAGTTCGCCATCAACCCGGCCGACGGCCGCCTGATCGTCATCGAGATGAACCCGCGCGTGTCGCGCTCGAGCGCATTGGCTTCCAAGGCAACGGGTTTCCCGATCGCCAAGATCGCCGCGAAGCTGGCCATCGGCTACACGCTGGACGAGATCGTCAACGACATCACCAAGGAAACCCCGGCCTGTTTCGAGCCGACGCTGGACTACGTCGTCGTCAAGGCGCCGCGGTTCGCCTTCGAGAAGTTCCCCGGCGCCGACCAGACCTTGACCACCACCATGAAGTCGGTCGGCGAGGCGATGTCGTTGGGCCGCAACTTCATCGAGGCCCTCGGCAAGGTGATGCGGTCGCTGGAGACCAAGCGGGCCGGCTTCTGGACGGGGGACGATCCCGACAAGACCCTCGACGAGCTGCTGACCGGGCTGCGCACCGCGACCGACGGCCGGCTCTACGACATCGAACAGGCACTGCGCCTCGGTGGTTCGGTCGAGGTCGTCGCCGAGGCCTCGGGTGTGGACCCCTGGTTCGTCGACCAGATCGCCACCCTCGTCGCACTGCGCGGCGAACTCGTCGACGCTCCCGTGCTCAACGAGCGCCTGCTGCGCCGGGCCAAGCACAGCGGCCTGTCCGACCGCCAGATCGCCGCGCTGCGACCGGAATTGGCGGGCGAGGCCGGTGTGCGCGCGCTGCGTGAGCGGCTCGGCATCCGGCCGGTGTACAAGACCGTCGACACCTGCGCGGCCGAGTTCGACGCCAAGACGCCGTACCACTACAGCAGCTACGAGCTGGACCCCGCGGCCGAGACCGAGGTGGCCCCGCAGACCGAGAAGCCCAAGGTGCTGATCCTGGGCTCCGGCCCGAACCGCATCGGGCAGGGCATCGAGTTCGACTACAGCTGCGTGCACGCGGCAACCACGTTGAGCCAGGCCGGTTTCGAGACCGTCATGGTCAACTGCAACCCCGAGACCGTCTCGACGGACTACGACACCGCCGACCGGCTGTACTTCGAGCCGCTCACCTTCGAGGACGTGCTCGAGGTGTACCACGCCGAGCAGGCGTCAGGGGCCGGCGGTCCGGGCGTGGTCGGTGTCATCGTGCAGCTCGGTGGCCAGACCCCGCTGGGCCTGGCCGAGCGGCTGGAGAAGGCCGGGGTGCCCGTCGTCGGCACCAGCCCCAAGGCCATCGACCTGGCCGAGGACCGTGGTGAGTTCGGTGAGGTGCTGCGCGCCGCCGGGCTGCCCGCTCCGCGCTTCGGCACCGCAACGAGTTTCGAGCAGGCCCGCCGGATCGCCTCCGACATCGGCTACCCGGTGCTGGTGCGTCCGTCGTACGTGCTGGGCGGCCGCGGCATGGAGATCGTCTACGACGAACAGACCCTGCAGGGCTACATCGAGCGCGCCACCGAGCTGTCGCCCGAGCACCCCGTGCTGGTCGACCGGTTCCTCGAAGACGCCATCGAGATCGACGTCGACGCCCTGTGCGACGGCACCGAGGTCTACATCGGCGGCGTCATGGAGCACATCGAGGAAGCCGGCATCCACTCCGGCGACTCGGCCTGTGCGCTGCCGCCGGTCACGTTGGGCCGCACCGACATTGCCGCCGTGCGCAGGGCCACCGAGGCCATCGCCCACGGCATCGGCGTGGTCGGCCTGCTCAACGTGCAGTACGCGCTCAAGGACGACGTGCTGTACGTGCTGGAGGCCAACCCGCGCGCCAGCCGGACGGTGCCGTTCGTCTCGAAGGCGACCGCTGTGCCGCTGGCCAAGGCCTGCGCCCGGATCATGTTGGGCGCCACCATCGCCGAGCTGCGGGCCGAGGGCATCCTGGCCGCCGAGGGTGACGGTGCCAGCGTCGCGCCCAACGCGCCCATCGCGGTGAAGGAAGCCGTCCTGCCGTTCCACCGGTTCCGCAAAGCCGATGGCTCGCAGGTCGATTCGCTGCTCGGGCCGGAGATGAAGTCGACCGGCGAGGTCATGGGTATCGACAGCGATTTCGGTACCGCCTTCGCCAAGAGCCAGACCGCGGCATACGGCTCCCTGCCCTCGGGCGGCACGGTGTTCGTCTCGGTCGCCAACCGCGACAAGCGCTCGCTGGTGTTCCCGGTCAAGCGCCTGGCCGATCTCGGCTTCCGGGTGCTGGCCACCGAGGGCACCGCGGAGATGCTGCGCCGCAACGGCATTCCGTGCGAGGTCGTGCGGAAGAACTTCGAAGAGCCCAGCCCGGAGCGGCCCGCGATGTCGGCGGTCGACGCCATCAAGGCCGGCGAGGTCGACATGGTGATCAACACGCCGTACGGCAACTCCGGTCCGCGTATCGACGGCTACGAGATTCGGTCGGCCGCGGTGTCGGCCAGCATCCCGTGCGTGACGACGGTGCAGGGCGCGTCGGCCGCGGTGCAGGGCATCGAGGCCGGTATCCGCGGAGACATCGGCGTGCGGTCGCTGCAGGAGCTGCACAGCCAGTTGGCCGAGAAGTGAGTTTCGGGCTCAAACTGCGGGCCGCCATGGCACAGCGGGGTCCGCTGTGCCTGGGCATCGACCCGCACCCCGAGCTCTTGAGCGCCTGGGGTCTGCCGGTGTCGGCAGATGGCGTGGCGGCGTTCAGCGACATCTGCGTCGAGGCGTTCGCGGGCTTCGCGATCGTCAAGCCGCAGGTTGCGTTCTTCGAGGCCTACGGGTCGGCGGGCTTCGCCGTGCTGGAACGGACAATCGCCCGGCTGCAGGAGGCCGGCGTGCTGGTGCTGGCCGACGCCAAGCGCGGTGACATCGGCTCCACCATGGCCGCCTACGCGCAGGCGTGGGCGGGCGATTCGCCGCTGGCCGCCGACGCCGTGACGGCGTCGCCGTACCTCGGTTTCGGCTCGCTGCAGCCGCTGCTCGATGTCGCGGCCGCCCACGGCCGGGGCGTGTTCGTGCTGGCCGCCACGTCCAACCCGGAGGGCGCGTCGGTGCAGCGCGCGCTCGCCGGTGAACGGACCGTGGCGCAGTCGGTCGTCGACGACGTCGCGGCGGTCAACGCCGCGGGCGACGGCTCGGTCGGTGTCGTCGTCGGCGCGACGCTCTCCGAGGTCCCCGACCTGTCGCAGCTCGGTGGACCGGTGCTGCTGCCGGGCGTCGGCGCTCAGGGTGGACGCCCGGACGCGCTGGCCGGGCTCGGCGGTGCGCAGCCGGGCACCTTGCTGCCCGCGGTGTCGCGTGAGGTGCTGCGGGCCGGGCCCGACGTCGCCGCCGTGCGGGCCGCGGGGGAGAAGCTCCGCGACGCCGTCGCCTATCTGGCCTGACGCCGGCGGCGCCACCAGAGCGCCGCGACCAGGACCACGCCGCCGAGGGCGGCGGCGATCAGGGCCAGACCGGTGACATCGCCACGGTTGCGGGTCCGGTAGATGACCTGCGCGTAATCGGAATCGGTTGCGGCACGGGCGAATACATAGTCGCCGTCGATGCGATGCGGCTCGCCGAGGTAGTTGGTCCAGCGGGTGAGGTAGCGGCCCCGGTAGTCGGCCAGGGCCGGTGCATCGACCGGTCCGGCGTACTGCAGCGTCGGCGCGTTGCCGGGCACCGGTAGCGCGCTGGGATCCATCCGATGGTCGGCCAGCACGTACAGGTCGACGCTCTGCGGCGCCGTCGCCGACCGGGACAGACGCATCGGGTACACGGCCTTGTCGGACGCGAATGACAGCCGCAGTGGCTGCAACGTGCCCGACAGCGTGGCACCTGCGGCATCGGGGGTGAGCTGGATCGCGACGATCTCCCAGCCCGCCGCGACGTAGGGCGCCAGGTTGGCATCCAGCCCGTCGGGGTGGAGGAAGCCCTTGGCCGTCAGCCAACCCGCCAGGGCCGCGGGGTCATCGCCGGCCAGGCGGGTGACGTCGAACGGCCCGATCCGCTGATTGCTCAGCACCTTGACGCCGCCGGGTCGCGCTCCCGCGCTCTCGAGCGCACCCCGCGAACCCTCGGTGAGCCAGTCGAAGGTGGGCCACCAGCTGTCCCGGTATTCGACCCGGGGCGCGGTGATGCGCGCCAACTCGTCGAACACCGCGGCATCGCCCAACGTCACGTGCGCGGCCGACGGCACCGGCATCACCCACGCGGCCCGATCCGAGGTGCCGCGCACCCCGAACGACATCAGGATGTCCTCGGTGCGGCCGTCCCAGGCGATCAGGGCCCGCTCGTCGACGACGGCGGCGCCGGCGCGGTCCGGGATGTAGGCGCCGCAACCGCAGGCCCATGCGGGAGCCGCGATGTTCGCCGTCAGGGTGGCGAACATCAGTAACAGGACGCACAGTGACCGGTACGCGGCAGCCATCGGCACGAACGTACCGGCCGCGCGGCTATGTCACAGCTGAATCCAGATCGGGCCGAGCCAGAAGCCCCACGCGTTGAAGCCGGCGTCCCATACCGGGTTCACCCACTGGCCGTTGTAGGAGAACGGCTGGTGATCCCAGCGGGCGTCGTCGATGCCGCGGCCACGCCAGTCGCGGCCGCGGTCATCGCGCCAACCATCCCGGTCCTGATGCCAGTCGACACCGCGCTGCCAGCCGCCGCGGTGGTCGTCGTGCCCCGCGCACGGGGCTCCCGGCGGGCACCAGTCGGCGCTCGCGGTCGCCAGTCCGATGCCGAGGATTCCGGCGGCGCCGATGCCTACGGCCAGGGTCGATGCGGTCAATGCCTGCTTGATCTTCATGCCGCTGACGCTATGGCGGTCCGATGGGCGTGCACTTAGCTGCGCTTAGGTGTGTGCTGTGTGTGCGGTCAAGAACCTGAGAACATGTTGTGCGGCAGTATGTTTCATTCGCACACAGACGGCCCACCACTTTGCGTGGCGGGCCGTCTCGTTGGGGGATCGGTCAGCGGGCGTCGATCACAGCGGAATCCAGATGGGGCCGAGCCAGAAGCCCCACGCGCCACGCCCGTCGTCCCACACTGGGTTCACCCACTGGCCGTTGTATGCGAACGGCTGGTGATCGAAGCGGGCGTCGTCGATGCCGCGGTGCTGCCAGTCCCGGCCCTGGTTGTCGTGCCAGTTGTCGTCCCGGCCGACGGGGGCGGCCGGGCCACGGTTGTCGCCGCCGCGATGGTCGTCGCGCTGACCGCACGGCGCGTTCGGCGGGCACTGGCCCGGGTCGGCATTGGCGCCGGCCAGGCCGACGCCGAACAATCCGGCGACGCCGATACCTGCGGCCAGGGTGGATGCGGTCAATGCGTGCTTGAGGTTCATGACACTGAAGTTAGGGCTGCCTAATGTGGCCGCACTGTGGTGGCATTAGGTGTGTGCTGTGTGTCCGGCCACGGTTTGGCTACGAGCTGCTGGCCGTTGCCTGTGGAAGGCGTGATCACATGGGAAACGTTGGGCGGGAGACAGTTTCATCACAGCGATCCCGTCCATTCGCCAAGGATGCGCCGGCCGCTCTCGGTGTATCGCGCAGTGGCCGAGTTTGCGGGTTCTGCGCGACGGCGTGGATCCGCACTGCGGGCGGCCGGAAACCTGTGAATTTGGGCGGCCGAACTGGCCAAATAGCGTCTCGGAGCGGTCGGCGCGGCACGGGCGGCGTACCGGCCTGCTCGGACTCGGCATCGACACGCCCGACACGCCGTGACCTGCGAAAATTTTCCTCAATCGACCCGGGCGACGACCCGAAAATGCGCCGGGGTCGACGCGGAGCGCTCGGCCGTCGTCCCACTGAGTGCTCAAAACCCTTGATACGCAGGCGGATTTGTGACCGAACGGCGCTAAACCCGAGCTCGCAGAGCTTGCACTCAGTGACCATTCGGAGCCGTCGTTCGCACTACACGCTGGGCTTTTAGCTTCGTTACCCGGGGGGTGGGGTTAGCGCTTGTCGGCAAGCGTGGGTACGGTCGTCGTCGCTGGCTGGTTCACCCAGCCGTGACAGAAATTATTTGACGGAGATACGGAGGAACCCCGTGGCCCTTCCCCAGTTGACCGACGAACAGCGCGCGGCAGCGTTGGAGAAGGCTGCTGCCGCACGTCGAGCACGTGCCGAGTTGAAAGACCGGCTCAAGCGCGGCGGCACCAACCTCAAGCAGGTCCTGACGGACGCCGAGACCGACGAGGTCCTCGGCAAGATGAAGGTTTCCGCTCTGCTGGAAGCCCTGCCCAAGGTCGGCAAGGTCAAGGCGCAGGAGATCATGACCGAGCTGGAGATCGCTCCGACCCGCCGTCTGCGCGGCCTGGGCGACCGTCAGCGCAAGGCCCTGCTGGAAAAGTTCGACTTTTCCTGATCTGACGCAAGACTGACGAGCAGTAGGGGCCGGACGGCGATGAACCGTGTTGTTGTGCTGTCCGGCCCCTCTGCCGTGGGTAAATCCACGGTCGTGCGCTGCCTGCGCGAGCGGGTGCCCGACCTGCATTTCAGTGTTTCCGCCACGACGCGTGCGCCGCGTCCTGGCGAGGTCGACGGTGTCGACTACACATTCGTCTCGGCCGACGAGTTCCAGCGCCTGATCGATGACGGCGAGCTCCTGGAATGGGCCGAAATCCACGGTGGCCTGCAGCGCTCAGGCACCCCCGCCCGGCCCGTCCGGGAAGCCATCGCCGCTGGTCATCCCGTCCTCATCGAGGTCGATCTGGCCGGTGCCCGGGCCGTCAAACAGGCCATGCCGGAGGTGCTGACCGTCTTCCTCGCGCCGCCCAGTTGGGAAGCGCTGGAGAGCCGCCTCGTCGGTCGCGGCACCGAGAGTGCCGAGATCCAGGCCCGCCGCCTGGAGACCGCGCGGGCCGAAATGGCCGCTCAGGACAGTTTCGATGTGACGGTTGTCAACAGTCAGTTGGAATCCGCCTGTGCAGAATTGGTATCCTTGCTGGTGGGCCGCTGAGCGGTCTGCGCAGCACCCGCACAGATATCGCTGATAGCGACGCCATTCTTTACACCGAACGCCGGGAGAATCCTTCGTGAGCACCACTGTCGAGAGCATCGACTCCGACGCCGCCATCGCCTACGACACGCCGCTGGGTATCACCAACCCGCCCATCGACGAGCTGCTGGATCGTGTGTCGAGCAAGTACGCGCTGGTCATCTACGCCGCGAAGCGTGCGCGCCAGATCAACGACTACTACAACCAGCTCGGCGACGGCATCCTCGAGTACGTCGGCCCCCTGGTCGAGCCGGGCCTGCAGGAGAAGCCGCTGTCGATCGCGATGCGCGAGATCCACGGCGACCTGCTCGAGCACACCGAGGGCGAGTAACGCCGAGTAGGCGTCCGATATGGCCGACCGCAAGCGCATCGTCGTCGGAGTCGCCGGAGGTATCGCCGCCTACAAGGCGTGCACCCTGGTTCGTCAGCTGAGCGAGGCCGGCCACTCGGTTCGCGTCGTGCCGACGGAGTCGGCGCTGAAGTTCGTCGGCGCCGCCACCTTTGAAGCACTGTCCGGTAATCCCGTGCACACGGGAGTGTTCGAGGACGTCTCCGAGGTACCCCACGTCCGGTTCGGCCAGCAGGCCGACCTGGTCGTGGTCGCACCGGCCACCGCCGACCTGATGGCACGTGCGGTGGCGGGCCGCGGCGACGATCTACTGACCGCCACGCTGCTCACCGCGCGCTGTCCGGTGTTGTTCGCTCCGGCGATGCACACCGAGATGTGGTTGCACCCGGCCACCGTCGAGAACGTCGCGACCCTGCGGCGTCGCGGCGTCGTCGTGCTGGACCCCGCCTCCGGGCGCCTCACCGGCGCCGACAGCGGCCCGGGACGTCTGCCCGAGGCCGAAGAGATCACCACCTTCGCCCAGCTCCTTCTGGAGCGTGGTGACGCGTTGCCCCACGATCTGACCGGGGTCAAGGCCGTCGTCACCGCCGGTGGCACCCGCGAGGCCATCGACCCGGTTCGGTTCATCGGCAACCGCAGCTCCGGCAAGCAGGGCTACGCCGTGGCCCGCGTCATGGCCCAGCGCGGCGCAGAGGTCACTCTGATCGCCGGAAACACCGCGGGCCTGGCCGACCCGGCCGGCGTCGACGTCGTGCACATCAGCTCGGCGGCACAACTGCGGGATTCGGTGTTCAAGTACGTGCCCGATGCGCACGTGCTCGTGATGTCCGCCGCCGTCGCTGACTTCCGTCCTACCGAGGTAGCGACCAGCAAGATCAAAAAGACGCACGGCCCCGGTGAATCGGACGGGGCACCCGTCATCGAACTGACCCGGACCGACGACATCCTCGCCGGCGCGGTGCGCGCCCGGACTGACGGTCAACTGCCGAACCTGCGTGCCATCGTCGGGTTCGCGGCCGAGACCGGCGACGCCAACGGTGACGTGCTGTTCCACGCCCGGGCGAAGCTGCAGCGCAAAGGCTGTGACCTGCTGGTCGTCAACGCGGTCGGGGACGGCAAGGCCTTCGAGGTCGACGTCAACGACGGTTGGCTGCTGGCCGCCGACGGCGCCGAGTCGGCACTGGAGCACGGGTCCAAGACCTTGATGGCCAGTCGCATCGCCGATGCGATCGCGGCTTTCCTGCGTGGCAGCGACGAATGATCGTCGCCTGAACCGCGCCGCGGAACGGGTTGCTGCGCAGGGGTATCCGACAGGGAATAGCCGGGCGCGGATATTATGCGCCGGACTAAAGTTTTGGAAGGGATTTGCGACGTGAGTGAAGGTCGGCTGTTTACCAGCGAGTCGGTGACCGAGGGACATCCGGACAAGATCTGCGACGCCATCAGCGACTCCGTGCTGGATGCGCTGCTCGCGCAGGATCCGAAGTCGCGGGTCGCGGTGGAGACGCTGGTGACCACCGGCCAGGTGCATGTCGTGGGCGAGGTGACCACCACGGCCAAGGAGGCGTTCGCCGACATCCCGTTGATCGTGCGTGACCGGATCCGCCAGATCGGCTACGACCACTCCGACAAGGGCTTCGACTACGCCACCTGTGGCGTGAACATCGGCATCGGTGCGCAGTCCCCGGACATCGCCGCCGGTGTCGACACCGCGCACGAGGCGCGCGTCGAGGGCGCGGGTGACCCGCTGGACGCCCAGGGCGCCGGCGACCAGGGCCTGATGTTCGGCTACGCCATCAACGACACGCCCGAGCTGATGCCGCTGCCCATCGCGCTGGCACACCGGCTGTCGCGGCGCCTCACCGAGGTCCGCAAGAACGAGACCGTCGACTACCTGCGGCCCGACGGCAAGACCCAGGTCACCATCGAGTACCGCGACAACGTCCCGGTCCGCCTGGACACCGTGGTGCTGTCCACCCAGCACGCCGAGGGCGTCGACCTGGACGGCACGCTGGCCCCGGACATCCGCCGCCACGTCGTCGACACCGTGCTGGCCGACCTGGCGCACGACACCATGGACACCTCCGACTTCCGGCTGCTGGTCAACCCGACCGGCAACTTCGTCGTCGGTGGCCCGATGGGTGACGCCGGCCTGACCGGCCGCAAGATCATCGTCGACACGTACGGCGGCTGGGCCCGCCACGGCGGCGGCGCCTTCTCGGGCAAGGACCCGTCAAAGGTCGACCGTAGCGCGGCGTACGCCATGCGCTGGGTGGCCAAGAACGTCGTCGCTGCCGGCCTGGCCGACCGCGTCGAGGTCCAGGTCGCCTACGCCATCGGCAAGGCCGCCCCGGTGGGCCTGTTCGTGGAGACCTTCGGCACCGAGCACTTCGACCCGGCCCGTATCGAGAAGGCCATCACGTCGGTCTTCGACCTGCGTCCCGGCGCCATCATCCGCGACCTGGACCTGCTGCGCCCCATCTACGCGCCGACCGCCGCGTACGGCCACTTCGGCCGCACCGACATCGAACTGCCGTGGGAGCAGCTCGACAAGGTCGACGACCTGAAGGCTTCGGTTTAGTACCTGATCAGCCGACGGGCTGCGGCTCCAGTCGACGGCTTCGGTACAGCGCCAGGGCAACCAGCAGGCTGATCGCCGTGAGCGCCACCCAGATGAGCTCCGGCCGGCCGGCGGCGCGCGCCGTCTCCATCAGCGCGCCGGTCGCCAGGTTTCCGACGAGGATGCCGACGCCGACGATCGTGTTGTAGAAGCCGTAGTACGTCGCGACCAGCCGGTCGCCCGCGAGCGACACCACGGTGTCCATCTCGAACGGGTACACCGCGGCCGACCCGACCGCCAGCAGCGCCGCCGTCAGCAGCAGTGCCGCCACTGCCGCCGGCGGGCCCCAGCGGTCGTCGGGCACCACGATCAGGGGGACGAACGCCGCGGCCAGCACCAGCACCCCGATGGTCAACGACTGCGCCCGGCCGTAGCGCGCGGTGAACCAGGCCGTGATGCGCAGCTGGCCGCCGATGGCGACCAGCCCCGACACCGCGAAAACCGCTGCCACGATGGCTGATTCGTGATGTGGCGCGAGGACCCCGGCGTGCAGCGGCAGTGCCAGGTACACCTGGAACGTCACCACGTAGGTACCGACCATCGAGACCGCGAACAACAGGAACGGCCGGTTGGCCAGCACGGTGCGCCAGTCGTGCAGCACCGAGACGCGTTCGGCCGCACCATGATCGGCGTGGTCCTGCGGTAGCGCGAACAGCTGGGCGATGGTCAGCACCGCGAACACCGTGGCCGCCATCCCTGCGGTCACCCGGAAGTCCAGCGCGATCAGTGCCAGGCCGACCAGCGGCCCGGCCAGGATTCCCGCCTGATAGAAGACGTTGAACACCGTGAATGCCGCCACCCGCCGCTCGCCGGAGTCCGCGGCGAGATAGGCGCGCACCGCGGGATTGAACAGCGCTCCCGCGAAACCCGTTGCCGCCGAGGCGATCAACACCGCCGGCAGGGACTGCGCGACGGCCAGCAGGCCGAAGCCGGCTGTGCGCAGCAGACAGCCCGCCACGATCAGGGGCTTGTAGCCGAGCCGGTCGGCCAGCGTGCCACCGACGATGAACATGCCCTGCTGCGAGAAGTTTCGCACCCCGAGTGCCAACCCGACAGCCCAGCCGGCCAGGCCGAGCGGACCGGCCAGGTACCCGGCCAGATACGGCATCAGCATGTAGAAGCCGAGGTTGATGCCGAACTGGTTGAGCATCAGCACCCGGCTGGGCCAGCCGAAGCTGCGGAACTGGGCGAGTACCTGCATCAGAGGGACTCGGGCTTGCGCACCGTCGTGCAGCGGGTCCATGAATCCACCACGCGCTCAGCGGGATCGGCGATCACCGCGGGCTCGGCCGGCGGTTCGATTCCCAGCAGGTTGTGCTGGCGGCAGTAGTCGTCGTTGTAGACGGTGTCGAAATAGCGTTGCGGCCCATCGGGAAAGATCGCGGCGACCGTGGTCTCCGGATCGTGATGACGGGCTGCCCAGCCGGCGACGAGCGCCACGGCGCCGCCGCTCCAGCCGCTGCTGGCGTAGCTGGTCGCGGCCAGCGCCCGGCACGCCCACACCGCCTCGGCGGGCGCCACCCAATGCACCTCCGAGAAGGCGCCGTAGTCGACGTTGTCGGGGTAGATGCTCGAGCCGAGCCCACGCATCAACCGGCTCTGTGCCGGCTGCCCGAAGATGGTCGACCCGATGGTGTCGACGCCGATCAACTTCAGGTCAGGGTTGAACTCGCGCAACACTTTTGCCACTCCGGCCGAGTGCCCGCCGGTACCTACCGAGCACACCAGGACGTCGACGGTGCCGAGCTGCGACTGCAGTTCCAGGGCGAGCTCGCGGTACGCGTCGACATTGTCGGGGTTGTTGTACTGGTCGGGATACCAGGCGGTGGGGTCCTGGGCCAGAATCTGCGCCACCCGGTCGCGGCGGGCCTGCTGCCAGCCGCCGGTTGGATGCGGCTCGGTGACGAGGTCGATGTCGGCGCCGTATGCGGCGAGCATCCGCAGCATCATGGGTTCCATGCCGGGGTCGGTGACCAGCGTGACCGGATGCCCGTACACCGTGCCGGCCAGGGCGAGGCCGAGTCCGAGGGTGCCGCTGGTGGATTCGACGATCCGGGCGCCGGGCAGCAGGTCACCGCGGGCCCGGCCGCGTTCGACCATGTACATGGCCGGCCGGTCTTTCATGCCGCCGGGGTTGACGCCTTCGAGTTTGGCCCAGAAGCCTCGGTCGTCGGTGGTGAAGGGAGCGGCGATCCGCAGCACGGGGGTGCCGCCGACCATGGTGCCGGGCCGGTCGTAGCGGGCCAGCCGGCACGGCCCGGAAGCCGGGCGGGAGGGCTTTCTGGGCAGGGTGAGATTGCTCGAATTGTTCATGGGTGCATCACTTTTCGCTGATGCCGCGGGGCGGCGGCGGATTCGGACAGCGGACACCGACCAGCCACGAACGGTGGCCGATCTGCGCTGACCTGTCAGCGTCGGGAGATGCAGAGGCGGGTCAGGACCGCCCGCCCGCTGTGAATCTGAAGGGCGCGACGGGGCGGGCTGCGGCCGGTCGTCGGCGACAACGCCCGCCAGCACACCATGAGGATGCCAAGTGCCACCACCAGGCCCAGGGCCAGGAGGGTGGAGGCTGAGCGGGGGAGACCCGCGGTGGTCACCAGTTCCGGGGCTGCCGGGATCGAGCCGTCGCGGACGTGCGGGTGGATGGCGGTCACCGACGGCAGCGTGTGACCGGCGGCGACGAGCATGGGGGCAGCATGTTCATGCACCGTGGCAACGGGCTTGGCGCCCAACTGAATACCGATCCCGAGCCCGAACAGGGTGACGAGCAGCACGGCCGCTGCCCGCCATCGCACCGGTCGGGGAGTCACCTCCGCGACTGTACCGACGAATTGATCCCGTTAAACCTGCCGAGGTGCTTTGTGCGCGAAAAGTTATCGGGTTCAAAGAACTTTCATATGAGCGCGCTCAAGCGCTGAACTCATAGTCGTCGAGGTCGAACCGTCGGCTGCGGACGTAGGCCTCGACGGTGGTTGCCGGCCGCAGTGGCACGTCGCCGTTCTTGTCGAAGTAGTAGCTGTTGGCAGACTGGCAGCTGTCCTGCCAGAACACCTGCCGGTGGCGCTTGCTCAGCATCTCCGCGAAGTAGCGGTCATTGGCCTCCTGTGAGACCTCCACCCGGTGGGCGCCGACCTTCTCGGCCCGCTGCAGGCACCGCACGATGTGGTGTACCTGGGCTTCGATGAGCGCGAAGTATGACGAGCCCACGTACCCGTACGGCCCCATGACCGTGAAGAAGTTCGGGAAGCCGGGGATGCTGACGCCCTCGTACGCCTGCAGTCGCTGCGTCTCCCAGAACTCGCCGAGGGTGTGCCCGCCGGCTCCCGTGACGGGGAAGGTCGGCACGCTGTCGACGTCCATCACCTTGAACCCGGTGGCGAGGATCAGCACGTCGACTTCGTGCTCTTGTCCGTCGGCGGTGCGCACCCCGGTCGGCGTGATGCGTTCGATGGATTCGGTTACCAGGCTGACGTTTTCGCGGTTGTAGGTCGAGAGGTAGGTGTTGTGGAAGCCCGGTCGCTTGCAGCCGACCGCGTAACGCGGGGTGAGCTTGTCGCGGACCACCGGGTCGTGCACCTCGCGGCGCAAAAACTGCCGTCCCATGCGGGCGGCACCGTCGGCCAACGGGAACACGCTGTAATACTGCGCCGACAGCGGGAAGGTGAGCTCGACGTAGGCTTGGCTGGCCAGCCGCTGCAGTGTCTTGCCACCCGGGATACGCATGGCCCACCGGGCCACCGCCGGCAGCGGCAGGTCCAGCTTGGGGAAGCACCAGATCGGCGTCCGCTGAAACACCGTGAGCTGCTCCACAATTGGGGCAATCTCCGGGATCACCTGCACTGCCGAGGCGCCCGTGCCGATGACCGCAACCCGCTTGCCGCGCAGGTCGACGCTGCTGTCCCAGCGTGCGGTGTGCAGCGTGGTGCCGGCGAACTCGGCGACGCCCTCGATGTCCGGCGGCTTGGGCACCGTCAGCACGCCGCTGCCGTTGATCAGGAACCGTGCGGTGACGGTGCCGGCGCTGGTGTGCACCCGCCAGAGATCGGCCGCGTCGTCGTATTCGGCGCCGGTGACCTCGGTGCCGAACCGGATCCGGTCCCGCAGTCCGTACTTGTCGACGCAGTGCTCGGCGTACGCCTTGAGCTCGTGGCCCTTGGCGTAGGTGCGGGTCCAGTCCGCGCTCTGCTCGAAGGAGAACTGGTAGGAGAACGACGGAATATCCACGGCGACACCGGGATAGGTGTTCCAGAACCAGGTGCCGCCGGGCCCGGAGCCGGCTTCGAGGATCACGTAGTCACCGAGCCCGGCCCGGTCCAGCAGGATGCCGGCCCCGATCCCGGAGAAGCCGGCGCCGACGATCACCGTTTGGACATCAGGCGTTGTCATGACTCCATACTCGCGGAAACTCAGGCGTAGAGGGCGGCTTTCAGGGCTGCGAGTCCGCGGTCGGTGGCCTCGGTCGCCACCGGCGACGCCAGGGCCAGGCTGACGAAGCCGTGCACCATGGTGGGTTCGTTGCTCAACTCGACCGGAACCCCCGCTGCGGCAAGCAGTTTGGCGTACGCGGCACCGTCGTCGCGCAGCGGGTCGTGCTCGGCGGTGCCGATGTAGGCGGGAGCCACCCCTTCCAGCGACTCGGCGTTGGCCGGGGCCAGGTCGGTCGGCAGCGCCGAGGCGTCGCTGAGGTCCATGCCGGGCAGATACCAGGTGAGGAACGCCGCCGTGACATTGCTGTTGAGCATGGGCGCGTCGGCGTTCTCGGTGAACGACGGCAGCGTGACGTCGCCCGTCGCGACGGGGTACCAGAGCAGCTGGAACGCCAGCTTCGGACCGCCGGCGTCACGCGCCCGCAGCGCCATCACCGCGGAGATGTTGCCGCCGGCCGAATCTCCGGCCACCGCGAGGCGTGCCGGGTCGCCGCCCAGCTCGGTGGCGTGCGCGGCGACCCACTGCAACGCGGCCCAGGAATCCTCGATGGCGGCCGGGAACGGATGCTCGGGCGCGAGCCGGTATTCGATCGACACCACGATGGCGCGGGCGCCGATGGCGTGGGCGCGGGCCACATGGTCGTGGGTATCCAGGTCGCCGATGGCCCAGCCACCGCCGTGGTAGAAGACCACGACGGGCAGCGGACGCGTCTCGCCGTCGATGGGCGGCCAGTAGATGCGGGCCGGAATCTGGCCTGCCTCACCGCAATCGAGCACGCGGTTCTCGATCCGCATATCCGGCAGCATCGTGGCGGGCGGCCGCATGGCGGCGATCTTGGCCCGCGCCACCTCGACACCGTCGTCGATGGTGAACTCCAACGGCACGGCGTCCAGGAGGGCTTTGAGGATCGGATCGATACCAGGGCGGGTGTCCGGCGTCACATCTGAAGTCATGCCTCAGGCTAACGCTGCCTTCAGCGCGGCGATTCCCCGGTCGGCCGCTTCGGTCGTCGCCGGCACCACGCCGTGATAGCCGAGGTAGCCGTGCACCAGGGTTTCGGCATTGTGCACCTCGGTGGAAACCCCTGCTGCGGTGAGCATTTCGCCGTACCGGATGCCGTCGTCGCGCAACGGGTCGTGCCCGGCGACGGCGATGTACGCCGGCGCCAGCCCGGCCAGCGACGCGGCGCGTGCCGGCACCAGCAAAGCCGGCGGATTCCGCAGGTCCACGCCGGTGGCGTACAGCAACGAGAAGCCGCCCACCGCGTCGCGGCCCAGGACCGGCGCGTCGGCGTTCTCGGTGAACGAGGGCAGCGACGTGTCCCACGTCGTCGCCGGGTACCACAGCAGTTGGGCGCGCAGCGTGATGCCGGCGTCGCGGGCCAGCTGGGCGACCACGGCGGCGAGGTTGCCGCCGGCCGAATCACCGGCCACGGCAAGACGATTCGGGTCGCCGCCGATCTCCTCGGCGTGGGCGGCCACCCACTGCGTGACGGCCCAGACGTCGTCGACGGCCGCGGGGAAGGGGTGCTCGGGCGCCAGGCGGTAATCCACCGACACCACCACGGCGCCGGTCCCGGCGGCATGCAGCCGGGCGGTGCCGTCGTAGGTGTCCAGATCACCGACCACCCAGCCGCCGCCGTGGAAGAAGAGCACGACCGGTGCCGAGGGTTCGACGTCCGCGGGCCAATAGACACGAACCGGCACGCCGTCGATGACGCGGTCCTCGGCGCGGACCTCCGGGAACACGGCCTTGCGGGGCAGCTCACGGAACCGGGCTCGCGCGGCTTCGACGCCGCCGTCCATGGTCAATTGGAACGGAACCGCTTCCAGTACCTTTTCCAGAATGGGATCGAGCGGGGGACGCACAGTGTCCGACATGAGTTCACCGTACGCACCGCGCCGGCGGCTGTGGGTGGCGGCCGCGGTGGTGGCCGCCGGCTACGGCATCTTCCTCATCGTGACCGCGCTGCGGTTGCCGTCGGGCGCCGACCTGACCGGGCAGTTCGCCCTGCAGCCCGAGATCAAGGCACTGCCCGCGCTGCTGCTGGCGGCGGCCGCGGCCGGCCACCCCATCGTGCGCGAACGCCGCTGGCTGGTGGCCGCCCTGGTGTTCTCGGCAGGCGGTGACTTCCTGCTCGCGGTCCCGAATTGGCCGCTGGGGTTCGTGTTCGGGCTCGGCTCGTTCCTCGTCGCGCACCTGTGCTTCCTGGCCGCGCTGCTGCCGCTGGCCCGGCGGACACCGGCGGCCACCGCGGGCGCCGCGGTCCTGGTCGTCATCTGCATCGGGCTCATCGTCTGGTTCTGGCCCAGCCTGGTCGCGCAGCAGATGACCATTCCCGTCACCGTCTACATGGCGGTCCTGGTGGCCATGGTGTGCACGGCCCTCTTCGCCGACCTGCCGACCCGCTGGACCGCGCTCGGCGCACTGTGTTTCGCGGTGAGCGACGGCATGATCGGCATCAGCAAGTTCGTCCTGGGGAATGAGGCGCTGGCGGTCCCGATCTGGTGGGCCTACGCCGCGTCGCTGCTGCTGATCACCGCCGGGTTCTTCGCGGGCAGGACGGTGTCGGTCACGTCTGCTACACCGACTGCGTGACCCTCACCAGGACGCAGGCCGAACACGAGCCCGTGGCCCGGGTGCTGCCGATGCTGTCGGTGCCGCACCTGGACCGCGAGTTCGACTACCTGGTGCCCGCCGACCTGTCCGACGACGCCCAGCCGGGCGTGCGGGCAAAGGTGCGGTTCAACGGCCGGCTGGTCGATGCCTTCATTCTCGAAAGACGTTCGGACACCGACCATTCCGGCAAGCTCGGCTGGCTGGATCGGGTGGTGTCGGCCGAGCGGGTGCTGACCCCTGATGTGCAGCGTCTCGCCGAGGCGGTGGCCGCCCGGTACGCGGGCAGCCGGCCGGACGTGCTGCGGCTGGCCATTCCGCCGCGGCACGCCACCGTGGAGAAGCAACCGCCACCCGAGCTGCGGCCACTGACCCCGCAGGACGTCGACACCGGCGGCTGGGCGCAGTACGGGCGCGGCGAACAGTTCCTCGAGGCACTCGGTGAGGGCCGGGCCGCGCGCGCGGTGTGGCAGGCGTTGCCGGGGGAGGACTGGGCCCGGCGGTTGTGCGAGGCCGCGGCCGTCGTCGTCAAGGCCGGCCGCGGGGCGCTGCTGATCGTGCCCGACCAGCGCGACGTCGACGCCGTGCACGCCGCGGCCCTGACGCTGGTCGAAGAGTCCCGCGTGGTGGCGCTGTCCGCGGGCCTCGGCCCGTCGCAGCGCTACCGGCGGTGGCTGTCGGTGCTGCGCGGCCAGGCCCGGCTGGTGATCGGTACCCGCAGCGCGGTGTTCGCGCCGGTCGCCGACCTCGGGTTGATCGTGGTGTGGGACGACGGCGACGACTCCCTCGCCGAGCCGCGTGCGCCGTATCCGCACGCCCGCGAGGTCGCGATGTTGCGGGCACATCAATTGCGTTGTGGCGCAGTCATCGGCGGCTTCGCGCGCACTGCCGAGGCACAGGCACTGGTGCGCAGCAAGTGGGCGCACGATCTGGTGGCCGGCCGCAGCGTGGTGCGCGCCAAGGCGCCGCGCGTCGTCGCCCTCGACGACGACGCGCACACCCACGAACGCGACGCCGCGGCCCGTACCGCCCGGCTGCCGTCGATGGCGCTGGGCGCCGCCCGCGCCGCGCTGAGCGCCGACCGACCGGTCCTGGTGCAGGTGCCGCGCCGCGGATACGTCCCGGCGCTGGCCTGCGGCAAATGCCGGACCATCGCCCGGTGCCGGCACTGCACCGGCCCGCTGTCGCTGCCGGACCGCGACACCGTCGGCGCGGTCTGCCGCTGGTGCGGACGTCAGGACATGGCGCTGCGCTGCGGCCGCTGCGGGTCGGACGCCGTGCGGGCCGTGGTGGTCGGTGCCCGCCGCACCGCCGAGGAACTGGGCCGGGCCTTCCCCGGTGTTCCGGTTGTCACCTCCGGCGGTGACGCCGTGGTGACCGAGGTTCCGGGACGCGCCGCAGTGGTGGTGGCCACACCGGGCGCCGAGCCGCGCGCCGAGGGCGGCTACGGCGCGGCCCTACTGCTCGACGGCTGGGCTCTGCTGGGCCGCCAGGACCTGCGGGCCGCCGAGGACACCCTGCGCCGGTGGATGTCGGCATCGGCCCTGGTGCTCGATCGCGCGGCCGGCGGCACGGTCGCGGTGGTGGCCGAATCGACGATCCCGACGGTGCAGGCGCTGGTGCGCTGGGACCCCGTCGGGCACGCCGAGGCCGAACTCGACGGCCGCGCCGAGGTCGGGTTGCCGCCCGCGGTGCACCTCGCGGCGGTCGACGGCGTCCCCGAGGCGGTCGACGCCCTGCTGGAAGCTGCCGCGCTGCCGCCCGACGCCGAGGTACTGGGCCCGGTCGACCTGCCGTTCGGGGCCCGGCGGCCGCCCGGCCTGGACCCGGACGCGCCGGTGCACCGGATGCTGGTGCGGGTCTCGCGCGACCGTGGCCTGGTGCTGGCGGCGGCGCTGCGCCGGGCGACAGGCGTGCTCAGCGCCCGTCACGATCAGGAGCCGGTGCGCGTGCAGATCGATCCGCTGCACATCGGATGACGGGGTTCCGTCCGATCACAAGTAGCCTGGTGGACCGTGCGTATCGTCTTCGCCGGAACACCGGAACCCGCGCTGCCTTCCTTGCGCAGGCTCATCGCGTCGCCCCGCCACGAGGTGGTCGCGGTGCTGACCCGTCCCGACGCCGCGTCCGGCCGGCGCGGCAAGCCGGCGCCGTCTCCGGTGGCGGAACTTGCTCTGGCCGAAGGCATTCCGGTGCTGCGCCCAGCCAAACCCAATGACCCCGAGTTCGTCGCCGAACTGGCCGCGCTGGCACCCGACTGCTGCGCCGTCGTCGCCTACGGCGCGCTGCTGCGCGACGAGCTGCTGGCCGTGCCGCGGCTGGGCTGGATCAACCTGCATTTCTCCGTGCTGCCGGCCTGGCGTGGCGCCGCCCCGGTGCAGGCCGCCATCGCCGCCGGCGACGAGGTGACCGGCGCCACCACCTTTCTGATCGAACGTCCCCTGGACTCCGGCCCGGTGTACGGCGTACTGACCGAGACCGTGCGACCCATCGACACCGCGGGCGATCTGCTGGCCCGGTTGGCCGACGCCGGCGCCGGCCTGCTGGAGACGACGCTCGACGGCATCGAGGACGGTGCGCTGACCGCGGTGCCACAGCCCACCGACGGCGTGACCATCGCTCCCAAGGTCACCGTCGAAGACGCTCGCGTGCGCTGGGATCTGCCGGCGCACGTCGTCGACCGGCGAATCCGGGCGGTGTCCCCGAATCCGGGTGCCTGGACCGAGATCGGCGACCTGCGGGTCAAGCTCGGCCCCGTGGTGCCGGTCGAGGGAGAACCGTTGGCGCCCGGCGCAATTCGCGTTGATAAGGCGGAGGTGCTGATCGGCACCGGGAGCGCCCCGGTGCGGTTGGGCACGGTGCAGCCGCCGGGGAAGAAGTCGATGAATGCGGCAGACTGGGCGCGCGGCGCCCGGCTGGACGAAGGTGTGGTGGCTCGGTGACCGAACGGAACGGGCGTGGACGGCAGGGTCGTCCGGGCAACCAGGGTCGCACGGGTGGCTGGGACCGGCAGGACCGTCAGCCCGGCCGGTCGCAGGCGCCACGGGGCCCGCGCCGCAAGCCCCTGGATCCGGCCCGCCAGGCCGCGTTCGACGTGCTGCGCGCCGTCTCGCAGCGCGATGCGTACGCCAACCTCGCGCTGCCGGCCATCCTGCGTGAGCGCGACATCACCGGCCGTGACGCGGCCTTCGCCACCGAGCTGACCTACGGCACCTGCCGCTGCGTCGGGCTCCTCGACGCGGTGATCGAGAGCGCCGCCGGCCGGCCCACCGACCGGATCGACGCCGTCCTGCTGGATCTGCTGCGCCTCGGCGCCTACCAGTTGCTCCGCACTCGAGTCGATGCCCACGCCGCCGTGGACACCACGGTCGAGCAGGCCGGCATCGAATTCGATTCGGTGCGTGCGGGTTTCGTCAACGGCGTGCTGCGCACCATCGCGAGCAAGGACGAGGCAGCGTGGGTTGCCGAGCTCGCGCCGTCGGCCGCCGCCGATCCCATCGGCCACACCGCGTTCACCCACGCGCACCCGCGCTGGGTGGCGCAGTCCTTCGCCGATGCACTGGGTGCCGACGCGGGGGAGCTCGATGCGATGCTCACCAGCGACGACGAACGCCCCGTCGTGCACCTCGCGGCCCGCCCCGGGGAGATCAGCGCCGAGGAGTTGGCCGCGGCGATCGGCGGCGAGGTCGGCCGGTACTCGCCGTACGCGGTGTACCTGCCCGGCGGTGACCCCGGTCAGCTCGACCCGATCCGGGACGGTCTGGCCCAGGTGCAAGACGAGGGCAGCCAGCTGGTGGCCCGCGCCCTGACCGAGGTGCCGCTGGAGGGCAACGACACCCGGTGGCTGGATCTGTGTTCGGGTCCCGGCGGCAAGACCGCGATGCTGGCGGCCATCGCCGCGCAGTGCGGCGCCGAGGTGACCGCCGTCGAACCGACAGAGCACCGCGCTGATCTGGTCGAGCGCAACACCGCCGGGATGGGCGTCGAGGTACTCCGCGTCGACGGCCGCGAGTCCGGTCTGGAGCCCGGCTCCTTCGACCGAGTCCTCGTCGACGCCCCCTGCACGGGCCTGGGCGCACTGCGTCGCCGGCCCGAGGCGCGGTGGCGCCGGCAGCCGTCCGACGTGCCCGGCCTGGCCCGGCTGCAGCGCGAATTGCTCGCTGCGGCAATCAAACTCACCCGTCCCGGCGGTGTGGTGCTGTACGCGACCTGTTCGCCGCACCTGGCCGAGACGGTCGGCGTCATTGCTGATGCGGTGCGCCGTCAACCGGTCGAACAGATCGACACCCGTCCTCTGTTCGCCCCGGCTGATCGGCTGGGCGCCGGACCACACGTGCAGTTATGGCCACATCGGCATGGCACCGATGCGATGTTCGCGGCCGCCCTCAAAGTAGTCTGACCGCCATGGCAGGACCACTGATCGCCCCCTCCATCCTCTCCGCCGACTTCGCCCGGCTCGCCGAAGAAACGGCGGCCGTCGAAGGCGCCGACTGGCTGCACGTCGACGTCATGGACAACCATTTCGTTCCCAACCTGACGCTGGGTCTGCCGGTCGTCGAGAGCCTGCTCAAGGTCACCGACATCCCGATGGACTGCCACCTGATGATCGAGGACCCGAAGCGGTGGGCCCCGGCCTACGCCGAGGCCGGCGCCTACAACGTGACGTTCCACGCCGAGGCCACCGACGACCCGATCTCCGTGGCCCGCGACATCCGCGCGGCCGGTGCCAAGGCGGGGCTCTCCGTCAAGCCCGGCACGCCGATCGAGCCCTACCTGGAGATCCTGCGCGACTTCGACACCCTGTTGGTGATGTCGGTCGAGCCGGGCTTCGGCGGCCAGAAGTTCATCGCCGAGGTGCTGCCGAAAGTGGCCCTGGTGCGTAACCTCGTCGATTCCGGTGAGCTGACCCTGGTCGTCGAGATCGACGGCGGCATCAACGACGACACCATCGAAGCCGCCGCCGCGGCCGGTGTCGACTGCTTCGTCGCGGGCTCCGCGGTGTACAACGCGGCCGATCCGGGTGCCGCGGTGGAATCCCTCCGTCGTCAGGCCGCCGCCGCGTCACCGCATCTGGTGCTGTGACGCCGGAGGCCATCGAGGCCGCCATGCGGATGGCCGTCGGCCAGGCCGACGCGGTCAAAGGCACGACCTACCCGAACCCGCCCGTCGGCGCGGTCATCCTGGACCGCGACGGCGAAGTGACCGGCGTCGGCGGGACCCAACCGCCGGGGGAGGCGCACGCCGAGGTGATGGCGCTGCGCCGGGCCGGGACCCGGGCCGCGGGTGGCACCGCCGTCGTGACGCTGGAGCCGTGTAACCACCAGGGCCGCACCGGACCGTGCGTCGATGCCCTGCTGGATGCCGGGGTCGCGGCCGTGGTGTTCGCCGTGGCCGACCCGAACCCGGTGGCTGCCGGTGGCGCGCAACGCTTGACGGACGCCGGGGTCACCGTGACATCCGGAGTGTTGGCCGACGAGGTCTCCGGCGGGCCGTTGCGGGAGTGGCTGCACCGCCAGCGCACCGGCCGGCCACACGTCACGTGGAAATTCGGGGCCAGTATCGATGGCCGCAGTGCCGCCGCCGACGGCACCAGCCAGTGGATCACCGGAGCGGCGGCCCGGGCCGACGTGCACCGGCACCGCGCGGTGGCCGACGCCATCGTCGTCGGCACCGGAACCGTGCTGGCCGACGACCCGACGCTCACCGCCCGACTGACCGACGGAACCCTCGCGGCTCGTCAGCCCCTGCGCGTGGTGGTCGGCGAGCGCGAGATTTCGTCGGAGTCCAACATCCTGAACGACGACTCCCGGACGATGGTGATCCGGACCCACGACCCGCACGAAGTGCTCAGGGCGCTGTCGGACCGCACCGATGTGATCCTCGAGGGCGGTCCGACGCTGGCCGGGGCATTCGTCCGGGCCGGTTTGGTGGACCGGATTCTGGCCTATCTGGCGCCGACGCTGCTGGGCGGACCGATCACCGCGATCGACGATGTCGGGGTGTCGACCATCTCGCAGGCCGGCCGCTGGCGGTTCGACGGAGTCGCGACCGTCGGAGCCGACGTGCGGCTCAGCCTGGTGCCGAACTGATTGCTCGGGCGGTTTCAGCGAACTTTTTGTGCCGGCCCTCGCGGGGTTGGCCGGCGATTCCACTTTTGGCTTCGCCCGAATTCGTTCCCGCAAAGCCCTGAGATGTGCGATTCATCGCAGAGCGCAATGTGATCGGGCTCACCGCAACCCATCTTTAGTTTTGCTAATCGTTATCAGTTCGAGATCAACGCCGCCGCATTCGTGCAGGAGGCCACGATTTCGCGTCCGTAAAATTGAGTGCAGAGACCGGGTCGCCTGGATCCGGCCGAAATATCGCGCTCACCGACGTCGTTCGAGCGAAGGTGATCACGAGCAAAGGATTACGAGCATGACTGCACTGCAGGACTGGCTCAGCTTCCGTCCGGTCGAAGATGGCATCAAAGACATGGTGTTCCGCCGGCCCCTGCGGGCGGTGCTGAGTGTCGTCGAGGATTTCGACGAGGCTGTGGACGTGGCGCTGGAACGCCTCGCAGCACACGCGAACGGGTCCCACCCGGCTCCGGCGCCCGCGCCGACCCCGGCGTACATCCCGGACAACGTGGTGCTGATGCGCCCGGGTATCGAGCGGTGCTAAAGCGCCGCCGCTGAACAGGCCCGAACACAACGGAGCCGCAGAGTCGATGAACTCTGCGGCTCCGTTGTCGTTGGGCTAGGCGACCGGCGCCGGGTCGACCTCCGGGGCCGTCTCGGGCTCGTCGGCCTGCTCGTGGCGGCCGGCGATCAGCAGCCCGGCCAGCGCGCCCACCACGCAGACGATGGCGGTGATCAGGAAGATCGAGCTGTACTGCATGGTGTAGGCGGTCTTCGTGTTCCGCGCGACCTGCGCCGCCGCGTCCGCGAGGTTGACGCCCTTGATCGGGGGCATCGAGGCCAGCGCCTGCTGGACCTTGTACAGACCCCACGCGGACAGCGCCGCCATGCCGATCAGCATGCCGATCATGCGGGAGACCACGACCGCGGCCGATGCGATGCCGTGCTGAGCCGTCGGCACCACGCGCAGCGTCGCCGAGGTCAGCGGTCCGATGACCAGACCAAGTCCCAAGCCGGCGATGATCAGATCGGTCGGCAGCTTGGGCAGGGTGACGATCGCGAGGTCGTGCGTGGCTTCCAGCACGTTCATGTCCCAGTGCGACACCAGCAGGTACGCGGCCCCCGCGATGAGCAGGCCGGCGAACGCGACGATCCGGTCGCCCACCCGGGTGGCGATCCACCCACCGACGAGCGCGCCGACCGGCAGCGCGCCCAGGAACCATGCCAGCTTGAAGATCGCGTGCGCCTGGTCGATACCGAGCACACCGCGGCTGAACAGCTCGACGTTCACCAGCGTGACCATCAGGGCCGCACCCGCGCACAGTGACGCCGCCAGGCCCGCCAGGAACGGCCGGAAGTGCACGCCCACCGGGTCGATCAGCTTGGTGCGGGCGATCTTCTCCCAGACGAAGAACGCCACGGCGACCACGGCGGCGGCGATCAGCAACGGCGGGCCGTTTTCCGGGAGCACCTGCTTGCCGTCCGGGTTGGGGTTGTACAGACCCCAGGTCGCCAACCCGAGCGCGACGGCCAACAGCACGCCGCCGAGGACGTCGATCTTCTCGGGCTCCTCGGTCTCGGCGCGTGACGGCAGGCTGAAGTGGATCATCACCATGGCCGCGATGGTCAGCGGCACATTGATCCAGAAGACGTCCCGCCAGTCGTGCAGCAGCCACACCACGCCGACGCCGTACAGCGGGCCGAGCACGCTGCCCAGCTCCTGGGCGGCACCGATACCGCCCAGGACGCCGGCGCGGTTGCGCGCGGCCCACAGATCGGCGGCCAGCGCCAGCGTCACGGGCAACAGCGCGCCACTGGCGACGCCCTGAATGGTCCGGCCGACGATCAGCTGGATCAGGGGCTCGACGACTTCGTTGGCCGGGGCGAACATGCCGGCCATGGCCGTCACGATCGAGCCCACCGCGAACAGCGCCAGGCTGGCCTGCAGCACCAGCTTGCGGCCGAACCGGTCCGAGGCCCGGCCCAGCAGCGGCATCGCCGCGATGTAGCCAAGCAGATACCAGGTGACAACCGGCGTGACCTGCTGAATCTTGTTGATCGGGATGCCGATCCCGTCCGGCGGGGCCTTCATCATGTCGGTCATGATCGTCACGACGACATAGGTGTCGAGCGCGCCGAGCAGGACCGCGAGGCTGCCTGCCGCTATGGCGACATGCCGGTTGTTACCCCGGGCCATTACTGAACGTCAGGCTTGTTGACGGTGACCGGCTTGCCCCAGTCCGTCAGCGTCATCTGCAGGTTGTTGCCCGGGCTGGTCTCCAGCTGCGCCTGTGCCAGTTGGTGGTTGCCACCCTCCTCGATCCAGGCGGTGCCCGGCAACGCGGTGGTGACCTTGAGCTGCGGGGCGATCTTGTTGACCGCCTCGGCGCTGACGGTGCCGGTGACCTTGACGGTCTTCACGCCACCGATGTCCTCGCGGCCCACGGCCTTGGCGTCGGTGAAGTTGTCCAGGATGTTGGCCAGGCCGGTTTCGGGGCGCAGGATGGCCGAGATGTCGTAGATGGCGTCGGCGGGGCCGAAGTCGGACAGCGGACCACCGGACGACAGCGAGGCGTACAGGTGGTTGTCGTAGACCACGAACGGCGCGTCCTGGACACCCATGCCGCCCACGGACAGGTTGGCCTTGCCCTGACCGGCGACGGCCGGGGTCAGCGTCATGTCACCGGTCAGCTTGGTGACCGTCATCTTGGCGATCTTGCCGTTGACGAGAAGCACCAGGTGCACACTCTGCTGGCCGCGAGTGGTGTCGGCGGACTGCTTGAGCAGCGCGGCGGCGTCGGGCAGCGGGGCCGACGGGGCCTCGGACTTCGAGCAACCGGAGACCAGGAGCACCCCGGCCATCACGGTGGAGAGTAGGGAAACAAGCATGGCGGAGCGTTTGCGCGTCTGCATGCCCTGCATCGTAATAGGTGCACCCGACCAACCAGTTGCCTCGATCGGCCCGTAGAACGCCAATAGCTAGGCTGAGGTCCATGTTCACCGGCATTGTCGAAGAGCTCGGCGAGATCGTCAGCAAGGACCAACTGGCCGACGCGGCGCGGTTCGTCATCCGCGGCCCGTTGGTCACCACCGATGCCGGGCACGGTGATTCGATCGCGGTGAACGGCGTCTGCCTGACGGTCGTCGACGTGTTGCCCGACGGCGCCTTCTCGGCCGACGTGATGGCAGAGACCCTCAACCGGTCCAGTCTGGCCGGTGTCGAGGTTGGTGGACGGGTCAATCTCGAGCGCGCTGCGGCGCTGGGCAGCCGGCTGGGCGGACACATCGTGCAGGGTCATGTGGACGGCACCGGCACTGTGTTGTCGCGCACACCGTCCGAGCACTGGGAGGTCGTGCGGATCGCGCTCCCGCCGCAGTTGGCCCGCTATGTCGTCGAGAAGGGGTCGATCACCGTCGACGGGGTGTCGCTGACGGTGTCCGGGCTGGGCCGCGACGAGCAGGGCGACTGGTTCGAGATCTCTCTCATCCCAACGACGTTGCAGTTGACGACGCTGGGCCGTGCCCCGGTGGGGACCACGGTGAACCTGGAAGTCGACGTCATCGCGAAATACGTCGAACGGCTGATTGAGAAGAAAGGCAGCTCTACCAGCTAAAACAGGGCGTATATGCCCGATTCTGACTAGGTGTAGCGCTGCAGGTCTAACATATCTGCTATGCCGATCGCTGCCGCCGTGGACCTTGCTGCCCTCCTGCCTTCCTGGAAGCTCGCCCTGCAGGCCGACCGCAAGAGCAAGCAAACCGTCGATGCCTACACGACGGGCGTACGCCTGTTCCTGGAGTGGTGCGCCGCGCATGACCACGCTGCGGTTCTGGACCGTCCGACGGTGCGGTCGTGGATCAAGGGCCTGCTTGACGGGGGAGCGGCCCCGGCTACTGCACGCACGCGTCAGATGGCCCTCAAGCGGTACGGTGCCTGGTTGCTCGAAGAGGGCGAGATCGACGTTGACCATATTCGCGATCTCAAGCCGCCGAAGATGGACGTCAAGGTTGTCGAGGGTCTCACCGACGAGCAGTGCGCGGCACTGATCAAGGCCTGCCAGGGCAAGGAGTTCATCGACCGCCGGGACGAGGCCATCGCGCGCCTCCTGATCGAGACCGGCATGCGCGCCGGTGAGGTCCTGGGCTTGACCGTCGATGACATCGACGTCCAGCGCGGCCTGGCCGTGGTGACCCGTGGCAAGGGCGGCAAGGGCCGTGTGGTGCCGTTCTCGCCGCAGGTGGCCCGCAGCATCGACCGCTACCTCAGGATGCGCCGATCGCATCGCCTGGCACACACACCGGCCCTGTGGCTCGGCGGCGGCGGACAGCAGTTCCGGTACCACGGTCTGGACGTCTCCATGAAGCGCCGGGCGACTGCCGCCGGTATCTCTGGATTCCATCTGCACCTGCTGCGGAACACCGCCGCCACGCGCTGGCTGGCCGCTGGCGGATCGGAGAACGGTCTGATGGCCGTCGCCGGGTGGTCGTCACGGGAGATGCTCGACAGGTACACAAAGGCCAGCGCCTCGGACCGGGCCGCCGCTGAGGCCCGCAGGCTCGACCTGGGTAACCTCGGCGTTTGAGTGTAAAACGTTCTAGGAACTGTCAATTCTACTGTGGTGCAATGGATTTAACTGTTGCGCTGTAGCTACCTATTGCCGTAGCGTTCATGACGTTGGGCCGATCCTGCACCGATCAATGGTCCGACAAACCACCCACTGGAAGCGCGTGTCCAACCGGTCACGTGCGGTTTGTCGTACCCGTCGAAGGACTCAGGCAGAGCCATGTCAGAAAGCAGATTGACCCCAGCAGAGCGGCGCATGCGCAGCCAGCTCGGCGCGCACGCCCAATGGGCGCGATGTGATGACCGAACAACCCGCACGGCTTCGGCCCGCGCCGCGTTCAACAAGCGGTTCGAGAACCAGGTCGACCCTGACGGTGTTCTGGACCCCGCCGAACGCGCCAGGCGTGCCACTCATGCCCGGCAGGCCCACATGCTCAAGCTGGCGATGGCCAGCGCCAAGGCCCGGCGTCTACGTGCGCAGCAGGCCGACATCGAGGATCGGCTGGCCCGCGAGGACCCGGCAGTACTCGCTGACGTCGAGGAGCTGCGCGTCGACGGAGGTGCCGCGTGATGTGTGCACACCCGCTGGCTCAGGTCGACCGTGACCACCTGGACGACCACGACCTGACCGCCGCAGACGACTGCACCGGCCAAGGGCCGCACGCGCTCCATGTCGAGGAGGCCGTGGCCTCGTGACCGAAACGAAGAACCGCCCCGGTGCTGATGTCACCGGAGCGGCCCTGATTGCTACTCATGATGGTACCCCTGTGGGGTATATCCCGTCGAGGCGGGCGAACGGAGCCCGATCCGATGTCTGAAATTGAACGTAAAGTCCTCTCGCGCATGATGGACGCTGCCGACATGGCGGTGATCGCCGCAAAAGGTATGTCCGCCAACGTCTTTGAAGATGTGACGTGCCGTGCTGCGTATTCGTGGATGAGCGAGTACTGGCAGGCCGAAGGCGTGCCGCCGACCGCTGTGATCATGGAGCTGGAGTTCCCCACGCTCAAGTTGTTCGAGAAGGTCGAGGAGTCCACCGAATGGATGACCTCGGCGCTGCAGCAGCGGCTGGTGGTCAATCGAGTCCAGGACGCCGTCATTAAGGCTTCGGGGACCCTGGACGCAGACCCCGAGGGCACCGTGGCCGCGTTGCATGCGGCGACGGGCGCGATCATCGAGCAGGCGGGCAGGACCGCCGCTGATGGCGCATCGAGACTCTGGGCTGCCGACGATCTGAGGCCCGCCGCGCAGCCGCGCTGGCTGGCCAAGAACCGGTTGCCGCGTGGTGCCGTGAGTCTCCTTGTCGGCGATGAGGGCATCGGCAAGTCGTTGTTCTGGGTGTACCTCGCTGCCGCCGTCACGACAGGCAAACCACTGTTCGAGTTCGGTGTGCCGAGGCGTGATCCAGCCCAGGTATTCGTCGCCGTCACCGAGGACGACTGGTCTACGACCGTGCGGCCACGGCTCGAAGTGGCCGGTGCTGACCTCTCCATGGTGCGCGTGATCTGTGCCGACGAAGACGGCAGCGGTGCACCGGAGTTCCCGCGCGACCTGGGACTGATTGCCAACGCTGATCCGGCCCCCGCGCTGGTCGTCGTGGACGCCTGGCTCGACACCGTGTCATCGAAGCTTCAGGTGAAGGACCCTCAGCAGGCCCGTCAGGCCCTGCACCCGTGGAAGGACGTGGCCACGACCACCGATGCGGCAGTCCTGCTGCTGACGCACACCAACCGCGTTGCCAGCGCCAACACGCGCGACAAGTACGGGGCCACAGGAGAATTGCGCAAGAAGGCGCGTATGGCGCTGTTCGCTCAGCGCGACGACGACGGCAATCTGGTGATCGGCCCGGACAAGGCCAACACCGCCGCCTCTGTCATGGCCTCGAAGTTCACGGTGCGCGGCGTTGCGCGCTTCGCTGCGACTGAAGACCACGACGGCACCGTGCCCCTGCTGGAGTACGTCGGCGAAACCGACCAGACCGCACCGCAATTGGTCGCCCAGGCGCATGCCGCTGGCCATGGGTCTGGCGCGCGCGACGAGGTGGTGGAGTGGCTGATCGGTGAGCTGGCCAACAGGCCTCGTTGGCACACCGACCTCGTGGAGGCAGCTTCAGCTGCTGGGTATAGCAGCCATCAACTGAAGCGGTACAAGCTCCGAGCTGGTGCCGAGTCGGTTAAGGACGGCCAGAGCGGCGCGTGGTTCTGGAGGCTTCGCGGCCAGGAAGGCACTCCTGCGGACGCCCAAGGGAGCGGGGGTGTCTCCGTATGACCGCTCCCTTGCTCCCTTGCTCCCTTGCTCCCTTGCTCCCTTGCTCCCTTGCTCCCTTGCTCCAGTGGGGCGCTCCCTTGCTCCCCAAGGGAGCACTCTAAAAAGCTCTCTACCAGTAAAGAGAGCAAGAGAGCGAATGGAGAGAGATGCAGACCTTTGACCGCTCCCTTGCTCCCTTGCCCTGGCTTCCTGGGGCAAGGGAGCGCATCCCTGGCGTCACCTGTTCCCCGTTCCCTGGCGTTCCTGGGAACGTCCCCCACCAGAAAGAGACCCCAGCCGATATGGACACCACCATCACCGCCCTGCTCCTGGCCGATGGCTGGCATGACCTGGAACAGCTGCACTGGCCCCAGTTCCATGGCCAGCCTGGCTATGCCGCCATCACTCCATCTGGCCGCTGGCTGATTGGCCCCACCTCGGCGATTCAGGCTGTGCGCATCGACCCCGACACCGAGGCTCTGGCCGAGGCCTTGGGTGCCGCTCTCACGGAGGCCGTGGCCGAGAGGCGAAGCGCTGCAGGACCTGTGGCTGATGGCTCCGAGACCACGGGGGAGTGATCACCATGCCCTGGCCTGAATTTGCGGCCTGCTGGATGGCAGGTGCTGGCCTGACTGCAGCCTTCCGCGCACCCCGGTCCCGGTCCTTCACTCCGATGTGGGGACAACCTCCAGCGACTGGAACGCCAGGCTGACCCTGTAGTCCGCCTACAGAACAGCTATAGCAACAAAAAGCACTTGAGAAACAGGAGGATTCACACCGCATGATCACCGAGAGCGACGACGAGATGCGCGCCTTTCTGCGCGAGCTGTTCGCCAATACCGACCAGGCCCCGCGCGACATCGTGGCCAGCCCTGGCCTGACCCGTGAGGACCTCGAACGGCAGTCGGCGGCCTACTTGAGGTCCGAGCAGGGCCAGCCGTGCACAGGCACCATTCCGGGTGAGCTGATCACCGACCCCGACGGCAACCCGCTGGGCGTGGGTCCATCGCGCACCGTCACCACGTCCTTCGGCGGCACCTTCATCACCGCCGCCCAGGCCGACCAGTTCGGCATCACGCCCGGCGAGCTGCCGGGCATCCACATCATCGACAGCAAGGAGCATTAACCAATCATGAGCACCGATATCAGCGCCGACGCCGTGCCCGACACCGAGACGCCGTCCGCCACAACTGATCCCGGCACGCCCGTAGAGGCCCCTAGCGTGGCCGCAGAGCCGCCGGAGACCGATTCGGGCATCGAAGGTCCCGACGACGGCACCGGCAACCGTGAGGCCGCCAAGTACCGGCGCAAGCTCCGAGAGACCGAGGCCGAGCGTGACACCTTGGTTCAGCGGCTGGAGTCCATGCAGCGGGCCGAGGCCGAACGCCTTGCGGGCGAACACCTTGCAAAGGGTGTGGCCCTGTGGCTGGGAGACACCGCGCTGGCCGACCTGCTCAACGGTGACGGCAACGTCGACCCCGACAAGGTCGCCCACCGTGCGAGCCAGGTTCGCGATGAATTTGGCCTGTACCCGCCGAACCGGAAGCAGAACTATGTCCCGAGGGAAGGTGGGAACCCTCAAGCTGGCAGGGGAAGCGCTCGTGACCAAATGATCAACGCGGTCATGGGCTTTCACGAATAGATCGGCTAGACTGGTTGGCGCAGTGCGTGTTTCGTAGGCCCGTGGCCACAACACCGCCGCAGATCGCCCCAGGAGGGCACCCCGAGGTAGCGCCAGCGGCGCACACCTGGTCATCAATCGTTCCCTCCTGAGAGGTATTTCAATCGTGGCAACACAAACCACGCCAACCAGTCCCGCCGCCTGGCGGCCCGACATCACCGAGTACTTGCCCGGCGATGCCATCCCCGAAGCGCTGATCCTGACCCACGCCATCGTGGCGGGGGCCATCGAGGGTGACGAGCCCGCCGTCCGCGTCCCGTTCGTCGCTGATGACGGTGCGGCCGCCATCGTGGCCGAAGGTGCCAACATCGCCGAGTCTGATCAGGGCTACGACGAGGCCATCGTGCAGACGGTCAAGGTCGCCAAGCTCACCAAGCACTCTTACGAGACGCTGGCCCAGCCCGAAGCGGCGCGCCTGATCATCGACAGCCTGACCCGCTCGGTTACCCGCAAGGCCAATGCGGCCTTCCTGGGCAACGCCAGCGGCCCCACGGGTCTGCTCAACTACGCGGGCATCACCGACGGCGGAGTGATCGGCGACAGCCTGGACACTCTGATCGACGCTATCGCGGACATCGAGACCGCAGGCGGCACCGCGACCAACATCATCGCCGCACCCGACGCCTGGGCCAGCCTGTCCAAGCTCAAGGACGAGGACACCAGTAACCGCAGCCTGATCGGTGCGGGTACCGAGTCGGCCACGCGCAGCCTGTTGTCCGTGCCGGTGACGGTCACGCCCGACATGACCGCAGGCAAGCTGCTGGTGATCGACCGCAACGACATCGTGGCCGCTGTCAGCAAGGTCCGCGTGGACCGCTCTGATCAGGCCTTCTTCAGCTCCGACAGCATCGCGGTCCGCGTGATCTTCCGTCTGGGCTGGGACGTGATGCATCCAAACCGGTTGGCGCGCTTGAGCATGCCTGTATCCGGTAGCTGAGTAGAGGCACCCTCATGACCGCCGTAGCCATCGCACCGGTAGACCTGGCTCCATTCGCTGAGATCGCAGAAGCCAAGGCACAGGCCATGATTGCCGATGCGCTGGCCATGGCTGCAGTAGTGGCACCCTGCATCGCTGAATCAGAGTTCAGTGTCGTCGGTCACGTAATTCCCCAGGGGTTGCTGTCACGTAATTCCCCAG
>NZ_JMHT01000030.1 GCF_001905655.1 Mycobacterium sp. ST-F2
AACAAACCCGACTCTAATTCCGGGTGGACTCAGAATCGGGGACTCGCCACGACATCAACGTGATCGACGAGACATTTTTGATCATATGTCTCGTTTTTTGCTGACTCGCGTGTTTCGCTTTGTTATAACTGGAACGCGTTCTAGTCGGGGTCTGAGGGGGAAGCCCATGCCAATGCACAGCCGTCAGCAGTTGCCAACTGGCGCAGCCAGATTCGTTGGGCGGGTCGGTGCGTTGGCCGTCGCCCTGGGGATCGGTGTGGCCGTGGCGAGCAGCCCTGGCGTCGCGTTCGCCGCGCCGAGTGACGCCGGGGGATCGTCGACGGGTAGCCAAGCCAAGGGCGAGAGCCAAGCCAAGGGCGCCGGCGACAAGGCCGATGACGACAAGCCCAAGGCCGACAAAGGCGCCAAGCGTTCCGGTGCGGCGCAGTCGGGAAAGAAGTCGTCGAAGCGTCCCACAGGAAAGGTGGACGTTGCGACGCCGTCGGCTGCGAAGGACACGACCGACACCGACACGGCGTCTGGCCCTGATGTGAAGCCCGCGATCAAGAAGGTGTCGGCCACACCGACTGCTACGGCAACGCAGAAGCATGTGACGACGCCGGAGGCCGCGGTGCAAGACGCACCTGCACGTCCGGCGCCGCGGGCGCATGTGGTCGTGCCGGTGGCGGCGATCGGCGCCCCGGTCGCCGCGGTCAACGCGGCTGTGTCGCACGCACTCTCGTCGGTGGGGCTGCTCGGGACTGCGAATGCGTCCGGTAACCCGGTGGCACCATTGCAGAATGCCGCGCTGTCGGCGCTGCTGGGCGCCACCCGTCGGGAGACTGCGGCATCCTCTGCGACAACGGCTTTGGCGGCCGCACCGGCGACGCTCCAGGCCAATCCCACGGTGCTCGGCACGTCTCAGCAACTGGCGGCCGAGAAGAAGGCCACCGCCATCGTGAACACGCTGCCGATGCAGTTCATGAAGGTGATCCTGAAGGTGGCGTTCTATTTCAATGCACAGCAACAGTTCCGGAAGATCGGTGGTCCGGATCGGGAGAACCTGGACCAACTGAGCCAGGCGGTCGACGAGTACGCCCAGCAGGCCGCCATGGAATACCAACTGCTCAACCCGATGCGGCCGACGGTCCTGGAAATGGTTATGCCGCCGCACAATTGGTTCGGTCGGTCGGTCACCGGGACCCGCATCCTGTACGACAATCCGGACACCATCTACCGGATGATGGCGGTCAACTCGACGTCGTCGTACGTCATCAGCGGGAAGTTCGGCCCGGGTGAGCGGCCGGCGGAGACGACGTTCAGCGTATTGACCGGTCTCGGCGGCAAGACGGCCGTGGTGCTCAATGCGAAGGACATGGACATCAACCCGGACGGGACCTTCACCGTGACGGTCAGTTCGAAGCCGGGCGCTCTGGGCGAGAAGAATCACCTGCAGATCCCGACCGACACCACCCTGATCGTGGCGCGGAACACCTTGTCGGACTGGAACGCTCAGGAGCCGATGAGCTTGTCCATCGAGCGGGTCAGTGGTCCGCGGAACAGTCTGTTCGCGCAGATCGGTGGCTTCGACATTCCAGGGCTGGGGCCAACCGTCTCGGGTAATCCGTTCCTGACCAATCTGGTCTCGCTCGTCCCGCCGTTGCCATTCATGCCGCGGTTCCTGCAGGGCCTGGAGTCGTCGGTGATCCTCGCGCTCGGGCTGCGGATGGAACCGCAGTACATGGATGTGGCGACAAAAGATTCATCGGGAAAGACGAAGCCGCCCAACGTCTTCACCGATCCCGAGAGCAACGCGACCTTCCTGTCGACACAGGTGCAGAGCCCGGGCTACTTCCAACTGGCCGATAACGAGGCCCTGGTGCTGACGATCAAGCCCGGCGACGCGGGCTATTTCGTCGTCCCGGTGACCAATGACTGGACCATCACCAAGAACTACTGGGATCAGCAGACCAGTCTGAACATCGCGCAGTCGGTGGCCAATGCGGACGGCAGCTACACCATCGTCGTATCGCCGACCGATCCCGGCGTGGCCAACTGGGTGTCCACCGGTGGCCTGAACCAGGGCACCATCTCGATCCGCTTCCAGGACGTCGACACCACTCCGGGCGCCGAGCTGCCGAAAGTGAGCTCACAGGTCGTCGCGCTGAGCGACCTCGGCACCGTCCTGCCGGCCAGCACGACGTATGTCACTGCGGCGCAACGGCAGGCGGCCCTCGATGCGCGCAAGGCCGGGTTCGACAGCCGCTTCGCGCCTTACCCCCAGGTGTGATTCACCATTCGTGGTTCGGGCACTGCACGTCCACGTAAACCGTGGCAGCGACCGGGCCGCCCGGTTTGATGTTGCCCGGGTTGTTGACGTTGGTGACCCAGCAGACGCTGAGTGGCTTGACGTCGAAACCGTTGGTCCAGTTGATGTAGACGAGGTAGCCCGCGGCCTGAAGGTTGTTGACGACGTCGGCGGCCGAACCGCCCGTATTGAGCAGGAGATCGGCGGTGGCGAGCGGCGCCAGCGTCACCGACGTCGCGAGCGCACCGGCTGCTGCGGCCAGCGCGATGTGTCGCTTCATGGTGCCCATGATCCTCCGAATGAGGGCACTCGGCCGCCGGAACGTGCTGTGAATGTCAGGCCAGCACGGCCAGTTGCGTCGGCTCGGACAGCCCACGCAACGTGACGGTGTCACCCAAAGTCCAGTTCGCCCTTTCGGATTCGCTGACGGCGTCGAGCATGTCTGCGGCGGCCGCAAGATGCCCCGGGACGGACTTGGCGAGCTCGCACAGGCGGGCCGCTTCGTTCACCGGCTCACCGATCACGGTGTACTCGAACCGTTCCTTGGCGCCGACATTGCCGGCGACCACAGTGCCGGCGGCGACGCCGAGCCCGGCTTTCAGCTCGGGCACTTCGTCACGTAGCCGCGACGCGATGGCCCGGGCGGCGGCGAGGGCGTCACCTTCGGTGCACTGCAACGACACCGGCGCCCCGAACACCGCCAGAACAGCGTCACCTTCGAATTTGTTGACGAACCCGTGGTGCCGGTCCACCTCGTCGACGATGACGGCGAAGAAGCGGTTCAGCAGGTCGACGACCTCGACGGCGGGGCGGCTGGCCACCAGCTGGGTCGAGCCGATGACGTCGACGAAGATCACCGCCGCGTGCCGCTCTTCACCGCCGAGTTGCGGCTTCTCCTGTTCGGCGAGCGCGGCGACTTCACGTCCGACGTGCCGGCCGAACAGGTCGCGTACCCGTTCGCGTTCCCGCAGCCCGTGCACCATCGAGTTGAATCCGCGTTGCAGCTCACCCAATTCGGTGCCGTCGAACACGACGAGGTCGGTATCCAGGTCGCCGGCTTCGACCTGGCTGAGTGCGCGCCGCACGATGCGGATCGGCGCGGTCGTCATCGACGACAGCAGCCACATGAGGAAGAAGCCGAATACCAATGCGAACACCGCAAGAACCGCGATGGCGAAAGCGAACTGGGTGGGCGTCAGGCTGCTGATGGTCAACGCCACGACCGCGGCGAGCAGGATGCCGAGCATCGGCACTCCCGAGCTCATGGCCCAGACCATCATGGTGCGGCCCATGATGCTCGACGCCAGCCGCGCGGGCGGCCGACCGGCCTGCAGTGCCTGCGCGGCCACCGGGCGGAGCGCGAACTCGGTGAACAGATAGCAGCTGGTGGACACGACGATGCCGGGAAACGTGATACCCAACAAGAACTTTGGGATGAATTCCGGGTTGTGGACGGCGTACAGCGTGGTGATCACGGCCGCATCCGAGAACCAGAGGAACAGCACCACGCGGGTCAACCGGCCGGGGGCACGCAAGACGGCCATCTGATCGGCGGGCGTGGGTGGCAGTTCGGCGAGGGCCCACCGCAAGCTGCCGATGACCGTGCTGCTTGCCCACACGGCGCCGACCACGAAGGTGGCGAAAACCCACAGCGGTGTGAACACGACGGTGATCCAGAAGACGTCGGGCCCGTAGACGTTCGGGGTGGGGAAGAGGACGTTGGTCACCAGGGTGGTGACCGCGACGCCGATGAGGTTGGCGACGATGACGAACGTCGTCAGGATGATCTGAATCCGGATGCGGCGCCGGCGCTGACTTTCCGACACCCGACCCAACAACCAGGATCCGTACTCGTTGGTCGCGCGCGGGGTGATGGCCTCCCGCACCCGCTCCAGGCGGTGCGCCACGGGGTTGTCGGCAGTCATGGTGGCGTCAGCCTAATTCGTGCACCGCAACGAACGGGGCATTTGGTGGCCGCTTCCCGGCGCTGGAACCCACTGGCCCTAAGGTGGGTCGGGTGCGTCTCGTGATCGCCCAGTGCACTGTTGACTACGTCGGACGTCTGACCGCACATCTGCCGTCGGCCCGTCGCCTGCTGTTGTTCAAGGCCGACGGATCGGTGAGCGTGCATGCCGACGACCGTGCCTACAAGCCGTTGAACTGGATGACGCCGCCGTGTTGGACCGTGGAGGAAGCGGCGCAGGACGGCGTTTCGGCGTTGGTGTGGGTCGTCGAGAACAAGGCCGGCGAGCAGCTGCGGATCACCGTCGAGGACATCGAGCACGACTCCAGTCATGAGCTCGGGGTCGACCCCGGTCTGGTGAAGGACGGTGTCGAGGCGCACCTGCAAGAGCTGCTCGCCGAGCATGTCGAGCTGCTGGGGGTCGGATACACCCTGGTGCGGCGCGAGTACCCGACGCCGATCGGCCCCGTGGACCTGCTGTGCCGCGATGAGACCGGTGCGTCGGTCGCGGTGGAGATCAAGCGCCGCGGCGAGATCGACGGCGTCGAGCAGCTGACGCGGTACCTGGACCTGCTCAACCGCGACAGCGTGCTGGCACCGGTGGCCGGGGTGTTCGCGGCCCAGCAGATCAAGCCGCAGGCCCGCACGCTCGCCACGGACCGTGGAATCCGTTGCGTGACTTTGGACTACGACAAGATGCGCGGCATGGACAACGACGAGTTCCGGTTGTTCTGATGCCCAGACGGCGTCCGGAACGGCCACGGCGTGAACCGCCGCCGCTGTTCGGGCTGTCGTCGCGCCGGGTGGAGACCGGGCCCGACGGATACGACTACGAGGTACGGCCGGTGGCGGGCTCGCGCGCTGTCAAGACGTACCGGTGCCCGGGGTGTGATCACGAAATCCGCCCGGGCACAGCGCATGTGGTGGTGTTACGGGTCGACGACGCCGAAGACCGCCGGCACTGGCACACGCCGTGCTGGGCGAATCGGGGGACCAGGAGCCCGACCCGGAAATGGAGTTAGTGGTGTGAGTCCGCTGCGGGCTCGACCAGCTCGATCAGCACGCCACCGGCATCCTTCGGGTGGATGAAGTTGATACGCGAGTTGGCGGTACCGCGGCGCGGGGCTTCGTACAGCAGACGCACGCCGTCGGCGCGCAGGCGCTCGGACAGGGCCTCGATGTCACTGGTGCGGTAAGCCAGCTGCTGCAGGCCCGGGCCGCGGGTGCTGATGAACTTGGCGATGGTCGACTTCTCATCGAGCGGCGCCAGCAGCTGAATCTGGGCGCTACCCACCGCAGCGCCACGGACCGAGAGCATGGCCTCGCGGACGCCCTGGTCCTCGTTGACCTCTTCGTGCAGGACGATCATGCCGAGGTGGTCGTGGTACCAGCGAATCGCGACGTCCAGATCCGGCACGGCGATACCGACGTGATCAATGGCGGTCACGAGGGCGCTGGCCAGCGCGGGACGGGCATCGACATGTTCGGTGGTCATAACGTAAAGGTAACCTGATACGACCGAATTTGCGCCTGTGTGATCGGCCACATTAGCCGTTACAGATTTGTTGGAGGATGGAAATGACGACCTCGGTAATTGTTGCCGGTGCCCGCACTCCGGTGGGCAAGCTGATGGGTTCGCTGAAGGATTTCTCGGGCAGTGACCTGGGCGCGGTGGCGATCCGGGGCGCGCTCGAGAAGGCTGGTGTGGACGCCTCTGAGGTGGATTACGTGATCATGGGCCAGGTGCTGACTGCTGGTGCCGGGCAGATGCCGGCGCGTCAGGCGGCGGTCGGTGGCGGTATCCCGTGGGATGTGCCGTCGTTGACGATCAACAAGATGTGCCTGTCGGGTATCGATGCGATCGCCCTGGCGGATCAGCTGATTCGCGCCGGCGAGTTCGAGGTCGTGGTGGCCGGTGGGCAGGAGTCGATGAGCCAGGCCCCGCACCTGTTGCCCAAGAGCCGGGAGGGCTACAAGTACGGCAGCGTGACCGCGCTCGATCACCTGGCCTATGACGGGTTGCATGATGTGTTCACTGATCAGCCGATGGGCGCGTTGACCGAGCAGCGCAACGATCAGGACCAGTTCACCCGCGCCGAGCAGGACGAGTTCGCCGCCCAGTCGCATCAGAAGGCGGCCGCGTCCTGGAAGGACGGGGTGTTTGCCGACGAGGTCGTGCCGGTGTCGATCCCGCAGCGCAAGGGGGATCCGATCGAGTTCGCCGAGGACGAGGGCATCCGCGGGAACACCACCGCCGAGTCCTTGGGCGGGTTGAAGCCGGCGTTCCGTAAGGACGGCACCATCACCGCGGGGTCGTCGTCGCAGATTTCTGATGGCGCGTGTGCGGTGGTGGTCATGAGCAAGGAGAAGGCCGAGTCACTGGGGTTGACCTGGTTGTGTGAGATCGGCGCCCATGGCGTGGTCGCCGGCCCGGATTCGACGTTGCAGTCCCAGCCGGCCAACGCCATCAAGAAGGCTGTGGAGCGTGAGGGCATCACCGTCGACCAGCTGGACGTCATTGAGATCAATGAGGCGTTCGCGGCGGTGTCGCTGGCCTCGACCAAGGAACTCGGGGTGGACCCGGCCAAGGTGAACGTCAACGGTGGCGCCATCGCGATCGGTCACCCGATCGGGATGTCGGGTGCCCGGATCACGCTGCACGCGGCGCTGGAACTGGCCCGCAAGGGTTCGGGTTACGCCGTCGCGGCGCTGTGTGGTGCCGGCGGTCAGGGCGACGCCCTGATCCTGCGCCGCCCGTAGTTTTCGCGAGGTGTGAACTACGCCTCGTAGTAGTCGGCCCGTCACTCGGGCACAATGGCGCCATGAACGCTGTTGTGCCCCGGGTGGCGGGCTGGTTTCGTTTGATCGCTCTGGCCGAGGCCGTCAGCTGGGTTGGGCTCCTGACCGGGATGTACTTCAAGTACCTCGGCACGCCCCGCACCGAGATAGGTGTCCAGATCTTCGGCATGGTCCATGGCCTGGTGTTCCTGGCGTTCGTGGCCACCGGACTGGTCGTCGGTTGGGCCGCGCGGTGGTCGCTGGTCACCTGGGTAGCGGCGGCGGTGTCCAGCGTTGTGCCGCTGGCCAGCGTGATCTTCGTGCGTTGGGCCGACCGCAATGGCGCACTGGTCGTCGGGCCTGCTGCGACCGAGGCCGAACCGGAGACCTCTGCCGTCGCGTGACAGACTGGAGAGCGTGACTCGTCCGCGTCCTATCGGTCCCGCGCTGGCTGGTGCGGTGGACCTCTCCGCGCTCAAGAACCGTCCCGCCGAAGGTGCTGCCGCTGCCGGTGGCGCGCCGGGTGGCATCGAGATCACCGAGGCCAATCTCGAAGCCGAGGTGCTGATCCGCTCCGGCGAGGTACCGGTCGTCGTGCTGTTGTGGTCGCCGCGCAGTGACTCGAGTGTCCAGCTGGGGCAGACACTGTCCGCGCTGGCCGCCGAGGACGGTGGCAAGTGGTCGTTCGGCACCGTCAATGTCGACACCTCTCCCCGCATTGCCCAGATGTTCGGCATCCAGGGTGTGCCGACGGTCGTCGCCCTGGCCGGTGGACAGCCGATCACTTCATTCGAGGGTGGCCAGCCGGCGGATCAGCTGCGGCGCTGGGTCGACTCGTTGTTGCAGGCGACCGCCGGCAAGCTGGGCGGTGGCGCCGGAGGCGAGGAGGAGCAGGTCGACCCTGCGCTCGCCCAGGCCCGGGAAGCCCTGGACACCGGAGACTTCGACGGGGCTCTGGCCGCGTACCAGGCGATCCTCGATGCCGATCCGGCGCATGTCGAGGCCAAGGGTGCCGTGCAGCAGATCGCGTTCCTGCAGCGCGCGTCCGCGCAGCGTCCGGAGGCCGTGCGTCTGGCCGACGCCTCGCCCGACGACATCGACCTGGCCTTCGCGGCCGCCGACGTGCAGCTGTTCCAGCGCGATGTCCACGGTGCATTCGACCGGCTGATCGCACTTGTCAAGAAGACCGCCGGCGACGACCGCACCCGCGTACGCACCCGGCTCATCGAGTTGTTCGACTTGTTCGACCCGGCTGACCCCGAGGTCATCGCCGGCCGACGCAACCTCGCCAACGCGCTCTACTAGGGTCGCCTTTCCTCGCGATTGTTGCCCAGAAGTCGGTGACGGCTTGAGCGATCAGGTCGCTGTCGACCAGTAGTGGGCCCACGTGTCCGTCGCCGGTGAGTGTCACGACGCGGGCATCGGGCATGGTTTCGGCCGCGGCGCGGGCGTCGGCGGGGGACCAGTGCTGGTCGCCGAGATCGCCGGTCATCAGCAGTGTGGGGACGCTGACGGCGGGCAATTGGTCGGTGAGCGCCTGCCAGGAGTGCATGTATCGGATTGTGCGCCTGATGGATTCGCGGTCGGTGGCTCGGAAGGCGGCTTTGAGTTCGGCGGCGCGCTCAGGGGAGGCGGCGGTGGCTTCGGAGCCGAGTAGGACGTCGAACAGAATCTTGGCCAGCAGCGGGTTGGGGCCGAGCAGTCGGTAGGCCGCGGCCAGCGGGTAGGTCTGGGTCCAGCGCTGCCGCCGGCTGACGGGCAGGACCGGTGCGGCGATGGTGGTCAGGCTGCGCAGCCGCTGCGGTTCGGTGACGGCCAGTGTGATGCCGACGTGGCCGCCCCAGGCGTTGCCGATCCAGTCGACCACATCGAGGCCCAGGGCATCGAGCAGTTCGCCTGCGGCGTAGGCGCATTCGTCGAGTGTGAAGTCGCGGTGGATGGGGCTGCTGGTGCCGTAGCCCGGGCCGTCAATGGTCACGACCTGCCGCTGAGCGCCGAGGGTGTCAATGAGCGGACCCCAACTGCGTGAGTCGACCCAGAGACTGTGCCATAGGACGACGGGAGGTCCCGTTCCGGTGCGACGTACGTGTAGGTCGCCCAGGCGGGTGGGCACGTGGGTGTCGGGTGTCGTCATGGCGACCTCCATACAAGCTGTATGCTGATACCATACAGCTTGTATGGTCACGGTCAAGGGGGATTCGCGGGAGCGGCTCGTCGCAGTCGCGACCGAGTTGTTCGGTGAGCACGGCTATCACCAGACCGGTACGGAGGAGATCGTCCGCCGCAGCGGCGTGACCCGTGGCTCGCTGTATCACCATTTCGCGGACAAGGAAGCGCTCTTCGAAGAGGTCTTCGACCGCGCCGACCAGGTCGTCAGCACCCGGGTCCGGGAGGCTGCCGCGGCGGCGGCCGAGCGTGGCGAGGATGCGTGGTCGGTGTTCCTCGCCGGCTGGGATGCAGTGCTGGACACCGCGATTGACGCGCCGCTGCAGCGGATCCGCGTGGTCGACGCGCCTGCCGTGCTGGGCTGGCAGAAGTGGCAGGAGCGCAACGCCCGCTACACGCTGGCCAATATCGAGGCCGGCCTCGTCAGCCTGCTGGAGCAGGGTGTGCTTGCGCCGCAGCCGATTTCACCGCTGGCGGTGCTGCTGATGGGGCTCAGCAATCAAGCCGTGGCCGCGATCGCGGGCGCGCCAGATCCCATTCGCGCGCGCCGCGATATCGGTGCCGCGGTGTGTCGTCTCCTCGACGGGCTGCGCACGTAACCTGGCGGACGAACGCTAAGCGGGCTTGAGCCAGAGGGCGGACAGCGGCGGGAGCACGAGGACGGCGGAGGCGGGACGGCCGTGCCAGGGCTCGGCGGTCGCCTCGACGGCCCCCATGTTGCCCGCACCCGCACCGTTGTAGACCGTGGCGTCGGTGTTCAGCAGCTCCTGCCAGGTCCCGGTGTGCGGCAGGCCCAGCCGGTACTGCGAGTGCTCACTACCGGAGAAGTTGAAGACGCAGGCGATGGCCGACCCGTCGTCGCCGAACCGCAGGAAGCTCAGCACGTTGTTGCTCGAGTCGTTGGCGTCGATCCACGAATAACCCTCGGGATTGCTGTCGCGGGACCACAGCGCGCGGTTGTCGCGATAGATGCCGTTGATGTCGCGGACCAGCTGCTGCACCCCGGTGGAGAAGCTGTGCTCGCCGAGCTGGAACCAATCGAGCCCGCGTTCTTCGGACCACTCGGCGCGTTGGCCGAATTCCTGTCCCATGAACAGCAATTGCTTGCCCGGATGTGCCCACTGGTAGGCCAGCAGCTGGCGGAGACCCGCGGCCTTGGCGTGGTCGTTGCCGGGCATCCTGGTCCACAGCGTGCCCTTGCCGTGGACGACTTCGTCGTGGCTGATGGGCAGGACGTAGTGCTCGCTGTAGGCGTACAGCATGGAGAACGTCATCTCGTGGTGGTGGTAGCTGCGGTGCACCGGATCGTGGCTGATGTAGTCCAGGGTGTCGTTCATCCACCCCATGTTCCACTTCATCGAAAAGCCAAGGCCACCAAGGTTTGTCGGCCGGGTAACGCCGGGCCATGACGTGGATTCCTCGGCGACGGTGACGATGCCGGGGACCAGCTTGTGGACAGTGGCGTTCATCTCCTGCAGGAACTGCACCGCCTCCAGGTTCTCGCGGCCGCCGTAGACGTTGGGCGTCCAACCGCCTTCGGGGCGTGAGTAATCCAGGTACAGCATGGACGCGACGGCGTCGACGCGAAGGCCGTCGACGTGGAATTCCTCGAGCCAGTACAGCGCGTTGGCCACCAGGAAGTTGCGGACCTCATTGCGCCCGAAGTCGAAAACATAGGTGCCCCAGTCGAGTTGCTCGCCGCGGCGGGGGTCGGCGTGCTCATACAGCGGGGTGCCGTCGAAGCGGCCCAGTGCCCACGCGTCCTTGGGGAAGTGGGCAGGTACCCAGTCGACGATCACCCCGATGCCGGCCTGGTGCAGCGTGTCGACGAGGTAACGGAAATCGTCGGGCGTGCCCAGCCGCGAGGTCGGCGCGTAGTAGGACGTCACCTGGTAGCCCCAGGACCCGCCGAAGGGGTGCTCGGCCACCGGCAGGAGTTCGACGTGGGTGAAGCCCTGCGCCACCACGTATTCGGTGAGTTCTACGGCCAGCTCCCGGTAACTCAGTCCGGGGCGCCAGGACATCAGGTGCACCTCGTAGGTGCTCATGGGCTCGAAGATCGGGTTCCGCTCGGCGCGGGCGGTCATCCACTCGTCGTCATGCCAGACATAGTTGCTGACAAAGGTTTTCGACGCCGTGAGCGGCGGCACCTCGGTGCTGAAGGCCATCGGGTCGGCGCGGTCGCTGATGGCGCCAGTGCTGGTCCGGATACGGAACTTGTACAAACTGCCGGCTTCGAAGCCGGGCCAGAACAGCTCCCACACCCCGGACGAGCCCAGCGCCCGCATCGGCGCCTCGGTGCCGTCCCAGTGGTTGAAGTCGCCGATCAGGTTGACGCCCTTGGCGTTCGGCGCCCACACCGCGAACGAGAATCCCTCGACCACGCCGTCCGGCGTGGTGAACGAACGGGGTTGTGCACCAAGGATTTCCCACAGCCGTTCGTGCCGTCCCTCGGCCAGCAGGTGCAGATCCATGTCACCGAGCGTCGGCAGGAAGCGGTAAGGGTCGGCCGTGGTGTGCACGACGTCACCGGGATATTCGACTTCGAAGCGGTAGTCGGCCAGATCGGTGAACGGCACCTCGACGGCGAACACGCCACCCTCGATGGCCTCCATCGGGTAGCGCTTCTTGCCGATCAGCGCGGTGACCCCGGTGGCGTGCGGGCGCAGGGCCCGGATGACGGTGCGCTTGCCGTATTCATGCGCACCCAGGATCGAATGCGGGTCGTGGTGTTCACCGGCCAGTAGCCGGGCCAGGTCGGCCACGGGTGGCCGCAGGTTGCTGGTCACGGCTGCCTCCGCAGGAGGTTCAGCCGTTTGTCGTACGGGATTTGCGGCATGTTCAGTACGTGGGCTACCGCTCTGCCCGGGTCCAGTCGAACGTAATTTGCTGCGCCCCATTGGTATTCCTCACCGGTGATCTCGTCTCGTACCCAGAACCGGTCGTGGTCCTCCATACCGAGGGCGCCCATGTCCAGCCAGAGCGTTGCCTGCTCGGGGCCGTATGGGTTGAGCGTCAACACCACAAGGACGGTGTCGCCGGTAACCGGGTCGAACTTGCTGTACGCCAACATCGAATCGTTGTCGACGTGATGGAACTTGATGGTCCGTAATTGGCTGAGTGCCGGGTGCACGCGCCGAATCTCGTTGAGCCGGGTCAGCAGCGGCTCCAGGGACCGGCCGCCGGCCAGCGCGCCCTCGAAGTCCCGTGGCCGCAACTGGTACTTCTCCGAGTCGAGATACTCTTCGCTGCCCTCGCGGACGGCCACGTGCTCGAACAGTTCGTAGCCGGAGTACACGCCCCACGACGAGCTCAGGGTCGCCGCCAGCACCGCGCGGATCGCGAACATGCCCGGACCGCCGTGCTGCAGGCTGGCATGCAGGATGTCGGGGGTGTTGACGAACAGGTTGGGCCGGTAGAAGTCGGCGTACTTGGCGATCTCCTGGCCGAACTCGGTGATCTCCCACTTGTAGGTGCGCCACGTGAAATACGTGTACGACTGCGTGAAGCCGAGTTTCGCGAGCCCGTACAGACGGGCCGGGCGGGTGAACGCCTCCGACAGGAACAGCACGTCGGGGTCGATGTTCTTGGCTTGCGCGATCAGCCACGCCCAGAAATTCGCCGGCTTGGTGTGCGGGTTGTCGACGCGGAAGATCTTGACGCCGTGCGACATCCAGAACTTGACCACGCGCAGCACCTCGTCGTACAGGCCGGCCGGGTCGTTGTCGAAGTTGAGCGGGTAGATGTCCTGGTACTTCTTCGGAGGGTTCTCGGCGTAGGCGATGGTGCCGTCGGGCAACACCGTGAACCATTCCGGGTGCTCCTTGGCCCACGGGTGGTCAGGCGCGCACTGCAGCGCCAGATCGAGCGCCACCTCCAGGCCGCTGTCGCGGGCTGCGGCGATCATGTCGTCGAACTCGGCGATGGTGCCCAGGTCCGGGTGCACCGCGTCGTGCCCGCCCTCGTCACTGCCGATGGCCCAGGGGGAGCCGACGTCGCCGGGCGCCGCGGTCACGTTGTTGTTCGGGCCCTTGCGGTGCACCTTGCCGATCGGGTGTACCGGTGGCAGGTACAGGACGTCGAAACCCATTGCGGCAACGCGTGGAATGGCCTTCGCGGTCGTGGAGAACGTGCCGTGCACCGGCTTCCCGTCGGCGTCCCAGCCGCCGGTGGACCGGGGGAAGAGCTCGTACCAGGCACTGAACCGGGCCCGCGGACGGTCGACCCAGATGCCGTATTGCTCTCCGCGCGTGATCAATTCACGTAGGGGGTACTTGCGCAGCAGGTCCGTGACATCCTGCGCCAACGCTGCCGCGGCTCGGATGTATGGGTCGCCGGCTTCCCGCAGCCGTCGCGCGGCCGCGAGCAGCGGGGCGCGGTCGTCCTGGGGGACCGCGGTGGCGGCGCGCTCCAGGAGGGTCGCACCGACCAGGAGGTCGTTGGTCAGTTCAGCCTCGCTCTGGCCGGCTTCGAGCTTGACGGTGATGGCATGTCGCCACGTCGCGATCGGGTCGCCCCAGCCATCGACCCGGTACGTCCACAGGCCGACGGCGTCGGGGGTGAACTGGCCGTGGAACACGTCGGGCGTGAAGCCCGGCGCCATGGGCAGCCGGGTCGGCTTGACCTTGGCCCGCGGTGGGGCCGGCGCCGGTGTAGCGCCCGGCGGGGTTTCGGCGAGCTGCGGGTAGACGGGGCCGTGATACCGCACCACCAGGCTTGCGGCGACGGCGTCGTGACCTTCGCGCCAGACGGTCGCGCTGATCGGAACCACTTCGCCGACCACGGCCTTGGCGGGATATCGGCCTGCGGACACCACTGGTGCGACGTCGTCGATCTCGATCCGACCGGCCACCCAAACCACTCCTTACCCGGGCATACGCCACCACACGCCGTAGTGGCTCAAAGGCCCGCCCGTGCTCTGATACCCACCGTAGTGGCCGATGACACCACAGGGGCAGCGAGCGGCTGGATGCGTTGTGCACAGTCGCTGAACTGACCCTGCACGTGAAAAAAATGTCAGTAAGGTTGGCTCGTGTGAAAGCCCTCCGCCGGTTCACCGTCCGTGCCCACCTGCCCGAACGCCTCGCCGCCCTGGAGCGGCTGTCCATCAACCTGCGCTGGTCCTGGCATACGCCGACACAGGAGCTGTTCGCCGAGATCGATCCGGTGCTGTGGGAACAGGTCGGCGCCGATCCGGTGGCGCTGCTGGGGGCCGTGAGCCCCGCACGGCTGGACGAACTGGCGGCCGACGACGACTTCGTCGGCCGCGTGAACCATCGGGCCGCCGAGCTGGACAGCTATCTGAGCCGCCCGCTCTGGTACCAGGAGCAGGCCGACCTCGCCGAGGACGGCGGCCCCGCCATGCCGAAGGGCATCGCGTACTTCTCCATGGAGTTCGGTGTCGCGGAGGTGCTGCCCAACTACTCGGGTGGTCTGGGCATCCTCGCGGGCGATCACCTCAAGTCGGCATCCGATCTCGGTCTGCCGCTGATCGCGGTGGGGCTGTACTACCGGTCCGGCTACTTCAAGCAGTCGCTGACGGCCGACGGCTGGCAGAACGAGAATTATCCGTCGTTCGATCCGCAGGGCCTGCCGCTACGGCTGCTGACCGGAGCCGACGGCCAGCCGGCGCTCGTGTCGCTGAACCTGCCCGAATCGCAGGTGCTGCGGGCGCGGGTCTGGGTGGCGCAGGTCGGGCGAGTTCCGTTGCTGCTGCTCGACTCTGACATTCCGGAGAACGATCACGAGCTGCGTTCGGTGACCGACCGGCTGTACGGCGGCGACCAGGAGCACCGGATCAAGCAGGAGCTGCTCGCCGGTATCGGTGGCATCCGCGCGATCCGGGCATTCACCGAGATCGAGGGCATCCAGGCGCCCGAGGTCTACCACATGAACGAAGGCCACGCGGGTTTCCTTGGCGTGGAGCGCATTCGGGAGTACATCAGCGGGTCGGGACTGGACTTCGAGACCGCGCTGACGGTGGTCCGCTCGTCGACGGTGTTCACCACCCACACCCCGGTGCCGGCCGGTATCGACCGCTTCCCGGTGGAGATGGTCCGCCGCTACTTCGACGACACCGTGGCCTCGCCGCTGCTGCCCGAGGTGCCGCTGTACCGAGTGGTCGCGTTCGGCGCCGAGGATGACCCGGACAAATTCAACATGGCGCACATGGGTTTACGGCTCGCGCAGCGCGCCAACGGAGTGTCGCTGCTGCACGGCCGGGTCAGCCGCGGCATGTTCAACGAACTGTGGCCGGGCTTCGACCAGTCCGAGGTGCCCATCGGGTCCATCACCAACGGCGTGCACGCGCCGACCTGGGCCGCGCCGCAATGGCTGGAGCTGGGCCGCGAGTTGGTCGGCGTCGAGGGGATGGAGGCCGTCGACCAGGCGGCCGGGGAGCCGCAGCTATGGCAGCGGTTGCACGACGTCGACCCCGGTCACCTCTGGTGGATCCGGTCGCAGCTGCGCGAGATGCTGATCGCCGATGTGCGGGCCCGGCTGCGCCGTTCCTGGCTCGAGCGCGGCGCCACAGAAGCCGAATTGGGCTGGATCGCAAACGCTTTCGACCCCTCGGTGCTGACCATCGGGTTCGCGCGTCGAGTGCCCACGTACAAGCGGTTGACGTTGATGTTGCGCGACCCGGAACGGCTGGAAAAGCTGCTGCTCGATGAGTCGCGGCCGGTGCAGCTGATCGTCGCAGGCAAGTCGCATCCGGCCGACGACGGTGGCAAGGCGCTGATCCAGCAGGTGGTGAAGTTCGCCGACCGGCCCGAGGTGCGGCACCGGATCGCCTTCCTGCCGGACTACGACATGTCGATGGCCCGCTTGCTCTACTGGGGCTGCGATGTGTGGCTCAACAACCCGCTGCGTCCGCTGGAGGCTTGTGGTACCTCGGGCATGAAGAGCGCGCTGAACGGCGGGCTCAACCTCTCGATCCGTGACGGTTGGTGGGACGAGTGGTACGACGGCGAAAACGGTTGGGAAATCCCGACTGCCGACGGTGTCACGGACGAGGCCCGGCGTGACGACCTCGAAGCCGCCGCGCTGTACGACCTGATGCAGAACTCGGTGGCACCCAAGTTCTACGAGCGCAACGAGCACGGTGTCCCGATGCGCTGGGTGGAGATGGTGCGGCACACGTTGCAGTCGCTCGGGCCCAAGGTGTTGGCGTCGCGCATGGTGCGCGACTACACCGAGAAGTACTACGCCCCTGCGGCACAGTCGTTCCGGCGCACGGTGGAGCCCATCGACGGCGTGCCGTTCGGCGCGGCCCGCTCGCTTGCGGCCTACCGGCAGCGGGTGACCGAGGCGTGGCCCAAGATTCAGATCACCGACGTTGACAGCTACGGGCTGCCCGACACGCCGCTGCTGGGTTCGGAGCTATCGCTGACCGCCACCGTGCAGTTGGCCGGCCTGCGCACCGATGAGGTTGTGGTGCAGGCGGTTCTGGGCCGGGTCGATGCCGGTGACCAACTGGTGGACCCGGTGACGGTGCCGATGGCGCACACGGGCTCCGGTGAGGGCGGTGTCGAGGTGTTCTCGGCGACCACGCCGCTGCCGGTGGCCGGGCCGGTCGGGTACACCGTTCGGGTGTTGCCGCACAACGCCTTACTGGCTGCCGACAACGAGCTGGGGCTGGTCACGCTGGCGTGAGTGCTCTGACTGTTGCGGTCGATGGTGGACCGTACGCGCTGGCGGCCGGCCCGGATGGCGCGATGTGGGTGACGTTGGTGTCGGCGGGTTCGGTGGGCCGGATCGACGCGGGTGGCGACGTGCGGCTGTTCGAGATCGGCGCCGACAGCCGGCCGATGCAGATCTGCGCCGGTCCCGACGGGGCCGTGTGGTTCACCTGTTCCGGCACCGATCGGCTGGGCCGAATCTCCGGTGACGGTGCGCTGACGTTCGTCGAGTTGGACACGGGCAGTGCACCGTTCGGCATCGCCGCCGGGCCCGACGACGCCGTCTGGTTCACCGCCATGGACGCCGGGACGGTCGGCCGGGTGGGCGCCGACGGCGTCGCGGAGGTGGTTGCCGTGCCGCGCGGGATGCCCTCGATGATCACCGCCGGCGGCGACGGCGCGTTGTGGTTCACGCTGAATCAGAAGTCCGCGATCGGACGACTCACTGTCGCCGGCAAGCTCTCGACTCGGCCGACGCCGACACCGTCGGCGGGGCCGGTCGGCATCTGCGCGACGCACGATGATGCGGTGTGGTTCACGGCAATCGGCGCGGACAAGCTGGGCCGCATCCCGCTGAACGACGCCATTCAGGAACTGGATCTGCCGGGCAAGCCGCACGCGGTGGTCGCCGACGAGGCCGACGGCGTGTGGGTGAGCCTGTGGGGCGCTGATGCGATCGCGCGGGTCACCGCTGATGGGGAGGTCTCGACGTTCGACCTGCCGCCGGGCAGTGAGCCGCACGGGTTGGCCGTCGATCGGGACGGCGCGCTGTGGGTGGCGCTGGAGTCCGGGTTCGTGGTGCGGCTGCCGGTCTAGCGCGCCACCGGCTGGATGGTCTGGTCGAAGTCGATGTGGTGGCCCTGCAACCACATCATCGAGCGGCCGCCGTCTTTCGCCGCTTGCCGGAACACCACCGGCAGGACCAGGTCACGCACCAGCCGGCCCACCGGTCCCGCGGCCTTACTGTTGGCCGACCGGTGCCCGTGCCGGACGATCTTCTCCACGCGGCGTCGGCGCAGCGACTCGAACGTCGTGAATGCCGTTGGGATATCAGGGCAATCGCGCAGGCACTGCGCGAGAATCACGGCGTCCTCAACCGACATCGACGCGCCCTGGCCGGCCGATGGCGCGGTGGCGTGGGCGGCGTCGCCGATGATGATCTGGTTGCGATGGTTGTGCCAGCGTTTCACCACCGGCAGGTCATACGTGGCCCATCCGACCATCGGACCGGGTGCGGCGTCGATGATGTTGTGCGCCGGGCCGACGTCGCCGGACATCAACTGGTGCAGCCAGTTTCGCCAGTCGACGTCGGTCATGTCGGACAAGGTGCCGCGTTCTGGCTCGCGCGCCATCGGCGGGTTGGCGAACCAGACGGTGCCACCGTCCGGGGTGGGAAACCAGGCGAAGAAGCAGCGGGTGCCGAACTGCATCCGGAATTCTCGCGGCGGCACGTCGACGGTGAAGTTCGGGATGTAGCCGCCGACGTTGAGCACCGGCACGTAGCGCGGCGTGTGTGCCGCCGGATCGATCATGCGGCGCACCGTGGAGTGGATACCGTCGCAGCCGATGAGCAGATCACCGGTTGCGCTGCTGCCGTCGGCGAACTGTGCCCGGACGCGGCCGTCGGAAGCCGTTGTCGCGGAGACGAATTCCTTGCCGTAGTCGTACCGGGCACCACGGGCCGCGGCCAGCGTGTTGAGTTCGCGGTACAGGTCGGCGCGCCGCATCATGACCGACAGTTGCTCGTCGGGGCGTTGTGCGGCCATCGGGATGCGGCCGAGTTCCTTGCCATTGCCCGCGATGAAGCTGATGGTGTCGTTCGGGTAGCCCAGGTTCTCGAGTGGGTCGGCCGCGTCGACGGCACGCAGTGCGTCCATGCCATTGGCCTGGAAGTTCAGCCAGGCCCCGCGCAGGTCAGCACCGGACGGGGAACGCTCGTAGAGGTGGGCGTCGATACCCACGCGCTGCAATGCGATGGCCAGCACCGGGCCGGCGACTCCGGCGCCGATGATGAGTGCTTCGGTCATACGCGTTCCTCGGTTCCTACCCAGACTGCTCGATAGTCAGATAGCTTGATCATCAAGCAATAGGATGAGAGGCGGATCGCTCGATTGTCAAGCGAAAATCCGGTGGCCGACCGTTTGGGCGCCGCGGTGCAGGACTACCAAGCCGCGGTCGACGACTTCGACCGCGAAGTCGCGCGTCTGCTCGGCATCAACACGACGGATGCGCGCTGCCTCGAGATCCTGATCCAGGAAACACCTGGTGTCACGCCGCGGGAGTTGGCCGACCGGTTGGGCCTGACGACCGGCAGCGCCACGACGATGCTCGACCGCCTGGAGAAGGTCGGGTACGTGACGCGCTCAGCGCATCCCAGCGACCGGCGCAAACTGCTGGTCCACGCCACGGATGTCGCGCGGGAGCGGGCCCTCGCACTGATCGGCCCGCTGGTCGATGCGGGACAGCGCACCCTGCTGAGTCGCTACAGCGTCGAACAGCTGGAACTGATCACCGAATTCCTCACGCGGGCAGCTGAATTGCAACGCGAGCACGTCGCGCGGTTGCGGGGGATGTGAACGGGCGGCGTCAGCTCGACGCAGCCAGCCGCTCCAGTGCGCTGCGCACCCGGACCGGATCGGTCGTCGACCAGTACGGCGGCAGTGACGACTGCAGGAACCCGCCGTAACGGGCCGTCGCCATGCGGGAATCCAGGATGGCGATGACGCCGCGGTCGTTGACGCTGCGCAGCAGCCGACCGGCGCCCTGCGCCAACAACAACGCTGCATGCGACGCGGCCACCGCCATGAACCCGTTGCCGCCGCGAGCCGCGATGGCGCGCTGACGCGCCGTCAGCAGCGGATCGTCGGGGCGGGGGAACGGGATGCGGTCGATGATCACCAGCGACAACGACGGCCCTGGCACGTCGACGCCCTGCCACAGCGACAACGTGCCGAACAGCGATGTCTCCGCGTCTTCGGTGAAGCGCCGCACCAGCGTTGACGTCGAGTCGTCGCCCTGGCACAGCACGGGGGTGTCGAGCCGTTCGCGCATGATCTCGGCGGCGGCCTTGGCGGCCCGCATCGACGAGAACAGTCCGAGGGTGCGGCCGCCGGCGGCGGTGATCAGCTCGTAGATCTCGTCCATCTGTTCCGGTGCGGCGGCGTCGCGGCCCGGCGGCGGCAAGTGCTTGGCGACGTACAGGATGCCCGATTTGGCATGGGAGAAGGGCGATCCCACGTCCATGCCCTTCCACTTCGGCGGCGTCGCGGTGCTGTCTTCCGGAATCGACAACCCCCACGCCCGCGCCATCGACTCGAAGCGCCCACCGATGGTCAGCGTCGCCGACGTCAGGACCGCGGTCACCTCGCCGAAGAGCCGGCCACGCAGTAGCCCAGCCACCGACAACGGCGCGACCCGCAGGATGTGACGCACCGAGCCCCTGGACTCTTCGCGATCGAGCCACACCACGTCGTAGCGGTCGGGGATGGCCGGGACGAACGAGTCGATGATGCGCGACGCGGTGTCGCTCAGGTCGGTCAGTGACGTAACGGCTTCGCTGCGGGCCGCTGCGGCGGTGGGGTCCGACGGTGCGGTGTCGATCGCCATCTTCACCTTGTCGGTCGAATCGCGGACCACGGTCAGGTAGGTGGCGAGCTCGTCGTCGAGCACGTCGATGCGGCCGGCTTCCATGTCGTGGATGGCCGACGACAACGTGGCGATCGAGGCCTCGAGGCGTTCTGCCAGTTCGGGTTCCACCAACCGGGCGGCCCGTCGGTGCGCGACGGCCATGGACGTCGCGGACAACTCGCCGGTGGCGACGCTGGTCACGCGGTCCACCAGCTCGTGGGCCTCGTCGACCACCAGCAGCTGGTGCTCGGGCAGGACGTTGACCTCGGAGATGGCGTCGATGGCCAGCAGCGCGTGGTTGGTGACGATGACGTCGACGGCCCCGGCCTTGGCGCGAGCCTTCTCTGCGAAACAGTCTGTGCCGTAAGGGCATCGGGTGGCGCCGATGCATTCGCGCGCGCCCACGCTGACCTGTGACCAGGCCCGGTCCAGCACACCCGGCACCACTTCGTCGCGGTCACCGCTTTCGGTGTCCGACGACCATTCGATGAGTCGCTTGACGTCGCGGCCCAAAGCCGAGGCCGCGACGGGGTTGAACAGTTCCTCCTGCGGCAGGTCCTCCTCGGCCTGCGCGCCGCTGTGAACCTTGTTGAGGCACAGGTAGTTTCCGCGGCCCTTGAGCAGCGCGAACTCGGGACGCCGGGGCAGGTGCGGGGCGAGGGCATCGGCCAGGCGGGGCAGGTCGCGGTCCACCAGCTGGCGCTGCAGCGCGATGGTCGCCGTTGACACCACCACCGGCTGGTTCGATGCGACGGCGTGCGCGATGGACGGGACCAGGTACGCCAACGACTTGCCGGTGCCGGTCCCGGCCTGGACGGCCAGGTGCTCACCCTTGTCGAAGGCGTTGCCGACGGCCTTGGCCATCTCGATCTGGCCGCTGCGCTCGGCGCCGCCGAGGGCGGAGACCGCGATGGAAAGCAGTGCCGACACGTCCGTCGGATCGGTCTTTCGGCTCATGCACCCACCAGTCGGGTCGGGATGGCCGGCTCACCGCGGGAGAGCTTGAGTCCGTCCCACGGCAGGCTGTGCAGGCCGGCGGCGACGCGGGCGCGGGCGTCGTCCAGCGAGGAGTCGTACACGACCGCGCCGGACCGCGCCAAAGGAACTGTCAGCACCCGGCCGTCGTCCGCGGGCACTGCGTCGGCGGGGTGCACCACCTCTTCGACGATGGTTCCCGACTCTTTCGCCAATCGTATCGCGGCTTTGCGGCCACCGTGAGATTCCTTGTGGCTGCTGCGTTTTGCCACGGGCATGCCGTCGACCTCGACGAGCTTGTAGACCATCGACGCCGTCGGCGCACCGGAGCCCGTCACCACCGAGGTACCCACGCCGTAGACGTCGACGGGCGCGGCGGCGAGCCCGGCGATCGAGTACTCGTCGAGGTCGCCGGACACCACGATGCGGGTCTTGGTCGCGCCCAACCCGTCGAGCTGGTCGCGCACCTGGCGGGCCATGACGCCGAGGTCGCCGGAGTCGATCCGCACCGCGCCTAGCTCGGGCCCGGCCACGGCGACGGCATTGGCCACGCCCTGGGTGATGTCGTAGGTGTCCACGAGCAGCGTCGTCCCGACGCCCAACGCGTCGACCTGGGCGCGGAACGCGGCGACCTCGTCGGGACCGCTCGCCGCGGTGTGCACCAGGGTGAAGGCGTGCGCGCTGGTGCCCCGCGCGGGGACGCCGTAGGTCCGCTGGGCCTCCAGGTTCGACGACGAGAAGAACCCGGCGATGTACGCCGCCCGCGCGGCCGCGACAGCTGCCTGCTCATGCGTGCGCCGCGAGCCCATCTCGATGAGTGGCCGGCCGCTCGAGGCGCTGACCATACGGGCGGCGGCCGAGGCGATCGCGGTGTCGTGATTGAAGATCGACAGGACCAGGGTCTCGAGGATCACGCACTCGGCGAACGTGCCGTGGATCGAGAGCACGGGGGAATCCGGAAAGTACAGCTCACCTTCGGGGTAGCCGTCGATATCGCCGCGGAACTCGTAGTCGGCCAGCCAGCGCAGCGTCTCGGCATCGAGAAAGTCCAGCGAGGCGAGCGCGGCGTCGTCGAACCGGAACTCGGCGAGCGCCGACAGGAACCGTGCGGTCCCGGCGACCACGCCGTACCGGCGACCGAAGGGCAGTCTCCTGGCAAACACTTCGAACGACGCGCGGCGATGTGCGGTGCCGTCGCGCAGGGCGGCAGCGAGCATGGTGAGCTCGTATTTGTCGGTCAGCAACGCGGCGGTCACAGACCTCACCGTACTGGTTCTGCGACCCGCGACCACCCGGCTATTCTGGGCTCATGGTTCTGGGTGCCAGCTCGTCGACGGTAGTCGCGCGGACAAGCCCCGCGACTGATGTCGAAGAGGTGGCCGGCCTGGACAGTCCGTGGGTGACCATCGTCTGGGACGACCCGGTGAATCTGATGACCTATGTGACGTACGTCTTCCAGAAGCTGTTCGGTTACAGCGAGGTGCGCGCCACCGAGCTTAGCTGATGATGCAGGTGCACACCGAGGGCAAGGCCGTCGTCTCGGCGGGCAGCCGCGAGTCGATGGAGGTCGACGTCACCAAACTGCACGCAGCCGGACTGTGGGCAACCATGCAGCAGGACCGCTGAGCGGTGCGTAAGTGGAAGCGCGTCAACACGTCGTCGGGCGTGCGCATCAAGTCCGGCCTGGAAGCGCATGAAGTCACGATGCTCAGGAACCTCGTCGGCTCGCTCATCGAGATGCTCGACGATCGCGAATCCTCCTCACCGCGTGACGAACTCGCCGAACTGACCGGCATGAAGATCGGGCCGTCGCAGGCCCCCGACGACGACACCATGCGCCGGCTGTTGCCGGACTTCTACCACGACCCGGCCAAGCATCCGGACGGCCGCGCTGCCGGGGAGAGCCTCAACGGTGCCCTGCGCAGCCTGCACGAGCCCACCATCGTCGACGCCAAACGACAAGCCGCGCAACAGCTTCTGGATTCACTGCCGGACCCGGCCGGAAAATTCGAGCTGACCGAGGAACAGGCCGAGGCCTGGGCGTCCGCGATCAACGACGCCCGGTTGGCGCTCGGCGCCATGCTGGACATCGGACCCGATGGGCCGCAACGGCTTTCACCGGACCATCCGATGGCCGGGCATCTGGAGGTGTATCAGTGGCTGACGTATCTGCAGGAGTATCTGGTGCTGAGCCTGCTGGACGAGCGGTGACGGGCTCCATCACCGACGTCGCCGGCATCCTGGTCGGCAATCATCACCGCATCGAAGACGCCACCCTGGGCGGTGGCTGGGCCACCGGCACCACCGTCGTCGTCGCCCCGCCGGGAACCATCGGCGCGGTCGACGTCCGTGGGGGAGCGCCCGGCACCCGCGAGACCGACCTGCTCGACCCGTCCAACAGCGTGCAGCACGTCGACGCGATCGTGCTCACCGGCGGCAGCGCCTTCGGGCTCGCCGCGGCCGACGGCGTCATGACCTGGCTGGAGGAACACGACCGCGGGGTGAAGATGCCCGGCGGGCGGGTGCCCATCGTGCCAGGAGCGGTGATCTTCGACCTGCCGGTAGGGGCGTGGGCGAACCGGCCGACGGCACAGTGGGGTTACCAGGCTGCGGACGCTGCCGGCACCGACGTGCCCACCGGCAACGTCGGCGCTGGCGCGGGTGCTCGGGCCGGAGCACTCAAGGGCGGCCTCGGCACGGCGTCGGTGACGCTCGACAACGGCGTGACGGTCGGCGCGCTGGTCATCGTCAATGCGGCGGGGCACGTCGTCGACCCGCAGACCGGGCTGCCGTGGTCGGCCGACCAGATCGCCCGGTTCGGGCTGCGGCCGCCGCCGCCCGACCAGATCGAGGCGTATGCGACCCGGGTGAAGGACCCGAAGCCGCTCAACACGACCATCGCCGTCGTCGCGACCGACGCCGCGCTCAGCCCCGGCGGCTGTAAGAAGGTGGCCGTCGCCGCGCACAACGGGCTGGCCCACACCATCCGTCCGGCGCACACCGCCGTCGACGGTGACACCGTCTTCGCGCTCGCGACCGGCCGGGTGCGCATCGAGCCGGACCCCGCGACGCCGGAGCAGATGAATCCCGAGACGCGACTCATCTCCGAGATCGGGGCGGCCGCCGCCGACGCACTCGCGACCGCCGTGATGGTCGGCGTGCTGGCTGCCGAGTCGATCGCCGAGATTCCGACCTACCGCGACCTGCTGCCGGGAGCCTTCGGATAAGGCGTTGCGCCGGTAACCTGGCCCTATGAGCTACGACTTGTCTCCCACGTCGTCGAAGCCGAAGCCGCCCGCGACGTGGAAGGTCGGCGGCGTCACGATCGTCAGCTTCGTCGCGCTGCTGTGGCTCATCGAAGGCTGGGATGCGCTGCATCAGCAGAGGCTCAATCAGGACGGCATCCGGCCGCTGGAGTCCGACGGGCTCTGGGGCATCTTGTGGGCGCCGCTGCTGCACGCCGACTGGGCGCACCTGATCGCGAACACCGGCCCGGCCCTCGTGCTCGGGTTCCTGGTGACGCTCGCCGGCATGGGCCGCTTCCTCGGGGCGACGTTGATCATCTGGATTCTCGGTGGCTTCGGTACCTGGCTGATCGGCAACATCGGCGCGCCGCGCGGCGTGGAGTCCGTCCACATCGGGGCGTCCGGGCTGATCTTCGGTTGGCTGACGTTCCTCATCGTGTTCGGGTTCTTCACGCGGCACGCGTGGCAGATCGTCGTCGGGATCATCGTGTTGTTCGTGTACGGCGGTGTGCTGTGGGGCGCGCTGCCGGGGACGTTCGGCGTGTCGTGGCAGGGTCATCTGTGCGGTGGCATCGCCGGCGTGCTCGCCGCGTATTTGCTGAGCAGTCCGGAAAGGGAAGCGCGCGAACGGCGTAAGGGTTCGGCCCTGCCGTCGATTCCGACGTAATTTGCTGAATTCGGAATTCGCCGCACGCGGTGTTGCCGGAAGCGTGATCGGTATCGCTTTCGGGACCAATCGAGAAACTGGCCGCCCAATGGTGGCGTCTTTTCGTCGCAGGACGTGTTGACGTGGCAAGCTAGGGGTGTGCGCCTCACCATTCTCGGTTGCTCCGGCAGCGTGGGTGGGCCGGATTCTCCGGCCTCGGGCTATCTGCTGACCGCTCCGGACACCACACCGATGGTCATCGACTTCGGTGGCGGCGTGCTCGGCGCACTGCAGCGTCATGCTGATCCGGGCGCCGTAAATATATTGCTGTCACACCTGCATGCCGACCATTGTCTGGACTTGCCCGGGCTCTTCGTTTGGCGGCGGTATCACCCGAATCCTCCGGTCGGTCGCGCGCTGCTGTTCGGTCCGGCGGCCACCTGGCACCGGCTCGGTGCGGCGTCGTCGCCTGAGGGCGGCGAGATCGACGACATCACCGACATCTTCGACATCCAGGTCTGGGTTGACGGTCAGGACGTCGAGATCGGCGCGCTGACGGTGACGCCCCGGCTGGTGTGTCACCCGACCGAGTCCTACGGCATGCGGTTCACCGATCCGTCCGGCGCGACGCTCGTCTACTCCGCGGACACCGGTTACTGCGACGCGCTGATCGATCTGGCCCGCGGCGCCGATGTGTTCCTGTGCGAGGCGTCGTGGACCGACTCGCCGGACCGTCCGCCGAAGCTGCACCTGTCCGGCACCGAGGCCGGACGCGCGGCCCGCGAGGCCGGCGTCAAAGAGCTGCTGCTGACGCACATCCCGCCGTGGACGTCCCGCGAGGACGTCATCAGTGAGGCCAAGGCCGAGTTCGACGGACCCGTGCACGGCGTTGTCTGCAACGAGTCGTTCGACATCACCCGCCGGTAAGACTTGGGCAAGTCGGGGCCCCGCTTTCGGCGGCACTGCCCTTTCAACCCGTCGCTCCGCTCGCCCCGATAGGGTTGTCGGGTGTCCAGACGTGAAGACGGTCGCCTTGACGACGAGCTCCGCCCGGTAAAGATCACCCGAGGATTCACCAAGCACCCGGCAGGGTCGGTATTGGTGGAGTTCGGCGAGACGCGGGTCATGTGCACGGCCTCGGTCTCCGAGGGCGTGCCGCGCTGGCGCAAGGGTTCCGGATTGGGCTGGCTGACCGCTGAATACGCGATGCTGCCGGCCGCGACGCATGACCGCTCTGATCGTGAGTCGGTGAAGGGCCGCGTCGGCGGGCGGACCCAGGAGATCAGCCGGTTGATCGGCCGCTCGCTGCGCGCGTGCATCGACCTCAGCGCGCTGGGTGAGAACACCATCGCCATCGACTGCGATGTGCTGCAGGCCGACGGCGGTACCCGCACCGCGGCGATCACGGGCGCGTATGTGGCGTTGTCCGACGCCGTCACCTACCTCGCTGCCGCCGGACGGTTGAAGGATCCGCGGCCGCTGTCGTGCGCCATCGCCGCCGTGTCGGTCGGTGTGGTCGACGGCCGGGTCCGCACGGACCTGCCCTACACCGAGGACTCGCGCGCCGAGGTCGACATGAACGTTGTCGCCACCGACACCGGGACTTTGGTCGAGGTGCAGGGCACCGGCGAGGGCGCGACCTTCCCGCGCTCGACGCTGGACAAGCTTTTGGACGCGGCTTTGGCTGCCTGCGATCAGTTGTTCGCGTTGCAGCGCGAGGCTTTGGAGCTGCCGTACCCGGGCGTGCTGCCGGAGTCTGCTACGCCGGCCAAGAAGGCGTTTGGTGCCTGAGCTGCTCGTCGCTTCGCGCAATGCGAAGAAGCTTCTGGAGTTGCAGCGGGTGTTGGACGCTGCCGGGGTCGTCGGCCTGACGTTGTTGTCGTTGGCTGACGTGCCCGAGTATCCGGAGGCGCCCGAGACTGGGGCGACGTTTGAAGAGAACGCGTTGGCCAAGGCTGCCGACGGGTTTAAGGCCACCGGAATCCCTTGTGTCGCAGATGATTCCGGAGTGTCGGTCGACGCGTTGAACGGCATGCCGGGCGTGCTGTCAGCCCGATGGGCTGGGCGGCATGGGGATGATCAGGCGAACTTGTCGCTGCTGTTGGGCCAGCTCGAGGATGTGCCGGATTCGCGTCGCGGGGCGGCGTTCGTGTCGTGCTGCGCGTTGGTGTCGGCTGCGGGTTCTGTTGTGGTGCGCGGAGAGTGGCCCGGTGTCATTGCACGGGAGCCGCGAGGTTCGGGTGGATTTGGGTATGACCCAGTGTTCGTCCCTGCCGGCGGTTCTCGGTCTGCTGCTGAGCTGAGTGCGGCTGAGAAGGACGCAGCGTCGCACCGCGGGCGGGCGTTGGCGCAGCTGGTGCCGGCGCTGCGGGAGTTGGCTGGTTCCTGAGGACGGCCTCGCTGTCAGGCGCTTTTAACATCTGTCACTTCAGTCACTGGCTGTCTGTGCCCACACGACTTCGGAACCCGGTATCGCCGACGGTATCACTTTGCGAACGCACGTGCGTTGGCTCGTTATTCGGGTGACGGCACGCGACCTGGTTGCCGTGATGTTGCGTCGGTCAGGTAGCCGTCGAGGAAATCGTGCAGCGCTGGCGCGAGGTGCGCGACGCCGGAATCGTTGAGCTTGGCCAGCAGGATGATGCCCTGATATTGCGCCAGTAGCGCGTGGGCGAGCTGTTCGGGATCGGTGCCCGGGCGCAGGGTTCCGTCGGCCAGGGCTTCCTGGCAGATGAGCGCCATGTGGTGCTGCATGGCGGCGAGGGTGCGTGCGAGGTGTTTGCGCAGATCGTCGTCGGTGGTGGAGAGTTCGGCGGCGAAGTTGCCGAAGGGGCAGCCCACCGCGCGCCCGAATTGGGCTTCGAGGGTGGACTGGATGGTGCCGATGGCATCGGGAACCGCGTGCAGTTTTTCGGCCGGTGTAGCAGTGGGGGAGCCGGTCAGCTGACGCTGAAACGCCTTGGCGTGCAAGTCGATAACGGCCTTGCCGAGTTCTGATTTCGACGGGAAGTAGTGGTAGAAGCTGCCCTTCTTGATGTCGGTCGCGCGGCAGAGCTCCTCGACTCCGACGGCTTGGTAGCTGCGTTCGAGGAAGAGCCGGGCTGCGGTGGAGACCAGGCGTTCGCGGGCGTCTGAACTTCGGGGCACGTGTGAATCGTAAGTAATAGTTGACCGGTCGGTCAACTATGGCCTAACTTGACGACATGACTGCCACCACCACTGAGATTTTCCGCACCCCGGACGAGCGCTTCGCGAATCTGCCGGGTTATGACTTCGCCCCCAACTACGTCGATATCGACGGGTTGCGGCTGCACTACCTCGACGAGGGCCCGCGCGACGGCAAGCCCATCGTGTGTTTCCACGGCGAGCCGACGTGGGCGTTCCTGTACCGCAAGATGATCGTCCCGTTGGTCGAGGCCGGGCACCGCGTGATCGTGCCGGACTATGCGGGCTTCGGCCGCTCGGACAAGCCCACCGACCGGCGCTGGTACAGCTACGACCGGCACGTCGACCTCGTCACCCGACTGCTGGGCGGCTTGGATCTGCAGGACGCCACCGCCATCGTGCAGGACTGGGGTGGGCCGATCGGCTTGCGCTGGGCCACGGAGAATGCGGATCAGGTTGGCGCACTGGCGATTTTCAACACCGGGCTGTTCACCGGCCGGGTGTCCAAGGGCTTCATGGCGTGGCGTGATTTCGCGGAGGCCAACCCCGACCTACCCGTCGGCTTCGTGATCCAGGGCGCGACGACGACCGAGCTGTCGCCCGAGATCGTCGCCGCCTACGACGCGCCGTTCCCGACCGCGGAGTCCAAGGCCGGCGCCGCACAGTTCCCACTCTTGGTTCCGATCACCGACGACGCCCCGGGTGCGACGGAAATGCGCGCGGTCACCGACGTGCTATCGCGCTGGGAGAAGCCCACGCTCGTCGCGTTCTCCGACCAGGACCCCGTGTTCCCGTACCCGCGCGCGGGTGAGGCCTTCGTCGACCTGATCCCGACCGTCACCGAGCAGGTACGGATCGAAGGCGCGTCGCACTTCTTGCAGGAGGACAGGGGAGAGCAGCTGGCAGCCGAGGTCCTCAAGCACCTGGGCTGAGGCCGTCAGAGGTCGAAGCGCTTCTTCACATCTTCGGTGCGGAAGTGCTCGACGATGATGCCCACCAGCGGGACGGTGCCGGCGAACAGGACACCGATGGTCTGGCCGAGCGGCCAGCGGACCTTGACCGCCAGGTTGAACGTGCAGAGCAGGTAGGCGAAGTAGACCCAGCCGTGGACGATGCCGATCCAGTTCAGGCTGGCGTCGTTGAAGATGTAGTGCGCGACCAGTTCGTAGCAGAGGGCGATGAGCCAGAGACCGGTCGCCCAGGCCATCACGCGGTAGGCGGTCAGTGCCTTGCGGATGGTGTCTTTCGACAGGGTGGTCGGCTGCGACTCGGTCATGTGGTGGTCCTGTCCTGTTTGTCGTTCTCGGCCAGTTCGGCCAGGTAGGCGTTGTATCTCGCGGTGTCGGGGTCGATGTCGTCGATGGTGTCTTTGGCGGCCTTGGGGCGCTCGGGCAGCAGGCCCTCGGGGATTTCGGTGGGCTTATTGGCTGCTGGTGCGGCGGGGCCCTCGTCTTCGTAGCGGACGAACTTGTAGTAGCCGTAGAAGCAGAACGCACCGAACATCGGCCACTGCAGGGCGTAGCCCAAGTTCTGGAAGGTGCCGGCGCTGGACTGGAACCGCGACCACTGCCACCAGGCCAGGGCCATGCAGCCCAGGGCAGCGACGGTCACCAGCACGATGAGCGCCGGCCTCCTACGCCGTGTAGTGGACATAGGGCAACGGTACCGCGCGTGACGTGCGGTTTGCGATTCGCGGCCGGGGCTACGACGCGGGACGCTGGACACACGGCCACGGGACAGGCCGGGACTTGGGGCCGATGAATTCGTCGAGGCGGGCGGTGTCTGCTTTGCGATAGATCGAGAGCTGCTTCTTTGACGAGCGGCGCCAGTGGATGCCCAGTTGGTCGAGGGCGCCAGTGAACAGGTTGAGGATGTCCTCGGACAGGTTGGTGAAGTGGTAGCGGACGCTCATGACCCCGCGGTCGTTGGCGACGATGCGGCAGCCGTCGCTGTGGATGAGGCCAAGGAGAAATTCCTCGGTGGCCTGGTCGACAAGGGCCTGCTGCCACGGTTGCAGCGCGATGGTGCGGGTGTGCTTCTTGCCAGGACCGTGCTGAGGGAACAGGCACGGCCAGTGTTTGGAGCAGACATACACCTCGACACAACCTTTCCGCTGCATCACACCGGCTTGCTTGCCCGCGATGACGACGCTGATCGCTTCCCGGCAGCGATCGATAATGGCCGGGTACTTCTTGTCGAGCGTGATTCGGAGTCGCCATACGCCACGGGGAGCGGCGGAGATGCAGCCATCGCCGAGGTACAAGCCGAGCAAATAGCTGTATTCGGCGGGAGGTAAGGCAGTGAAGTCGTGGTCGATGCCGCAGCTGGCGTCGCCGGCCGCTTGTCGACGCCAGATGCCGGGCCTTCGCCTCCAGTCACGCACAGTGGTTCGTGGGATGCCGGTCGTCCTCGCGATGGCGCAATTGTTCAGCCCGTCAGCGATGAGTCGCTGGATAGTGTCGAATTCGTCGGCTGACCTCACGCGGTTCCCCCCCTCGATCACGTGGCATCACCAACGTATTACGGACCACCGACAGATCTCGTTTGTCGGCTTGGCGGTAGGCTGACAGCGCTCAAGCGCGAGTGTCGGAATTGGCAGACGAGATGGGTTTAGGTCCCATTGTCCTTTGGGCGTGGGGGTTCGAGTCCCCCCTCGCGCACTCTTGTGAGTCGTGTATTCGACTTAGGTGACCCCAGCGTTGTCGCCGGGGTCTAGTTGATTTACCAATATTGCTTTTCGTCGACACACACCAAGACGTCGAAAGGTGACTCTCCGCCGCTACGCCGCCGGCTCTGATCGGCCTACCCGTCGTCGGTGGTGTAGGTGACGAGCTCGCCGCAGGCCTCCCGCGAGCGGAGGGTTAGACGACCGAGGCGCGCCGATGCTGGGCGAGGCGTAGCGGCACTCGGCCGGATGTCTGCAGTCCAGGCAGCCGGATGCGCGCGGGCGGCCGGCGAAATACGTTGGAACATAGACAAATTCGGGTAAGCGGCCGCACGATGCCGAGGTGTGGCCGACGGACGGCACCTCAGTTCGAGTTACGAAAAGCGTTGGACTGCTTGGTTGTTACCTAAGTCAGTGCTTCTTCGAGTGCAGTACGCCGTCGGTCGGCGCCTGGTCGGTCTTGGCGCGCTTCTCTGCACGTTTCTCTTTGAGCGACTTACCGGTTTTCTTGGTCATACTTTGCCGCGGAGATTTGTCAGACATGACACGCCCCTTTGTTCGGGGGCCTGGGTGGTCCCAATCACCCGACCATACGCGCACCGCGGACGGGCACGCAATGCGCTTAGTCGGGGTGTGACGTCGTCGCCTGGATCGAGCGTTGCGCGGCGAGGCCGCCACGTGGCGCCGTTTCGAAATGGGGCCTAGGCTGGAGGTGACACGCACTCTTAGGTGGCCGAGACCGTTGCCACGCGCGTAAACGGAACCGGAATTCTTTTGTCTATCAGTGATATTGCCGCGTATGCGCGGCTGTCTCCAGCGGACGTCGAGGCGTTCGGGCTTGAGCTGGACACCATTCGCACCGACGTCGAGGAGTCGCTCGGTACGAAGGATGCGACCTATATCCGGCGCACCATCGCGTTTCAGCGAATTCTGGACGTCGCCGCCCGGTTGCAGATCGCGGGGAGTCGATCGAGAGCCGGCTGGGCGGTGGGGGTCGTAGCGTTGGCGTACGCGAAAGCCGTTGAGAATATGGAGATCGGGCACAACGTCGGCCATGGCCAATGGGACTGGATGAACGATCCGGAAATCCATTCGAGCACCTGGGAGTGGGACATGGTGGGGCTGTCCGCGCAGTGGCGGTACGCGCACAACTACCGCCATCATGTGTTCACCAATGTGGTCGGCGTGGATGACGACCTCGGGTTCGGGGTGCTGCGCGTGACCCGTGACCAACCGTGGAAGCCCGTGTATCTGTGGCAGCCGTTGCAAAACCTGTTGCTGGCCTTGTCCTTCGAGTGGGGAATTGCCCGCCAGGGCTATCACTCTGAAGCGGATCGGGCCGGGAGCGAGGACGGTAAGCAGGCTGCGAAGACGATGATGCTGATCAAGATCGCTCGGCAGACCGCCAAGGACTACATCTTGGTGCCCGCGCTCAGCCTGCGCCGCTGGCGTCGAACACTGACTGCCAATGCGACCGCCAACCTGTTGCGCAACCTCTGGTCATACGTGGTGATCTTCTGCGGGCATTTTCCCGACGGCGTGCAGACGTTTGCCCCGGAGGTCCTGCAGTCCGAGACCCGGGCGGAGTGGTATCTGCGACAGATGCTGGGTGCCGCGAACTTCAAAGCTGGTCGGGTACTGGCCTTTTCGAGTGGGAACCTGTGCTACCAGATTGAGCATCACTTGTTTCCCGACCTGCCGAGCAATCGGTACGCGCAGATCAGTGTTCGGGTCCGTCTCTTGTGTGACAAGTATGACCTGCCGTACACCACGGGCTCGCTCATCTCGCAGTACTTACAGACCCTGCGGACCATCTTCCGGCTCGCCTTGCCCGACAAGGGATGGGCGGCCATCCGCGGATAATCGTCAGCGGTCGAAGACGGCTTTGATCTTCGTCCGCGCCTGTCCGGCATCGACGGCGGCCTGATGCGCTCGGTCCTCGTCGAAGGGACCACTGTTGTCGACACCGAAGCCGAAATAGCTCTTGGTGGCCTCCGAAGCACGTTTAGCCTTCTGTGCCAAGGTTTTTACGATATTCATGATCGCGATCTCTCCGTTGTCATCGTGTGCACAACGCGCGAGTGCGCGCTGAAGTCCAGATTCGGTTCCATCGATGAGGGCAATTGCTTTGATGAAACGGGTTATGCACCATCAGTTTTCGCAAGCGACCGCCCAGACGGGCATGCCGGCGAGTTGTCGGCCGTGGTGATCCGAAGGTGCCGAAGGTCACCGATACGTGGGGCTCGAAACAACTGACGTTCTCTGTAACCGCCACCCTACACCCGTTGGGCTGCGAGAACGTCCAAGTCGACGCTGCTTACCGCGCCTCCGATGGGCCCGGGGTGTAGCGTGGAAGGCGTTGGGAACCAGCCAGCCCCTGGCGTAGTCGAGTCAGCCTCTTGCCGTTGCATTCCCCGAGCAGCAGCTCGCTCCGGACACATCGGTGACCACTATGCGACGGGACTGCCGTGAAATCTCAACTCAGTCTTCAGCGTTCAGAACCTTCGGTGCCGGATTCCGCACGTGCCGGTTCGCCGAGTTTCGGGATTCTCAGCACATTTCCACCGACGCGATGCGGCCTGGCGACTTTCAGCGCCGCGCTGAGCCGTGGGTTGGCCATCAACGGCGCCGACGTCAGTGTGGTGCGTGTGGCTGACGGGTCCGCTACCAGCCATGGCCGCGTCATCGGTGAGCTGACCAACGGATCGGCGGCGTCGGCCGCCGCAGCCGTGGACCTGCTCAGCCAGAGCGACGTCGCGGTGATCCAGCATGACTACGAGGTCTACGGCGGCGCCGACGGCGACGACGTCGTGGACATCATCGGCGGTCTGCGAGTTCCGTCGATCGTGGTCGCGCACACGATTCCGAAAAATCCCACCCGGCGCCAGCGTGGCGTGTTGGAGACGCTGATGACACTCGCTGACCAAGTGGTCGTGATGTCAGACTCGGCCAGGGCGCAGCTGCGGCACGGGTTCGACGTCGACCAACGCAAGGTAGTCACGATCCCGCGCGGCGCGACCATCCCAACCGGTTCCCACGCGGGCCGTATTGGACGACCGACGCTGTTGACCTGGGGCCTGCTGCGGCCGGGTAAGGGGATCGAGCGGGTCATCGATGCGATGGGTGCACTCCACGGCCTCAACGGTCGGCCGCGCTATCTGATCGCCGGCCCGACCCACCCACGGGTGCTCGCCACACAGGGGGAGGCCTACCGCGATGCCTGTGCCGAGCAAGCCCAGCGCGCTGGGGTGGGTCCCGCGGTCCAGTTCGACGCCGGATACCGCGACGCCTCGTCCCTGATGGCACTCATTGTGTCCGCTGCGGTGGTGGTGCTGCCCTACGACTCCACCTATCAAGCCACCTCCGGCGTACTGGTTGATGCCATCGCCTGCGGACGCCCGGTTGTTGCGACGGCGTTCCCGCACGCCGTTGAATTGCTGTCGACCGGGGCGGGGATCGTGGTCGGCCACAATGACCCCGAGGCGTTGCGAGCGGCACTGCATGCGGTGTTGACCCAGCCCCGGTTGGCCGGCGCGATGGCGGCCGAGGCCCGGCGGCTGGCTCCGTCGATGTCGTGGCCGATCGTAGCGCGGTCGTATCAGGCTGTGGCACAACGAATTCTGGGTAGACGTCCGGAGCCCACGTGGCTGGGGTAGTGCCGCGCCCGAAGTTCGATCACCTGCTGGCGATGACCGATCAGCATGGCACCTGCGAGCGTGCCTGTGGCGCCGAACCGCGGCCCGAGCATGGCTACTGCACTGACGATATGGCCAGGGTCCTGGTGGTCGCCAGCCGGGAGCCGGACGCTGACGACGATGTGCACGGTCTGGCCAGGGTGGCGGTGAAGTTCCTGGACAGCGCACAGTCGTTTTCGGGTGGTTGCCGTAATCGATTGGAACGCAACGGTCATTGGACCGACGATTTCACTTTCGAAGCCTGCTGGGGCCGCTGTCTGTGGGGCTTGGGCACGGCCGCCGCACACAGCGATGTCGGCTTGGTCCGCAGTTTGTCGGTGGTGCAGTTCGAACGGGCTGCACGTGGCCGGTCCGCCTGCCCACGGGCGATGGCGTTCGCAGCGGTGGGCGCCGCAGAGCTGCTCAGCGTCGAACCCGGCCATATGGCGGCGCGCCGGCTCATCGACGATTACGCCGCAGGTGTGGCGGCCTGGAGCAGTGACGCCGATTGGCCGTGGCCCGAGGCACGCCTGACGTCTGCGAATGCGTTGCTGCCCGAAGCGATGATCGCCGCCGGCGACGCGCGCGCTGACTCGGCGCTGTGCAAGCGCGGACTGGACCTTCTGGAATGGCTGATCGATTGCGAGACCGTTGACGGGCATCTGTCGGTGTGTCCGGCCGGCGGCTGGGCGGCGGGGGAACCGCGGCCAGGCTTCGCTCAGCGGCCGGTCGAGGTGGCTGCGCTGGCCGATGCGTGCGCCCGGGCGGCCGGCGTTGACGCCAGTGCCATCTGGCCGAGCACTGTCCGGCTTGCCGCGTCCTGGTTCCAGGGCGCCAACGACGCTCGCACGCCGATGTGGGATCCGGCTACGGGCGGCGGATTCGACGGACTGCGTGTCGACGGAGTCGACCGCAATCAGGGCGCCGAGTCGACGCTCGCGGTGCTGTCCACTTTTCAACAGGCCCATCGCCTGGTCGCCGTGACGCAATGACGTGGGTTTCGGGTGGCGGGCCGGCCCTATTGCGCGCTGCGTAGCCGCACCAGGCGTGTCGTTGAGCTCTCGTCCAACTCGACGACATCGGTGCGCGAGCGCAGGAAATCACTGAAAGACTTGAACCCCAGGGACTTTTCGCTGAACGATGGATCCATGCGTTTCATCTGCGCCTTGACCGCGGAGTTGTGCAGCCATTCGACGTCGTCCTTCTCCAACCCGATCTGCAGCGCACGCGTCAGTAGGGCAGTGGCGGAAGTCTGGGGGTCGGGCAGTTCAGGTTCGTCTGGCTCGGTCTTGCGGCGGGCGCGTCGTGGCGGCGCCGGGTCTGTGGAGGGTTCGAGCGCCGGGACGCCGGGCAGCGAGTCGTAGGTGACGAACTCGTCGCACGCCGCGGCGAGTGCCCGGCTCGATGATCCCGCCACTCCGATGCCGACCACGTACCGGCCGAGGCGCTTGCAGCGCTGGGCCAGCGGGATGTAGTCGGAGTCGCCGGCGGCGATCACGACGTGGGTGAGGTCGGGCAGCCGGAACATGTCTTCGACGGCGTCGACCGCGAGCCGGATATCGGCGCCGTTCTTGCCGTACGCCGCGGCGGGGAACAGCTGCACGAGGTCGACGGCGCGGCCGACGAGCTGCTGCCGGTAGCCCGCGTTGACGTCGGCGGACCAGTCCGCGTACGCCCGGGTGAGCACCAATGTGCCGAAGGACGAAGCGAAGTCGAGCACCGCGCCGACGTCGATGGTGGCCTGCGTGAGTTTGTCCGGTTCGAGACCCTTGGCCTTGTCCTTCTGAAACGAGTTGCGGCCGTGGACCTGGTCGTAGCGGGAGATGACGATGTTGTCGAAGTCGAGGTAGACCGCGACACGCGTCGCGGCGGTGTCCGTCATGGGCCCAGTGTGGTCTATCGGCGCGACGAATGACGCGGAACTCGCCACGCGCATGCGGGGGCGATGTGCATAACCTGTCGGGATGCTCACCGAACTGATCGACCTCCCGGGCGGGTCGTACCGCATGGGATCGCAGGACTTCTACCCCGAGGAAGCGCCGGTGCATGAGGTGACGGTCGCGCCGTTTTCGATCGAGCGGCATCCGGTCACGAACGGTCAGTTCGCCGAATTCGTCGCCGAGACCGGATATGTGACCGTCGCCGAACAGGAGCTGGATCCGGCCGCGTTCCCCGGTGTGCCCGCTGACGAGCTGATTCCGGGAGGGTTGGTTTTCCATCCCACCGCCGGCCCGGTGGATCTGCGCAATTGGCGGCAGTGGTGGGCGTGGGTTCCCGGGGCGTCCTGGCAGCACCCGTTCGGCCCGGAGTCGTCGATCGCCGACCGGCTGGACCACCCGGTGGTCCAGGTCGCCTACCCGGACGCCGCGGCGTACGCGGCGTGGGCGGGCAGGCGGCTGCCGACCGAAGAGCAATGGGAGTACGCCGCCCGCGCGGGCGCGACCACGGCCTACGCCTGGGGTGACGACGTTCGGCCGGACGGGCAGTTGATGGCCAACACCTGGCAGGGCCAGTTCCCGTATCACAACACCGGTGCGCTGGGCTGGGTGGGCACGACACCCGTCGGTCTGTTCCCGCCCAACGGTTTTGGCCTCGTCGACATGATCGGCAACGTGTGGGAGTGGACCACCACCCGGTACACGCCGCGGCACAGCGGCGCTCCGGAAGTATCCGGCTGCTGTCCGCCGCCCGGTGGGGATCCGTCGGTGATGCAGACGCTCAAGGGCGGTTCGCACCTGTGCGCGCCGGAGTACTGCCACCGTTACCGGCCGGCGGCGCGGTCGTCGCAGTCGCAGGACAGCGCGACATCGCACATCGGCTTCCGGTGTATCGCCGATTGAGGTGGCGAAAGCGGCGGCCAAACGCCGTCGCATAGTCCCTGGCCTAGGGCTTTACGTGTATGCAGGTGGCGTAACACGGTACGTATCGCCACCTGTCGCCATCGGTGGCACAGTGAGTTCATGACCCGCCGCCCGCACATCCCGCCGAAGGACTTTCCCCGTCCTGCGGCCCGGGAGTATGCGGGCACCCGCGCCGATGCGGCCCGGTGGGCGCGCGATGTGCTGCGGGGTCAGATCCTCGACGGCGTGTACGGCGGCCTGGCCGCGGCGCGCCCTATGCTGCCACCGGAGAACGAGCTGGCCGCCGAATTGGGCGTGAGCCGCAACGCAATTCGCGAGGCCCTGGAGCTCCTGCGCGGCGAGGGGCTGATCACCCGGGTGCAGGGCGCGGGAACGTTCGTCACGGGTGCGAAGCTCAGTCAGCGGATCGACCGATTGGAAGGTCTGGCCGAATCGCTTGCCGGGCATCAACTTCCGGTGGAGAACACCGTGCTCTCGGCGCGAGAGTCCGTCGCCTCGCCGTTCGTGGCGGCGAAACTCCAAGTGGCCGAGGGCGCACCGATCCTCTTCATCGAACGCCTGCGGTCGGTGGGCGGGGTGCCGTTGTCGCTGGACACCACGTCGTTGCGGATCGGGGCCATCCCGGTCGACGCCAATCTGGCCGACCAGGACGTCTTCGCGTTGATCGAAACCGAACTGGGGATGCGGCTGGGTTGGGCCGAGATCACCGTGGAATCGGTCTCGGCCGATGCGGACACCGCCAAACTGCTCCAAATCCGTCCCGGCGCACCGCTGTTGCTGCTGCACCGGCTGACCCACCTCGAAGACGGCACACCCTTCGACCTCGAGACGGTGCGCTACCGCGGCGACCGTTGCTCGTTGATCACCACCGCCGCAAGGGATTCCGCACCGCCGCCACCGTAGCCGGCACCTGCACTCACATCACCCAATCCCCTTACCGATTAACACAATCGATAGAGAGGTAGTACAACCATGCCCGAACAACCCAACATCGTCTATTTTCACGTCGACAATCTCGGCATGGGGGAGCTCGGCTGCTACGGCGGCGGCATCCTGCGCGGGGCCGACACGGTCCGGATGGACGCCTTCGCCGCCGAATCGCTGAAGCTGTCGCACTTCGTCGTCGAACCGCAGTGCACCCCCACCCGTTCGGCGTTGATGACCGGGCGGTACCCGATCCGGTCCGGTAACCACACCATCGCGCTCGGCGGCAACGGTGGCGGCATCGTGGCGTGGGAGCGGACCATGGGCGACATCCTGTCCGAAGCCGGCTACGCCACGGCGTGTTTCGGGAAGTGGCACATCGGCGCCGAGGACGGCCGCTGGCCGACCGACCACGGATTCGACGAGTGGTACGGCCCGGCCCGCACCTATGACGAGTGCCTGTGGCCCGACGACCCCTGGTACAAGGCCGAGCGCGACGGCTACTCCTACATGTACGACGGCACCAAAGAAGGCGGCGTCAAGACCACCGACCAGCAGCTGACGGTGAAGCTCAAGGGCGAGGTGGACGGCGAATACGACCGCCGGGCAAAAGCTTTCATGAAGCGCAGCGTCGATGCGGGCAAGCCGTTCTACCTGTACCACAACCACTCGCTGATGCACTTCCCGATGGAAGTCCGCCCGGAGTTCAAGGGCAAGAGCACCAACGGCAACTGGGGTGACTCGCTGCTGATGCTCGACCACGACTTCGGCAGCATCCTGGACTACCTCAAAGAGCTGGGCATCGAGGACAACACCATCGTGATCATGGCCGGCGACAACGGCGCCGAGGATCACCTGGCCGGCCGGGGTACCGCGGGCTTCTTCGACGGCTCCTACTTCAGCTCGGCCGAGGGCGGCATCCGGACACCGTGCCTCATCCGGTGGCCCGGTCATGTGCCGGTGCGGGAGAGCAACGAGATGGTGCACGTCACCGACATGTTCCCGACGCTGCTGCGCTGGGTGGGTTGCGACGTGCCCGACGACCGCATCATCGACGGCATCGATCAGCGTGAATTCTTCGGCGGGGCAGAGGAATCCAAGCGCGACGGCTGCATGGTCTGGCTCAACGAGGAGCTGCACGCGGTGAAGTGGTCGCAGTTCAAGATCAACTTCAAGCGTCAGCAGCACTTCCATGACCCGGAAATTCCACTCGGCTTCGCCCGCATCACCAACCTCCTCGAGGACCCGAAGGAACGCGAGGCCGTCAACCAGACGTGGGTGCGGTGGTGGGTGATGCAACACGCCTACCGGTTCATCCAGGAGTTCGACGCCAGCGTCGAGACCGAACAGCTCATTCCGGCCGGGGCGCCCATCGATTTCGTCCCCGCCCGCACCCAGTAGCAGCCAGTACTACCGAAGCCCTGCCCCACACGGGGCAGGGCTTCCCTATCCGAGGGGATCAGCAGTGTCCGATCAAAGCTATGGCGCCCAATCGATCACGATCCTCGAAGGGCTCGACGTCGTCCGGAAGCGTCCGGGTATGTACATCGGGTCGACCAGCGAGCGCGGCCTGCACCACATGGTGTGGGAGGTGGTCGACAACGGCGTCGACGAGGCCATGGCCGGCCACGCCAGCCGCGTCGACGTCACGCTGCTCGCCGACGGCGGCGTCGAGGTCAGTGACGACGGTCGCGGCATCCCGGTTGCCATGCACGCCAACGGGATTCCGACCGTCGACGTGGTGATGACCCAGCTGCACGCGGGCGGCAAGTTCGACGGCGAGTCCTACCAGGTGTCGGGCGGCCTGCACGGCGTCGGCGTCTCGGTGGTCAACGCGTTGTCGACGCGGCTGGAGGTGCTCATCCACCGGGATGGGTACGAATGGTTCCAGCACTACGACCGCTCGGTGCCCGGCACCCTGCAGAAGGGGCCGCCGTCCACCCGGACCGGCACCACCGTCCGATTCTGGTCGGACCCAGAGGTTTTCGAGACCACCGAGTACAACGCCGAGACCATTGCCCGCCGGCTTCAGGAGATGGCATTCCTGAACAAGGGGCTGGTGCTGTCGCTGACGGACCACCGCCAACCCGGCGCGGAGACCCGCGTCTTCCATCACCCTGGCGGGTTGATCGACTACGTCCGCCACATCAACCGCGTGAAAGAGTCCATCCAGCCGAGCATCATCGCGTTCGACGGCACGGGGGCCGGCTGCGAGGTCGAGATCGCGATGCAGTGGAACGCCGGGTATTCAGAGTCGGTGCACACGTTCGCGAACACCATCAACACGCATGAGGGTGGCACCCATGAGGAGGGTTTCCGCGCGGCGCTGACGGGCGTGGTGAACCGGTATGCCAAAGACAAGAAGCTGCTCAAGGACAAAGACCCGAATCTCACCGGTGACGACATCCGGGAGGGCCTGGCCGCGATCATTTCCGTGAAAGTGGCTGAGCCGCAATTCGAAGGGCAGACCAAGACGAAGCTCGGGAACGCGGCCATCCGCTCGTTCGTGCAGAAGGTCTGCCATGAGGAGCTGACGCACTGGTTCGAGGCGAATCCGGCGGAGGCGAAGGTCATCGTCACCAAGGTGGCGTCGTCGGCGCAGGCGCGGGTGGCCGCGCGTAAGGCGCGGGAGTTGGTGCGGCGTAAGAGCGCGACGGACATCGGTGGTCTGCCCGGCAAGCTGGCGGACTGCCGATCCACCGATCCGAGCAGGTCGGAACTGTATGTGGTGGAGGGCGATTCGGCCGGTGGCTCGGCCAAGAGTGGCCGCGACTCGATGTTCCAGGCGATCCTGCCGCTGCGCGGCAAGATCATCAACGTCGAGAAGGCCCGCATCGACCGCGTGCTGAAGAACAACGAGGTCCAGGCCATCATCACGGCCCTGGGCACCGGTATCCACGACGAATTCGACATCTCGAAGCTGCGCTATCACAAGATCGTGCTGATGGCCGACGCCGACGTCGACGGCCAGCACATCTCGACCCTGCTGCTCACCTTGTTGTTCCGCTTCATGAGACCACTCATCGAGCATGGTCATGTGTTCTTGGCGCAGCCGCCGCTGTACAAGCTGAAATGGCAACGCAGCGAACCGGAATTCGCGTACTCGGACCGGGAGCGCGACGGCCTGCTGGAAGCCGGCAAGAAGGCCGGCAAGCGCATCAACACCGACGACGGCATCCAGCGCTACAAGGGTCTGGGCGAGATGGACGCCAAGGAGCTGTGGGAGACGACCATGGATCCGTCGGTCCGGGTGCTGCGTCAGGTCACCCTGGATGACGCTGCCGCGGCCGACGAGCTGTTCTCGATCCTCATGGGTGAGGACGTCGAAGCCCGCCGGAGCTTTATCGTGCGCAACGCCAGGGACATTCGGTTTCTGGACGTCTGATCAGGGGTACCCGTCTGAGGTGGTCGACACGACTTCGGAACCCGGTATCACCGGCGATACCGAGTTCCGAAGTCATGTGGGTAAAGACAGCCAGTGGCTGCAGTGACGGGTGTGAACAACGCTAGCCGAGCGGCATGAGGTACATCAGGACCAGCACGCCCTCGGCGATCACCGCGAGTCCGACGGCGGGCAGACAACGCATCGCGAAATAGTGCCCGCGGGCCAACTGCCGGCGCCGGCTCACGCCGAACCCGCACACCACAGCGGCGAGCACCGCGACCGCGGCGACAAGGATGATCCGGGTCGCGTCGTGACCACCGTTGAACGTATCGACGTTGCGTAGCAACACCAGAACACCCGAGGTGGCGATCGCCAGCCCCGTGCGGCTCCAGGCCAGTGCCGTCCGTTCAGCCTGCAGCCCGCGATCTTGGGTGAGTGTCATCGCACCGTGGCGCACAGTGCCAGCACGACGGTGATCAGTCCGATCAGCGCCAGACCCGTCGTCAGCAAGGTGGGGCCGGAGGCTTGCGGTAGCGGCTCGTCGTGCCGGATGGCGCGGTCCACCTGGCTCCAGCGCCGCAGTCCCGCGACCGCCGTCAATACCGCCATGGCGCCGACTCCGACTCCCAGGACATGCCGAAGGCCCGGTATGGCCAATTCCGGCATGAACTGCACGACCGCCACCGCGGCGGCCATGAGTCCGAGCGACGTGCGTTGCCAGGCCAGGAACGTGCGCTCATTGGCGAGGGTGAACCGGTAGTCGGGCTCGATCGGGGTACGCGCGGACGTCACGCTCGAAATGTCCATGGCTACAAGACTTTCCGATAATTCTGTGTCGTGCCAGGGCGGCGGAGGTGGCGTAACAAGGTGTTAATTCGCGGTATCGGCGGCGCGGCGCAATCGCGGCGAATCCCCATCTGACCTGCGGTTTCAGCCCGCGCAGATGGCGTAACTACCGCGCAACCTCAGATGACAGCGAGGTAACAGAAACGGTTGACCCTTGTGGACATGGACAAGCAACAGCGCACTGGCAGCCCGCGTCAGGCCCGCTCGGTTGCTCTGCTGACCGCGCTCACGGTTGGTGGGGCCCAACTGCTGACGGGCTGTGGCCTGCTGTCGGAACCCACCGTCGTCGTCAACGTCGGCTATCAATCCAAGACCATCAACACGGTCAACGCCGGCACGCTGCTGCGCGATCGTGGTGACTTCGAGAACCAGCTCAAGCAATTGGGCGCGACCACCAACACGAAGTACCGGGTGGTCTGGCAGGACTTCGCGTCCGGCGCTCCGCTGACGGCGCAGATGATCGCCACCCACGTCGACATCGGATCGATGGGCGACTACCCGCTGCTGACCAACGGCTCCAAGACCCACAAATACGATGACGCGGCAACGGAATTGGTCGCCACCACCGGCTACAACCTGCGCGGATCGCTCAATCAGGTGGTGGTGCGGTCGGACTCGTCGGCGCGCACCCTGGCCGATCTGACCGGCAAGAAGGTGTCCACCAGCCTCGGATCGGCCGGCGACGGCATGTTGTCCACCGCGGTGAAAACCGTTGGCATCAGCAAGGACTCACTGCACGTCGTCAACCAGGATCCGTCAGTCGGAGCGTCGTCCATCGACGGCGGTCAGGTCGACGCCCTCGCGCAGTTCGTGCCGTGGCCACAACTGGTGATCTACCGCAACCAGGGCCGGCTGCTCTACGACGGCGGTGACAACAATGTGCCGACCTTCCACGGTGTCGTCGCGCGCCGGCAGTTCGTCGACGGCCATCCGAGGTGATGGCGGCGTTCCTGCGGGCCATGAAGCGCACCACCGACGAGATCGTCGCCCATCCGCTCAAGGCCGCCCTGCGGGTCAGTGCGCTGACCGGGATCGAGCCCGAGGTGATCTATCTGTACAACGGCCCCAACGGCTTCGTGAGCTTCGACATGACGCTCAAGGACCAGGTGCTCGCGGCGTTCAAGCCGATCAAGGCCTACCTGGTCGGACGTGGCGCGGTGACCAAGGATTTCGACGTCCCCAACTTCGTCAACGACGGATACCTGCGGCAGCTGTTCGGACCCGACTACGCGCAGCGGCAGGCCAGTGTCGCCAATCCGATGACGCTCACCGGATTCGACGACGTGTGCGGACTACCGGTCAACGACACGGCGCAGGCCTCCGAAGTGTGGACGTCCGGCAGCACCACCGCGGTCTCCGTCACCCCGACCTGTCTGCTGCGCCGGCTGGCTGCGACACCGCACGTCCGGGCCGCCTATGTACCCGACACGTTGACCGGACTTCGGATCTTCGCCGATCACGCTGTCTGGCTTGCTGATCCGGCCGTGCCGCCGACTCAGCGGTACAAGCCCTTCGCCACTGCCGCCGGCGCCGATACCTACCGGACCAATCACCCACAAGCAGTCTCCGTCGGCTACGCCGCTGCCATCGGGCAGTCCCGCACCGCCGGCTGATCACACCATCAGGAGAGAAAGGAAACGCATGACCGAGCTCATGACCAGACCCACGTTGGCCGTCCCTCGACTGTGGTCACCGGCGAACCGGACCGGAAAGCCTGTGCGGCACAGGATGGCCGACCTGCTGTCGACGTCCGCCGCACGACGGGTCCCGGCACTGCTGCTGCCGCTCATCCCGATTGCCGTCTTCCTGACGCTGTGGCATCTGCTGACCGCCCACAACGTCGTCGCCTGGTTGCGCTTCAACCGGATGCCGGCACCGGAGGCGGTGTTCCACACGCTGATGGCGCGGGCCAGTTCGAGCGGCTTCTACGACGACCTACTGGCCAGCCTGCAGCGCATTCTGCTGGGCTTCGGTCTTGCGGCGGTGATCGGCATCGGGTTGGGTGTGTTGATCGGCCGCTCGGAGATCGCCCGAATGACGTTGCGGCCGTTCATCGAACTGATCCGGCCTATCCCGGCGATCGCGCTGGTACCGCTCACCATCCTGCTGTTCCCGTCCAGCGAGCAGGGCATTGTGTTCATCACGTTCTTCGCCGCGTTCTTCCCGGTGGTGGTCAGCACCATCCACGCCATGGACTCGATGCTGAAGGTGTGGGAGGAAGCCGCGCAGACCATGGGTGCCGGGCGAATGTCGTTGTTGCTCCACGTGATCATCCCGGGTGCGCTGCCGGGGATTTTCGCCGGACTCTCGGTGGCGATGGGTGTGGCGTGGATCTGCGTGGTGAGCGCGGAGATGATCTCGGGCCAGTACGGCATCGGCTACTACACCTGGCAGGCCTACGGGTTGCTCGATTACGCCGGCGTGGTGGTCGGCATGATCTCCATCGGTGCGCTGGGCCTCGGCACCGCGTGGCTGGTGGAGCGGGTCGGACGGCGGGTCAACCGCTGGCTGCCGAGGGCCGCCCGATGAGCGCCGGCGCTGTCGATCTGCAGCAGCTGCAACTGGGCTTCAACGGTGTCGTCGCGGCCAACATCAGCCTGGCCATCGAGGGCGGCGAAGTGGTCGTCTTCCTCGGGCCGTCCGGCTGCGGCAAGTCGACCATCCTGCGGGCGCTGGCCGGGCTGCTCAAGCCCATGGGCGGCACTGCCACTGTGGACGGCGCACCCGTCACCGGCAATGCGGCACAGTGCGCCATGGTGTTTCAGGAGGATGCGCTGTTCCCGTGGCGCAGCGCGCTCAAGAACGTCGAGTTCCCGCTCAAGCTCCGTGGCGTGCGCGGCAAGGAGCTCAAGGAGACGGCGACGGCGCGGCTCGAGCAGGTCGGCCTCGGTGCTTACCTGCACCATCTGCCGAGTCAGCTGTCGGGTGGCATGCGGCAGCGGGTGCAGCTGGCCCGCACCCTGGCCTGCAAGCCGCGGGTCATGTTGATGGACGAGCCGTTCGGCGCGCTCGATGCGCAGACGCGGCTGGAGATGCAGCAGTTGCTGATGTCGGTGTGGGAGCAACATAAGATGACGCTGCTGTTCGTCACCCATGACGTCGACGAGGCGCTGCTGCTGGCCGACCGGGTCGTCCTGCTCAGCCACCGGCCCGCCACCGTCGCCGACGTCATCACCATCGAGCAACCCCGCACCCCCGAGGCGCAATTCGAGGAGTCCTACCAGCGGCGCCGCCGCGACATCCTGGACTTCCTCGGTCATCGCCCGGCCGCCTGACCAAACTGGCTTCCCGTCAAGGAGATTCGATGAGCATCACCCTGCCTGGGTTCCGCGCGCCCGCATCCCGCCCCGAGCGACAGTCGCTGCTGTCACCCGCCGTGCTGCGCACCGAGGTGCTGGCCGGTCTGGTCGTCGGGCTGGCGCTGATCCCGGAGGCCATCGCCTTCTCCGTCATCGCGGGCGTCGATCCTCGCGTCGGGCTGTTCTCGTCGGTGACGATGGCCATCACCATCGCGTTCGCCGGGGGACGCCCGGCCATGGTGTCGGCCGCGACGGCGGCGGTGGCACTGGTCGTGGCGCCGGTGGCCCACGAACACGGCGTCGGGTATCTGGTCGCCACCATCGCGTTGGCCGGGGTGATCCAGATGCTGCTGGCGTTCCTCGGAGTCGCCAAGCTGATGCGGTTCATCCCGCGCAGCGTGATGGTCGGCTTCGTCAACGCGCTCGCGATCCTGGTGTTCGTCGCCCAGCTCCGGCATCTGATCGACGTGCCGTGGCTGGTGTATCCGCTCACCGCGGCGGGCATCGCGATCATGGTGCTGCTGCCCAAGCTGACCACCGCGGTGCCGCCGCCGCTGGTCGTGGTGCTGGTGCTGACGGTCGCCGTCGTGGCCTTCGGGTGGCACGTACCCAACGTGGGAGATCAAGGGGCCCTGCCGGATTCGCTGCCGCTGCCCGGCATTCCGGATATTCCATTCACCGTGCAGACGCTGCAGATCATCGCGCCGTACGCGGTGGGCGCAGCGCTGGTCGGGCTGCTCGAATCGTTGATGACGGCCAAGCTCGTCGACGACATCACCGACACTCCGTCGAACAAGACCCGCGAGGCGTGCGGGCAGGGCATCGCCAACGTGGTGACGGCGCTGTTCGGCGGCATGGGTGGTTGCGCGGTGGTGGGGCAGACGATGATGAACGTCAAGATCGCCGGCGCCCGGACGCGGCTCTCGACGCTGCTGACCGGGGTGTTCGTGTTGATCCTCGTGCTGGCCCTCGGGGACCTGGTCGGACGGATTCCGATGGCGGCCCTGGTCGCGGTGATGATCGTGGTCTCCGTCGCCACTTTCGACTGGCACAGCGTGGCGCCGCGGACGCTGAAAGTGTTGCCGCGCAGCGAAACTCTTGTGATGGCCATCACAGTGTGCGCGACGGTCGCCACCGGAAACCTGGCGATCGGCGTCGCGCTCGGGGTGCTGGCCGCGATGGTGGCGTTCGCCCGCCGGGTCGCGCATTTCACCTCGGTGTCCTCGGTGGAACCGGGGATGTATCGAGTGAGCGGCGACCTGTTCTTCGTATCGAGCAATGACCTGATTCATCAGTTCGACTACGCGGGTGACCCCGCCGACGTCGTCGTGGACTTGTCGGGCACCGCGGTGTGGGACGCCTCGTCGGTGGCGACGCTGGATGCGATCCGGACGAAGTACGCATCGCGGGGCAAGACGGTGCGGTTCATCGGGCTCGATGACGCGAGCGCGGACCGGCTGAATCGGTTGTCGGGACGTCTTGGGGTTTAGCGGCCGGGGGCTGCGCCGTTGCGCCATTATGGAGGCGTGAACGTGAACTGGCGAGGTGTCCTCGGTGTCGTGGTCGGGCTGCTGATCGGACTGCTCATGGGCGGACCGATTGCCGGCCAGGCGCACGCTGCCGCGGCCGCGCCCGCCGGGGACGTCATCTCCATCGGTGACCCGCACGCGCTCGGACAGATCGACCTCTACCTCGACCCCATCTGCCCGTTCAGCGGCAAGCTGATCCGGTCCGACGGCGAGGAGCTGGGGCGGCGCATCGACAACGGCGCGCTGCGGGTGAACGTGCGATTCGTGAACTTCCTCGAAAAGTATTCGGCCAGTGGCACATACGACCAGCGTGCGATCTACGCGGCCTTCGTCGCGGCCGGCGAGTCGAAGTCGAGTGATGTCGCGTGGCGCTTCATCCAGCAGATTTTCGCGAAGGAGAACCAGCCGCGTGAAGGCGGCGACACGGACCTGAGCAACGACCAGTTGGCCGAGCTGGCGGGCCGCGCGGGCGCCCCGCAGTCGGCGCAGGACCTGATCCGGCTCGGCCTGCCCGTCGGCTATGACTCCAAAGTCATCGCCGCCAACAACCTCAAGCTCTTGCACGAGTTCCCGGAGCCGGGCGTGCCGCTGGTGGTCATCGATGGGCAGGTCGTCAACGACGAGGAGTGGCTGAGCCGGTTGCCGGCCTGACCGGTAGAGGACGGCTCCGACGCGCGCGGAGGGCTCGTCTGGGACAGTGGTTGTCCTGGCTTCCTATGTCGAGTGTGGCGCTTGGCATGGTCCGTCGCGGCGTGGCGCCTCAGCACGCGCCACGTTCGGCGTAGAGCCTGCCGATCCGACCAGGTCGTCTTGGCGCCGGTTCTTGTCCCCTGATCGGGGGACAGGACTTTCACCCGACGGAGGGGCCGGTCGGCGGATACAGCTCGACTGCTGTGCGCGGCATTCTTAGTTCAACACCGGAACACACCGGAAAGAACTTGAAAAGCCTTATCCACCAAAGGAGTCGACATGAACATCACCCGCCGCATCGCCACCGGATTCGCCCTCGCCGCCGCGCCGGCCGTCATCTTCCTCGGTGCCGCCACCGCACACGCCGACGTCACGACCGCCAGCAGCCCGGTTGGTACCCACCATGCGTTCCCGCACCAGCAGAACGCCCCGCAGCCCGGCAGCCCGGTGCATCACCACCACCAGCACAACCACCGCTGAGACTTTCTGTCACCGCTGAGGCCGCCCCTGTCATCGACGGGGCGGCCTTACGCAGCTTGAGTGGTGGTGTGTGCACAGGGTGCAGGTCGGCTACTTCGCGATGAACACCTCGGTGTCAACGGAAGGTATGGGTCGATTCCGGTCTGATGTGTGCGGGCTACCGAGCGTAGATTTTGGGCAACGGTGTGATGCTGTCGGTGCGCCTGCCTACCCTCGATAGCGTGGACTATCAAGAGGTCAGTGCGTTGCGGGAGCGGCATCCTGCCTGGCGGCTGCTGCGTGCAGGCAATGCCACGCTCATCCTGTCCTTCCTAGGGGAGTTCTTCGTCGAGGGCAATCGTGGCGCGTGCTCTGCCAGCGAGGTCGCCGGTGCGCTCGATGAGCATCTTTATGCGCTGAATGCCGACGAGGCCCGGTACCCCAAGGAGCCGCGCGCCTATCTGGAAGATTGGGCGGCTACGGAGGCTGGATACCTGCGGCGGTTCTACCCACCAGGCGACGACGAGGTTCACTACGAGGTGACACCGGCATTCGAGAAGTCCTATTCCTGGGTTCTCAATCTGCGGGGGCGGTCCTTCGTCGGCACCGAATCGAGATTGCACACCGTTGTCGAACTACTGCGTCAGATTGTGCACGGAACCGAAGTTCAACCCGAAGTGCGGACGGCTGAATTGCGTCGGCGCAGAGCTGAACTCGATGCGGAGATCGCATCGATTGAAGCGGGCAACGTCCCCATGTTGGACGCCACCGGCGTACGTGACCGCTATCAGCAGTTGTCGGCAACGGCCCGCGAACTGCTGGCGGATTTCCGCGAAGTCGAAGACAATTTCCGGTTGTTGGATCGAGCCGCGCGCGAGAAGATCGCGGCTTGGGAAGGAGCTAAGGGCGAATTGCTCGCGGAGTTGGTTGGTAGCCGCTCGGAGATCGCCGGCTCGGATCAAGGACGCAGCTTTCAAGCGTTCTATGACTTCTTGCTCTCGAACAACGCCAGACAGAGCTGGCCGATCTGCTGGCCAAGGTTACCGCTCTCGACGCGATCGAACCCGATCAGCGGAGCAACAGCGTCAAGGGAATCCACCATGACTGGTCGGAGGCCGCCGACAGGGCGCAGCGCACGGTCCGGCAGATCTCCGAACAGCTGCGACGTTTTCTCGACGATCAAGTCTGGCTGGAGAACCGCCGTGTGTTGGGCCTCGTCCGGGCAGTGGAGACGGCCGCCCTTGAGGTGCGCAGGAACCCGCCGTCCTTCGGTCTCGAGGTCGACGAGCCGGGCATCGAAATCGCACTGCCCTTCGAGCGTCCGCTGTATCAGCCGCCGGTGGCGGTTGCTGTCGAGAGTCAAATAAGCGAAGCCACCGAGCAGGTCGACGCCGCACTATTGTTCGACCAGACGTACATCGACCAGGTACGACTGGCCGAGACTATCCGCGCTGTGCTACCTCGCAATACATCAGCACTGCTATCCGATGTGATCGCTGCTCACCCGATTGAACAGGGTGCGGCCGAGATCGTCGGCTACCTTGCGCTGAACGATGAGGATGTGAGCATCGACATGGATGAGACCGAGGAGACCATTCTGGAATACGTGGACGTTGCCGATTCCGACCTCATCAAGCGCGCCAGACTACCTAAAGTGACGGTGCGACGGCGATGAGTACGGACCGTGATGTCGCGGCCACCATCATCCGGCTAATGCAGGGTGTCGTCTACCGCACCTCCGACGAGGACACCTGGCTGGTCCTAGAACGTCAGGGTGCCGGTGTGCGTGACCATTTCGCCACCATTGGCGTCGACGTCGTTACTGATGAGGCCGAGGGTTACGCATACCTGCGTTCGCGGTCGGAGGAAGAAGGTGTGGAGGCGCTACCGCGTCTGGTGCGCCGGCGGGCGCTCACCTACAACGTCAGCCTGCTGTTAGTCCTGTTGCGCAAACGCCTGGTTGAATTCGAAACCAGTGGTGGTGAGGGAAGATTGGTTCTCAGCACTGACCAGATCGTTGAACTGCTGCGACTGTTCCAAGCGGAATCCACGAACGATGCCCGTGTTGTCGACCGAGCAGAGGCCACAATCAAGAAGGCTGCCGAGCTCGGGTTCCTGCGACAGCTCCGCGGTCAGCGCGATCATTGGGAGGTGCGGCGCATCCTCAAGGCCTACGTCGATGCACAGACCCTAGCCGACTTCGCCGGCAAGCTGCGCGAGTACGCAGGGCTTCCTGTCGGCGATGAGCGAGCGAACCGTGAGTGAAACTCTCTCCGACGCAGTGGAACTCGTTGATGGACAGCGAGCCGGATACCGGCTGCAATACGCCGAAGTCTATAACTGGGGAACCTTCGACGACCACGTATGGCGCTTCACGCCCGGTACCGATACGGCGCTGTTGACCGGTGACATCGGCTCAGGCAAGTCAACGATAGTCGACGCGCTCACGACCTTACTTGTTCCCTCGCACAAGGCCGCCTACAACAAGGCCGCCGGTGCAGACGCCAAGGAACGTACGCTGCGCTCCTACGTCGAGGGTCACTACAAGTCCGAGCGCAACGAGACCACTGGCAAATCCCGCCCAAAAGGCTTGCGTGAGAACAAGCGCACCTACTCGGTGATTCTCGGTGTCTTCCACAATCACGGCTACGACGAGACGGTCACGCTGGCCCAAGTGTTTCAGCAACGCGAGAGTACCGGTCAGCCGTATCGGTTCTTCGTGACCGCGATCAAAGAGCTGTCGGTCGCCGGTGATTTCGCTGATTTTGGTACTGACTTGCGCGCGCTGCGCCGACGCCTGAGGGCGGCAGGCGCGGAAATTTTCGACGAGTTTCCCAAGTACGCGACTTCGTTGCGTCGTCTGCTCGGTATCCGATCGGACCAGGCACTAGAGCTGTTCCATCAGACAGTGTCGATGAAATCCGTTGGCAACCTCAATGATTTCGTCCGTGATCACATGTTGGAACCGAGTGACTCGACTGACCGGGTTCGTGACATCATCGGACACTTCGACGACCTATCCAAGGCTCACGACGCCGTCAAGCGGGCCCGCGAGCAGCTCGAGGCTCTCCAACCTATCGTGGAAACGGCGGCCAAGTACGACGCTGCACTTGCCGAACGCGACGGACTCGATCATGAACGGTCCGCAGTCAGGTCGTACATCGCAGAACTTCGGTCCGGTCTGCTCTTTGCGGAGATCACGCGGCTCGAGGCAGAGGGCGCGGCCCTGTGGGCGCAGCAGGATGCGGCCGAATCGGAGCAGCGACGGCTAAACCACGAACGTGAATCCCTGATCGAACAGCGCGCGAAGGCGGGTGGGGATCGGATCGGAGAGCTGGAACGACTGGCCGCCGAGGCACGCGCTCAAACAGAAGCACGCCAACAGACCAGGGTCCTATTTGATGCCGCCGTCTCTGACGCTGGCCTGGACTCGGTCTCCGACGAGCGGGCGTTCGCCGCGCTGTCAACGTTGGTTGGCGCCGAACGTCCCCGCTTGACCAATCGGAAGCGCGATATGGACACGGCCGTTGTCGACGCGATCGGACGGGAGCGAGAAATTCGACGAAAGTGCGAGGTCCTTACAGGGGAGATCGGCAGCCTGGAACAGCGCACCAACAACCTGCCGCATGAACAAGTGGCCATCCGGGCCGAATTGTGTTCCGCGCTGAATCTGACGCCGGGGGAATTACCTTATGCCGGGGAGCTTCTCGACGTAGACGACGAGCACTCGCAATGGCGAGGCGCTGCCGAACGCGTGCTCCGGGGGTTTGCGCTGTCCCTGCTGGTGCCGCAACGACATTATGACGCTGTCGCCGCATGGGTGAATGGACGCAGTCTCACAGTTGCGGGGCGGGGAGCCAAGTTGGTCTACGAGCGAGTACCGGCGCACCGGGTACGGCTGCAGCCGACGGTCGAGGATGGGCTGCTGCTGGCTGACTGCATCGATGTGCGGGAAGGGCCATTCACGGAATACCTCCGCCACGAGCTGATGAAGCGGGCCAACTTTCGTTGCGCGGCGACACTCGATGAGTTCCGCAATCATCCCCGCGCCGTCACCCGTGAGGGACAAGTGCGCTCGGGTGACCGGCACGAAAAGGACGATCGACACCGCGTCGACGATCCGCGGCGCTGGGTGCTGGGCTGGATCAATGAACGCAAGATTGCCGCGCTGCGCAACGAGTTGACCGAGCTGCAACAGGAGCATTCGGAGGCAACCGATGTTGCTACGCAGTTGGGCGAGCAGAGGGAGGCGCTGCAGCAACGGCTCGATGCGTTCCTGCGCGTCGAGGGGTTCCGCTCGTGGGCCGACCTTGATGTCGACGAGGCTGCGTCGCGTGCCGCGGCACATGACGCCGAACGTGTCCGTTTGCAGTCCGGTTCGTCGCGGTTGGAAGAGATCACCCTGGCGCTGGAACACAATGCTGAGCAGTCCTCTGCCGCAACGAAACTGAGCAGGGAGATCACCGGGCGGCTCGCCACCACGGCGGCGTCCGTGCAGCGCGCGAAGCAAGACCGTGCGCGGGACGACGATTTCGTCGCTGCTCAGCCGGAGCGTCAACTGGAAACCGCCCGGGCGTCGTACCACGCACTCGACGAACGCCTCGGGGAACGCCGGCCCAAACAGGCAGCGCAATGTGCCGAAATCGAGACGACACTGTCAGCGGACCTGCATCGACGCATCGAGCGGCTTTCTGGTCAACTAAGTGGCCACGCGCTGAACCTGACTCAGTACATGAGCGAGGTGCTGCGTCGGTGGCCCGAGCAGCGCGCCGATATGGACGCAACTGTAGCTGCTCGCGGCGACTTCCTCGCGTTTCGTGACCGCGTCGCTACCGACGACTTGCCGCGTTTCGAGAGCGAATTCAAAGAACAGCTGAATAAGAACGCCATCCAAGAACTCGCCGGGTTCAATAACTGGCTGGGGCGGCAGGCGTCAGCCATCGATGAGCGAGTCGACCGGATCAACGATGCGCTCGGCGCAGTGCCATACAACCCGGGCCGCTTCATTCGGTTGGAGAAGGAACCCACCACTAATCAGGATGTCGCACAGTTCCGTTCGGATCTGCGTAGCCTGACCAACGACATGCTGGCTGTCGACGGCGACCAGTACTCGGAGCAGCGGTTCCTGGATGTGAAGAGGATCATCGAGCGGTTCCGTGGGCGGGACGGTTACGCTGAATCGGACAAGAACTGGACCCGCCGGGTAACCGACGTGCGCAACTGGTTCGTCTTCTCGGCCTCCGAACGCGACGTGGAAACAGACGTCGAGTGGGAGCACTACAGCGACTCGGACGGCAAGTCCGGGGGGCAGAAAGAGAAGCTTGCCTACACGATTCTGGCGGCCTCACTGGCCTACCAATTCGGCCTCGAATGGGGAGTCTCACGGTCGCGTGACTTCCGATTCGCGGTGATCGACGAGGCGTTCGGACGCGGTTCGGATGTCTCCACGCGATATGCGCTGGAGTTGTTCGCGACGCTGGGGCTGCAGCTGTTGATTGTTACGCCGCTGCAGAAGGTGCACGTGATCGAGCCGTATGTGAAAGCCATTGGGATCGTGGATAATCCGGGCGGTACATACTCCCGGCTACAGACCATGACAATCGAGGAGTACCGCAGCCGTCGTGACGGATCCTCGGTATGAACGCTGCTTGGACCTCGGCTGAGGATGTAGCCGCACGGGTCAGGCGTCGGTGGGATGACGGGTCGCTACTGCGGAGCTACGCCAACGCCGAGCCGTTCGCGCCGATCGAGGTGCCGCTGCGCGGCCCCACGCTTGCTCAGATCGGTGACGACATCGCTGCCGCGCGTGATTGGGTCGTGGCCTTGGACGGTGGTCGCGGCAACGACGTCCGTTACGCGCTGGAATGGAAGACCGTCGGCGGCAGACAGATTGGTCGCAATGCAGTACCTATCCGCGCGGTGGTTTCTTCGTACGAACAGGCTTGGACGTTGCTTGGCGTGGTGGCGACAGTCCGCCGTTTCGATAGACTGCTGACGCTGACGGCGCAGCATAAGCCTGTCCGTGACTGGATTGCTTCGTACCCGCACCGTGCTCTGTCACTGGTATCGGAGATGCCGCGCTTGGTCGCAGCGTACGAGTGGCTGGACGGTCACAGGCACTCACAGCGATATCTGCGGGAGCTCAGCGCCCCCGGGGTCGATACCAAGTTCGCCGAGCGTTATCGGTCCGATCTGGCTGGAATGCTTGGTGTTTCGTCATCGCCTGGCGGATTTCTGGCTGATTTGGGCCTGCGGGCCAAGCCCAGTCTTCTGCGGTTGCGCCTTTCGTCGTCGTTGGGCCTTCCGGTACCGCTGACTGAGGTTGCAGCACGGACCGACGAACTGGCGCAGTTGGACGTGCAACCGCATGTTGCGCTGATCATCGAGAACGAGATCAGTTATCTCAGCGCTGCGGTACCTCCAAATGGTGTGGTGATCTGGGGCAAGGGTTTCGATGTCGACAATGCCGGGAAGCTGCAGTGGCTGGCCGGTGCAGACGTCATTTACTGGGGTGACATCGACACGCATGGATTCGCGATACTCGATCGTCTGCGGGCCTGGCTGCCAAGCGCGCGCTCGGTGCTGATGGACCGGGAGACCCTGCTGACGCACCGCGATCGTTGGGTGAGTGAGGATCGTCCGGCAAAATCGCTACTCACTCGACTGACTGCTGACGAGTACCGCCTGTACTCCGAGTTGGTCGAAGGGGGGTTGGGGGACGGCGTGCGCCTCGAGCAAGAGCGGGTGGACTGGTCTTGGGTCGAGCAGCGGTTGCGTCTCACGCAGGAGCGCACTGCAGAGTCGTAGGCTCGAAGCTGGGACCTACAGTGCACCGCTGGTGCGTGAGTGGCCGAGTCGCACCGCTTCTGAAGTGCGAAGAGTTGTCGAACGGCATCTTTCGCGAATGTTGTCGAGCGGCTACAATCTGTGATGTTGTCGAACGACTACATGAGGTGTCGAAATGCAAGTCAAGACGATGGGTGATCTTGGTGCGCTCGTTCGTTCGGCGCGTACCGCCCGCGGGATGACGCAGGCCGATCTTGCGGCGCAACTGCACACGAGCCGAGATTGGGTAATTCGTTTGGAGAAAGGGCACCCGCGGCTCGAAGCGCAACGGGTTCTCGACGCTCTGCGTGTCGTTGGTATTGACCTCCACGCCGCTGTTTCCGGGACACCGTTGAAAGCTCCTTCGAAATCGCAACGGCAAGTTCCCCGTGACCCGTTTGACGCGCTCTTCGGCCCGAAGAAGGCGTAGTGGCGACTCGAACGTTACGCGTGTACCTTGACGGAACTCCTATCGGAACGGCCGCGCAATCGTCGCAGGGCGCGCTGAGTTTCAGCTACGACGACGAGTACCTCGAACAAGGTGATCCGACGCCGTTGTCGTTGTCGTTGCCGGTCCTGTCAAAGCGGCACCGGGACAAGGCGGTCCGCGCATATCTTGAGGGCCTGCTGCCTGACAGCGAAGGAGCGCGACAGCGATGGGGACGCGAGTACAACGTGTCGCCGAACAATCCGTTCTCGTTGCTCGCGCATGTCGGTCGCGATGCGGCCGGCGCAGTTCAGATTCTTCCGTCTGATCTCGACCCGGCCGATGCGCGTGATCGAACCGGTGACATCGACTGGCTCAGAGATACCGACTTCGCCGAGCTGGTGCGTGACCTCGCTACCCATCAATCCGACTGGGACCCAGGGAGATTCGGGGGGCGCTGGAGTCTTGCCGGCGCCCAACCAAAAGCAGCGCTGTTCCGTGACCCGGCGTCAGGGCGATTCGGTATCCCGCGTGACGCCACGCCGACGACCGTGATCGTCAAGCCTGCGATCGCTGGTTATGCCCGTCACCACATCAACGAGGCGCTGTGTCTGAGCGCCGCCGGTGAGGCTGGTCTACTTGCGGCTGGATCCGAGGTAGTCGAGATCGCTGACGTTCAGGTACTGATCTCGATGCGCTACGACCGGCTTCATGACGGGACCGCGTGGCGCCGGGTCCATCAAGAGGACATGTGCCAGGCATTGTCGGTACACCCCAGCTTGAAGTACCAGTCCGACGGAGGGCCGGGCGTGGGCAAGATCGCGGATCTACTCGCCAGGCTCCCGATCGAGGACCGCGAGGTCAATGCCGAGCGCTTCTTCAAAGCTCTGGCATACAACGTGCTGATCGGCGGAACGGACGCTCACGCTAAGAACTACTCGCTGGTCCTCATTGGCGCGCGGGCGCAGGTATCGCCCCTGTATGACGTAGCGTCGGCGGCACCGTACGACCAGCATCAGCGGCTGCTGTCATCGATGAAAATCGGTGACCACTGGAAGATGCTTGACGTTACGAATTCTGATTGGCGCACGGTAGGCCGTCGACTCGGGCTCTCCGGGGACCGGGCCGTGGCTTGGGTTGATGAACTTCGAAAGCAACTTCCTGGTGCGTTCGAGCGGGCGGTTGCTTCGCTGCCGGTGAGTGCGCAGGCAGAGGCAAAACGCATGGGGGACCGGATTGTTGAGCATATTGCTGGAACCTGGAGGCCGAGCTTGAGTAGTTGAGTGCGACGTCCTCGACAGGCCGGACAAGTTTGGACCCTGCGAGACGCAGTCTGTGGCGCGGGTACCGCTCGACTCATGCGCCAGGGCTCTGGTGAGCCCTTACGCACTGGGGCTGACGGTCCTGCCGAGGAACGCCAGCAACTTGGTGGTGCGCGACGCGCCCGCCGGCGCGGGCTGCTCCGGACCGAACGCGCCCGGGCGCCGGAGCATCTGCGCCGGCACCGAGTGGACCAGCCCCTCGGACAGGGTGAGCAGGTCGTCGGGCAGCTCGATCGACTCGCCCAGCGACTGGCGTAGATCCCAGGTGTGCAGGGCCAGATCGGCAATCGGGAACAGCAGCGCGCGGCGCAGCGGAACCTCGCCTTGCGGGGACTTGCGCGGGGCATCGAGATCCGCGGTGGGTAGCGCGTCGCGCAGCCGAATTGCCAACGCGCTCAGTTGATCGGCGGGGTTGCCGTACATCCAGTCCGACGGTGCGGAAGGGCCGTCCCAGAGCTCGCCGTCTTCGGCGAGCACGATGATTCGGGTGGCGCTGCCGGTCGCGTGCGCGACCAACTCGCGCACGGTCCAGTCCTGCAGGATCGACGGATCGTCCCAGCGGTCGGCGGGAACGTCACGGACGGCGGCGGTGAGCAGGTCGAGGGCCTCGACAGCCAACACGCCAAGCTCGGGAGTCGTGTCTTCGCTCATAAGGGCCACGGTACGAGCAGGCACCGACATCGGTCGACGGATCGGGCCAGCCGGTTCGCTAATTGGCCTGCTGCGGCCCCGTCCCCGTACCCTTCCACGGTGACCGCGATCGATCCTGACCAGCTCAGCACCTGCCTGAAGGTGCTGTCTGAGGTGAGCGCGCTGCCGCCCGAGCATCCCGACGCCATTGCCGTACGCCAGGCCACCGCCAAGATGTTCAAGGAATTGAAGAAGGAGCGCCGCGCCGCCGCACGCGACCGGGTGGCGGCCGCTGATCGCGCCGTCATCGCCGCGACCGCCACGGGCGCGCCGGGACGGATCGACGACGAAACGCAGGGATTACCACTGGTGTCCACCGCGGTCGGCGCCACCGCAGGGACGCTGCTGCGATCCCAGCACTGCTACATCTGCAAGAACCACTTCACGGTGGTCGATGCCTTCTACCACCAGCTGTGTCCCGAATGCGCCGCCTTCAACCGGGCCAAGCGGGACGCCCGCACCGACCTGACCGGGCGTACCGCGCTGCTCACGGGTGGGCGCGCCAAGATCGGCATGTACATCGCGCTGCGTCTGCTGCGCGACGGCGCACACACCACGATCACCACCCGGTTCCCCAACGACGCGGTGCGCCGCTTCGCCGCGATGGAGGACAGCGCCGACTGGTTGCACCGGCTGCGGGTGGTGGGGATCGACCTGCGTGACCCGGCCCAGGTGGTCGCGTTGGCCGACGAGGTGGCCGCGCAGGGGCCGCTGGACATTCTGATCAACAATGCGGCGCAGACAGTGCGTCGCCCGCCGGGCTCGTACGCCGCGCTGGTGGAGGCCGAGCGCACGCCGCCACCCGAGCTGGTGGACGTCATCACCTTCGACCACGTCAGCGACGCGCATCCGCATGCCCTGGCTGGGAGTCTCGGCGAGCACCCCGCCCCACACGCCCTGACATCGCTTGCGCTGCAAGCCCGTAGCGCGTCACCGGAGCGGATTGCCGCCGGCCTCGCGATCGACGCGGGCGGGCTGCTGCCTGACACCGCGTCCGTCAACAGCTGGACTCAACGGGTGCACGAGGTCGACGCGATGGAGCTGCTCGAGGTGCAGCTGTGCAACCAGACGGCGCCGTTCATTCTGGTCAGCCGGCTGCGCCCGGCTCTCGCCGCCTCGCCCGCGCGGCGCAAGTACGTGGTGAACGTGTCCGCGATGGAGGGCCAGTTCAGCCGCGGCTACAAGGGACCCGGGCATCCGCACACCAACATGGCCAAGGCTGCGCTGAACATGCTGACCCGCACGAGCGCGGGAGAGATGCTGGAGCAGGACGGCATTCTCATGACCGCCGTCGACACCGGGTGGATCACCGACGAACGCCCGCACCCCACCAAGCTGCGGCTCGCCGAGGAAGGCTTCCACGCACCGCTGGATCTCGTGGATGGTGCTGCGCGCGTGTATGACCCGATTGTGCGCGGGGAATTGGGCGAGGATCTCTACGGGTGCTTCTTGAAGGATTACGCGAAGAGTCCTTGGTAGGGATACCCGTTGGGCCGAGCGCTGCTCACCCCGCGATCGGGCGGCGCACATCCAGCTGGGCAAGGTCGGCGGCGATACGCCCGGCTGACCATCCGGCGCCGTCGGATGCCGACATCACGCGGGGGATCGTCGATGGGAAGAGCCGGTCGGTGAGGTCATCGGTTGCCTGGCTGCGCGCTGCCAGCACCGGAAGGAGCCTGTCGAGGTCCAGTTCGGTGGCCGCCGTCGTCGAGGTGGCGGTGAGGCGTTCACCGATGCGTGCGGCGTACGAGAGGAGAAATGACTGGCGGAACGAGCGGGTCCGGGCCTGCGCGCCGGTGGTTGTGCGGCCCACCGCCAGCATCGCACGGTTGGCCTGGACCAAGAGCGAAGTCGAAAGCAGCTCAACGAATTCCAGGTCGCAGTCGGCACCGATGACGGCGACGAATCCGACCTTCTCCGCGCACACGATGCGACACCGGTTGGCCGTAGCCACGGCCTGCACCAATGCCGACTTGGCGATGACGTAGGGATTGTCGATCCAGATTCGGCGAGCGGTCGCCTCGGCTGCGCGACCGCGCTCGTGGTCGCGGATCGCGTGGTGCAGCGAGTATCTGCTCATCAGTTCTTGCGCCTTGGCCGACAGGGTTTCGGCTTCTTCGGGAAAGTTGGTGGCCTCAGCCTTGGCCAGCAGCGCGCGCACCCGGCTGAGCGCTTTGGCGTCGGCCGTGTTCGGCTCGATCGCGCCATGCTGGTGCTCGCCGGGCAACGGCAGCAACGGTTGGAGTTTCGGGAGGGTTCCCAGGAACCGCAGCACCTTGAGCATGACGGTCAACGCCGCGTGATGGTCGATGGCGTTCCTGTCCGCCCAGTCCCGTAGCTGCCAAGCGCCGGGCACGACTGTCGCGGGCAACGCGGCGAGTTCGGCGCGCCATCGGGGATGCAGGGTGGAGACGGGATACTGCCGGGACTCGCGAACGACGGCCTCGGCGAGATAGCCGGCTGCTGACGTGTCGAGGCGGCGGCGGGCGAACTCGTGCAGATCGTTGGGTGACCACCCCACTCGCCACGCGACGCCGATCGCGTCGGTCAGCGCCGCTTCGGAGGCAATGTCGAGATCATTTGCCCGACTGGGGAATTCGTTCAGTAGCTCGGCGGCGTGGAAGTCCGCGTCGTGGGCGGGGCAGTGCGCTGAGTTATACAGGGCAGCGGTGAGGTGGTCGAGGATGGCGGCCCGGTCGTACCCGGGATCGGTGCTCCGGCGTTCTCGCCGGGGCGATGTGCGGCGGCGGTCCTGGTGCTTGGTGGTGCGCTTCTGGCGGTTACGGCGGCTCATGCCGGGAGTCTGGCGCAACGGTCCGACAAGTAGCCGCGACTATCACCCACACCGCCGCGGTGCGGTTCAGTGCAACCGGGCCGCGTCGCCGGCGCGGCGCAGGCACGTGGTGAAACGCTGGAGCTGGGGGATGGTGCTGAGCGCGGGTATGGACGGACACGACCGGACCAACGTGCCCGCATGCGGCGGCGTGACGCCCTACGCTGCGAATCATGTCGATCGACCGTGTTGGGCTTGTCGTCGGTGGTCTCCGCCTCGCGTCGGGGGTTTCGTTCCTGGTCGCTCCGGCTCGGGCGAACCGGCTCTGGGGTGACCCCGAGAAGCCGACCGGATCCACGTGGTTGCTGCTGCACTCGATGGGTTACCGCGATGCGCTGATCGGCGGGATGCTCGCTGCGACGGCGCTGCGGGGCCGGGACACGCGAGGCTGGTTCCTGGCCTCGGGTGGTGCTGATGCGGCAGATCTGTTGGGCAGCATGGGTGTTCATCACGAGATGAGGCCGTCGCAGAAGTACATCGGGCTCGGCGGCGCCGTCGCGGGGATCGGTGTGGGCTTGTGGGGTGCGTCGCGGCGGCGGTCTCGTGGAGCCGCCGCTACTGCCTGATCGGGGGTGAGCGCGCGTTATGCGGCCATCCGCGCCGCGGTGGCCGCGGCGATCTGGTTGAGGTGGTTTGTGGCGACTTGCACCGAGCTCTGGTGGGGGAGTGCGTCGACGTACTCGTAGGTGATGTGCGGCAGGGTCGGCGGGTTGGTCGCGTAGAAGGCGACGGCCCGGTCGATGGCTTCGACGAGCGCCGGGCCGCCCACGATCGGGTCGGTGACGAACGCCAGCACCTGCTGGGCGAGGCTGCCCTGGCCGGTGAGGCCGGCGATCAGCGCGACGGCGGCGTTGATGCTGATGCCGAGCTGGACGGCGGCCTTGTAGACGGCGGTGATGTCTCGGCCGGCCTGGTTGTTGGGGGTGGTGGTGTAGAGGTCGCCGGGATTGGCGAAGTCCCACCAGGTGTCAATACCGTTGCTGTCCTTGGGGATTTGTGCGGCGGTCAGGTTGGTGACGGCGATGCCGCGGCCGCCCGGATCGGTGCCGCCGGGGAAGGTGTGGCCGGTCAGGCGCCAGGGGTTGCCGAAGGTGTAGCCGCCGATCAGGTTGGGCCGGGCCCATTGCAGGCTGCCGGTCATGATCTCGGCGAGGACCCGCGATGCGGCCTCGGCGCCCTGGCTGTAGCCGCCGAGGGCGAAGGTCTGCTTCGGGTAGTTGTTGATCCACCCGATCGCATTGGTGACCGCGATCCGCACCGACTCGGCGTAGCTGGGGGAGAGCGGCGCGCCGGGCGGGATGGGACCGAACGTCCAGGGGGCCTGGATGGGGACTTCGAAGACGAGGTCGGGGTCGGCGGCGCGGACCACGTCGGAGGGATAGCCGGTGCCGGGGGCGGCCCACGTGCCGGCAAACGTCAGGACGGCGTGGCGGACGTGGTAAACGCCGGAGATGTTGGCGGCGATATCACTGAAAGTGGTCATCGCTCAGCTCATTTCGCGGTGGTGGGGAGTCCGTTTGCCTTGCGCCACTGGATGGCGAACTCCATGAGTTCGATGAGCACGTCACCGCTGTCGCGGGTGATGCCGTCGCTGAAGGTGTGCACCCAGGCGATCTGCTCGGCGGTGGTCACCTGCTGTTCGAAGGCGTCGAAGGTGCCCTGGTAGTTCTGGCCGTTGTGGGTGGAGTTCCATGGGCCGCGGTTGGGGTCGTCGACGATGTCGCCGATGTTGCGGGGATGGCGGGCCAGGACGCGGCGCCAGGGTTGCGGCATGCCGTTGGCGGTAACGCCGGAGATGTCGGTCTGGAGCGATTGTGCATCAGCCATGGTTGGGCCTCCTGGTTGGTATGGGTCGGCTGGTCGGCCCGACGCGGCGCTGCGGCGGGCTGGAAGGGCTTGTTGGCGCGGGCTTTTGCGATGCGAGGGGCTGACGGTCGCCGGTTGGTGTGCCCGGGATCGTGGTGTGCGCCGCCTCGTCTGTCGCCATCGTGTCGTCCGTCCTGACGGTGATGTCTATTTCCACAGTAGGCCCGTATGGGTAGGTGGTCGAACTTGTCGGTGGTGGGTGCGACGATGTGCGACTCACTCAAATTGGAAGGAAGACATGAAGAATTTGTTGGTGGCAGCGATGACGGTCGGGGTGGCTGTGGCGTTGAGCCCCGTTGTCTCTGCGGAACCCTCGTGGACGATGCCGAATCTGGTCGGGATGGATCTGCAGGGCGCTCAGGACGCGATCCAGTCGCTGACCAAGGGTGCGGTGTGGTTCAGCGGGTCGACGGATCTGACAGGCAAGGGACGAGCGCAGATCATTGACCGGAACTGGCACGTGTGTACGTCGACACCGGCGGCGGGGGCGACGATCACGACGAGTACTGCGGTCAGGTTTGGGGTGGTGCGGGATACGGAGAAGTGTCCGTGAGTCGGTTCGTCGTCAAAACAGCGCTTGTATGCGTTCGATGCTGACGCCCACTTGATCAGCCAGGCTCACCACGTGTGCTGGTGGGGCGTCGAATGAATATGTGTCGCCGCGTGGAGGTCCTTCGCTTAGAAGCGAACTTGGCGTACTCAAAGATGAGGGGAGGCGGGACACTCGCCAGCAGGTGTTCTCCGCAACTGCGAGGGTCGTGTTGTGACGGAGCAGAACGCATTTTCCTCGGTCGGTCTGAACGAAGACACCGCAGGTCTTCTCATACTCACCGATCACCGTTGCGATCTTGGCGGCCACCAAACGCGGGTTGGCTTGTGCTGCTGAAACGAGCCATAGCCCATCGTCGAACTCGACGTTCCAACCCTTTTCAGCTACAGCGTCGTCAACGGCGGTTCGAGCGGCGGCGTTGGAATCGTGTATGTAGTCTTGCGCCAGCTCAATCACCGCCTCGACGCCTGCAAGTCCCGCAACTCGGCTGTAACCCTCGGCGGGCCGATAGAGATACTGCTCGCTGAGTTCGATCTCAGCCATGGCGGCGTACAGGCTTGCAGTCTCCCAAGCCTTTTTGAAAATCAGGTCTCGCTCGCGACCGCCATGTAGGGAAGCATCTTGGGCGAGTAGAGCGAGTCCAACGGCAGTGAGCGAACCAAGAAAGTCAAGCGCACGATCTGGTATCGCTTCGTCCGCGGTAGGCGGGAGCGCGGCAATCGCATCAGCCAGCGGTGCTCGCCATTGCTCGTCGTCTGGGCCCCACACTCCGGCTGCGAGGAGGTCCAAGACAAGTTGAAGGACGAGCATCCGGAGTTCGAGGCTGGGGCGTGGAGTGTCCCGCGACTTTGCGGCGAGTTTGATTGCGAAGCGTCGCATCTTTTGTCGCATGGCGACCGGCACGACTGGTGGCGGCCGCCCTCCGGACTCCTCGTCATCGGCGATCGGATCGACAGACTGGGGATCTTCGTCCTCGGCAATGTCTTCCGAACCACCAGCGAGATCAATGTCCCACTGTTGCAGCCGTGACGGAGTAGGCGCTCTTGTTACAGAGGCGAAAGGGAACAACGAGACGGTAAAGGTCGGGCCTATAGTCGCTTCGGTTCCTTGGAGCCACAGAGTCCATCTGTCGGTGCCGGATGTACGGGCAGAATGCTGACGAGCTGGGCGAGAAATGTCCGGCTGGCTGCGTTGGCTCGCATTCTCGGCGAGCAGCCGAAGGAGATCGGTTTCAAAGCGTCTCTGCAACTTCTCGTCACCAAAGAAATCCCCAAATTGCTGCTTCAACCGAGGCGCAGATGAATTCACCTGTCGCGGAAGGCATCGTGTCGTATCGGTAAGGAAGACAGCGGGGGACGTGTAGGGGTGCTTCGGATCGTCGATTACGGCGCGCACTGCCGCACCCATTTGCTCTGGTGCTTGAAACCGCTCCACAACAACGTCGCTGACGCTTGTGTCGTCGGGCCGGACGACATGGCACTGCTGCCATGTACCCGGGCCACCATTGGGCGACGTCTCAATCACGATGCGAACCGACGAATCCATGATCAACTCAACAGTGATGCCCTCTGGTTCCCGGCGTGCACCGAGGAGCGTTACCGGTGGGCTCTGCCGGCGCTCCTCTGTCGCGGACAGATTCGAGCGCTGCCGAATGGTCTCTACAGCTACATTTGTGCCCTCGGGTAGCAGCGTCTGGTCGACTGGAAAGCTCACCGCCAGCTCGCAATTGCCGCCTCTCTCCGTGCTGGAAAGGAGTGCTGCATAGCTCAGGTTCGGGCTTCCGATCAGCGCGGTCGGCTTGCCGTCGACCGTCCATTCCACCAACTTCCCATGTCTCACGCGTCCGTCAGAATCAGAAAGATCGCGAAACATTGCCCCGGGAATGTGCGCGGTCACGGCGGCGAGGCTGGCTCCGTCATAGCTGCCCAACCTCGGTTGTACGCCGACGATTAATTCCTTGGGGTTGAACCGTGTAACAAGCTCACGGACTGCGGCTGACGCGTGGTCGAAGAATGGCGCACTGAGCGCTAGCGAGTTCACCTCGACAGCTGGCAATTGGTCGATTATCGGTGTATCGAGATTCCCCAGGATTCGCAGTGCGGGCACCGAACCGTCCGTGAACTCGGGTGTGACCATGTCTGCGATCTCGGCGACGGTGGATGCAATCCAAGTGGGCATCTTGACGTGGGTGTGAAGGTGCCGCAGCCAATCTGCGAGCGCAGACAGTGCGGCAGGGCCTGCCTTTCGACTTGCCTTCAGAACCAGCCAGAGTTCGTCGTTATGGCCCCAGCCGGATGTTGTCGGATTTCCGGATCCGATCGCGACCCAGACGTCGTCCTCCCCGATAAGGACCACGAGCTTGGGATGGAACGCTCCGCGGCACACTACATTCGCATGCTGGTAGGACGTTCCAGCGAGGCGCACATCGGCGGTGTCGTGAACAGACTGGTGGGCATCGGCGAGCACAGTTATCCGTGCGCCCAACCCGCGAGCTAGTGACACGCAACGCTTCTCGAAGAAGACAAGGTCCAGGGTGTATCCGGTGATTAGTACTTCGAGCAGCCTCGCGGTGTCGGCTCGTTGTTGCCACTGGCGGATTAACGTCAATGGGGATTGAAAGTCGAAGCGGACGTGTGTCATTCGGGAAGTCCTAGGAGCGCACAGCCGATGGCGGTTAGCTTTGGAGCGCCGTTCGTCTCGGTGAACACGCCGACTTGCGTACAGACCTGGCCTAATTGGTATGCGCGTACCCCGATGTTTCCGGCACTTTCGCGGCTCTCGGCGAACCAACGCCCTTCTCGCTCATGGAGTTTCGTTGGCAGGATCATCTGGCCGCTGTTTTCGATGCGCATTTTTCGAAGTGAAACTCGATGTGATTGGGCGAGCATGTCGTCGACGAGTGCGCACGCGAAGTCGCCGAGCGAGCGGGACTGGTATTCAGTGTGTTGTCCCCGCACCCAGTGTGGGTCTAGGTAGACACGACGCTGAGCTGAACCGCCTAAGAACGAGGCAAGCACCTCGCCGTCCAGGTAGTCGAGGCGAAGCCCGCCAAGGAGCAGGATCCCGATTGACGCTTTCACCCCGGAGTACTGCTCACCGACTGCCTCCTCCGCCGCGGCAGGATGGCCGTTCGCTTGGACGGGTGGCAGGCCTTCGACGAAAGAGCCGACCGTGCCATTCCCGACCTGGCTCCGGGCCCACTCGTGAAGTTGTTCGCGACTGACCGGGTCGGCAGCGGAAATCACCTCGTCGACAAGTGCCGACCACAACGCACGCCAGGCTCCGACCGAATGATGTCGAAGTAGCGTTCCGCGCCATGCCTCGGACTGGCGTCGTTCCGCCACGAACACCGGGTCGTTGTCGATGTGATCTCCATATGCCACGCCGTCAGCCAGTGTGAAACGCCAACCCTTGGGGTTGGGGCACACTTGAGCCGATCTTCCGAGTATCCGCAATGTTGATCGCCGCATCCGGTCGGCGGGCAACCAGTCATCGGCGTTGTGAACACCGCTGTTGGTGCTACACAGCAGTTCTCGGAGCGGCTCGATGTCCGGCGATATGTCGTCCACGACTGTCAGGTCAAAGTAGGCTGCGACGTCTTCGGCCCGGGGGGCGCGAGCCACGGACATGGAAAGCAAAGCCTCGTACATCTGCTTGATGGTGTCGGGACATGACCTCGACCCCCGCCGGATTGCATTGCCCTCCGCCGCAGCGATCTTGAGGGTGAGCGCTGACCCTCGATACTGGGACCAATAGCCCCACGACCGGGTGGAGTACGAGCCAGCCCCGACGTCGGCGAGGCCATCCCCTCTACCTTTCTGAAGTAGGCGGCTGACTGTGTCAGCGCCGTGCATTTTTTGAGTGCCGGTCGTCTCGCTGGCTTGTGACTGCGCAGCGGAAGCCCAGGCCATAGCAACCTCAGCATTTCGGACCAGCGTTCGGCTGGCAGTGGCATCCAAGTCGCGCGTTGCGGCAACGTCTGCGAGCGCCCAGTAGAAGGAGAAGTAACGGGCGATGGTCGTCAGCGTCGTAACTCCCGGCACTAGCAAGCTCACCTGGGCCAGCACGGGTTGCTCGACTGCGAGCGGGTAAACACCACTTCGGGTGCTCAAGCCCGGTGCGCACCACGCCGGCCCTTCCACTGTTGCGACGTTCAAGGTTGTCTCCCCCCACTGCACACCCGGTCGCTCAGCATCGTCGCATTTCAGGACAGCGGACTTGTAGAGTTTCGTAGTCCTGAACGCACGGGTAGCTAGTCGCCTTCGCGGTAGTCACGGGGCATGTCGCACGATTGCGGTACATCGTCGTGCAATTGGCGTAGCTTGCGCGTTGTTAGATTCAATGTCGCTGTGCAGGTGTCGAACTGACCGCGCCGCATGTTAATCGGCGTTCTCGGCTATCTGCCTGATAAGTGCGTGAGCCGCTAAGGAACGAGCCATCCTGAATCACACGGTGCCGTGGACGGGGTTCCACCTCAAACGGACAGGGAACATCGATAACGCTGAGCGCATCGAGATCACTAACTGAATGATGGCCGACTGCGACACCGCCAAGGACGCCGCAAAGTATCTACGACCGAGTCGGGCTTCGCTATACGGTAATTCGACGACATACGAGTGACGTGACCCTATTTGTCGGTCCCGACAGATAGGGTCTCCGGGGTGAAGCGGTTGTGGTTGCTACGTGTGCGTGGGTCGCGCGCCTCCATGCCTAAAAGCAGGATGCGATGAAGCGTGACTCTCCACTGTGGAAGGTGATGGGTGAGCCGGCGAGCCCTGCTGAGGCTGCCGCGCTCGATGCGTTCCGCGAGCTGCTCCCAGACGATGGCATCACTACCGCCTGGGCAAACCTGACCTTCATAAACGACCAAGGGCGCACGGCCGAGGTCGACGTACTCCTGCTGACGGCTCACGGGATGTATCTCGTCGAACTCAAGGGCTGGCATGGCACGATCCGCGGCAATGCGCAGCGTTGGGACCATCGTCAGCGCAACGTCGAGAACCCCCGACTCGCGGCCGATCGCAAGGCGAAATGGCTGAAGGGTCTACTGCAGGACCGCACGCCGAACCGATCCGCCAGGGGACAGGTACCCCGCATCCACGCCGTCGTGGTCATGCATGGTGAGGGCAGCACCGTCAGTATCGCCACCCCCGGCGACATCGGAGTGCTGACCCTTGACGGCTACCACGTCAAGTCTTCGCCCCACCTCTTGAAGTTCTCCGATTTCTTGGCCCAGCCGCCGCAGGATTTCCGGCAACCGATCGACTACCAGCGGGCGAGACAGGTTCGTGCGCTCTGTGATGCGGTGGGATTCACACCAACACCTAAGGTCCGGATGGTGGGTGACTTTGTCGTTGCCGACGACGAGCCGATCGCACAGGGGCGGGACTGGCAGGACGTGCTGGTTAACCTCCCGGCGTTGCCCGATGTCAAGCGTCGACTGCGCCTGTACGACGTGCCTGCGACGGCGTCGCCCGCGGACCGCCAGCAGATCGAGCAGCTTGCGCAGCGTGAGTTCCAGCTCACCCAGGGGCTGCGGCACAGCGGTATCGCAGTTCCGATCGACTTCAAGCGGACCGATGACGGCCCGGCTCTAGTGTTCGAGTACGACGCCAAGGAACTCCCGCTTGATGCCTACCTCGCGGGGGAGGGAGCCGAGCTCGATCTTGAACACCGCATCGCTCTGGTGATCCGCCTGGGCGAGATTCTGCGGTCCGCTCATAACGTTCACCTGCGCCATCGAGCGTTGTCGCCGCGACGTGTGTGGGCGACCCCTGGTGCCGACGACCTGCCGCACCTCACGATTCGTGATTGGTACTTCGCTCAGCGTGACAGCTCGACCCGGAACGCATCCCGGCTGACCGCTATCAGTGCGGGTGTCGACGACATCATGGGTGTAGCCGACCAGGACGACTGGATCTGGCTCGCCCCCGAGGCTCGTCATTCGGTCGACGGGCTCCCTCCAATTCCGCTGGACGTCTATGGGTTTGGTGTGCTGGCCTATCTCATTTTGACGGGAAAGCCGCCGGCCGAAACTTTTGTGGAGTTGGAACAACGGCTGTCGGACGCGGGCGAGCTTGATCCCCGCGCAGCGTCGCCAGGCATGCCTGACGGTGTCGCCGACGTCGTGGCGTTGGCAACTCGTGCGGTCGAGTCGGAGCGGTTGTCAACGATTGAGGAAGTGTTGGAGCTTCTTCGGCGCGAGAGCGACGAGCTTCGCCGCGGAGACCAGGTCGAGGACCCGACACCGGTGAAAGACCCCGTCGACGCGCAAAAGGGTGACGCCGTAGCCGAACGCTTCATCGTGTCCGCTCGTCGTGGCGAAGGTTCCAGCGGCGTAGCGCTCGCAGTCCACGACACCGACTCGGAGGATCCCAACCGCGAGGTCGTGCTCAAAGTCGCTCGTACTGAATCGGCAGGGCGCCGGCTCGGGCTCGAAGCCGAGGTGTTGAGAGCGCTCGATCACCGTCGGGTGGTGCGGCTCGTCGCTGGGCCGCTCGACGTCGGAGATAGACGCGCGCTTCTACTCAGTGACGCTGGCAAGGAGACACTGGCTACCCGACTCTCCAAGGAGGGCCGGGCCACGGTGGGCCAGCTAGAGCAGTACGGCAGCCAATTGCTGGAAGCCATGATCTACCTGGAATCCCAGGGTGTCTTTCACCGCGACATCAAGCCGGCGAATCTGGGCATCACTCCAGATCCCGGCACCAGGAGGCCGTCCCTGGTGCTGTTCGACTTCTCTCTCGCGAGTGAGAGTGTTGACAACGTCGCGTCCGGCACACCGAGCTATCTGGATCCTTACCTCGGTCGAGGACGGCGACAGAAGTACGACCGGGCAGCCGAACTGTGGGCTGTCTCGACCACCCTCTTCGAGATGGCGACGGGGCAGCTTCCATGGTGGGGAGAGAGTGCGGGACGCCCCGCCGACCCGAGTGACCCGCCGATCATCGAGCCCACAAGTTTCGAGCCGGCCGTGGCAACTCAGCTCACGGCATTCTTCCAACGTGCCCTAAGCCCCGACATCGGTTCACGATTCAGCAACGCTGATGAGTTGGCAGTCGCGTGGCAGGGAGTGTTCGCCGCTCTCGACACAAAGGAGGATGGCGGGGCCGGAAGCGACGACCTCGCCGACGCCGCTACGCTCGATACCCCTTTGGAGCGCGCGGGCCTGTCCGCGCGGGCGTTGTCCGGCGTGTCGCGTCTCGATGTGGCGACCGTCGGGCAATTGCTGGGCGTCCACCCGACCCGGATCAACTCGGTACGAGGCCTCGGGGAGACCTACCGCAAGGAAATTCAGGCAAGAATTCGCGGCTGGCGGTCACGGCTCAGCGGTGCGGAGGACATCGGCACTGGTCAGCCGATGGGCACAGAGCGCCTCGTCTCCTTACTGGTAGACCAGCTCAAGGGTGCAGAGCAGACGGTGATCGAGCGGCTCCTTGGACTATCTGGTGACGCGGCCGCCGGTGAATGGCCCTCCACGGGAGACACAGCCCGATCATTTGGGATGACCCGAGAGCGCGTCGCGCATGTGGTGGATCACGCAGTCACGGCGTGGGGCAAGAAGGCCCGCCCTGCCATCGATGGCGTGCGAGACGAAGCGGCCACACTCCTTGCCCGCAACGGCCGAGTGATGGCGGTGACGTCCCTCGCGAACGCACTGGTTGCCCAGCGCGGTTCTCTGTTGGACGGGGACGATCGCCTTCGGCAAGGTGCCGCCTTGCTGCGGACAGCGTACGAGGTAGATGCGCGTATGCCCGAGCCAGCGTTGGAACTGCGGCGAGGTATCGGGAAGCGTCCCGACCTCGTCGCACTCCGAGAGACAGCAGACCCTGATGAAACAGGGCACGAGTTCGCGCCGGCCGACATCCTGACGGAGACGGCAATCGAGTTGGGCCGCCGAGCGGACGACCTTGTCGCTGCCGGGGTTGTGCCCGTCGCAACAGCGAATACCGCCCTGGTCGAAATCGTAAGCGAGGCAGGAGCTTTCCCGCTTATGGACCTGACAGGGCGTCGGCTCTTGACTCTGGCCGCCTCTGTCTCGGCAAAGGCTGCCGTCTCGGGGTTCGACGAGTTGTATCCACTTGACCTCGACCCCAAGGAAGCCGTCGAGCGCGCATTGCGCGGCAAACCTGGCCGGCGCATCAGCGAGGCCGCCGTCCGGCGCAGTGTGGCAGCACGCTTCCCGGAGGTGGCGCTCCCAGCTGCCTCGCAGCAACTCGATGCACTCGTTTCCGCGGCCCTGCCTGGCGTGGTGAACCGCAACGGTGTCTATGAGCTAGCTTCCGAAGTGCGCTCGGCGACGCATACCGCCAGCGGTTTCACGGTCTTCGCGCCGGTTGTGGTCGCAGAGGCCGCGACGAAGCTGGAAGAGTCGCTCTCGCGTAATGGTGCACTCACGCTGACCACACCACCCAAGCGATACGTGAAGGCAACACACGAACTTTCGAACCGGTACGGCGTCGAAATACTTGATGTGGCGTCACTTGTTGTGAATGCGGCGCGGGCACTCGCCGACCAGGGCGGAGCAAGCTGGGAGGTCGTTCTCGGCGCAGATGCCGAGCAGAAGGGCAGCGAGGGCTGGTCGAGACTCGTCGGCCTTGTCCAGCAAGCCCTGAAGCCAGCCTGGGAGGAAAGACTCGCAGCGGACAAGCCGTTGATCATCGTCAATGCTGGCCCGCTCGTGAGATATGGCATGGCAGAGCTTCTTTCGACGCTGCTCGATGTCGGGACTCCCCGCCCAGCTGCCCGCTGGCTGCTGGTAGCCAAGCAGGGCAGCCAAGCCGTCCCCTTGCTGGAGGGCAAGCCCGTGCCGCTCGGTCCTAGCGGCTGGGTCGAGCTGCCCGCAGACCTCTCGCTCCTTACAGAGCACACAATCACCCGCAGTAACTCAGGAGCACAAAAGTGATCGACTCGTCCGCCCTCCTCGCCGACCTCAAGGCGCAGCTCAAGCTTCTCCAAGCTGACCTGAAACAGCGCGCCGAGGACCCCTCGAACTCCTGGGGTGAGCGATTGAAAGAGGAGTACGCCGAAGCGTTCCGCCGCAAGCGGACCGGCTGGGATTGGGTGGATTGGCGCGACAACGAGGTCGACCAGGCTGCCGTGGCCTGGATTGTCTCAACGACTTTCCTGCGCTTCTGTGAGGACAATGATCTTCTCGTCGGCGCCAAGATCGACGGTCTGCCTATCGCCGTTGGCTGGATCGCCGGACCGGGTGACCGGGTGCAGCGCGCTGAGGAGAACCTCACCGCCTATTTCCGTGACAACCCGACTCACAACCGTCGTCACTGGCTCCAACAGGGGTTTGCCGTGCTCGCCGCACAGCCGGCGGGGCAGTCATTGGTCGACCCGAAACACAATCCGGTGTGGCGGGCAGAGATCAGCCCGGAATCGGCGACTGCGCTGATCGCATTCTGGCGGCGCACCCATGAGGGTGGCGCTCTCGTCCATGACTTCACGGACCCCGACCTCGAGACCCGATTCCTCGGTGACCTCTACCAAGACCTTTCGGAACATGCCCGGGATACCTATGCGCTGCTGCAGACGCCGGTGTTCGTGGAGGAGTTCATCCTCGACCAGACGCTGACCCCTGCGGTTGCGGAGTTCGGGCTCGACGGCCTCAAGCTGATCGACCCCGCCTGTGGATCAGGGCACTTCCTGCTCGGTGCCTTCGAGCGGCTCAACCAGGCGTGGCTCGAAGCCGCACCCGGACTTGACGCCAAGGAGCGGGTGCGCCGAGCGATGGCGTCGATTCACGGCGTGGATATCAACCCCTTCGCCGCAGCGATTGCCCGGTTCCGACTCACTGTTGCCGGCCTGAAGGCGGCGGGTGAACGGTCGCTCGTTGGTGTGCCGGCGATGGGATTCCGCCTCGCCATCGGCGACTCACTGCTGGGCATCCAAGGTGGCCTTGCTCAGACGATTGACTTCGAAGAGGACGATGCCGTGCCTGCGTTCTCCTACGACACCGAAGACCTCAACGAGTACTTCGGGATTCTTCAGCCAGGCCAGTACCACGTGGTGGTCGGAAACCCGCCGTACATCCAGCCGAAGGACAAAGCTCTCAATGCGCTGTACCGGGCCGCATACGTCTCGGCCTCCCGGAAGTACGCACTATCCGCGCCGTTCATGGAGTTGCTATTCCGCCTCGCGATTCGCGGTGAGCCGGCACAAGGAGCTGGGTACGTCGGGCAGATCACGTCGAATTCGTTCATGAAGAGGGAGTTTGGTAAGAAGCTCATCGAGTATCTATTCGCCGGTCATGCCATCGGCAACCCGATCGATCTCACAACGGTTATCGACAGCTCGGGCGCCTATATCCCCGGCCACGGAACCCCGACGGTGATTATCGTTGGCCGCCGCCGCAGACCTGTTGCCGATCGGGTGCGTGCGGTTCTTGGTGTACGCGGTGAGCCTGGCCAACCAGCGGACCCTTCGCAGGGTCTGGTGTGGACCGAGATTGTGGAGCACGTCGGTGGTCCTGAATACAACGGAGACTTTGTCACTGTGGCCGACCTCGATCGAAGTGTTTTATCGGCGCATCCGTGGTCGCTTACCGGTGGCGGCGCCGCTGAACTACGTGAGGCCATTGAGGATGCAGCACCTCGCAAGCTTGGGTCGGTAATGGAAGAAGCGGGGTTTTCCGACATCACCGGTAATGACGATGTATTTCTTATGCCCCCGCGAGTGGCGACCAGAAAACGAATGGAAACCCAATGTCGCCCGTTTGTGGAAGGTGACGTCGTTCGCGACTACAAATTTGATTCTCGTTCGGTCGCCTTCTTGTCGATGACTGCTTCGGGCAGTCCGATTGAACCGCCGCTGACCGCGATTCAGCACGTGTGGTTGTTCCGGAAGTTGCTTCGCTCAGCCATATACTTCGGAAAGACCCCAGAACAGCGAGGTTTGCGCTGGTACGACCACGCGATCTACCAGCCGGGAAAGCATGCAAATGGCCTATTGATCACCTACGCGTTCGTCTCCACGCATAATCACTTCGCTTTGGAGCGAGGGGGGCACCTGTTCAACAAGTCAGCACCTGTGATCAAGCTGCCAGAAGGTGCGACTGAGGATCAGCACCTGGAACTGCTTGGTGCCCTAAACTCCTCCACGGGCTGCTTCTGGCTCAAGCAGGTCAGTTACCCGAAGGGCGGCGACCCGGTGGGTTCGGAAGGTGCGCGTGTCAGCGCCTCGGGCTGGGATGATCGCTACGAGTTCACCGGCACGAAACTCCAACAATTCCCGCTGCCTTCGACGCTTCCGCTGGACCGCGGGCGCATTCTTGATGAGCTGGCGCGAGAACTCGAGGCCTCCACGCCGTCCGCTGTGACAGCGACCTGGCTCGCCAGTCCGACCGGGAGCCTGGGCGATTCGCTGCTGACCGCCGAAGCAGATTGGAGTCGGCTCCGGTCACGGATGATCTTCGAGCAGGAAGAGTTGGATTGGGAAGTCTACCGGCTGTACGGCTTGATCGATGCCGACCTGACGTACTCCGGTTCCGTCGTCGACGGAATTGCACTGGGCCAAAGGGCATTTGAGATTGCTCTCGCTCGGCGTGTCGAGGATGGCTCTGAGAAGACAGCCTGGTTTGAGCGGCACCGTTCGACCCCGATCACTGAACTGCCCGACTCTTGGCCGGACGACTACGAGGCACTTGTTCAGCAGCGTCTTGACCTGATGGAATCCGACAAATCTGTTCGGCTTCTGGAGAAGCCGGAATTCAAGCGCCGCTGGGCCGTCACCGCCTGGGACGCACAGCGCACCGCCGCTCTGCAAGCGGCAGTCCTCGACCGGCTTGAAGACCCGGTCCTGTGGCAGGATCCGCAGGGGCCGATCACTAGGTCGGTGGCTGAACTCGCTGACCTGCTCCGTACCGACCAGGTACTTAAAGAGCTCGCTCGCGCCCTCACCGGCACCGCTGAGCCGGATCTTGGTGCCGTCATCGGAGGCCTAGTCACCGACGAGGCTGTGCCGTTCCTGGCCGCCCACCGCTACAAGCCTGCAGGCGTTGAGAAGTATCGCGCGTGGCAGAGCGTGTGGTCGCTGCAGCGGCGTGAGGACGCCGGCGAAAAGGTCACCATCCCGGTGCCGCCGAAGTACTCGCAGGGCGACTTCCGGAAGACGTCGTACTGGAAGGCACGGGGCAAGCTCGACGTACCGAAGGAGCGTTTCATCTCATATCCCGGTGTGGCGCGCGAAGGAGACGCGACACCGGTGCTCGGCTGGGCTGGCTGGTCCTACCGAGACCAGGCACTCGCCCTCGCCCGCGAGATTCCTGTCCAGCAGGCGCTCGGTGCCGACGACGAGGCCCTGGAGCCGCTCGTCGCAGGACTTGTGGAGTTGGAACCCTGGCTGACGCAGTGGCACTCGGAGATCGAACCTCAGTTCGGCGCCAGCCCCGCCTCGGTCATCACAGGCGTCGTTGACCAGTACCTTGCCCGTATGGAGAAGACACGCGATCAGGTGACGGCGTGGACACCGCCGGCCACAACCCGTGGACGGAAGACGTCGCGATGACCAGCTTGTCTTTGCCTTTGCGGGACGCGATCGACATCCCGTACGCCGTCCACGACGACGACTTCGTCCTACAGATCCACCGCGCACAAGAAGCGGCGTCTCAAACACTCGCCGACTACGTGGTCACCGAGTCGATCGCAGAGTCGTTCGAGAAGGGACTGACGCTGGTCGAGGCCACGCTGTCGAGCGGATCCTCCAAAGGTGCCTTCATCCACGGCTCGTTCGGTTCCGGTAAGTCGCACTACATGGCCGTCATGCATCTCCTCCTTGCCGGCAACCCAGATGCCAAGGCGCTGCCCGGCCTCCAGGCCCAAGTCGCTAAACATGATGCCCTGCTCAACCGCAAACTGCTCGCGATCGACTACCACCTCATCGGGGCAGAGTCCTTCGAGTCAGCACTCTTCGGTGGCTACCTCGCGACCATGAAAAAGCGCCACCCAGATGCGCCGGTGCCGGTGCTGCACCGGTCGGAGTCGCTGTTCGAGAACGCCGATCAGTTGCGCTCGCAGCTCGGGGACGACCAGTTCTTCGCCCGGTTCGAGGCAAGTGGCTCGGGTTCCTCAGGCTGGGGCACGTTCGCCGCCACGTTGACTCCTGAGACGTATGACGCTGCACGCACCAAGCCAGCAGGCGACGCCGACCGCCAGCGTGTCGTAGCCGACCTCGTTCGCACCTATTTCCCAGCCTTCGAGAACACAGGTACCTGGCTGGACATGACCGACGGTCTGCAAGCCATGACCGCGCACGCCAAGAACCTCGGTTACGAGGGTGTCGTGCTCTTCCTCGATGAGCTGGTGCTGTGGCTGGCCAACCACCTGCGCGACACCGCGTTCATCCAGACCGAAACCTCAAAGGTCGCCAAGCTCGTCGAGACCGGCATCGGCGCACTGCCAATTCCGTTGGTGTCCTTTGTTGCTCGTCAGCGCAACCTCAAGGACTTCCTCGGCGGCGGGGCGGTCGGTGCGGAGCAGGTCGCCCTCGATGACTCCTTCCAGTGGTGGGAGGGCCGCTTCGAGAAGATCACCCTCGCCGCAGCTAACCTTCCCCAGATCGTCCACAAGCGACTCCTCGAGCCGACCAATGAAGTCGGTCGGGACGCCCTCGCCGCGGCAGTAGCTCGGGTACGCGCGAACCCAGTGGCCTTCAAATACCTGCTCACCGACGAAGCCGGCTCGGCCGCCGTCGACTTCGAGCAGGTCTACCCGTTCTCACCTGCGCTGGTAGACGCCATGGTCGCGCTCTCGTCGATCATGCAGCGCGAGCGCACGGCGCTGAAGATCATGAGTGAGTTGTTGTCGCGCGGTCGTGACGAGTTGACCGTCGGCGACGTGATCCCGGTCGGCGACCTCTTCGATGTGGTCGTCCTTGGCGACGCCGAGCCGCTGACCGACGACATGAAGAAACTGTTTCGTGCCGCGCGTGCCTTCTACACCCGAAAGATGCATCCCTACCTGCTGAACCGGCACAGCCTGACCGAGGAGGAAGCGAAGGGACTGCCGCGGAACCACCCCTTCCGGCGCGACGACCGGCTCGCCAAGACGCTTTTGGTCGCTGCCATCGCCCCGGGCGCACCGTCGCTGAAGGACCTCACCGCCTCGAAGCTGGCGGCGCTCAACTTCGGCACCGTGGTCACGATGATTCCTGGGCAGGAAGCAATCCAGGTTGTCGCACTTGCCCGCGAGTGGACGACAGAGTTCGGTGAAATTACCGTCGGGTCGCCAGCGGGTGATCCGGTCATCACCCTGCAACTGTCGGGCGTCGACTATGACTCGGTCCTTGTCCACGTACAGAACGAAGACACTCACGAAAACCGGCGCAGCTTGCTGCGGCGCCTGCTGGCCGAGCAGATCGGTGCCTCGCCGACTGGCACGTTGGGGAGCGAATACTCCCTTGCTCATGTGTGGCGGGGCCAAAAGCGCGAGGTTGATGTCGTATTCGGGAACGTCCGTGACGCACGGGCGCTGCCTGATAGCGCTCTCACCGCCACTGGCGGACGCTGGAAACTGGTGATCGACTTCCCATTCGACGACGCGGGCCACCCGCCGTCCGATGATGTGCTGCGCCTCGTGCAACTCAAGCTGGACGGTCTGGAGAGCGACACGATCGCGTGGCTGCCACATTTCCTGACCGCTTCGCGCATGGACGATATCGGCAAACTCGTCGTTCTTGACTACCTGCTGACCGGGGCACGGTTCGACCAGTATTCGACATCCCTACCGGTCAACGACCGCGAGCCTGCCCGAAGGCAACTCGCCAACCAACGAGATTCCCTGCGCGAACAGATCGTGCTGGCGTTGCGCCAGTCCTACAGCATTGATGCGCCGACTGATGACCACCTCGGCGAACGAGTGCCCGAAGGGAACACCTTCGTCACCCTCGCACCCGACTACGACCCGCAGAAACCGTCTTCGCCCTCCTTTGCCGATGCCGTCGTGGCAGTTCTCGGAGGCGGGCTTGATGCGCGTTTCCCGACCCATCCAGTTGTCGATCGCCGTACTGACGAAGTCCGCAAGACAGAGTTCAGCGCCGTGCTCGACCTCGCGCGCAATGCAATGGCACAGGGCGGACGCATCGACACCGTCGACAGAACCACTGCGAGCAAGGTGCGGCGGGTGGTCGATGCCTACGGCGTCGGTGCCCTGAGCGAAGTGACCTACGTCCTGGACACGGTGCGCTTTGCCTGGCATGACGACTTCACGAAGGCACTCGCCAGTGGCGATCCGACCGTCGGCGCGCTCCGAACCGCGCTCGCACCCACGGGCATGACCACCGATGCCCAGGATCTGTTGATTTTGGCGTGGGTGGCACTCACTGATCGGCAACTGCGCCGCCATGGGTCATCAGCAGGTTCGCCGGGGATCGGCGGATTGGCCAACGACATCACCCTTCAGGAGCCAATCCTCCCAAGTTCGGAGGACTGGACCAACGCCCTCGTCCGCGTCAAAGCGTTGTTCGGAATAGGGGCCAGTGAGCACCACCTGTCCAGCAGTGCTGTACAGCGGCTTGGTGACGAATTGATGGAGAAGGTCCGGCAGTTTGACCGGGGAGTGACTGACCTGGTCGGAGCCCTTGAAGGGCACAGTGACGTGCTCGGCTTGGAGGACGTGAGTCCCCGCCTTGGTACCGCGCGTCGTGCACGGGATCTGATCGGGGCTTTGCGCGATGCCGCAGACCATGTCGACCGGATTCGGGTGGTTGCCGAATTTGACTTGCCGGACGAACTGCAGCCGCTTGCCCGATCGCTCGCCACTGCAGCCGTTGTCGCGACAGCTATTCAGGGCGCGAATTGGCAGCTCCTGAACCAACTTCCGAGTTTGGGCGGAGAGCGGTCCGCCGCTCTCCTTGCCACGTTGCGGGCCGCTGCCGAAGCCGACCAGATGCACGCGGATTTGGCTCCCGCCCTTGTCTTAGCAGCTCGAGAGATCACCAAGATCCTCGTCGAGCAGCGTCCCAAGGATCCTAAGCCCGACCATGTGGCCGACGAAGAACAAGAACGAATCCGTCGTGAGCAAGAGGACCAACGTCGACGCGAGCAAGAAGAGGAACTCAAGCGGCGTGAGCAGGAAGCCGCCGACCGCGAGCGTCGCTTGCGGGAACAGGAAGACGAGTTCCGCCGTCGGCAAGAGGAGGCGCAACGCGAAGCCGAAGCACGCGCCAGCCAGCAACACACGATCGAAGTCGAGGCGGTTTCGCAACTCGAGTCTCTCGTCAAGAATCTGACAGCCGAACTCAGCCGTCCGGTGGAGGGCAAGAAGTTGAGGATTGACTGGCGATGGTTCTGAGCGAGCGGCTCCGCACCGTCAGCATCTCGCCGGCGATGGTGCAGCAGAGAGCAGCAGACCTGGTCAAGTCGGATGCCCAGATCCTTTTACTTCGTGCGCGTCCCGAGTGGAGACACGGCGATGTCAAGGTTGGGGACGCAGTTGTCCGAGTACTGCCAGGTGTGTCTCAGCTCGCCGTTCTCGACATCCTGGCGTCGTTGGCAACTGATGAGCGAGCAATCGTTCTGACCGACCGGCCAGCGGAGGACCTTGGCGACGCAGTTCTTGCTCGCGCGTACAAGAATGTCATCGAACTGCCAGATGAGTGGCAGGCCGTTCCTCGGCTGTTTCCTGGGGCGATCGAGGTCGGTCGCGACCTCCGGCGTCTGGATTGGGCCGCAACAGCACTGCTCGATCACCAGCCACCAGGTGGATGGCCGCGATCGGTTGAACCCGCGCTCACCGCTCGCCATGCCGTCGGTTCTCTCCTCGCACGTGTTCTCGGACTGAGTGCCGAGGTTCAGCTGGATGGCGTTGTGCTCCTGACGGCGTTGGGGAGACGAAACGTGCGTGCTGCGTGGGCCGCGATTGATGCGCCGTTGCGTGCGCACTTGATCGATTGGGCTGGAACCGAATTGGGCGATCCTGCAGCCGTTGCCCTGCAGATCGCTCAGCGCAATGAGCACGTCACCCCACTTGCCGTTGGCCTGGTGTTAGACGTCTTGTGGCCTGAGGACGGTGTTCCGCCCACGGAGACACAGATTTCCGCGCGGGTGCGGGTCGAGGCCTTCATCGCTGGGAAGGCGGTTCCTGTCGACGTCGCGAAGGCCACTGCGCAACTGGCCAAGGCGGCCGTGCTGCGCCTAGAGGTGGATAACCCTCCCGAACTGGGTGTCGCCTTGCAGCAAGCAGAAGCACTCCTCGGTGACCTCGGCTGGGCTGAGGGAACCGAGCGATCGGCCGTCCTGCATCCTGGGTATCTGGCACGTGTCCGTGGACTCGCGTCGGCGCTGACCTCCGGTGACAACGTCGAGCAGGCACTAGCTCACGTCCTTGCACACCGCGACGCCGATGCCTCGCAGGCACCGGCGATGGCCGTGCGCCTCCATCGCTGGCTTGCCACCAATGAGAATTCCTCAGCATCACTCGGTAGCGATCTCCAACGACAGATGAACGACGGTGCGTGGGTGGACGCCGCCACCGGTGCTGTGTGGCATGGTTCCGATGACCCGACTGTCACGGCTGCGTATCAACAGCTTCTCGACAAGGTGCACGGGCGCCGCAAGCAGCGTGATCGCGCCGCAGCATCGCGACTAGACCAAGTCAACGGGGCTGACGACCAACACGCGATCGGTGTGGAGCGACTGCTCGCCGAGATCGTTGATCCGTGGCGTCGCCAAGGCGGTGCAACTCTCATCGTGCTGGATGGAATGAGTAGCGCCATAGCCACAGCGCTCGCTTCCGAAGTTGCCCGGTTGGGCCTTGTGGAGTGGGTTCCCTCGTCAACGCACGCACGGCGTGCTGTGGCGGCGGCGTTGCCATCGCTGACGAACGTCTCTCGCGCTTCGTTGTTCTGTGGTGAGATCTGCTCAGGCACCGGTGAAGACGAGAAACGCGGGCTGTCAACGGCATTCCCCGGCGCAAAACTTTTCCATAAGAACGACCTGCGGTCCGAAGGTGGTGCGTCGCTGCCTAGCGATGTGATGGCCGCGGTGAGGGATGGCGCCATTCCCGTTGTCGGAGTGGTGATCAACGCAATCGATGACGCGACCCATAAGAACGACCTGTCAGCGTGGAATTGGGATCTGCGTTCGCTCGATCCTCTGCGAGCGCTCCTGGAGGCCGCCATCTCCGCCCGGCGCGCAGTTATCCTGACGTCAGATCACGGCCACGTCGTCGAGCGCGGTACCGAGGCGCTGAGCGTCAGCGGTGCCGATTCCCGTTGGCGGCCGGCCTCGGCCGGTGCTGCTGGCGATGGAGAAGTGCTCGTATCAGGGCCGCGGGTGATCGCACCAGGAGGCGAAGCGGTGTTGCTCTGGCGTGATGACGCGCACTACGGCCCCCGACATGCGGGCTACCACGGTGGTGCCAGCCTCGCGGAGCTGACGATTCCGGTACTCGTGTTTCAAGCTGCTGCAGTGGCGGCCGGGGCACCTGGGTGGGAGCCGGCCGCGCCGCAGGTGCCGTTGTGGTGGAACGATCCGGTCGCCTCCACCGCGGAGGCCCCGACGAAGCCCACCGGGCAGCCGACGAAGACGAAGGCGTCGGGTCAACGTGATGGGTTGTTCGAACTCCACGAGTTGCCCACGTCGACGAAAGCCCCCGCGGGGATTGTCGAAGCGGTGCTTGCATCGACCACGTATGCCGAGCAAAAGCGGATGGCAGGTCGGCGTGCGCTCGACGACGGCACTGCCGGGGCGTTCTTGCGCGCACTGGTGGATCGTGGTGGTCGCGCTCACCAAGACACGGTGGCCGCTGCCGTCGGAATTCCAACCGCCGAGTTTGGACAGGTCTTTGCGGCCGTTCGGCGGTTATTCAATGTCGACGGGTACGGCGTCGTCGAGCTCGACACCGATGGCGTCACGCTGCGGCTCGATGAGTACCTCCTGCGCGAACAGTTCGACGTCAGAGGCGCGAGATGACCGACGTCTCGGGCGGCATCAGCCCGCGCCGTCGCAAGGACATCATCGATGCGCTGCGCCGCGGCACCGTGCCACAACAAGGGCTCGACGTCCTCGCTGTCGGTCTGGGCCGCTTCGAGGAAGCGATCGATGAAGAGCTGCAAACGGTTTCCGGCGGAGGCGCCGTCTTCAAAGCCGTCCGCGGCGAGTACGGCTCCGGTAAGACCTTCTTCTCCCGCTGGCTCACCGAGCGCGCCAAGCGCGCAGGGTTTGCAACCTCCGAAGTGCAGATCAGCGAGACGGAGACGCCCCTGCACAAGTTGGAGACCGTGTATCGGCGAATCACCGAGAACCTCTCTACCTCGACCACTCAGTCTGGTGCTCTTCGAGACGTCATTGATGGTTGGTTCTACATCCTTGATCACGACGTAAAGGACGGGGCCGGACAGCCGACCGGTTCGGAAGAAACACTCGAACTCCTCCACCGCCGGCTCTCAGATGTCTCGAAGGAGGCGCCGGCTTTCGCCGCGGTGCTGCGGCAGTATCGGTTGGCGCAGGCTGCGGGTAACACTGCGGAGGCAGATGGACTATTGGCATGGCTCGGTGGTCAGCCTCACGTAGCGGCCTCCGTGAAGCGTGCCGCGGGAGTGCGCGGCGACCTCGACCATTTCGGTGCTCTCGGTTTTCTTCAGGGTCTCCTCACGGTTCTTCGCGATTCGGACTACGTGGGGCTTGTCATTGTTTTCGATGAAGTTGAGACGTTGCAACGCATGAGAAGCGATGTTCGGGAGAAGTCGCTGAACGCACTTCGGCAGCTTATGGACGAGATCGATGGCGGCCGATTTCCTGGTCTGTATCTCCTTCTCACGGGAACGCCCGCCTTCTTCGACGGACAGCAAGGCGTGCAGCGTCTTCCGCCACTGGCCCAACGTCTTCAGACTGACTTCACTACCGACGCGCGCTTCGACAACCCGCGCGCAACGCAGGTCCGCCTCACCGGCTTTACACCAGAGTCGCTCTTGGAGCTAGGTAGTCGTGTTCGAGACATCTACGCGGCCGGAGCTAAGAATCCTGAGCGGATCAGGAGCGTCGTCGACGACGGCTACTTGAAGGACCTCGCTGCCGCGGTCGGCGGCGAGTTGGGTGGACGAACCGGAATCGCACCGCGGCTCTTCCTCAAGAAGTTGGTGTCCGACGTCCTCGACCGCGTGGACCTCTTCGAGGACTTCAATCCACGCCGCGATTACCACCTCACTGTCAGCACCGACGAGCTGACGCCGGCGGAGCGGGAGGCGCACGCGCGCACCAACCGCGCTCCGGCAGTAAGCGTCGACGAAATCGAGTTGGACCTCTAGCCGATGTCGGCGTCCACTGGGCTCGACCCGGCTATCGAGTACCACATAGTCAACTCGCTGGGCTGGGCCGCGCTCAGGCCACTACAAGCAGCCTCGGTCGATCCGGTGAGGTCTGGATCGGACTGCGTCCTTGTCGCACCGACTGCCGGTGGCAAGACCGAGGCTGCTGTTTTTCCTCTGCTCTCTGAGATGATCGAGGGCAACTGGTCAGGTACGACGATCCTCTACGTCACGCCACTTCGTGCTCTCCTGAACAACATTCACCCACGCGTGAGTGCCTACTGCTCCTGGCTAGGCCGAAGCGCGGGGTTGTGGCATGGCGATATTGGACAGTCCGAGCGTCGCGGCATGCTGGCCGACAGGCCAGACATTCTGCTGACGACCCCGGAATCCATTGAGGCCATGCTGGTGTCGCGGCGAGTCGATCATGAGCGCTTCTTGGGTTCCGTTCGAGCTGTCGTGATCGACGAACTTCACGCGTTCGCTGGATCTGACCGAGGTTGGCACTTACTCGCCGTGCTGGAGCGAGTGGAACGAATAGCTGGGCACAGGATTCAGCGAGTGGGGCTTTCCGCAACCATCGGCAACCCAGAAGTAGTTGGCGCATGGATGCAGGGTTCGACCGAAGGTCGGGAACCGGTCGTCGTGGTGCGCGAGGACTCACCGTCGACGGTAAACCCAGAGATCACAATCGACTACGTCGGCAGCATGGACAACGCCGCCACGGTCATTTCTCGGTTGCATCGGGGCGACAAGCGACTGGTGTTCGCCGAATCACGGCGGTCCGCCGAGGAAATCGCCTTCCTCTTACGCGAGCACGGCGTCCAGACGTTCGTGTCCCACTCGTCGCTCTCGGCTGACGAGAGGCGACAAAGTGAACGTGCTTTCGCCGAGGCCAAAGACACGGTCATTGTCGCGACTTCGACCCTCGAGCTTGGCATCGACATTGGCGACCTCGATCGCGTTATCCAGATCGACGCGCCGCGCACCGTTTCTTCGTTCCTGCAACGACTCGGCCGTACCGGCAGGCGGCTGGGGACGAGCCGCAATACCCCGTTCCTTTCCACCAGCCTCGACCGGCTACTCCC
>NZ_JMHT01000031.1 GCF_001905655.1 Mycobacterium sp. ST-F2
GGTCGCCGGCCATTCGCATCGCGGGCCGCCGGGTGCTGGAGCTGACGGGCCTGGGCGTCGATGACGTCGACGCGGTGGACGTGTATTCGTGTTTCCCGTCGGCGGTGCAAGTGGCCGCCCGCGAATTGGGTCTGGGCCTCGACGACCTACAGCGGCCCCTGACCGTTACCGGTGGGCTCACCTTCGCCGGTGGTCCGTGGAACAACTACGTCACCCATTCGATCGCGACCATGGCCGAGCGGCTGGCCGCCCATCCCGGTCAGGTCGGGCTGATCACCGCCAACGGTGGGTATCTGACCAAGCACAGCTTCGGGGTTTACAGCACCGAGCCGCCGGTACATGAATTCCGTTGGGCGGATGTGCAATCGGAGGTCGATGCGGAGCCGACGGTGGTGGCCGAGGACGACTGGTCGGGCACTGGGACCGTCGAGGCCTGGACGACGCCGGTGACCCGTGAGGGCGCTCCGGAGAAGGTGTTCGTCGCGGTCCGCACACCCAGCGGCAGCCGGGCGCTGGCGGTCATCACCGATGCCTCGCAGGCCGAGGCCAGCACCCGCGAAGACCTCGCCGGCGCCAAGGTCACGGTCAACGCGGACGGGACCGCCGGGCTGGAGTAGCCGGGTCAGGCCGCCAGGTCCGACAGGTTGACCGACGGATCGGCGAGCGCGCCGACATCGACCGGGCGCTGGGACCGGATGATCTTCTTGATGTCGTCAAGGCCTTCCCAGATGTTGACGTTCATGCCGGCCAGTACGCGGTGGCCGCCGTCGAGCCAGAACATGGTGAATTCGCGTGTGCCGAGATCGCCGCGGGTCACCGACGCCTGATACTGCGGTGCGTAGCCGACGTACTCCATGCCGAGGTCGTACTGGTCGGTGAAGAAGTACGGCAGTTCGTCGTAACTGCCGGGGTCACCGAGCATTCCGTCGACGGCCACGGCGGGCTGCTTGAGCGCATTGGCCCAGTGCTCGGTGCGGATCGGGACACCGAACAGCGGGTGTTCGGCGGCCGCGATGTCACCCACGGCGTAGATGTCGGCGTCGCTGGTGACCAGAGATTCGTCGACTGCGAGGCCGCCGTCGGCGATGACGAGGCCGGAGCGCTCGGCGAATTCGACGTTCGGCATGGCGCCCACGGCGACGAGCACCGCGTCCGCAGCGACGGTTGTCCCGTCGCCGAGTCGCAGGCCTGTCGCCGTGCCGTCGGTGGTCGTGATTTCGTCGACCGTCGTACCCAGCCGCAGATCGACGCCGTTGTCCCGGTGCAGACCGGCGAACACCTCGCCGGCTTCCCGGCCCAGGGAAGCCAGCAGCGGCAGCGCGGCGGATTCCACGACGGTGACCTCAGCGCCCAGCCCGCGGGCACTGGCCGCGACTTCGAGCCCGATCCAGCCGGCTCCGATGATCGCCAGCCGCCGGCCGTCGGTCAGTTGCTCCAACAGTGCGGTGGCGTCGTCGACGGTGCGCAGGAAATAGACCCCGTGGGCGTCCGCGCCGGGGATCGGGGGTTTCCGGGCACGAGATCCGGTGGCCAGCAGCAATTTGTCGTAGTGCTCGTGATCGCCGTCGTTGAAGGCCACCATGTGCGCCGTGCGATCCAGCGTGGTGATCTCTGTGCCCAGCCGCAGGTCGACGTCGTGCTCGGCGTACCAGCTCTTGGGCTGCACCGTGAATTCCTCGATGGTCTTCTTGCCTGCCATGAACTCCTTCGACAGCGGCGGGCGTTCGTACGGCAGCCGGTCCTCGGCGCCGAACAACACCACCTGACCTCCAAAATCCTTGTTGCGCAGGGCTTCCGCGGCCTTGGCGCCCGCCAGCCCGCCGCCGAAGGCCGCGATCATGGTGCGGCGTTCAGCTTTCAGCACGGCTGTGGGCGTGCGCAGCCCGCTCCGGAACAACTCGCGGGCGGCGGCGACCGCAGTGGTCGCAGCGATGGGCTTGCTCGCGAGCATGCAGAGCGACAGCAGTTTGAACAGCGGCATCGGCTTGTCGCGCAGCGTTATCCCGGCGTCGTCGGCATACGTGGTACCGGCTGCGTCGAGCAACCGCGCGACGACCTGTCGATCCCGTGCCATACCTCCACGAGTACCCGGCCGCGGGGCGCGCAAACGCTTACTTGGGTGGCAGCGTGCCCGCGTACCCGACGCCCCGGTCAACCCAGGTCTGCAGCTGCCGCTTGGTTTTCAGGCCGTCGGGTGCCACCCGCAACCAACCGCGCATCTCCCGGCCACCCATCACCATCAGTCCGACGTGCTTGCGTTCCAGCAACTTCTCGGTGTCGTCCGGCGCAACGCGCACCAGCAGACCACCGTCGTGGCTGGCCGCCACCGACATGTTGCCGCTCACCAGGAAGGCCAGCCCGCCGAACATCCGCTTTTCTTCGATGCCACCGACCGGGCCGACCAACTCGCGGATCCGGTTGGCCAGATCCTCGTCATAGGCCATAGCTAACACGTTAGATTCCTCAGGTGCTGATCGCGGCGTTACGGGACCTGCAGTGGCGGCGGCGCCGATTTCTCATCGCGGTCGTCGGTACGTCGTTCGTGTTCGCGATGACCCTGGTGCTCACCGGGTTGGCCAACGGTTTTCGGGTGGAGGCCGGCAACACCGTCAACTCCCTGGGTATCGATCACTTCATGATCCAGAACGGCGCGGCCGGGCCGTTCCTGGGCTCGTCACCGTTCGCGCAGACCGAAGTTGAACGCGCACAGAAGCTTCCGGGAGTGCAGGCGGCCGCCGCGGTCGTCTACGCGGGCACCACGGCGCTCGACAACGGCACGCCGCGGACGATGAATCTGTTCGGCGCACCGACGGGCGGGCCGGGCATGCCGGAGATGTCGCAGGGTCGTCCGCCCGCCACTCCGGACGAGATCGCGGTGTCGTCGACGCTGGGCCGCAAGATCGGCGACCAGATGCACATCGCCTCCCACAACCTGCAGGTCGTGGGGATCGTGAACAACTCGACGGTCTTGGCGCAGCAGCCCAATCTGTTCCTGACGACGCTCGGCGCACAGCGTCTCGTCTACGGCGGGCAGCCCGTGATCGCGTCGGTCGGCATCCGGGGTAACCCGACCAAGGCGCTCGACGGTTACCGCCTGGTGGACCGGCACGGCGCCATCGACGACATGATGCGGCCGCTGAAAGTCGCGGTCGATGCCATCAGCATCATGGCCGTCCTGCTGTGGGTGGTGGCCGCAACGATCATCGGCATGTTCATCTACATGTCCGCGATGGAACGGACCCGCGATTTCGCGGTGTTCAAAGCCGTTGGGGTGAAGACGAAATCGATGATGGCCGGGCTGGCGATGCAGGCCGTGTTCGTCGCCGTGTTCTCCGCGGCGATCGGCGTGCTGCTGGCGATGGTGCTCGGGCCGATGTTCCCGATGCGGGTGGACGTGCCGGCCGGCGCTTATCTGTTACTGCCGGTGGTGGCCATCACCATCGGGCTGATCGCGAGCCTGGCGGGCATGCGTAGAGCGGTGACGATCGATCCAGCGATGGCATTCGGGGGGCCATAGACCATGAGCGGCTTACAGATTCGTGATCTGGTGGTGGAATACGGCAAGGGCGCCGACAAGGTCAGGCCCATCGACAATTTCGAACTGGAGCTGTCGGCAGGATCCCTGGCGATCCTGCTGGGGCCCAGCGGTTGTGGGAAGACGACGTTGTTGTCGTGCATGGGCGGGATCCTCAAGCCCACGTCGGGTCAGATCCTGTTCGATGGTGTCGACGTCACCACCCTCGGACCCAAGGCGCTGACCGACTATCGCCGCAACACCGTCGGCATCGTGTTCCAGGCGTTCAATCTGGTGCCCAGCCTGACGGCCGCCGAGAACGTCATGGTGCCGATGCGGGCAGCGGGCATGAGCCGCGGTGCGGCCCGTCAGCGCGCCGCGGAACTGCTCGACCGGGTCGGTCTGTCACACCGGATGACGCACCGCCCCGGTGACATGTCGGGAGGACAGCAGCAGCGCGTCGCGGTGGCTCGGGCCATCGCCCTGGACCCGCCGCTGATCCTGGCCGACGAGCCGACAGCGCACCTGGACTTCATTCAGGTCGAGGAGGTGCTGCGGCTCATCCGGGAGTTGGCGGACGATCGCGTCGTGGTGGTCGCCACCCATGACAGCCGGATGCTGCCACTGGCCGATCGCGTCGTCGAACTCGTCCCGACGGTCGCCACCACCGACCGCGAACCCGAGGTCTTCGAGCTCGAGGCGGGCGATCTGGTGTTCGAGCAGACCACCATCGGGGACCTGATCTACGTGGTCAAGGAAGGCCGCTTCGAGATCACCCGCGAGATGCCGGACGGCGAGACCATGCTGCTGTTCACCGCAGGACCCGGCGAGTACTTCGGTGAGATCGGGCCGCTGTTCGGGATTCCGCGCACGGCGACGGTCCGCGCCCTCACCGACGGGGTCGTCATCGGTTACACCGTGAAGGATTTCCGGGCGCGGCTCGGCCCCGATCGCATCCACGAACTCATCGAGCACCGCGAGATCCATCTGGCCGAGGTACCGCCGTCGGCCGATATTGCCTGAGACTCAGGCCGGCCCATCTGACGCGAGCAGACCCAAATGTCCCACCACCGTGAGGTGGGCAGGAGCATTTGGGTCTGCTCGCAGGGGTTACGCCGCCGCCGTGATCTCAGCGGCCGGCTCCAGCGCCTGGGCGACGATGTCGGCGACGTCGGTCATGGGCCGCACGTCGAGTGCGTCGAGGACTTCGGCCGGCACGTCGTCCAGGTCCGGTTCGTTGCGCGACGGGATGAAAACCGTTGTCAGACCGGCACGTTGGGCTGCCATCAGCTTCTGCTTGACCCCGCCGATGGGCAGCACCCGCCCGTTCAGCGTGACCTCGCCCGTCATCCCGACATCGCTGCGGACCTGGCGACCCGTGGCCATGGAGACCAGCGCGGTCACCATCGTCACGCCCGCAGACGGACCGTCCTTGGGCACCGCGCCCGCGGGCACGTGCACGTGGATCCGGCGGTCCAGCGCGGCCGGGTCGACGCCGAGCTCGGCGGCGTGCGACCGCACGTAGGACAGCGCGATGTGCGCCGACTCCTTCATCACGTCGCCCAGCTGGCCCGTCAACTGCAGGCCTGGTTCGCCGTCGTTCGAGCCGGCCTCGATGTAGAGCACATCGCCACCCATGCCCGTGACGGCCAGCCCGGTAGCCACGCCGGGCACCGCGGTACGTTCCTCGGATTCCGGCATGAACCGCGGACGGCCCAGGTAATCAACAAGATCCGGTTCGTCCACGACAACCGCATCGGCTCCGGAGGCCAGTTTCGTGGTGACCTTCCGAAGCGCCTTCGCCAGCAGTCGTTCGAACTGCCGGACGCCCGGCTCACGCGTGTAGTCGGCGGCGATCTTGCGCAGTGCCGCGTCCGTCACCGTCACCTCGTCGGTGGTCAGCGCCGCCCGCTCGGCCTGCCGGGGCAGCAGGTAGTCACGGGCGATGGCGACCTTGTCGTCCTCGGTGTAGCCGTCGATCTGCACCAATTCCATGCGGTCCAGCAGCGCCGAAGGGATGTTCTCGATGATGTTCGCCGTCGCCAGGAACACCACATCCGACAGGTCCAGATCCAGGTCCAGGTAGTGATCGCGGAACGTGTGGTTCTGCGCCGGGTCCAGCACCTCCAGCAGCGCCGCCGCCGGATCGCCGCGGTAGTCCGAGCCCACCTTGTCGATCTCGTCCAGCAGCACAACGGGATTCATGGTGCCGGCCTCACCGATGGCCCGCACGATGCGGCCCGGCAGCGCGCCGACGTAAGTCCGCCGGTGGCCGCGGATCTCGGCCTCGTCGCGCACGCCACCCAGCGCGACGCGGACGAACTTGCGGCCCAGCGCACGCGCCACCGACTCACCCAGCGACGTCTTGCCGACGCCGGGAGGGCCGGCCAGCACCATCACCGCACCCGAACCGCGGCCGCCGACGACGGCCATGCCACGCTGGGCGCGGCGGGCCCGCACTGCCAGGTATTCGACGATGCGGTCTTTGACATCCTCCAGACCGTGGTGGTCGGCATCCAGAATCTCCCTGGCGGCCTTCAGATCCGTCGAATCCTCGGTGCGCTCATTCCACGGCAGCTCCAGGACGGTGTCCAGCCAGGTGCGGATCCAGCCGCCCTCGGGCGTCTGCTCGCTGGAGCGTTCCAGCTTGCCGACCTCACGCAGCGCCGCCTCCCGCACCTTCTCGGGCAGATTGGCCGCCTCGATGCGGGTCCGGTAGTCGGCGGGCTCCTCGGCCCCCGCGCTACCGTCCAGCTCGCCCAGCTCCTTGCGGATGGCGTCCAACTGCTGGCGGAGTAGGAATTCCTTCTGGCGCTTGTCCATTCCGGAACGGACGTCTTCGGCGATCTTGTCGTTGACCTCGACCTCGGCCAGGTGCTCGCCGGTCCATTCAACGAGCAGGCTCAGGCGACGACTCACGTCGGCGGTCTCCAGCAGCTCGCGCTTCTGCACATCGGACAGGTACGACGCGTAGCCGGCGGTGTCGGCCAGTGCGGACGGCTCACTGATCTGGTTGACGGCGTCGATGATCTGCCACGCCTCCCGGCGCTGCAGGACCGCCAGCAGCAGCTTCTTGTACTCGGCTGCCAGCGTGCGGGTTTCGTCGGTGGTCGCGGGCTGTTCGACTTCATCCACCAAGACCCACAGCGCGCTTCCCGGTCCGGTGGTCCCGGAACCGATGTGGGCGCGACGTTCGCCCCGGACAACGGCGGCGGCGCCACCACCGGGCACCCGGCCGACCTGGACGATCGACGCCAGGACGCCGTGAGTGGGGTAGCGGTCGTCGAGGCGGGGTGCGATGAGCAGCTTGCCGGCCTCGCCGGCGGCAGCGGCGGCCTGCGCCGCATCGACCGCGGCACGCGCGGCGTCATCGAGTTCGATGGGCACGACCATGCCCGGCAGGACGATCGGCTCGGTGACAAACAGGACGGGAACAGCGATGGGCGCTGTCGTGGCGTCAGACATCCGTACCTCCAAAGTTGAATCTCCTGCGCTCAACCTTTGGGGTCGCGGTTTTGTTCCGGCGCTGCCGTCCGGTGTGTTCTACATCGCTCAGAGCAGAAAACAGGGAGCCTGCCGTCTCGGGGGTAACGGCAGGCTCCCGTGAGTAATAGTGAAACACCGGGACGGCGCGGTTCGGCGTACTGATACCGAAGAGTGACGTCGCAGTTGGCTAACGGTTGAGACTCAGAACAGGGCTCAGGGCCGGAAAGCCGCTTCGTACAACCCTTCATGGTGTCGGCGAATTCGTCGACGGGGCCGTCGATGGGCACGTCCGGTGCGACGGCCGAAATGGGCAGCGCCGCAACAGGGGCGGGCGCGACGCCCCACTCGCTGAGCCAACCACCCAGCTGTGCCGACGATGTCGCATAGACGATGCGGCCCAGGCCGACCCAGGCGTGCGCGGCCGAGCACATCGGACAGTGCTCGCCGGAGGTGTACGTCACCGCGGCGGCCCGCTGCGCCGGATCGAGATTGGTTGCGGCCCAACGGGCTATGGCGAACTCGGGATGCTGTGTCTGGTCGCCGCCGGAGACCCGGTTGCGGTCCTCGAAGACCACCACGCCGTCGGCGTCCACCAGGAGCGAGCCGAATGGTTGGTCACCGTCGTCCAGCGCCTCGCGGGCCAGTTCGACGCAGCGGTTCAGGTAGCGAAGATCATCGGCAGTGACGGTCATGGTGTGGATATTACGTAGGGCGCCGGAAATTCAGCCGTTCGGCGGACATCCATCGAACAGAATGGCAGGCCGTGCCGACCTAAGATTGCCCGGTCAATCCAGCCGGAGGGTTTGCGTCAGTGGCCACGACCTCGCAGCATCACCTGCTGCGCCGTGCCGACAACATCGGGTTACTGATGCGCCACACCGCGAACGTCGGTATCGGCGTGATCGGGCTGGTCGGCTCGGATGCCCAGCCGCCGGGCCGCTGGCTGCTCGGCGGGTTGTGTCTGTGGTCGCTCTACCGGATCTCGACGCGATCCCTCCGACCGGTGTGGTCCGCTGCGGACCTGGTGGTGACATTGGTGATCTGCACGGCCATCCCGGTGCTGGCACCCGACCCGGATTTCTTCGCGTCGAACAGCGCGCCGCAGGCGGTCGCCGGGACCGCTGTCGTCAGTTTTTCGGTGTGCCTGCCGGCACGGTTCACCCTGCCCATGACGGGTGCGATCGCCGCGGCCTATGCGGTGGGGGCGGCCGGGGTGTTGGGCTGGGACCGCGTCTGGTCGGTTCCGGCGTTGTATTACTTTGCGCTGCAGTGGGTTACCGCGGGCCTGATTCGGCTCATGCTGTTGCGGGTCGCCGCGGTGGCAGACCAGGCCAGGGATGCCCGTGAGGCGGTGGAGATCGGGCATCAGGTGCAGCAGGCGGTCCGCAGTTTTCAGCGCGAGCAGCTGGCCCTGCTGCACGACACTGCCGCGTCGACGTTGTTGATGGTCGGCCAGGGTGTGGCGGTGTCGCGGCAGCGATTGGCTATGCAGGCCCGCCGCGACCTGCGTCTGTTGCACGACGGGCCGTGGCAGGGGACGCACTCGCGGATGGAAGTCGTTGGCGCCCTGCGGGAAGCGCTGGCTTTTGCCCGCACCGACGTCGTGTTCGCGGGCGTACCGGAGCTGTGGGTCGACGGCATGGTGGGGCGGGTTCTTGTCGCCGCCGCCCGCGAGACATTGAACAACGTCGACCGCCACGCGGCCGCGACCCTGGTCGAGGTGGACGTCGCGGCGGGCCGCATCACCGTCACCGATGACGGCACCGGTTTCGACCCCGCGACGGTCAGGTCGGGCCGCGGTCTGGCCGCGTCGATCATCGGCCGGATGCGGGATATCGGCGGTGATGCGCGGGTCGCTTCGGCGCCAGGGGAGGGCGCCAGAGTCGACTTGGTGTGGACCTCGGGTGCCCAGGATCAGCAGTCGGTCGATCTGACCGACATCGAGCATGTCATCGGACGCTGCCGGTTCATCTACGGCGCCGTACTCGTGGCCTACGCGGTGGTCAACGTGTTGGTGACCGCGCCGTTTCGTACCGGCTCGGTGGTGCAGTTGGCATCAGCGGCAGTGGGCGCATGCTGTGCACTCGGGGCGCTGCCGGTGTTGCGCGGCAGATGCCGCGTGCTGGTGCCGGTGCTGATCAGCGCCGCGGTGCTCGTGGTGCTCGTGAATTCGATGACAGCGCCGCCGGAAGTGCTGGGTTCACAAGGGGATTGGGTCCAGGCCGGGATCGGTTGGTGCGTACTGCCGGTGCTGCTCGGGCTGCCCGTGCGGTGGGCCTGCGGAATCCTCGCCGGCATCTGGACACTCGGCGGGGTCCTGGAATTGATCCGCCACCCGGTGCCCGAATCGTGGCTCAATGTCGGCCTGGGGACCGGCAGCATCCTGGCCGTCCAGTTGTTCGCGTTGCTTTACGGCCTGCTGCTGCGCGACGTGGCGAGAGATGTGCGCGGCGACGTGGTGGCACACCGGAACTTGGTGGCGCGTGAACGCATCGAGCAGGCCGTCGCCGACGACTACCGCCGCCGGTACGCCACGCTGGTCGGCAACGTGGTGCCGTTGCTCGAGTTGTTGGGCACCGATGCGCCCGTCGACAGCGGGGTACAGCGCCGCGCCCGGGCCGAAACACGGCGCCTCCGGGCCCTGTTCGAGGAATCGAAGACGTACGACCACCCGACCCTCATGCAGCTGCGCCCGTTCTTCGACGCCGCGGAGGCGCGCGGTGTCGAAGTGTCGGTTGCCGTCAGCGGCGACCTGCCGGTCCCCGTCTCCGACGAACCGTCATCGTTGGCCGGTCCGGTCCGGTGCGCGCTGGGGTTCGACATGGCGTCGGCGCAGGTGGTGCTGACCGTAATGCCGGAGGGCCTGATCTTCAGTGCGGTGTGTCGCGAGGTCGGTGACGTCGGCGCGATGTCCGCGGCGTTGGACCGGTACCCAGGTACCGACGTGACCGTCGCCGGCGACACCGTCTGGCTCACCGCCATGGAGAAGGCGTTGTCGTGACTACAGATCCCCGACGGTGAGGATGCCGTCTTCGATGGCGCGGGCCAGCAACGCGGATTTGGTCGGCGCCGGCCGGCCGACCGCCGCGTATTTGGCGCGCGCCCGTTGCAGGTGGGTGCGGACGGTGCTCGGCGCGATGAAGAGCCGCTGGCCCACCAGATCCTTGCTCTCGGTCTGGAACCAGGCCACCAGTACTTCTTTTTCGCGCTCCGAGAGGTTCGGGCGGCCGTCGGTGCGATCGTTGAACAGCGCGCGAGCCATGCGCGGCCCCAGATAAGGCGTGCCCGACGCCGCGGCATGGATCGCGTCGATCAGATGCGCCCGGCCCTCCGACTTGACCAGGTACGCAACCGCACCGAGGTCGAGGCAGGTCAGGATGACCTCGTCGCTGTTGATGTGCGAATAGACGATCACCTTGTGGCCGAGGTCGCACAGTCGTTGCAGAGCCCCGAAGGCGGGCTTGTTGCCGTCGATCTGCAGGTCCAGCAACACGACATCGACAGCGGTGCCGACATCCGGGGGAGCAGCGAGGAACGACTCGGGATCGAGATGGGTCGCCGCGACGTCGATACGTGGCTCGGCGCCGGCGCACCAGGCCTGCACTCCGGCATGCACGACGTCGTGATCGTCGACAACGGCAACGCGAACGATTGCCGCGGCAAAACCGTCGTCGCCGCAGCCGGTGTCGGGTACCCCCCTGGTCGTCACGTTGCCAGACACTATCCAATGTGCGGCGCGCTGTCGGGTCGGATCAATCATCGGATTCGACAAAGCGCTGCGGATTTCGGGCGCGCGCCGTCACAGGTCATCGATACTGATGATGCGGTCCTGGATGGCGCGGGCCACCAGCGCGGCCTTGGTGCCGGCCGGGCGACCGGCCGCGGTGTACTTCGCGCGAATGCGCTGCAGGTGGGTGCGCACGGTGCTGGGCGCCAGGAACAACTGCTGAGCCACCAGGTCCTTGCTGTCGGTCTGAAACCAGGCCAAGAGCACCTCCTGCTCCCGCGGTGCCAGCACCGGGCGCAGGCAGGCGTCATGCCCTTGCAATGCGGCCTCCATGCTCGGCCCCGCGTACGGCGTCGCGGTGACCGCCGACCGGATGGCCGCGAGCAGATGATCGCGACCCTCGGCTTTTGTCAGATAGCTGAGGGCACCCGATGCGATCACGCTGCGGATCGCGTCGTGGTCGGTCAGATGGGAGTACACGACGACGCGATGTCCGCGGGCCGAGAGTTCGCGCACGGCATTGAAACTGGGTGGTTCGTCGACGTTCAGGCCCAGCAGCACCACGTGTGCGCGGTCTGCGGGAATGGGATGTTCGCGAAGCAACTGACCGATATCGGTGTAGTGCGCAGCGGCAGCGGCGCTGAGTTCGCCGTCCGCGGCCAGCCACGACGAGATCCCCGCATAGACCACTTCGTAGGCGTCGACCACGGACACGTTCGACACCCGGCAGGCGACAAGCGCTTCGCTCCCCATCGGTCTCAACCCCCTGACTCAATCCCTTGCCGCTGTGCCGGTCACTATTTGCTGGAAGCCAGACCAGTGACGCTGATCAGAACTTTAATCCGGGACGAATCCGATGTACAGCATTTTTCGAACGAGTGGTATGTATTTCCGCCTGGAAGGCGACTGCTAATATTGACCGGCTCGTAGGCGATATGTGATAGTGCCAGGTGACGTCGTTTTGTTTGGCTCACCCGGGGTGTCGGTCGCGCTGGTGGGACTCTCGCGCTGATCGCCGCATCGTTGGCGGTGGCGCCTGGTCGGTGGCCAAAGACCGGGTTGTGTGCGGGAGGTCCGTCGGCGCTCTCGGAGTCTTTGCTGACGTGCTCTAGGTTCGGTACCTGACCGCATTGGGGGCGGAGCCGGTTCAGGCGTCCACGGTGGGCCGCCGCGGGGGCGCGAAATCGGTTGGTGCACAGGCAACGGGACCCCACTCTCGACACCGTGACTAGAACGTGTTCTAGTTCAGGGGTGCTCGAGGGCACTTTGCACACGCTGAACGCCGATGAGGTGGCGCGGATGCGGGCCATCTACGAACCGCTGACACAGTCCGTGCGCGAGCTCATCGACGCAACCATCCGGACGGAGACCGGTGCCGACACCGTCGCGGCGGTGAAGGCCGAGATCGACGCTGCCACCGCGCGGCTTCGGGCCAACCAGCTCGCCGGCTCGTTCGGTATCCGATTCGGGGCCCGGGGCAGCGAAATGCCCTGGGGTAACGCGGTGATCGGCGTCCGTAATCCGATCGCCCCGCCCGTGGTCCTGATCCGGGCCGAGGACGGCAGCGTGTCCGCCGACTTCCACCTCGGCGCCGCGTACGAAGGCCCGCCGGGCCACGTGCACGGCGGAGTGTCGGCCATGATTCTCGACCACGTGCTGGGTGAGGGCGCGAGCCTGCCCGGCAGTCCGCGGCTCACCGGCACACTCACCATGCGCTACCGCCGCATGACGCGTCTCGGCGATCTGCACACCGAAGCCCGCATCGTCCGGACCGAGGGCATCAAGACCTACGCCGTCGGGCACATCGCCGATGCCGAGGGCATCACGGTGGAGGCCGAGGGCGTGTTCATCACTCCGCGCTGGGCGCGGGACTGACCGAAATCTGTTTGGAGACAACCTGTGACCGATGCCGCGCTCGTTCAGATCGATGACACCAACCGGGTCCGCACCCTGACGCTGAACCGGCCCGACGCGCTCAACGCGTTCAGCGAGGCGCTGTATGACGCCACCACGATCGCACTCAAGGACGCCGCCGCCGATCCGGAGGTGTCGGTCGTACTGCTCACCGGCGCGGGCCGCGCTTTCAGTGCCGGCAACGATCTGGTGGAGATGCAGGAGATGGTCACCAACCCCGAATATCAGATGGGGGAGTACGGCTTTCCCGGGCTGATCGAGGCGCTCACGGCATTCCCCAAGCCACTGATCTGTGCGGTGAACGGCGTGGGTCTCGGGATCGGCACCACGATCCTCGGGTATGCGGATCTGGCGTTCATGTCGACGGCGGCGCGGCTCAAGTGCCCCTTCACCAGCCTCGGTGTGGCCTCGGAGGCGGCGTCGTCGTACCTGTTGCCGCGGCTCATGGGGCGGCAGAACGCCGCCTGGTTGCTGTTGTCCTCGGAGTGGGTGAGTGCCGAGGAGGCGCTGCGCATGGGTCTGGTCTGGCGGATCTGCGAACCCGACGATCTGCTGCCCGAGGCGCGTCGCCACGCGGAAATCATTGCCTCCCGGCCACTTTCGAGCCTGATGGCCGTCAAGTACGCCATGGTGGAACCGACGCGCGACGCCATCGTCGCGGCGACGCAGCGGGAGTCGGGTCAGTTCGCCGAGTTGCTCGGCGGTGCCGCCAACGCCGACGCGCTGAGCGCGTTCGTGGGGCGTAAGGGCTAGTACCAGATCCGCAGTTATTGCGGAGTCCGCAGTTTGTGCGGTATGGTGGTTCATGTCCAACCGCTACAACCGGATTCGTCAGCATCTTGCCGACGCGGAAGCCGCCGAGTCCGTAGCTGAAACGCTGCAGGGGCTTCGGTCGGTGTTGACCGAAGTCGGTGAGCTGCTCGACGAGCAGCTTGCCCGTGCCGTCGTCGACGACGAAATGTCTTTGGCGGCAGCAGGAAAGAACGCCGGCCTCACCGAGAACGCGGTCGGGCCACGCTTGGCCAATACGGCGAGGTTGGCGCCGTATGCCACGTCGGGAAATCGGGTCACCGCAGAAGACGTCAAACGTGCGCGGTCCGACAAGTACGCCCAAACGCCGTTGCCGCCCGCTGCTCCGTCGGAACCCATGCGGTTCAAGCCCCGTCGCACCACCAAGTGAACCTGAGACAGCAGAAAGGACCGTTCATGGCCAACCAGAACCTCACCCACCTCGTCTTTCTGCTCGACCGATCGGGGTCCATGCAGTCCATCAAGTCCGACGTCATCGGTGGTTTCGACGCCTTCGTGACCGAACAGCGCAGCGCCGAGGGTGAATGCACGGTGACTCTCGCGCAGTTCGACAACCAGTACGAGGTCGTCTACCACAAAATCCCGCTGACCTCGGTGCCGGCGCTGACGCTCGATCCCCGCGGCAGCACCGCGCTGCTGGACTCGATGGGCAAGCTCATCACCGACACCGCGGCCGAGATCAACATGCTCGTCGAAGACGACAAGCCGGGCACGGTCGTGGTGGCGATCATGACCGACGGCCTGGAGAACGCCAGCACCGAATGGCGCCGGCCGGACATCAAATCCCTTGTCGAGCAGCAGACTTCGGCCGGTTGGGAATTTCTGTACATGGGTGCCGACCAGGACGCCGTCGAGGTCGGCAAGGGGCTCGGCGTCAAAGCGGAGCAGGCCGTCACCTATGCCCGGGGCCGGTCGCGCGAGGCCATCATGGCGACGTCGGCCAACGTGCGCGGTTACCGCAGCGCCAAGCTCGCCAACCCCGCGGCGGCCATGCCGGCCTTCACCGAAGCGCAGCGGGCCGAGCTCGCGGGGGAGTAGCCCCTAACCCGCCCGGTGCACCGGGCAGTCGGTGCGGGCCGCTTCGATGATGGCCCGCACAGTGCGGCGGCAGCGGCCGCAATCGAGGCCGGCGCCGCATTTCTCGGCGATCTGCTTCGACGTGGTCGCACCGCCGGCGACGAGTTCGGTGACCACCTGGCTGGTCACGCCGGTACACAGACAGACGAACATCAGCCGGTCTCCTCTGCGGAGAAGTCGACAGATGTGAGGTGAGCCAGGGTGCCGACGAAAACCGTTGGATAGACGCCGAATCCGGCGGCCGACATCCATTCGGCGGCGGCATCGGGGTGGTCGATCCAGCGGCGGGCGGCGGCTTCGCTCTCGATCTGCTGCAGGATCAGCACCTCGTGGCCGTCGTCGAACGCCCGGTACACCCAGACCTTGCAGACGCCGGCATCGCGGAAGCGTGCGGCGGCGTCATGCACCTTGTCCATCAGGGCGGGCACGTCCTCGACGGCGGTGACGACACCGACGACGACGGAAGCGACGGCATGCTCGCCCGGTGGCGGTTCGGCCAGATCGATCTTCTCGACGACTTCACCGGCGAAGACCGCGGGAATGTCGTCCACCCCGGACGCGTCGAAGAATTCGAATACCGCCGGTGACCGCAGGACTTCGCGGACAGAATTCGCATTGCGAATGCCGACAGTGGCCAATACGCGCCCCGGTTCCCACAACGACGAATACACGACGACGTGGTGCGCAGAGAGATCGGTGAGGATTGAGCGGTGCGATTTCAGCCGCTCCCACATCGATTCGACATCGTCGACGCGATAATCGGCGGCGAGAATGAGCGAGTGCATCGACTGCTCGCTCATCGGTCCTGCCATTCCGGTTCGCTCGGGACCGCGGGCGGACGCCCGCGGTGGTTAGTGCAGTCTAACCTTACTTAGGCCAGCCAGTCCATAGCTGCTGGCCAGCGACGAAGGCGCGCATCCCGAAACCTGGGAAACGCGGACCCGATCCGGTCCCCCGCGCGAGGCCGCTGCACTACGTTTGAGGCAGGCACGTTGTTGTTCCGCGCCAGTGACACTTGACCAGCCCCCGATGGTGTTTAAGGAGCCGAAATGCAAGGCGACCCCGAAATCCTCAAACTGCTCAACGAGCAATTGACCAGCGAGCTGACGGCAATAAACCAGTACTTTCTGCATTCAAAAATGCAGGACAATTGGGGCTTCACCGAGTTGGCCAAGCACACTCGTGAAGAGTCGATCGAGGAAATGCACCACGCGGAAACCCTCACCGATCGCATACTGCTGCTGGACGGCCTCCCCAATTACCAGCGGTTGTTCTCGCTGCGTGTCGGCCAGACACTGCGCGAGCAGTTCGAGGCCGACCTGGCCATCGAGTACGAGGTGGTGACGCGTCTGAAGCCCGGCATCATCATGTGCCGCGAGAAGGGCGATGCCACCAGCGCCAACATCTTCGAGGCCATCCTTGCCGACGAGGAAGGCCACATCGACTATCTGGAAACCCAGCTGGAGCTGATGGACAAGCTCGGTGAGCAGCTCTACGCGGCACAGTGTGTGTCGCGCCCGCCGTCCTAACCGGTGCCCTGGAGGGTCCGAAGAACTCGTCCGCCAATAAACTAGAACTTGTTTCAGTTTTGGCGTAGCGTGCGAAAAATGAGCCGAATCGGAGATTCCAGCGACGACGACGTGACCGAGTGGGTGCTCAAGTCGCCCGATATCGGTACGGCCATGGCCGGTTTCACGCACGCCGTCTACACCAAGGGGCGCTTGCCGTTACGCGTCCGCGAACTCGCCCGCACGGTGATCGCCCTCGACAACGAATGCGTGACGTGCCAGAACACCCGTGACTCGGCCGGTCCGGCTGCCGGCGTCGACGAGGATCTCTACAACCACGCGGGCGTCTGGCAGACCTGGCCCGGTTACTCCGAGCAGGAGCGCATCGCAGCCGAGTTCGCCTACCGCTTCGCCACCGACCACACCGGTCTGCGCGACGACGAGGACTTCTGGGCCCGTGCCGCAGAGCATTTCAGCGACGAACTGCTGACAGACCTGGCGCTGTCCTGCGCGATGTGGCTCGGTATGGGCCGGATGCTGCGCACCCTGGACATCGGCCAGGCCTGCAAGATCACCCTCTGAATTACTACACCAGGCCTGTCGCGTCGAAAATCCACGACATGTCGGCCGTCGCGAAATTCTCCAGCCAGGACGGCGGGGCGAAGTTCGTCAGCCCGCTCATGTCCCAGTAGTCCTTCCACAACGTCACCTTGCCGTTCTCGACACGGTGCACGGTGACGAACTTGAGCACCGCGGATTCGCCGGTCTCCCAATGCCATTCCTCGTGGTGCTCGTTCATCGCGTCGGCGCCGTCGGTCAGCAGCAGGCCGTCGAAGTTCTCGTACGAGGCCAGCGGTTCCAGGCCGATCTTCAGGCGCTTGACGATGTCCTCAGGTCCGCGGGCGGCCGCAGCCGGGCCGACCGGCATGTCGAGGTAGATGCAGTCGTCGGACACGAACTCCTTCAGCCGGTCCCAGTCCCGCGCCGACAGCGCCTTCCATAATCCGCGGATCGTATCCTCAACCGACACTGGCGAATTCACCTTCCTTGGCGACGGGCAGGGCTGGGGTCTGGCGGGCGAACCGCAGGAAGCGGCCGGTGCGGGTGGTGCCGACCAGCTCGGTCGGCACGCCGTCGCGGACGACCTGGCGGCCGCCGACGAACACCGCGGGGACGGTGGCGTCGTTACGGTTGACCATGCGGGACAATCCGCCGTACTGCTCGACGGGGTCTTCGGCGTAGGCATCGAGGGAATCGTCCAGGCGCTCAGGGTCGATGACGACGAGGTCGGCCCGGTCACCGACCCGCAGGTGGCCGGCATCGAGGCGGTACCAGTCGGCGAGTTCACCGGTCAGCCGGTGCACGGCCTGCTCGACGGTCAGGAACGGGGTGCCGGCACGCTCGGCATCGCGCACGTGGCGCAGCAGGCGCAGGCCCATGTTGTAGAACGCCATGTTCCGCAGGTGTGCGCCGGCGTCGGAGAAGCCCAGCTGGATGCCGGGATCACGGGCCAGCTTCTTCAGCACCTCGGGGCGGTGGTTGGAAATCGTTGTGCGCCAGCGGAGGTCGCGGCCGTATTCGAGCACCAGGTCCAGGAAGGCGTCGACCGGATGCAGCCCGCGCTCGACTCCGGCCTGGCCGAAGGTCTTGCCGACCAGCGATGCGTCGGGGCAGCCGACGATTTCAGCGTCGAAGAAGTCGCGGTGCCAGACGCGCACGCCGAACTTGTTCTCATAGTCCTTGCGGAACCGGCGCCGGTACTCGTCGTTGCGCATCAATTCGTTGCGCTCGACCTCGTCGCGCAGGTGCAGAGCCGCTGCGCCGGAACCGAATTCCTCGAACACCACCAAGTCGATGCCGTCGGCGTACACCTCGAACGGGACCGGCAGGTGCTGCCACCGGAAGTTGCCGCCGAGCTTGTTCACCAGCCGGGCCACCGGGCCCATGATGGTGATGGCATAGGGGTTGGCCTTGATGTCGGCGGCCGACAGCAGGCTGGTCTTGAGGTTCTCGCGGAACAGGCCGAGCGACTGGGCCAACTGCGACACCAGGTTCAGCGGGTTCTGCAGGTCCGGGCCCGACTGCAGAATGCGGCCGGAGCGCCGCAGCTGCGTCTTGAGCCGGCGCAGTTCACGCGCCTTGGCGTACGTGGACGGCAGCGTGCGGGACCGGCAGGTGTCGCCGTCGATCTTGTCGAAAAGCAGTTGCTGCGAGGACAATCCGACGAAGCCGGCCTGCAGTGCCGCCGCCAGCATCTGTTCCATCTCGGCCTGCTCGCCGCGTGTGGGCCGGACATCCTTGCGGGTGGCCCGGTCCAGCCCCATGACGGCGGTGCGCATGTCGGAGTGCCCGATGAACGCGGCCACGTTCGGGCCCAGGGGACGGTCCTCGAGTGCGTTGACGTAACCCTCTGCGGTGTCCCAGGTCTTGTTCTCGTCGACGGCGGCGATGACGTGATCGCGCGGGATGGCCTCGACGCGTCCGAACAGATCGCCGGCATCCTCGCCGCCGACGTGCACGGTCGACAGAGAGCACGAGCCGAGCATCACGGTGGTCACGCCGTGCCGCAGCGACTCGCCGAGGCCGGGGCCGGCCAGCACCTCGACGTCGTAGTGCGTGTGGATGTCCAGCAGGCCGGGGGTCACCCACTTGCCGGTGGCGTCGACGACGTTCGGGCATCCGGTGTCATCCAGGTTCTCGCCGATCGCGACGACGTGTCCGTCGCGGATTCCGATGTCCCGGACGGCAGAAGGCGCGCCGGTTCCGTCGAACCAACGACCGTTACGGATGAGCGTGTCGAACGCTGTTGCAGAGGTCACCTAACTATAGAACCGTGCCGGTCAGGCCCATGTCAATGAAAAAGTGAACACTTTCGAAAAAATGTCTACTCATCCTGGGGAAACCTGGCATCGCGCTCAGGATCAGGGCGGATACTGACTGGGATGACCCCCTTGCAGCGGTACATCGCCGAGGAAATCGCCACCGACCACGTCGACGGGTTGCTGTCCCGTCGCGAAGCCCTCCGCCGGCTGGCACTCCTGGGCGTGGGCACCACTGCCGCGGCCGCGCTGATCGCCGCCTGCGGCGAAAGTCGCGGACCGACGGCCGCCACATCGACCACCTCGAGCAAGGCCGCCATCGCGCCCGGGCCGCCGCCCGGCATGGAGAACGCCGTGCAGCCCGCGCCCATCACCTGGGACGACGGCAGGTTGCAGGGTTCGTGGGCCGCGGCCGACCGGCCGCGCGGCGCGGTGCTGGTGATCCACGAGAACAAGGGACTGAACGACTGGGTGCGGTCCGTCGTCGGCCGCTTCGGCGGCACCGGATACTCGGCGCTGGGCATCGACCTGCTGTCGGCGCAGGGCGGCACCGCCGCATTCGCAGACCCTGCCGCGGCCACCGCGGCACTCGGCAAGATCGCGCCCGACCAGTTCATCGCCGATCTGCGGTCCGGGCTCGACGAACTGGAGCGCCGGGCCCCCGGGGTCAAGCTCGCGGTGATCGGGTTCTGCTTCGGCGGTGGGCTCACGTGGCAATTGCTGGCCGCCGGCGAGCCGAGGCTGGCCGCGGCGTTGCCGTTCTACGGGCCGCTGCCGGACCCGCATGATTTCGCCGGCTCGAAACAGGCTGCGGTGCTGGCCTTTTACGGCGCCAAGGACGAGCGCGTGACGTCCACCAAGGACGCCGCCGCGGCTGCGCTGCAGCGGGCCGGCCTGGTTCACCAGATCGTCGTCGAGCCCGACGCCGATCACGCCTTCTTCAACGACACCGGCCCGCGGTACAACGGCACCGCGGCCGCCGACGCCTGGCAGCAGACGCAGTCGTGGCTCGAGAGGTACCTGGCATGACGGCGATGCGTGGCGCCGCACTGCTCGTGGCACTCGCCGTCGGGACCACTGCCGGGTGCACGCAGACCCCACCGGCACCGAACAGCGTGCCGTCGAGCCACCCGTCGACCGCCCAAGGCCCGGTCGACGGGCCGGCCATCACCATCACCGCGCTGAACTTCGGCGACCCGCTCACGGTGCCACCCGGTGCCCAGATCACCGTCGTGAACAGCGACGACGTTGCCCACACCGTGACGTCAAAGGTCAAGGGCCAGTTCGACGTCAAAGTCGGCGGCAATGCGCGGGCGACCTTCTCCGCGCCCACCACACCGGGCCGGTACCCGTTCTACTGCGTGTACCACCCGGGCATGGTCGGCGTGTTGATCGTTCAATAGCGCCTCAGCGAGGCGGTGTCCAACTGACCGGCAGCCGCTTGATGCCGTGGATGAACTGCGACCACAGCCGGTCGGGTTCGTCGGTTGCCGTGAGGTCGGGCACCCGGCGGTGAATCTCCTCGAACGCCACAGCGATCTCCCGGCGGGCCAGGTTCGCGCCGAGGCAGAAGTGCGCGCCGCCACCGCCGAAGCCGAGGTGCGGATTGGGGTTCCGGTGGACGTCGAACATCCAGGGCCGGTCGAACTTCGCCTCGTCGCGGTTGGCCGAGCCGTACCACAACGTAACTTTCTCTCCGGCTTGCATTTTCACACCGCTGAGCTCGAAGTCCTGCGTCAACGTGCGGCGCATGTACACCACGGGGGAGGCCCAGCGGATGATCTCCTCGACGGCGGTGGGGGCCACCGCGTCGTAATCGGCCCACCACTGGTCGCGCTGTTCGGGGAACCGGCTGAGGGTCAGTACCCCGTGGCTGATGGCATTACGCGTGGTCTCGTTGCCCGCGACGACCAGCAGGATGAAGAACGACGCCACCTCGCTCGACGAGAGCCGCTCGCCGTCGACCTCGGCCTGGACCAGGGCTGTGGTCAGATCGTCATGCGGGTTGACGCGGCGATCGTCGGCCAGGGCGGTGGCATAGGCGCCGATGTCCATGGCACAGCGGAAGAACTCCTCGTAATCGGTGGTCAGGTCGGGATCGCCGAAGCCGAGAATGATGTTGGTCCAGTGGAAGATTCGTTCGTGGTCCTGCTCAGGAATGCCCATCATGTCGCAGATGATCTGCAGCGGCAGGGGACCGGCCAGGTCGGCCACGATGTCGCCGTGGCCGTCGGGGTGGCGTTCGATCATCGATTCCACCAGGCTCCGGGCCCGGTTGCGCACCGACTCTTCCGTCCGCGCCACCACTTTGGGGGTGAATGCGCTGCGCACGATGTTGCGCAACCGCGTATGCCGCGGATCGTCCATCACGATCATCGAACCGAAATACTCGCTCAATTCGGGCGTCTGCTCGGGAATGGTGATACCTGCCGCGGAGCTGAAGATGTGTGGGTGGCGGCTGGCGAAGAACACGTCGTCGTAGCGCGTCAGTGCCCAGTGACCGGGGCCCGGTTCGAACCCGTCCTGAGCCAGTTCGGCGTGGAAGGAGATGGGTGCTTCGCGCCGCAGGGTCGCGAATGCACCGTCGCGGAACGGGTCGCGCCGGCCCCAGAACTTGATCGAACCGAGGTCGATGTCGGACAGTGCGAGGTCCGCCGGCGGTGCGCCGTTCTCGAGTAACGCGATGGCCATCTTTCGAGCGTAAGGCCCCGTCGGCGAGTACCGCGGCAGAATCGGCTGCGAAGAATCCGCGGAACGTGATAGTTCCTTGTGGTGCGTAACCCACATGCAGGACAACCGTTTACGACCTCCGACGAGGAAATCGCCCGTGCTCTGATGGACGTCAGCATCCCCACATTGATGCTGTCGCTGGTGCACATGTCCGGTGATCCCGAACTCATCCGCGGTGCACTTCGCCCCGCCGGACTGTTCCTCAACGAGGTGCAGGGTTACATGTCCGAGGACGACAAGGCGGCGGTACGCACCGTGGCGCTGAAGGTGATCGCGGACTACCGCGACCGCGGGTGCCCCGAGCCCGAGCCCATCGGCGCGGAGTTGCTCAAGGAGATGATGGAGTGGCTGGTCTGCGAGCCGGTGCCCGACGAGTACGTGCCGATGGTGCTCGAGGAGATGGAGCTCGACGGGAAAGATGTCCGCGGTGGCGCGGCCGGGCGAGATGCCGACTCGGCGGCCGAGTTCCCGGTGCTCGTCATCGGCTGCGGTGAATCCGGGCTGCTTGCCGGAATCCGCTTGAAAGAGGCCGGAATTCCGTTCACCATCATCGAACGCGGCGGCGCCGTCGGCGGCACGTGGTGGCACAATAGTTATCCCGGGGCGCGGGTCGACGTCGGAAATCACTTCTACTGCTACAGCTTTGAACCCAGCGATCACTGGACGCAGTTCTTCGCCGAGCAACCCGAGCTGCAGGCCTATTTCGAACGCATCCTCGACAAGTACGGCATCCGCCCACACGTCCGCTTCGAGACCGAGGTCACCGGAGCGACGTGGGACGAGACGACCGCGACGTGGCAGGTTGCCGTCCGCGGACCGGACGGCACCACCGAAACGGTGTCTGCGCGTGCGGTCATCAGTGCCGTCGGGCAACTCAATCGCCCTTATCTGCCGCCCATTTCGGGGCGTTCCGACTTCGATGGCCCGTCGTTCCATTCGGCCGAGTGGGATCACGATGTCGACCTCACCGGCAAGCACGTCGCGATGGTCGGCGCCGGCGCCAGCGGCTTCCAGATCGCACCGTCGATCTCGGGAAAGGTCGCTTCGCTCAGCATCTTTCAGCGAACCGCGCAGTGGATGTTCCCCAATCCCAATTACCACGCCAAGGTGGGCGACGGCGTCAAGTGGGCACTGAAGCACCTGCCGTTCTACGGCCGCTGGTATCGGTTCCTGCTGTTCTGGCCCGGCTGCGACAAGGGCCTGGCGGCCGCTCGCGTCGACCCGGACTATCCGGACCAGCAACGCGCGGTGAGCGAGATCAACGATGTCACCCGAATCATGTTCACCGAGTGGATCAAAGGCCAGATCGGCGACAACCCGGACCTGCTGGCCAAGGTCATCCCGGACTACCCGGCGACCGGCAAACGCACATTGCAGGACAACGGCAGCTGGCTCCGAACCCTGACGCAGGACCACGTCGAGCTGATCCGGACACCCATCGCGCGCATCGAACGCGACGCGGTCGTGACAGACGATGGCGCGCGGCATCCTGCCGATGTGATCGTGTACGCCACCGGGTTTCACGCCGGGAAGGTGCTCTGGCCCATGACCATCGTCGGCCGCGACGGTCGGGTCCTGGCCGAGCAGTGGGGTGAACGCCCGACCGCCTATCTCGGCATCACCGTCCCCGGTTTCCCGAACTTCTTCTGCATGTACGGCCCCGGCACCAACCTGGCCAGCGGCGGCAGCCTGATCTTCCATTCGGAATGCCAGATGCGTTACATCTCAGAATGTCTGGACCTGCTGCTGGCCGGCCACGGCCGCTGGATGGAGCCGCGCCAGGAACGTCTGGACGACTGGGTGCAACGCAGTCAGGCCGAGATGCGCACCATGGTGTGGTCGCAACCGTCCATCCGGCACTCGTTCTACAAGAACGCCGACGGCGACATCTACACGCTCAGTCCATGGCGCCTGGTCGACTACTGGACCTGGACGCGTACTGCCGACCCGGAGGACTACACCTTCGGGTGAGGTCGGGCGCGGTCAGCTGTTGACGGCCTGGTCGTCCGGCAGGTCGTGCCGGACCACGCGTACCTGCCCGTGTGGCAGGCACGCGGCATAGCCGTGGTGCTTGCCGTACAACTCCCACGAGGTGTGTTCCTGGTCGGTGGGCACATCGATCCGATGTCCATCGGCGAACGCCAGGTGGAGGCTGCCGTTGTCGTCGTCCCATTCGGCGTGCGTGCACTTCTGTCCGGCGAAGTCGAACAACGGCCGCTCCTGCTTGCGCACGTCGGCCGGATTGATCGCGACCACTTCCTGCGGGTCGGTCTCGGTGGCCGGCAGAGTCAGGGCCAGCGGTGCCGAGATGACGAGCTCGTTGTAGTCCTCCATGTCCAGCACCAGTCCGTCGCGGAAGGAGATCCGCTGCACTGCGCATCCTTTTATCCACTGTTCGGTCATAACCCACTCTGCCACGCCGACCGGGTGCGGCGCTGGCGGCAAATGTTGATAACGGTTTGAACACAGGACGGTGGGGTCCTGGCAAATCAGTGCAGGTCGGTGACCCTCGGTGCGGATGCGCTGTGGCCCAGGTAACGGGTAAGGTCAGCGGTCAAAGGTGGCTTATCTCACCACGAATCCGGATTGTTTCCGCGCGCCCGAGCGCGCGTCGTCTCCGGTCGTGGAACGCCGCGATGCGGTTCTGAAGGGGTTGTTTGCGTGGACGCGGTGCTCGGTTTGGCTATGACTCCGTCGTCCATGGGCCTCGTCCTGGTCGAGGGCAATGACGTCGACGGTTTCACCATGGACCACGACGCCGTCGAGATCATCAACTCCGCAGATGCCACTGCCGCCGTGCTGCGCAGCGAGGCCCTGGCGGCCACGCGCGGGCTGCGCCTCAAGTCGATCGGCCTGACCTGGAGCGACGACGCCGACGCGGAAGCGTCCATGCTGATGCAGTCTCTGTCGGAGTCCGGCTTCGACAACGTCATTCCGGTCCGCTTCCCGGAGGCGAACGAGGCCGTGGCGCGTGGCATCGCCGACGCGCTGGGGTGCGGCACCACCGCGGTGTGCACCATCGAACCGGAATTCGCGATCACCATGATCGTGCATGCGGCCAGCGGCGCCGTCCACACCGCCGTCAACCACTCCATCGGCTCCCGAGCGGGCCTCACCAGCTGGCTCAGCGCCGTGTTCACCCGGGCGGACTGGCAGCCGGAGGCGCTGGTGGTCATCGGGTCCGCCGGCAACTTCGAGGCCATCCTGCCGGGACTGCAGGACGCACTGTCGGTGCCGGTGTTCACGCCGGAGGAAGCGGATTTGGCTCTGGCCCGCGGCGCGGCGCTGGTGTCGGTCCGTTCGGGTGATACGGGCCTGTCCGAGCCGTACTACTTCGGCGACGTGCCCCGGCCCGATGAGTGGGCGGGCCAGGACTATGGCTGGGACCCCACCTTCGACGCGTTCGAGGACCAGTTCGCGCGTCCTGCGGCCGCACCGGTGGCACCGGCCGCTCGGCATCGCTCGCACAGTTCGTCCCGGTGGCAGCAGGCGTCGAGCTCGCCCGCGCTACCGCTGACCATGCTGGCGGTCGGGTCGACGGCCTTCGTGGCATCGGTGTCGATGGCCGTCACGCTGCAATTCCTGCCCGGACATGGCACGGCATCCGTCACCAAGTCGCCGCGTCCCGCGGCTGCCGAACAGTCGGTGGCGCCGGCCCCGCCGCCGGTCCACGTGGCGCCCGCCGCCGAGCCGTCCGCCGAGGTAGCCGTGCCGGTCGAGGCGCCGCTGTCCGATGCGCCCATCGTCGAGCCGCAGGCGGCTCCGGTCGTCGAAACGGTGCCCACCGCACCACCGGAGGGCATTCCGGCGCCTGAGGCGCTGCCCGCGGCCACGGACATCCCGCCTGCCGAGATTCCGTCGAACTCCGTCGCCGTCGCGGTGCCCGCCGAGGCTCCCGCTCCACCGGTTCCGGCACCCGCCGATGCCGCGCCGCAGGCGGAGCCCGCCGCGCCGCCGCAGTGAGCCCGAGTGCGGCTAACGAAAGTAACGCCGACGTCGAACTACGATATGTAGTGAACGTATCTCGGACCTGAGGATGGACCCCTTGCCCAAATCTGTGCGTCATGCGCTGGCCGTCGCTGCTTCTGCGGTGATGATGCTGAGCGGTCCCGTGGGTGTTGCTGCCGCCGCGTTGCCCGAGTCACTGCCGGTCGCGACCATCACGCCGGGCGCCGGTGCGCCGGTCGGCGTCGGGATGCCGGTCACCGTGACCTTCAGCCAGCCGGTCGTCGACCGGGCGCGCGCTGAGCGCACCATCGAGTTCTCGTCGCCGAAGATGACGAAGGCGCCCGCCGGTACCTTCGCCTGGCTGGCGGACAACAAGGTGGAGTTCACACCGACCACCTACTGGCCCGCGCATTCGTCCATCAAGGTGTCGGTGGGCGGGTTCAAACAGGATTTCGAAACCGCGGCGGCAACCATGGGCGTGGCGAGCATCAGCGCGCACACCTTCACGGTGAGCATCGACGGCCAGGTGGTCAAGACCATGCCGGCATCCATGGGCAAACCCAAGCACCCGACGCCCGTCGGCTCGTTCACGGCGATGTCCAAAGAGAACCCCGTGGTGATGGACTCACGGACCATCGGCATTCCGCTGAGTGATCCCGAGGGCTACAAGCTGACGGTCTACTACGCGGTGCGGGTCACCTCAGGTGGTGTGTACGTCCACAGCGCGCCGTGGTCCGTTGCGCAGCAAGGCAATTCGAATGTGAGCCACGGTTGCATCAACCTCAGCCCGGACAATGCGTCCTGGTACTACAACCAGGTGCGGATCGGCGACCCGATCATCATCAACTCGTAGCCCGTAGCGCCTGCGCCGTCACCTCGTCGGCGGGCAGGAACGCCTCGATGCTGAGCTCCGCCGCGGTCAGGTCCAGCGCCGTGCCGAAGGTGGTGACGGTGCTGATGAAGGTCAACACCCGGCCGTCCGGGCCGTCGATTTCCAGCGGCACCGCGACGCGGCCGAGATCGGACTCCTCGACGTCCCCGCCGGGGTAGGCCTCGATCTCGGTGAGGAGTTCGTGAAGCTCGGCTGACGCGCTGGTCGCCACCTCCCGGCGCAGCCGGCCGATCACGTGGTGGCGCCACTGTCCGAGATTGCGGATCCGCGGCGCCAGCCCGTCGGGATGCAACGAAATGCGCAGGGCGTTGGGCGATCCCAGCAACTCGGGTGCGACGTCCTGGAGCAACACCCCGATGCCGGCGTTGGCGGCGACGATGTTCCAGAGGTGGTCGACGGCCAGGCAGGGGAACGGTTCGTAGGCGGCGAGGACGCGGTCGATCCCGGTGCGCACCGCGCTCATCTCCGGATCGTCGAGCGGCCGTTCTGCGTACACGGGCGCGTGGCCCGCGGCCAGCAGCATCCGATTCTGTTCTCGCGCAGGGACGTTCAGCACACTGCCGAGTTTGAGCACCATGGCCCGGCTCGGTGTCGAACGGCCGGTCTCGATGAAACTGACATGACGCGCTGACACGTCGGCCTCGATCGCCAAGTCGAGTTGACTGATCCGGCGGCGCTGACGCCACTGCCGCATCAGCGACCCGAACGGTTGTGGCGTGGTGACGGTCATGGGCTCAAGTGTTGCGGGTGCACGTCTCTGTGGCGACTACCTGACAGGTAATTGCGGCAATTACCTGGTGCGGACAGTCTCGAATTGTGAGCACGAACCATGCAACCGCACCGTCGACCCAGTTCCCGCCGATCTGGTTGCGGGTGGTCATGGCGGCCGACAAGACCGGCTCGGCCTGGTACGTCGGTACCGGTTTCTTCTTCGCTCCGGTGCTGGCACTGGTATCGCCATGGCCGACGCTCACCGCGGTGCTATGGGTGGTCATCTCCGTCATCGGGCTGTGGCTCGGCCTGCTGGGCATCGCGATGGCGACCGGCCTGGCGATGGTGCTGCGCTCCGGCCAGGAGTTGTCCGACGATTATTGGCAGTCGCTCCTTGACTACCCGGAGCGGCCCGAGGTCACTGCGCAACAGCTGGTTTCGCGTGAGCGCCGGTGTAGTCGACCTGCCAGTGCTTGATGCCGTTCAGCCAGCCGGACCGCAGCCGCTCCGGCTCGCTGAGCGGGCGCAGGTCGGGCATGTGGTCGGCGATGGCGTTGAACATCAGGTCGATGGTCATCCGGGCCAGGTTTGCTCCGATGCAGTAGTGGGCGCCCGTGCCACCGAAGCCGACGTGCGGGTTGGGGTCGCGCATGATGTTGAACGCGTACGGGTCGTCGAACACCTCTTCGTCGAAGTTGGCCGACCGGTAGAACATCACCACCCGCTGGCCCTTCTTGATCGGCACTCCGCTGAGTTCGGTGTCCTCTGTCGCGGTGCGCTGGAATGAGGTCACCGGCGTCGCCCAACGGACGATCTCGTCGGCGGCCGTGGCCGGACGCTCCCGCTTGAACAGTTCCCACTGGTCCGGATGTTCGGCGAAGGCCATCATGCCCTGGGTGATGGTGTTGCGGGTGGTCTCGTTGCCGGCCACCGCCAGCAGGATGACGAAGAATCCGAACTCGTCGTCTGACAACTTGTGGCCCTCGACGTCGGCCTGCACCAGCCGGGTCACGAGGTCGTCGCGTGGGTTGGCGCCCCGGTCGGCGGCCATGGCCATGCCGTACATGATCAGCTCGACGGAGGCGGTGATGGCGTCGTTGCCGGCGAATTCGGGGTCCATGTCGCCGACCATCTGATTGGACCAATGGAACAGCTTCTTGCGGTCTTCCTGCGGCACGCCCATGAGTCCGGCGATCGCCTGCAGCGGCAGTTCGCAGGACACCTGCTCGACGAAGTCGCCGTAGCCATTGGTGGCGGCCTCCTGCACGATCTGTTGTGCGCGCCGGCTCAGTTCGTCCCGCAACAACTCGATGGCCCGCGGGGTGAACATGCGCGAGATGATCTTGCGCAGGTGGGTGTGGTGCGGTGCGTCCATGTTCAGCAGCACGAACTTGCCGCGTTCGATCTGCTCGGTGACGGTGCCGTCCTGGTACCGGGGAATGGCTGTCTTCACCTGGCTGGAGAACACGTCACTGCGTCGCGAGACTTCCTTGACGTCCTTGTGCCGCGTCACCACCCAGTAGCCACCGTCGTCGAAGCCGCCTTTGCCCATGGGCTGTTGGTTCCACCAGATCGGTGCGACATGCCGCAGTTCGGCCAACTCGGCCACCGGCAACCGCTGCGCGTAGATATCGGGGTCGGTGAAGTCGAATCCGGGCGGGATGTTGGGTGCCGACATGTGGCGCTCCTCACTCTGCAACGTGTTTCAATTTAGTACCGCGTGGCGCTCTGGCATGCAAGGTTCTGCAGAGTTTTGGGCCAGATTCTGGGTGAATGCCGAAGCTCGGCGGGTGGCGTCGCACTACTTGTCGTAGCAAAGCGGCATGGCAACGACTCCGGGACGCACTGGACGACATCCCGGATTCGTACGGTCGCACCAGATTGATACCGCAAATCCCCAGCAATACCGCAGTCACCTGTAGCACCATTGGTTACCTGACACGGACGGGAGGTCAACAGATGAGGATTCTGGACGGCGCCAAAATCCGCGCCGCAGGCTTGGCCTGCGCAGCGTTGCTGCTGCCCATCGGGTCAGCGGCGTCGGCAGCGCCCGCGTGGGCCGACGACACGGCGCCGGTCGACCTCTCGGCCGCGCCGATCGATCCGCCGCCACCGCCCGTGGATCCCAAGCCGGTTCCGGTCGGCAAGCCCGTCCCGGTGGCAAATGCCGCCCCGACCCCGCACCTGTCCAGCCCGGAGAACTTGCCGCCGTACACGACGACAACCTCGGAAGGGTCGCAGGACACCGACCAGCTGTCCTATCTGCGCGACGTCTGGCAGGCGGTCCAGGAGCGCGAGATCAGCCCGAAGGAGGCCCTGGTGTTGCTCGCGCAGCGCCCGATGGACGCCGATGCAACGCCACCACCGGGCATGCCCGCCGGGCCGCAGGCTCCGGTCGTCGCACCCGCACCCGGGCCGGACGCGCCTGCCGGTTAGCCGGTCTGGCCGGCGTCACGAACGGCCGTCAGCGCCCGGTCGACAACTCGATAGCACTCGCACGCGACCTGTCGAAGCGCAACCCGGTCGACGATCTCGATGTTGCCCCGCCGATAGGTGATCAGGCCTTCGCGTTGCATCCGGGCCGCGGTGTCGGAGATGGTCGGGCGCTGCACGCCCAGCATCTGCGAGAGGCTTTCCTGGGTGCTGGAGAACTGTTGGCAGTCGTATCGGTCATGTGCGGCCAGGAGCCACCGGGCCAGTCGCGCGCGGACCGAGTGCTGGCTGGTGCACAGCACGTTCTGCGCCATCTGGATGAGCAGGTAGTCGGTGAAGCGATCGATCGCGTCGTGCCAGGGGCCGCCCGCTGTCGCCGCCTCCAGAAACTCGGCAACCGGGACGTGGGCGGTGTCGCCGGCGCACCAGCAGATGACGGTCTGGCGGCTGTTGCGCGCACCGAGGTGGCCGGCGATGCCGACCAGGCCCTCCGAGCCGACGGTGCCGACTTCGATCCCGACACCGTGCTCGGATTCGGCCAACACCGAATACACCGAGTCGAGGGGGAAATGGATGTGGCGCAGCGGCGTTCCGGCCCGTTGGGCGACGTGGCCGATGGGGCTGTGGTCGACCTCGATGTGCGGCATCAATCGATCGAGGCGGTCCTCATCGAGCGTTGCGAGCACCGCGTTGCGGTGCAGTTCGCTCATCCGAACCTCCATCCCCACTCGAGCAAGTTACTACTCCACGTGCCCGCGTTCGTCGCGAACAACTCGGGACACGCGTTCGTTGCTATGTCAGAGAGCTGACATAGCAGCTACGATGTGCGAGCCAGCCGTCAGCACAGCACGGCATAGCCCTCATAGAGATCAACGATTGGGTCCGGATGTCTGATGCACTGGCCGATGACGCCGACGCGGATGTCGCGTCCGAGCACTGGGAAGTCGCAGCGGTACTCGCTGGTGGCGATTCGCCGAATGCCGGTGGATTCAAGTTCTTCGTCGCCGATCAGCGCTGGGTGTGGTCCGAAGAGGTGGCGCGCATGCACGGATACGCGCCGGGACAGGTGGAGCCCACGACCGAGCTGCTGCTGAGCCACAAGCACCCCGACGACCGGGCGCGGGTTGCCGAAATCCTGGAGCGAGTACGGTCCGGGGGCCTCTTCAGCGGTCGGCACCGAATTATCGACACCGAGGGCAGGACGCACTGGATGGTGGTCGTCGGCGACCATATGACCGACGAAGCCGGCGAGATCATCGGTACGCAGGGCTACTACGTGGATGTCACCGACGGTATGCAGGCGGACCTGACCTCGGCCATGAAGCAGGTCGTCGATTCCCGCGCCACCATCGAACAGGCAAAGGGTGTTCTCATGGTGGCGTACGGAATCGACGCCGACCGCGCGTTCGACATCCTGACCTGGCGTTCCCAGCTGACCCACGTCAAGGTCAAAACCGTTGCGGCGCAGTTCCTTGCCGCAGTGATGCGGGACGGACTTTCGGCCGAGAGCGTCGGAACGATCGACCGGCTCCTGCTGCCGAACGACCCCGTGGCCCGCTAGTCAGGCCGTCAGCGCCTCGATGCGGGCGGGCACATGCTTGTGCCACGGGGTCCCCGCGAATTCGTCACGCCAATCGGCAGACGTCAGATCGTTGGGGGCCACACCCGGCACGCGCTGCTCGCCGTCGGCGTCGGTGAAATCGAGCCCGAAACCGTTCGGCAGCGAGGCATGCCCGGGCAGCATCACGTCGGTGACCTCCACCGAGGCCTCCGCGGTACCGGCGGCCGTGGTGATGCGGGCGCGCCCACCGTCGACCAGACCAAGTGCCGCGGCATCTTCCACGCTCACCCGCAGCGCCCCGTCGGCGTCACGTTTGCGCCAGCCGGGGTCGCGGAAGATGTCGTTGGCGGTGAAGGCCCGGCGCTCCCCGGCCGACAGCACGATCGGGTATTCGTCGGTGATCAGCGGCGGCCGATCGGAGGCCAGCGCTCCGAGTTCGGCGAGCAGCTCAGGGATCGCGAAGGCGATGTGACGGTCCTCGTGGCTGACCAGGCTCCAGTCGTCCTCGTACTCGTGCACGGTGAACGTCACCCCGGAGCGGCCCTCGAGGATCGCGGTGAACAGTGCGTTGCCGTCGGCATGTCCGGCGCGGCGGACCGCGTCGGGATACGTCATGGCGGCCTTCTGCGCCAGCCCCCAGAGCGCGGCAGCCCCGGCCAGGCCGTCGGGCAGCGTCGGGCCCAAGGTTTCATACAGCACGTACGGCAGTACCCGGCCGAGCGACGGGTTGGCGCCGACCGCGCCGAAGAAGGCCCCGAGGTAGGCGTCGAGGCCCTCGCGGGCGGCCCGGCGCAGCGGGTCGAGTTCGGCATCGTCGACGACGCCGAGGGCCCGCACCAGCCGTGCCCAGATCTCGGGTTCCGGCAGCGTTCCGGGCAGCGGCGTCATCAGCGGGTGCCGCAGATGGAACGTGTTGTGCGGGAATTCGAGGTTGAAGAACGTGGCCTCGGGCTTCTCGAACTGGCTGGCCGCCGGCAGCACGTAGTGCGCCAGCCGCGCCGTCTCGGTCATCGCGACATCGACGACCACCAGCAGTTCCAGCGCACCGAGCGCCTCGCGCACCGCGGCCGAGTCCGCGATCGAGTGGGCGGGGTTGCTGCTCTCGACGATCATCGCGCGGAAGCGGTCCGGGTGGTCGGTCAGGATCTCCTGCGGCACCACATTGGACGGCAACAGCCCCGCGATGATGGGCGCGCCGGTCACCGGCGAGCGGCCGACCCCGCCGGCGGCGAACAACGGCGCGAACGACGAATGCAGATGCTGCCCACCGCGTTTGGCGAAGTTGCCGGTCAGGATCCACAGCATCTTGTTCAGATACGAACACAGGGTGCTGTTGGGCGCCTGCTGCACGCCGAGGTCCTCGAACACCGAAACGCTTGCCGCGCCCGCAATCCGGCGGGCAGCCGCCCGCAACAGCTCGGCGTCGACGCCGCAGCGCCGCGCGAAGTCGTCGACGTCGACGGCGCGCAGGGCATCCCGGACCGGTTCGACGCCCGTGACGTGTTCGGCGAGAAACGCTTCGTCGCACAGGTTTTCCTGGACCAGGACCGCGGCCAGTGCCGACAGGCACCAGGCGTCGGTGCCGGGGCGCACCCGCAGGTGGAAGTCGGCCAGCTTGGCGGTGTCGGTGATCACCGGATCGATGACGATCATGGACCGCTGCGGATCCTTGGCGATCTCCTGCAGCACGGTCCGCGCCCGCGGGAAGCTCTGCGACATCCACGGGTTCTTGCCGACGAACACCGAGACCTCGGCGTGCTCGAACTCGCCGCGGGTGTGTCCGCCGTAGAGCTGCGCGTCGACCCAGAACTCACCGGTCTTCTCCTGCGCCAACGCATTTGACCGGTACCGGGCGCCGAGTGCCTTGAGGAACGCGCCGCTGTACGCGCCGCCCAGGTGATTGCCCTGACCACCGCCGCCGTAGTAGAAGATCTTGTCGCCGCCGAACTCGTCGCGGATCCGCGAGAAGCCTGCGGCGATCTCGGAAATCGCGGTGTCCCAGTCGATTTCCTCATAGCTGCCGTCGGACCGGCGGCGCATCGGCGAAGTCAGACGGCTGCGGTTGTTCTGATAGTGGTCCAGGCGCAGCGCCTTGTTGCAGGTGTAGCCCTGGGAGGCCGGATGTGCTTTGTCGCCACGGATTTTCGACAGTGTGCGGCCGTCGAGCTGGACGACGATGCCGCAGTTGCACTCGCACAGGATGCAGGCGGTGGACTGCCAGCCGGCCTGGGTTTCAGTCATGACGACGCCTTCCGTTCTGTGTCGGTCGCGGCAGTCACGAGGGCGCGCAACTGCCGATGCACGAGGTCCAAGGGGGTGAGGGAGCCGGTGGTGCGGGCCACCAGCACGGCGCCTTCGATGGCCGTGGTGGCGAGCATGGCCAGCTCGGCGGCCTGTTCGGCGGACACGCCGTCGGCCTGCAACTGTTCTTCGAGTTGGGCCAGCCAGCGGGTGAACGCCGCGGCGGCGCGTTCGACCACGGGCGGGTTGTCCGCTTCGACGGCGACGGCCACCACCGGGCAACCGGCCCGGAACCCGGTCTCGGTGAGTTGGGTACGGAACCCGTCGACCAGGACGTCGAGTGCCTCGAGTGCGGTACCGGCCGCGGCGATCCGGCGCACGATGTGGTCACTGGCGAAATCGATTGCCTCGCAGAGCAATTCGGTACGTCCGCCGGGGAAGTGGTGATACGCCGAGCCGCGGGGCGCTCCGCTGTGGGCGAGTACGTCCGAGATGGCCGTCGAGTGGGCGCCCCGCTCGCGGATGAGCAGCGCGGCAGACACGATCATGCGTTCACGAGGACCAGCCATCCGCACCCTTCCGTCGGATTATGTATGTAACCATACATAGTCGATGGGCAGGGGTCTATGCCTGCGGAGGGTCCGGATGCAGGGCAGCTTCAGTTACGCCTCGGATTCCAGTCACATGTTGACGACGATCCGAGGCGCAAGTGGATCGTGTCGGGTTCAGGCGGCGAGGTCGACGGCGGTGTAGCCGCACCCCGACCCGCACGGACGACCACTGACCGCCACTCCACGCTGCCGCAAAATCAGCACGATCTTTGCTGCGGTCTGACACGGCCGGTCGAATACCTGCTGGTAGCTGAGCCGTACTGTCGATCGGCCGTCGACTGCGGCATCCAGATCACGCTCGAAATCGTTGTTCCTGGCGGCTGCCGAATCGTGAAACAGTCGGCCGTCGAGCTCTACGACCAACCGCCGCCCATATTCGATGTCGCGATACCGCACGCCCGACGCCGCCGAAGACCTGGCCTGTCGAGTGCCACGGGGCAGGCCGTGTGCCCGCTCCACACGATCCAGGTAGCGCTGTTCAAGGACCGAACATGCCCCTGAGGCGATGTCGAGCAGGATCGCCCTGAGCCAACGTCGGCGACGCACCCGCTGACGACGGTCGAGCACGTCCAGCATGCGCTTCGCGGTGGTGCGCCGGGATTGGCACGCGTCCGCCAGTACCGCGATCGCCTCAAACTCTGAAGCACGGCCGGCCAGATCGAGCGCCGCCTCCTCGTAGCGCAACCGCGGCGGGCCGACGTTCCACAGCACCCGCTGGTCCAAATGGGCAACGTGATGAATACGGACGCCGTCGGGTTCGACCAGAGCGGTCCGGTTGCGGTCGACAGCGACGTGGATGAGTGGGCCTTCACGCAACATGGCCGACTCCAGACAGAGCGCCGCCGGTGCGGCGTAAAGTACTGCGGCCCAGGCGCGTTGCTGCCAGCTCGGCGGTCCGGTGTGGTTGACGTACACGCCTTCATGCACGCGGGCCCACTCCTTGCGTCTGAGCATCCGCCGGATGTAGGCGTCGCGCTGGCCGGCATCGAGGACCTGTCGCCGCGAGATGACACCCGCTTGACGGCCAAGCGCCTCGGCTATCTCGGTGTCGCCTGGCCCGCTTATACCGTCCACGCCGTCGATTTTCTCCGCCGCGAACGGTCATCCACCAGACCCTGGTCGGCAACCTGTGGATAACCGCTTGTGCCTCGGATCGCAGCCACATGTTGACTGCGATCCGAGGCACAAGCATCGTCATGCCCGGGAAGTCAGGCGCCGACCACCCAGAGCACGAGAAACGCGGACATGCCGGCCAAACAGAACAGGTGATCGCGGCAGACCGACCGAGCCAGGAGGGACTGTTCGGCGGCCGTCCCGGTCCGCGAGCCCAGCGCCACGGCGTGCGGGACGGTGCGCAGCAACGCCAGCAGGACGGAGCCGCCGGCGGCCACGATCACACGGATGCGGCTTCGTTCAGCTCCTCGAGCCGTCCGGTGGCCTCCAGGTACTCCCGCACCCAGCGCTCGATCACCGCGGACGTCTTCTCCACCTTGGTGAACTGACCGACCACCTGGCCGACGGGGTTGAACGCGACGTCGACGCTCTCGTTCGGGTACTTGTGCGTGGCGGCCACCGCCATGCCGGAAACCATGTACTGCAAGGGCATTCCGAGCGGCTTCGGGTTGCCTTCCTGCTCCCAGGCCTCGGTCCAGTCGTTGCGCAGCATCCGGGCGGGCTTGCCGGTGAACGACCGGCTGCGCACGGTGTCCTTGCTGCTGGCCTTGGCGTAGGCGGCGTGCTGCTGCTCGGAGTGCTCGCTCTCCTCGACCATGACCCACTGCGACCCGGTCCACGCACCCTGGGTGCCGAGGGCCAGTGCCGCGGCGATCTGCTGGCCACTGCCGATGCCGCCGGCGGCCAGCACCGGGACGGGTGCGACCTCCTTGACCACCTGGGGCCACAGCACGATCGAACCGATCTCACCGCTGTGCCCGCCGGCCTCGCCGCCCTGGGCGATGATGATGTCGACGCCCGCGTCGGCGTGCTTACGGGCCTGCGACGGCGAGCCGCACAGCGCCGCGACCTTGCGGCCCTCGGCGTGGATGTGGTCGATCATGTCCTTCGGCGGGGTGCCGAGCGCGTTGGCGATCAGCGTGCACTTCGGGTGCTGCAGTGCGACCTCGACCTGCGGGGTGGCGGTGGCCTCGGTCCAGCCGAGCAGCTGCAGGGCGTCGTCGTCACTGTGGTCGACGGGGACGCCGTGGTCGGCCAGGATCTTCTTGGCGAAGTCCAGGTGCTCCTGCGGCACCAGGGCGTTGAGCTGCTTCTTGAGCACCTCGGGATCCAGGTCGACCTGGTCCATGCCCTCGTACTTGTTGGGGATGACGATGTCGACGCCGTAGGGGTGGTCGCCGATGTTCTCGTCGATCCACTTCAGCTCGATCTCGAGCTGTTCCGGGGAGAAGCCAACGGCGCCCAGGACGCCGAAGCCGCCGGCTTTGCTGACTGCCACGACCACATCGCGGCAGTGGGTGAAGGCGAAGATCGGGTATTCGATGCCGAGCTGGTCGCAGATAGCGGTGCGCATGGGAGTTCCTTGTGCTGGGGCCGAAGCGGGAGCGGCAAAACTGAAACTTGTTCTAATTTAGTACCGCGAGTCGGTCCGGTGCGCAAGGCTACGCGCGCATTTCGCCACAAATACCGGGCGAATGCCGTTCTTCGGAGTCAGCGCTGCACGAATCGTCGTAGCAAACCGGGCCGGTGCCCGGGTGCGGCCGCTGCGCGCACCACGGTCCAGCCGAGTCGCTCGGCTTCGGCTGCCAGTCCCGGCCGCGGATTCACGGGGATCGGGTGGCCCACGGCGTGCATCAGCGGCAGGTCCTCGTCGCCGTCGGCGTAGAAGTAACTTTGTTGCAGGTCAACGTGATTGGCCAGGCTGAACTCCTCGACCGCGGTGGCCTTGCGGTGGCCCCACACGATGGGCCGGACGATGTCGCCCGTGAGCGTGCCGTCGCCGTCGACGGTGAAGTGGTTGCAGATGACGTGCTCGACGCCGAGAAAGCGGGCCAGCGGCATGACGTGCATGGTCAATGCCGACGAACTCAAGACCACCTTGTGGCCCGACCGCTGATGGGCGTGCACGACCTCGCGCATGGTCGGGAACATCCTGGCCCGCACGTGGCTGTGGAACAGTTCTTCGCCCAGCGACTCCTGCTCGGCCAGCGACTCGCCGCGCATGTAGCCGGCAGCCCGGATCAGCAGCCGCTCAAACTCCATGCGGCGCAACTTGTATCGCACCGTCGCCTCGAGAATGCCGGTCAGCTCCCCGAAGGCCGCCTGCCGCTGCCGGAACCGGTGGGCGGCGTGCACCGTCGCGATGAAACCGGACACCAGCGTGCCGTCGACGTCGAAGAACGCGCCGACGCGCGAGTCGAGCGGCCCTGCGTTCGGCGCGGACATGCCGACCAGTATGCCGGGATTGCGCGCGCGGCCTCCCGGGAACCCATCGTGCGGGCGGTAGCGTGACCCGTCATGGGACGCGTGGACGGAAAAGTTGCACTGATCACTGGCGGCGCACGGGGCATGGGTGCGGCGCACGCCCGCATGCTGGTCGCAGAGGGCGCCAAGGTCGTCATCGGCGACATCCTCGACGAACCGGGCGAGGCGCTGGCCGCCGAACTGGGTGACGCGGCGCGCTACGTCCACCTCGACGTCACAGACGCCGATCAGTGGGCAGCCGCGGTCGCCACGGCCACCGAACAGTTCGGTCTGCTGAACGTTCTGGTCAACAACGCCGGCATCAGTGCCCTCGGAAAAATCGGCGAGTTCGACATGGCCAAGTGGCAGAAGTGCATCGACGTCAACCTCACCGGCACCTTCCTGGGTATGCAGGCCGTCGTCGCGCCGATGCGGGAGGCAGGCAGCGGCTCGATCATCAACATCTCGTCCATCGAGGGCATGCGCGGTGCGACACTTTTGCACGCGTACGTCGCATCCAAGTGGGCGGTGCGCGGGCTGACCAAGTCGGCGGCCATAGACCTGGGCAAGGACAAGATCCGGGTCAACACGGTGCTGCCGGGCTTCATCCGCACGCCGATGACGAAATATTTTCCCGACGACATGATGACCGCGCCGCTGGGCCGGCCCGGGCAGGCCGACGAGGTAGCGACCTTTGTGGTCTTCCTGGCCAGCGACGAATCGTCGTTTGCCACCGGCGGCGAGTTCGTCGTCGACGGCGGTCTGACCACCGACGTGCCACACAAGTTCTGACCTCAGCGATTCCGGAACTGCCGGTCTGACGGGGCACAATGAGGTGCCCCCACATCGCGCACCCCCGTGTTGAAGCGCGCTGAAGATCCGGAGGGAGCAGGGCTATCTCGACCTCGATGCGCCGCGGTGCAGTGCTGGGTGCCGTCATTTCCCTGGTGCTGCTGTTCGCGTGCACCGGTGATCTGCCGCGCCTGCTGAAGCCCATGAGCGAGGCCGCCGAGGTCGAGCTGGCGCAGGGGTGGCAACTGGCCTCCGCGCAGGGCCTGGCGGCCACCGGAGCGCAGCTCAGCAGCGACGGGTTCGCGCCGTCCGGTCCCGGCTGGCACCAGGTGCGGCACATGCCGGCGACGGTGCTGCAGGCGCTGCAGGACGACGGCACCTACCCGGATCTCTACTACGGCAACAATCTGCTGACCAAGGTGCCTCAGGACCTGTACAAGCAGGACTGGTGGTACCGCACGACGTTCGTCGCGCCGGTCGGGCATTCGACCTACCGCCTGAACTTCCCGGGTATCAACTACCGGGCCGAGATCTGGCTGAACGGCCATCAGATCGCCGACAGCAAGCATGTCGCGGGCATGTACGTCGACCACACCCTGGACGTGTCGCAGTGGATCGACCGCGGCCGCACCAACACGCTGGCCGTCAAGGTCACCCCGGAGCGGGCGCTGCAGGACGTCGACGGCGTCGAGCTGGCCGACAGCTGGTTCGACTGGATCAACTGGAACTACCTCGGGTACCAGGGGCCGAACAAGAACCCGGCCAACGGCAACTCGTTCGTGGCGGACCGCAACGCCGGCATCTTCAAGCCGGTCACCCTCAAGATGTCCGGCGATGTCGCGTTCACCGATGCCACCGTGAACAGCTGGCTGCCGTTGCCGCGCACCGACAGCGCGCAACTGACCGTCCGGTCGGGCCTCACCAACTATGCGGCCGATCGGGTCAGCGGCGTCGTGCGGGCGACCATCAGCCGGCCCGGCAAGCCCGATATCCGGGTCGAGCAGCCGGTGTCGCTGGCGCCGGGGGAGAGCCGTGATGTCACGTTCAGCCCCGGCGACTTCGAGGACCTGAAGGTCTCCAATCCCGATCTGTGGTGGCCCTACACCATGGGCAAGCCCGACCTGTACGACCTGCGGCTGCAGTTCCTCCAGTTCGGTCAGGCGACCGACGAGATGACGCAGCGGTTCGGTATCCGGTCCATCGAGCAGGGCCGCGACGGCAGCGAGGAATTCCCGCAACTGGGGTCCGGCGGCAACTTCTATCTGAAGGTCAACGGCCGCGACTTCCTGGCGCGGGGTGCCACCTACACGCCGGATCTGCTGTACCGCGACGATCCCGACCGCGACAACGCGATCCTGCGCTACGTCAAGGATCTGGGTCTGAACATGATCCGGATGGAATCCAAGATTCCCGGTTCGCGCTTCATCGAACGGGCCGACGAAATGGGCATCCCACTGATGGTGGGCTGGATGTGCTGCAACCAGTGGGAGAAGTGGCCGCAGTGGGGCCAGGAGGATCACCGCGTCGCGCAGGACAGCCTGCGCTCGCAGATCCTGATGCTGCGCTCGCATGCCTCGGCATTCGTCTGGGCCAACGCCAGCGACGGGCATCCGCCGGCCGACATCCTCGCGCAGTACCACGACATTCTGCGAAAGCTGAACTGGCAGAACGCCGTTGTCGACACGGTGTCGTCGTACACGACGGATTCGCAGGGCAACCGGCTGTGGGACGGCATCCAGATGGCCGGCCCCTACACCTGGCGGCCCCCGGCATACTGGTTCGACGGGGACTACGCCGCCGCCCGCGGCGCGTCGGCCGAACAGGGCGACAACGAGCACATCCCGCCGTTCGCGAGCCTGCGCAAGTTCATCCCGCCGGACAAGCTCTGGCCGATCAACGACATGTGGTACTTCCACGCCGGCTCCAACCCCGGCAACGAGGCGCTGGCGAGCATCCGCGACGCCGTCGTCCAGCGCTACGGATCCTCCACCGGCGCTGAGGAATTCACGCGCAAGGCCCAACTCGCCCACTACGAGGCGACGCGGGCCCAGTTCGAGTCGTTCGCCGCACTGGGCTGGGCGGACCACAAGATGACGATCTACTGGATGCTCAACAACCACTGGCCGTCGTTCTTCGGCAACATCTTCGACTACTACCTGCGCCCGGGCGGTGCGTACTACGGCGCGAAGAAGGGCCTGCAGCCGCTGTCGGTCACGTTCGACTCGTACGCGACCGGCGACCACAGCACCGCCAAGATCAGCATCACCAACCAGAGCCCGGACAATGCCACGGGGCTCCGTGTTCGTACCCGGGTGTACGACCTCAACGGGGTCATGCGCGACGACCGCGTCAGTGACCCGACCGACGTGGCATCCGGTACGGCCGCGGTGGCGCTGACGCTGCCGCGTCTCGTACCCGACTCCCGGGTGTTCTTCGTGCGGTGCGAACTCGTGAACCCGAGCGGCCAGGTGATCGCCAACAACGATTACTGGCAGTCCCAGCAGGACGACATCGGTGACCCCCGCAAAGACGTCGCCTTCGAGCTGCACCAGACAGCATGGGCCGACATGACACCGCTGAACTACATGCAGAAGGCGCAGCTCGAGGTCAGCGCCGCCAGTTCGGCGAACGACGACGGCCAGCAGGTCGTCGACATCACGCTGCGCAACCCGACCAAGCAGGTCGCGTTCTTCGCGCGGGCGGAGCTGACCACCGCCCCGGACGCCGACGAAATCCTGCCCATCGAGTACAGCGACAACTACGTCACGGTGTATCCGGGGGAGACGGCGCACGTGCGTGGCCTGGTGCCGAAACCGGGTGTGAATGCGGGCTGGGTCCGCGTCGGTGGCTACAACACGCCGCCGGTGACCGTTCCGGTCACGGGCAACTCCCGGCCCTCAGACTCGGCGGACGCCGCGTCCCGCGCTGCGATCGCCGACCCCGGTCTTGCCGAGCCCGCGACCCGGCCCGCGACACCGGAAGCGGTACCGCGGGTTCCGCGGCCCGGCGCATAGGACATGATTGACGCAGACACGAAGGAGAATTTGATGGCTGACGAACGTTCCGCACTGGCCGAGCGCACCGCCTCTAGCGGGTGGCAGCGCCACACGGACGACCGCGTCGACGTCTACCTGCGTGGCAATTCCCGGGTGCGCGTGATCTGGCGCGGTGACGACGCGATCAGCGGTGGCACGCGCTTCCAGGACGACATCATGGAGCAATACACGCGCGAGCTCGATACCGTGCGCGCCTGGCTGACGGTCTGACCCGGCCCGCAGCGCCGTACCCTGATCGCCATGGGCGTGCGCGCGGGCATCGTGGTGACGGGGACCGAAGTTCTCACCGGACGGGTCCAGGACCTCAATGGGCCGTGGCTGGCGGATCGGCTGCTGGAGTCCGGCATCGAACTCGCGCACATCACCATCTGTGGTGACCGGCCTGAAGACATTGAGTCTCAACTGAATTTCCTCGCCGACGAGGGTGTCGACCTCATCGTCACCAGCGGCGGTCTCGGCCCGACAGCCGACGACATGACGGTCGCCGTGGTGGCCAAGTTCTGTGGCCGTGAGCTGGTGCTCGACGAGGCTCTCGAGGCACGCATCGCCGAGATCCTGCGGTCCTTCATGGGCCGGTTCCCCGGCGCAGATTTCGACGCCGTACGGGCGGCGAACCGCAAGCAGGCGTTGGTGCCCGCCGGTGAAGGGGTCGAGATTCTCGACCCTGTCGGTACGGCGCCGGGCGTCGTCGTCACCCGGCTCGGGGGCGGGCCGACGGTCATGGTGCTGCCCGGGCCGCCCCGCGAACTGCAGCCGATGTGGGCCCGCGCCAGCGAGACGGCCACCGCCCAACGCGCCGTGGCCGGCCGCACGATCTACCGGCAGGAGACCATCCGGATGTTCGGCCTGCCCGAATCCGGGCTGGCCGAGACCCTGCGCGAGGCCGAAACCCTCGTGCCCGGTTTCGCGGGCCTGGAGATCACGACGTGCCTGCGTCGCGGCGAGCTGGAGATCGTCACGCGCTACGAGCCCGGCGCTGCCGAGAGCTACCGGAAGCTGGCCGGGTTGCTCCGCGAACGCCACCCGCACGAGGTCTTCTCCGAGGACGGTTCGCTGGTGGACGACCAAGTGGCACAACTGCTTTCGGGTCGCACCATTGCCACGGCGGAATCCTGCACTGCGGGTCTGCTGGCAGCCCGGCTGGCCGACCGGCCCGGCTCGTCGGCCTATCTGGCCGGCGGGGTGGTGTCGTACTCGAACGGGGCCAAGGCCGAGCTGCTGGGCGTCGATCCGGCATTGATCGCCGGCCATGGCGCGGTGTCCGAACCGGTGGCCGAGGCCATGGCGGCCGGCGCACTGCAGCGGTTCGGCGCCGACGTCGCCGTGGGCATCACCGGCATCGCCGGCCCGGGCGGCGGCAGCGACGAAAAGCCTGTCGGCACGGTGTGTTTCAGTGTGCGGGTGGCCGACAGCGCGCCGCACACCCGGACCATCCACCTGCCCGGCAACCGGGCGGACATTCGCGAGCGGTCGACGACCGTCGCCATGCACATGCTGCGCCGGGTGCTCGGTGGCGCGACCGTCTGACCTACTGCGCGGCCAGGTCGGCGTCCCAGACCTCGAGAATCCTGGTCAGGATGTCCTCTGGCACACCGAGGCCTGCGAGGTGGCTTTCGCCCGGCAGCGTGTACATCTCGGCATCGGCGATTCGCGCGACAGCATGCTCACCGTGGGCATAGGGCACGATGTGGTCGGCATCGCCGTGCCACCAGCGCACCGGCACCTTGATGTCCTCGAGCCGGAAACCCCAGTCGCGGGCGAACACGACGATGTCGGCGAACGGTGCCGCGAGCTGTTTGCGGCTGCCGTTGAGCAGATCGTCGAGGAACATCGCCTTGAACTCGGGACGGCTCAACAGGTTTCGGTCGCCGTCGGGGGAGATGCGGGCGTACAGATCCAGGGCGGGGGAGCCGAACGGCCCGATCAACTTGATCAGCGAGCCGGCCACCCAGCGGATGGGGGTGTCGGCGACCTCGATGACAGGCCGGACGATCTTGGCCAGCTCCATGAGCCCGCTGCTGATGCCGTCCTCACCGATCAGCGGGGCGACGCCGCCGAGCACCGCGGCCATCACCACCCGGTCGGGCATGGCGGCCGCGGTGGCCAGCGTGTAGGGGCCGCCGCCGGACAGGCCGATCACCGCGAACCGGTTGATGCCGAGGGTGTCGGCAATGGTCCGCAGATCGTCGGTGAACCCGAGCACGTTCTCGTACTGGTACGGCGTCGACGAGCCGATGCCCGGCCGGTCGATACCGATCAGCCGGATGTTCTTTCGCGCGGCGAACGTGCGGGCCTCGGTCGGGATCTGACGACGCGCACCGGGCGTCCCGTGCAGCCAGAACACGGCCCGCCCCTGCGGATTTCCGAACTCGGCGAAACTGATCTGGCGGTCCTCGCCGACGGCAATGTTGCCTTCCAGCTTCGGGCGCTCAATCGACATGACCATGGCCAGATTGTCGCACGCAGGGGTACGGCTACCCCGCGCTGCGGGCGTCGACGCGGGTCTTCCAGAGGCTCGCCACGGTCGTCACGACGAGCGTGACGATGATGACGGCGAGCGACAGCAGTGTCGGAATCTCCGGCACCTCCACGTGATGCCCGCCGTTGATGAACGGCAGCGTGTTCTCGTGCAGGGCGTGCAGGATCAGCTTCACGCCGATGAAGGCCAGGATGAAGGCCAGTCCCTGCGACAGGTAGACCAGGCGCTTGAGCATGTCGCCGAGCAGGAAATACAGCTGGCGCAGGCCCATGAGGGCGAAGACGTTCGCGGTGAACACCAGGTACGGCTCCTGGGTCAGGCCGTAGATCGCGGGGATGGAGTCGAGCGCGAACAGCAGGTCCGTCGTGCCGAGGGCGATGATGACCAGGATCATCGGGGTCAGCACCCGCTTGCCGCCCACCGTGGTGTGCAGTTTGTTGCCGTCCCACTGGTCGGAGGCCTTCAGATACTTGCGGGCGAACCGCACCATCGAGTTCTCGGCGTCGTCGTCGTGTTCGGTGTCGCGGGCGAGCTTGATCGCGGTGTACACGAGGAACGCGCCGAACAGGTAGAAAATCCACGAGAACTGCGAAATGGCAACGGCGCCAAGGGCGATGAAGATGCCCCGGAAGATCAGCGCCAGGATGATGCCGATCAGCAGGACCTGCTGCTGCAGGACCCTGGGCACCTTGAAGCTGGCCATGATGATCAGGAAGATGAAGAGGTTGTCGACCGACAGGCTGTATTCGGTGAGCCAGCCGGCGAAGTACTCGACGCCGTACTGACCGCCGTGGAAGTGCCACACCCAGATGCCGAAAGCGACAGCGAGGCCGATGTAGGTCGCGAGGTAGCCGGCGGTCTCGCGTTTGGTCGGTTCGTGCGGCCGGCGGCCGATCACCACGACGTCGAAAAGCAGAACGGCGATGGTCACCCCGAGGGTGATGGACCATTCGAGCGTAGAAACATTCATGCGGGGGCGCCTCCAGGCGTCAACGAGCGGCTGAGGTCTCTGCCGCCGCCGAAACGGCCCACGGCACCGGCTGCCCAACGTTGGGCAACGTGATGACGACACCGTGGCGAAGGAATACTCCCCTCGGGAGCCATTATCGCAGACGTCGCTGTCAGGCCGTGACCAGCACCGTCAACTGCGCGCCGTCACGTTCGACCCGCAGCCCGGCGCGACGCGCGACGGCGGCGACGGCGGCTGCATCATCGGGCTCGGCCCGGCTGCCCGCCAGCGCGCGTGCCAGCCGTCCCTTGTGGGCCTTGTTGAAGTGGCTGACCACCGTGCGCCGGCCGTCGGGGTGCTCGGTGTAGACGTCGACCGTCACCGCGCCGGGAATCTTGCCGAGCGCCTCATACGAGCCGGACCGCAGGTCGACGATCAACTCCTGCTGCTGGAGTTGGGCCAACACCGGTTCCAGCGCGGGCTTCCACCGGCTGGCCAGGGTGCCGCCGGCCGGCAGTTTCGACGACGCGGACAACCGGTAGGCCGGAATCGGGTCGTCGGCGCGCAGCAACCCGAACAGTGCCGATCCGACCGCCAGCCGGGCGTGGGCGCGCGCCGCGGCCGCGCCTTTCAGCGAGCCGACGTCGAGGGCGTCGTACAGGACTCCCGTGTACCGCTCGATGGCCGGCATCGTCGGCGCGGCGAGCAGTTCGGCGTTGCGCTGGATCTCCGAGTCCTGCGACGCGGAGATCGCGAGCGCCTTGCGGCTGGCTTCCGGGTCGGCGGCCAGCGCGACGAGCTCGCCGACCAGGGCCGTCCGCAGCGGCGTGAGTTCGGGCACACTCAGTGCGCCGAGCTGCAGCGGTGGTCCGTCGCCACCTGGGCGCTTGGTCTCCGAGGGAGGTAGCAGCACGATCACGGCGAAGACGCTAGCGGACGGAAGTGGATACACCTTGGGAGATTGCTTTGCCGCCTCGGTCGCGGTGGCCTAAAGTTCGGTACCTACTGATGTCGGGGTTGAGATCAGTGGGCCGAGGTTCCGTACCTGCGGTGATTGCGTACCAGGGAATGCTGGGGTGGTTATGGGTAGGAACGCCAAGTTCGCCGTTGACATGCGGGTTCGCGTCAACCGTGGCGACACCAAGGACGTGCGCGGTGTGATCGTCGAGGATTACGGCGACCATGCGGGTTACTCGGTCGACGTCGGCGACGACCACATTGTCGACGCCGCGCGCCGCTGGGCTGTGCTGCTGGACAGCGGATCACTGGTTTTCGCCGACGACGCGCATCTCAAGCCGGAGTAATCCGGCGCCGACACTCAGCCAACAGCGATGAGCAGCGGAACCAGCTGCTCGGCATCAGTCCACGAGCCGTGCTGCCCGATCAAGGCAGATTCGAGGGGTTCGACCGTCCGGCGCACCAATCCCGCGTTGTCCCTTGCCGCCGCCACGACATCACCGATCCGGCTGCGCGCCGCGTCGCTGACCCGCGCGCCGAACCAGCCCTCGGCGATGGCCTGATCCTTCGTCCGGACCCAGGCCTTGGCGCCCAGCGCTTCCTGCCAGATGCCCGCGACCGCGTCGGCCGCTCCGTCACCGACGTAGACATGCCGGGCCCGGGCCTCTCCGGCCACGGCGACGACACCGTCCTGCAGCTCGGGACGCGAGTCGATGTCGACGACGTCGGTGCCGTCGAGGTTGACCATGCCGTGGTCGGCCACGACGGCGAGCAGGCCACCCGCCGGTAGTGCGTCGACGATCGACTCGACCAGTCGGTCGATCTGCCGCAACTGCATCCGCCAGGCCGTCGACCCCGCGCCGTACAGATGGCCGAGCATGTCGAGGTCGGCGTGGTAGCCGTAGCAGAACCCGCCGTCGGCGACGGCCTGCTGCACCCGGGCCGCGAGGTCGCCGAGCCGATGCACCCCCACGTACTGACCGCCCCGGAGAACCGCCCGGGTCAGTCCCGAGTGGGTGAATTCGGCTCCGGAGATGACGCTGACGGCCATGCCGGCGGCCGCGGCTTGCGTGAACGTGGTCGGTAGTGGCTGGACGTCCTCTGGCACCAGCACGTCGCGCAGGTCCGCGCCGAACGGATGCGGCGTCCAGCGCAGTGCGTTGACGACCCCGTGGTCGGGAATCCGGAACGAGTAACCCACCATGCCGTGCTCGCCGGAGCGCCGGCCGGTGCCCACCGCCGCCAGACCCGCACTGGTGGTCGAGGGGTACCCGACCCGCAGGTTCTCGCCACGCAGCCCAGCCAGCACGGGCGCGTCGTCGGCGTAGGTGTCGAGCAACTGGGCCCCGAGGCCGTCGATCAACAGGACGCAGGCTCCCCGGATGCCGGCCGGCAGGTCGATGTGGCGGTGCACGCCGTCGAGCTGGGCGTCGGGCACGCCCATCGCGGCCAGCACGGCGGGCACCACGTCGGCCAGATGCAGTGCGTCGGGTGACGGGCTCGGCACATCCATGGCCGCGAGCTTAGGGATTTCCGCGCCGAAGTAAATTCAATTACCTATTCGGCGCCATGAATAGGGAAAACGCAATTATCTCGCGACGCGGGCAAATGCGTTGTTATCCGCCCCAGCCGCGGGTGCCGTCCCAGCCGCCGCAAATCCCGTTGAAGCAGCCGTGGCCGAATCCGCCGGTGACCGGGTTCCAGCCACCGCAGCCCTGCCAGTTCGCTCCGTCGCCGCAACCGCCACCGCCGCCCTGGCCGTCGGGGCCGCCATAACCGTTGTCGGCAACGACGATCCGGTCCGGAGCAGAGCTTCCGGAGAGGGTCATCGCCGCTGCCGGGGCCGCGACTATTGCTGCTGTGGCGGCCACCGCGGCGACCGCCGATGTCGTGAATTTCCGCCTAATTAGCATGTCTACAGAATGCTCCCGATCCGCTGGATATTCCAGCATCATCGGGCCCGGATTGATATCTGTGAGCAGCGTTACTGCTAGACACGCCTTTTTCTCGAAGAAGTGTTTTTGGCCGGGTATCACGCGGTCGGGAGTGTCAGCCGAGGAAAGTCACAGGTTTCTGAGCCGGGTCCGGGTCGCCGCCGCTGTTACCCTTTTCCCGTCATGAGTGTTGTGCCGAGCGGTGAGATCAAGGCACTGTCCGGCCTGCGCATCGTCGCCGCAGTGTGGGTGGTGCTGTTCCATTTCCGTCCGCTGTTGAAGCAGGCGTCACCGCCCCTGAGCGACGCTCTCGCCCCGATACTCGACTGCGGCGCCCAGGGCGTCGATCTGTTCTTCATCCTCAGCGGTTTCGTCCTGACCTGGAACTACCTCGAGCGCATGGGGCCGGCCTGGTCGACGCGAGCGACGCTGCATTTCCTGTGGCTGCGCCTGGCCCGGGTCTGGCCTGTCTACCTGGTCACCATGCATCTCGCCGTGGCCTGGATCATCTTCACGCTCAACGTCGGCGACTTCCCGTCGCCGGAGGCGGCCACCCTGACCGGCCCCAACTACCTGCGCCAGCTGTTCCTGGTCCAGCTGTGGGTGGTGCCCTACTTCGACAACTCCAGCTGGGACGGCCCGGCCTGGTCCATCAGCGCGGAGTGGCTCGCCTATCTGTTGTTCGGGCTGTTGGTCATCGTGCTGTTCCGGGTGGCCCGGGCCAGCCGGGCGCGCGCTCTCCTGTGGCTGGCGTTCGCCGCCACGCTGCCACCGCTGCTGTTCCTGGCCGCGACGGGCGAGTTCTACACGCCCTGGAGCTGGCTGCCGCGCATCATCTTGCAGTTCACCGCGGGTGCCCTGGCGTGCGCCGCGGTCCGCAAGCTGAACCTCACCGAGCGCGGTCGGACGGTCGCGGGCGTGCTGTCGGTGGTTTTCCTGGCCCTCATCGTGGGCCTCGTGTACTGGTTCGACGCCCATCCGATTCCGTCCATCCGTGACGACTTCGGCCTGGTCGACATCTTCTTCCTGCCATTGGTGGTGGCCTTGTCGGTCGGCACCGGGACGTTGCCTGCGCTGTTGGCGACCCGCGTGATGGTCTACGGCGGCAAGGTCTCGTTCAGTCTGTACATGGTCCACGAGCTGGTACACCAGGGCTGGAACTGGGCGGCGGCGCAGTACCGCATCGAGATGTTGCCCAGCTGGGGCACCAAGTTCATCGTGCTCGCCCTGCTCGCCGGATCCTTCGCCGGTGCGGTGGTGCTGTTCCACTACGTCGAAGAACCGGCGCGGCACTGGATGCGCCGTATGGTCGGCCCCGCGGACGACTCGAAAGCTGTTGCAGGGCAACGTAAACTGCAGGCGATATCTGACGACGACGAAGAGCCCGCCGAGCGGGCGGGCTGACCGGAATTGGGAGAGTAGTGCGCCATCTGACGACCTTGTTGCTGACGGCTGCGCTCTGCGCGGTGTCCGTGGTGAGCACACCCGGTTCGGCGTACGCGTACCGCAACGTGCGCCCGGGGATGCCCGACCGCGTCGCGGTGATCAGCGACTCGTACACCAACGGCACCAACTTCGGCGGCCAGGGTCCGCGGAGCTGGCCGGCGCAGGCCGGACGCAACCTGGAGGCGTGGGGCGTTCCGATCACCGCCGACGTCGCCGCCGAGGGCCGGGCCGGATACGTCGTGCGCGGCGACCACGGCAGCATCTTCCGGGACCTGACGGCGCGTGCCGTGCGCCCGGACGACGCGCTCGTGGTGTTCTTCGGCTCCCGCAACGACCAGGGCGTCGACCTCATGCAGCTGTCGGGGATGGCGCACGACGCCTTCATGCAGGCCCGGGCGACGGCGCCGGGTGCCAAGCTGTTGGTGATCGGGCCGCCGTGGCCGACGGCCGACGTGCCACCGGCGGTCCTGCAGATCAGGGATGTGCTCGGCATGCAGGCCGGGATGGCCGGTGCCACGTTCGTCGACCCGATCGCCGAGCGCTGGTTCGTCGACCGTCCCGACCTGATCGCGTCCGACGGGGTGCACCCGACAGACGCCGGACATGATTACCTGGCGGGCCTCATCGCACCGCGGATCCGAGCTGAACTGCCTATTCGCTGATCGGCAGATCGTCCCGCACGTCGTAGCGGACGTCGTTGCCGCCGTCCTCGCGGGCCAGCTCCATGGCTTGCTCGGCGGCGGCCAGCAGCGCATCGATGACGACCTCGGGCGGGTGGACCGTCAGCGGAGCCAACGGGGTGCACACCACGCCGATGCTCGCCGTCACCCGCGAGGGCGTCGATTTCATGGCGCCCTGAACCCGATCGATCAGCGGTGACGCGTCCGGCGTGGTGAAGGTGTCCGCGACGATGAACTCGCTGTCGGAGATGTGTGCGGCGATCGCGTTGCGGCGCACGGTTTCCCGGAGTGCCTGGCTGACATCGATGCGGGCCCGGTTGGCGTGCCGGGGCCCGGAAATCGATGACAGCAGCGGGAAGCTGTCGATGCTGACCACGGCCAGCACCATGTGGCGGTCGTCCTGCCGGTTGCGGGCGGCGAGCAGGTTCGCGGCCCGTGAGTACAGGCCGTCGGTGTTGAGCAACCCGGTCAGCGGTTCGATCTCGCTGTGGTGGATGTCGGTTGCACTCAGCCCGATCGCGGTGCGGCAGGTGAAGACCACAAAGACGTTGACCAACGCGATGACGAGGGCGACGCTGCAGGCCAGCACCGGATCGTGCGCCCCGATCCGCACCGCCAGGTAGCCCAACGTCACGGCACCCACGCCCCACGGCGCGATGAGAAGTATCGGGCGGTGCATGAACGCCATGTACCCGGCTGTGAAGACGAAGGCGATGGTGGCGAGCATCCCGAGCATCGGGTCCGACATCACCAGGCAGGCGGCGCTCGTCGGGATCGCCCACAGCGTCGCGGTGATCGCGGAGAAGCGTTCGGACGGCCACGAGTGTCGAAGCCACACCGAAGCGACAGCCAGACCGTAGACGGCGATGGCGACCGCGATGGCATGATTCACCGGTCCCTGCGGCCCGGCGGGGCTGAGAGTCAGGAGGAGGGGCAGCAGCGCGACGCCGCCGTTGATCAAGGCGACGATCCGGCATGTCGTAGCTTGCAGTCCACGTGCGGCCAGCAGCGAGGTGAGCCAGTAATAGTTGCTCTGGCCGCCGCGGATCATGGCACGCCTTCGACATGCAGGTGCATGGGCAGCAGATTAACAATTGGTGTCTGCGATTTTGGGTGACGTGGGCAAACCCGGCGCAGACGTTCAGGTATGGAAACCGGTCTCCGGAATTTGACGTGATTTTCCAGTGTGTGCGGAGCCGGTCGCCTAAAGTTTCGGCGGAACAACGGCTTTGACGCCGACGAACCACGGCCGCTGGGTGGATCCCGCCGTGAATCGCGTGACACACATCACTCCGAAGTCTTGACTCAGTCCAAAAAAGCGCGTAGAAGTGAACACGTGACGACCGACTACACGGAGCAGCTGCGTTCCGCAGATCTCCGTGTGACACGTCCCCGCCTCGCAGTACTCGAGGTGGTGGCCGGCCGTCCGCATGCCGACACCGAAAGCGTCTTCGACGCGGTTCGCGCGATCCTGCCCGACGTCTCCCGCCAAGCGGTGTACGACGTGCTGGCGGCGCTGACCACGGCCGGCCTGATCCGCCGTATCCAACCCTCGGGCTCGGTGGCCCGCTACGAAACCCGGGTGGGGGACAACCACCACCACGTCGTCTGCCGCTCCTGCGGCACCATCGCCGACATCGACTGCGCCACCGGGGAAGCGCCGTGCCTCACCCCCGCCGACAACATCGGCGTGCTCGACGGTTTCGTCGTCGATGAAGCCGAAGTCATCTACTGGGGCGTGTGCCCCGACTGCGCGGCGGCAACAACTTCACGATCACATCCGTGATCGCAGCCCAATTCACCACCCTCGAAAGGAAGTGCAGTGCCTGAGGAAACTCACCCTCCGATCGGAGAAGCACAGACCGAGCCCGCCGAAAGCGGTTGCCCGATGCGCATCAAGCCGCCTGTCGAGGGAGGTAGCAACCGGGACTGGTGGCCCAACGCCGTCAACCTCAAGATCTTGCAGAAGAACCCGCCGGCCATCGACCCGACGGATGAGGGTTACGACTACCGCGAGGCTGTCAAGACCCTCGATTTCGAGGCCTTCGAGCGCGATTTCGACGCCCTGCTGACCGATTCACAGGACTGGTGGCCCGCCGACTTCGGTCACTACGGTCCGCTGTTCGTGCGCATGTCGTGGCACGCCGCGGGCACCTACCGCGTCGAGGATGGCCGCGGCGGCGGCGGTCGTGGCATGCAGCGTTTCGCCCCGCTGAACAGCTGGCCCGACAACGTCAGTCTGGACAAGGCCCGCCGTCTGCTGTGGCCGCTGAAGAAGAAGTACGGCAAGAAGATCTCGTGGTCGGACCTCATCGTCTACGCGGGCAACCGCGCGATGGAGCACATGGGCTTCAAGACCGCCGGTTTCGCCTTCGGTCGCCCGGACTACTGGGAGCCCGAGGAGGACATCTACTGGGGCTCGGAGCACGAATGGCTGGGTTCGCAGGACCGCTACGCCGGTACCGACCGCACCAAGCTGGAGAACCCGCTGGCCGCCAGCCACATGGGTCTGATCTACGTCAATCCCGAAGGCCCCGAGGGCAATCCGGATTACCTCGCTGCTGCCGTCGACATCCGCGAGACCTTCGGCCGCATGGCGATGAACGACGTGGAGACCGCCGCCCTGATCGTCGGCGGCCACACCTTCGGTAAGGCCCACGGCGCCACCGACATCGAGAACGGTGTGGAGCCCGAGGCCGCCCCGCTGCAGGAGATGGGATTCGGCTGGGCCAACCCGGGCGTCGGCAACGAGACCGTCAGCAGCGGCCTGGAGGTGACCTGGACCCACACCCCGACCAAGTGGGACAACTCCTTCCTGGAGATCCTGTACGGCAACGAGTGGGAGCTGACCAAGAGCCCGCAGGGTGCCAATCAGTGGAAGCCCAAGGACGGCGGCTGGGCCAACTCGGTGCCGATGGCGCAGGGCACCGGCAAGACCCACCCGTCGATGCTGACCACCGACCTGTCGATGCGGTTCGACCCGATCTACGGCGAGATCACGCGCCGCTGGCTGGACCACCCGGAGGAGCTGGCCGAGGAATACGCCAAGGCGTGGTTCAAGCTGCTGCACCGCGACATGGGTCCGGTAGTGCGCTACCTCGGCCCGCTGGTGCCGAAGCAGACGTGGCTGTGGCAGGACATCGTGCCGGCCGGCAAGACGCTGTCCGCCGATGACGTCGCCTCGCTGAAGACCGCCATCGCCGAATCGGGCCTGTCGGTGCAGCAGCTGGTCAACACCGCGTGGAAGGCGGCGGCCTCGTTCCGCTCCAGCGACATGCGTGGTGGCGCCAACGGTGGCCGCATCCGGCTGCAGCCGCAGCTCGGCTGGGAGGTCAACGAGCCCGACGAGCTGGCTCAGGTGATCCGCAAGCTCGAGGAGATCCAGCAGGCCTCGTCGACCGGTGTGTCGTTCGCCGACCTGGTGGTCCTCGGCGGTGTCGTCGGCCTCGAAAAGGCCATCAAGGACGCCGGTTTCGATGTCGCGGTGCCGTTCACCTCGGGTCGCGGCGACGCGAGCCAGGATCAGACCGACGTCGAGTCGTTCGCCTACCTGGAGCCCAAGGGCGACGGTTTCCGGAACTTCGTGGGCAAGGGCGACACTCTGCCGTCCGAGTACCGGCTGATCGACCGTGCCAACCTGCTGGGCCTGTCGGCACCGGAGCTGACCGTCCTGATCGGTGGTCTGCGGGTGCTCGGCGCCAACCACGGTGGTTCGGACCTCGGTGTGCTGACGGAGAACGTGGGTCACCTGACCAACGACTTCTTCGTCAACCTGACCGACATGGCCACCAAGTGGGCTCCGTCGCCGGCCGACGACGGCACCTACGTGGGCACCGACCGCGCCAGCGGCGCGCCGAAGTGGACCGCCAGCCGTGTCGACCTGCTGTTCGGCTCCAACTCGCAGCTGCGGGCGCTGGCCGAGGTGTACGCCGAGGACGACAGCAAGGAGAAGTTCGTCAAGGACTTCGTCGCGGCGTGGACCAAGGTGATGGACGCCGACCGGTTCGACGTCTAGTCGCAACATGATTCAGTACCCCGTGAGCCTTCGGGCTCACGGGGTACTGTGCTTTCGTGCTCCTGGATGAACTCCGCTGGTTCGTCGTCCTGGCCGAGACCGAGCACGTCACCGACGCCGCCGCTGAACTGGGAGTCGCTCAGCCGACACTGTCGCGGGCCCTGGCCCGGCTGGAAAATCAGGTCGGCACACCACTTTTCGACCGCATCGGCCGACGGCTGCAGCTGAACGGTTACGGGCAGATCATGCTCGAACACGCACGCCGCAGCATCGCCGAGATGGACGCGGCGCACAGCCGGATCGACGCACTGCTGGACCCGGATCGCGGCCTGGTGCGGCTGGCTTTTCTGCATTCGACCGCGAATTGGTTTGTGCCAGAAGTGCTCCGACAGTTCAGGATGCTGGCCCCGGCGGTGCGGTTCGAGCTGTTCCAGGGCGCGGCACACGATATCGCCGAGCGGCTGCGCACGGGGCAGGCCGACGTCGCGATCACCTCGCCGCGGCCGACGCAGGTGCCGTGCATCTGGCGGGTGCTGTACGTCGAGCGGTTGTGCCTGGCAGTACCGGCCGATCACCGGTTGGTGGGCCGGGCGCGGGTGCGCTTGAGCGAGGTGGCCGACGAGACCTTCATCGCGCTCGGGGCGGACTTCGGTCTGCGCCAGCTGACGGACCAGGTGTGGGCCGAGAGCGGCATCACGCCGGAGATCGCCTTCGAGGCCATGGAAATTCCGACGATGGAAGGCCTCGTCGCGGCGGGCTTCGGCGTCGCGGTGGTGCCGGTGCCGAGGCCGGGTCGCGGTGATCCGTCGGTGACGTACATCCCATTGGCCGACACCCGGGTCAAACGCGAGATCGGCATGGCCTGGGTGAGGGGTCGTGAATTGCCGCCTCCCGCAGAGCGATTCGCCGAGCTGGTGACTGCCACCGCCGCTTCTGATACCTAAAATGCATGAGTCAACCTCATTTGATGTATTGGACACATAAAGAGCCGGCTTCCTAACCTGATTTTCGTGACTGTTGAAGCGCCTGTCTGGACCGGCCATGTGCGCGGATCCACCGACTACCGCAGGCTGCTCGGTGCGCTGTTCTGTGCGGGCGTCGCCACCTTCGCACAGCTGTATTCGCCGCAGGCTGTCCTCCCGCTGATCGCCCGCAGCCTGAACACCGGTGCGGCCGCGTCGGCCCTCATGGTGTCGGCGTCCACGATCGGCCTGGCGCTCGGCGTGATCGGCTGGTCGACGCTGGCAGACCGCATCGGCCGGGTCCGGGCCATGTCGTATTCGGTCTGTGTCGCAACAGGTTTGGCACTGCTGGTGCCGTTCGCGCCGACGTTCCAGCTGCTGTTGGCCGGCCGATTGGCCGAAGGTCTGGCGTTGGGGGGAGTGCCCGCCATCGCGGTGGCCTACCTGACGGAGGAGATCGACGCCGGGCATGCCGCCCGGGCGGCCGGCACCTATGTCGCGGGTACCACGATCGGCGGCCTGCTCGGCCGGTTGGTGGCCGCGCCCGCGGCCGAGCTCACCGACTGGCGGTGGGCCATGTTCGTCGTCGGATTGCTGTGCAGCGCAGCAGCTGTCGGGTTCATGCGGCTGGCCCCGGAACCCCAGGGCTTCGTCCCGGCCGACGAGGAATCCGAGGGCTCGTTGGCGCACCGGTTGGCCGCCAACTTGCGCAACCCCGGACAACTCGTGCTCTATCTGCAGGGCTTCCTGCTCATGGGCGGGTTCGTCGCCATGTACAACTTCCTCGGCTTCCGGTTGAGCGCGGCGCCGTTCGGTCTACCGCAGACCGTCGTCAGCCTGGTGTTCGTGGCGTATCTGGCGGGCACCTGGGCATCGGCGTGGGCCGGGGCCCAGGCCAGCCGGTACGGCCGGCGCCCGGTGCTGCTGGGCAGTGTCGTGGTGATGGGCATCGGGGTCGTGATCACGTTGAGCCACAACATGATCACCGTTCTCGCGGGTTTGCTCGTCGCGACCGCGGGATTCTTCGGCGCGCATGCCACCGCGTCGGGGTGGACGGGCCAGTTGGCCACGGTCGGCAAGGCGCAGGCGGGCTCGCTGTACAACCTGGCCTATTACGCCGGGTCGAGTGTCATCGGATGGGTCGGCGGCCTCGCCTTCGACGCCGCCGGGTGGACGGCCGTGGCCGTCGTCATCGTGATTCTGGAGGTCGTCGCCGGACTGGCGGCTGCCGCCGTGCTGCGCGACTGAGCGCTAATTCGCCCTCTGGTGCACCCGCTCCTTGAGTGCGTCCGGCAGCGCGTCGGCCGGCAGCAGGCTCGGAAGCAGCTCGGGTTCGAGAGTCAGGGCGCGGAACACCAGCGCGACCGTGACGTCATGTGCGGGTCGGGACACCACCTCGATCGGGGCGCCGGCGCGCAGCGTGCCAGGCGTCACCACGCGGAGATAGGCACCGGGCAGAGCCTGTTTGGTGAAAGTCTTGACCCAGCCCCGGATTTCGAGCCACTCGGCAAAGGTGCGGCAGGGGATGCGCGGTCGGCTGACTTCGAGCAGAGGCCCGCCGTCACCGATCTGCCAGCGCTCGCCGATGACGGCGTGGTTCACCTCGAGGCCCGTGGTGGTGAGATTCTCGCCGAAAGAGCCGTTGCTCAGCTCCCGGTCGAGGCGCACCTGCCAGTCGTCGAGGTCTTCGCGCGCATACGCGTACACCGCCTGGTCGTCGCCGCCATGGAACTGCTGGTCCCCGATGGTGTCACCGACCAGGCCGCTGCCGAGGCCACCCTGCATGGGTCCGGGCGCGCGGACCGGCACCGGCTCGGAAGTCGGTCGTTTGTCGATGCCGGTGGTCAACTGATCCTTGTCGGGGCTCGGCCGGGGAACCGCCAGATTGACCGTCAGGATCGCTGCCATGACGGCAAGCCTAGAGGTGTCCCCGGACTCGAAATACGTAGCCCCCGATCACCATTCGATCACATTTTCGATAAAGATCGCGCGCTGACCTGCATTTATGTGGGATAACGCGCGCGATTGGGGTAAAAGTGACGGTAGTGAAATTTGTGAGGAGAGGGACCACAGGGGCCACGACCCCCGCGTAGACCACGCGGCGTCGTGCGTCTCGGTGGCGCACGAAGAGAGGTGGTCGGAATGCGACGGATGATGGCGACGATGGTGAGCGCAGCAGTGCTGGCAGCGCCCCTGGCGGTGGCCCCGATGGTGTCGGCACCCCTCGCATCGGCTGACAACACCACGTGGACCGGCGGTACCCACCGCCAGGCCATCGAGTTCGTGATCCAGCGTGCGCTGTCGCAGCGCGGGGTCCCGTTCGTGTACGGCGGCGGCAACGCGAATGGCCCCAGCCTGCCTCCGGCGAACGTCTCGACGGCGTCCGCCCCGGTGGCCCAGCCCACGCCGCAGGTCGGTCTGCAGCCGCTGGGCGTCACGCAGCCGGCAGCAGCATCGCCTCTGGCCGGCCTGTTCGGCCCGTCGCCGGCAGCCGGGGCCGTCACACCGGCGCCGACCACGCCGGGCTTCGATGCCTCCGGTCTGGTGCAGTACGCGTTCGCCGGCGTGGGCATCAAGCTCCCGCGTTCGTCGGGCGAGCAGTACAAGGTCGGGCGCAAGATCACCGCGGACCAGGCGCTGCCGGGCGATCTGCTGTTCTACGGCCCCGCGGGTTCGCAGAGCGTCGCGATGTTCGTCGGCAACGGACAGATGATCGAGGGCACCGAACCCACTGTGACCGTGGGCCCGGTGCGCACCAACGGCATGGATCCCTACCTGAGCCGCATCATCGAATGGCAGTAGCCGGGTGCAGCGGCACCCCCGCGCTGCGGACGTGACGTCGTCTTGACAGACTGTCGGGTATGGCACAGATAACACTGCGTGGAAACCCCATCAACACTGTCGGCGACCTGCCCGCTGTCGGGTCCGCGGCTCCGGCGTTCGCCCTGACCGGTGTCGACCTCGGACCGGTCACCAACGAGCAGTTCAGCGGTAAGCCCGTGGTGCTCAACATCTTTCCGTCGGTCGACACCCCGGTGTGTGCCACCAGCGTGCGGACCTTCAACGAGCGGGTGGCAGCCGACGGCGCCACCGTCGTGAATGTGTCCAAGGACCTGCCGTTCGCCCAGAAGCGCTTCTGCGGTTCTGAGGGCATCGAGAACGTCTCGACCGCGTCGGCGTTCCGGGACGGCTTCGGCGAGGACTACGGCGTCACCATTGCCGACGGCCCCATGGCCGGTCTGCTCGCCCGCGCCATCGTGGTGATCGGCGCCGACGGCAACGTCGCGTACACCGAACTTGTGCCCGAGATCGCTCAGGAACCGGACTACGACGCGGCCCTGGCCGCCGCCAAGTAACACCAGCTCTTCGTCGGACGGGGTGCGTGCCAGGGGCACGTGCCCCGTCCGACTTTTTGCATCGGGCATGATGACTTGGTGCAGTTGCGATCTCCGATACCGGCTTTGTCGTTGCGAGCCATCGTCGTTGTCGCCGCATTGTCGGTCGTCGCGACGGTGCTGATCATTGGTACCTGGGTGTGGATCGGCGTCACCAACGACCAGTACAGCCAGCTGGACCGGCGGCTGGACTCTCTGAGCAGCCTGCCCGACGTCAACACCCTGCTGAGCATCGCCCGGCAGAACCCGACCGGCACGCCGCAATCCGAGGGCTCACTGGTGCGCACCGTGCGTATCGGTGCGGCCACGGTATCGATGCCGGCGGACATCGTGCTGCCGCAGTTCGACAATGGATACGCGAACACGACCATCAACGGCGTCGAGTACCGCGTCCGCACCGTCACCACGGGATCGGCGTCCATCGCACTCGGCGCTCCGTTGGCCGAGGCGCAGCGTCAGATTCGGACGCTGCACATCCGCATTCTGGCCATCTGCAGCGGCGTCATCGTCGGCACGTTCCTGGTCGGCGGCTCGATGTGGTTGGTGATGATCAACCCGTTCCGCAAGCTCGCCCAACAGGCCCGGCAGATCAACGCGCAATCGAAACCTGAAGAGGTCCATGTGCGTGGCGTCTCCGAGGCCGTGGAGATCGCCGAGGCCGTCGAAGGCATGCTGGCCCGCATCGGTGAGGAACAGGCCCGCACCAAGGCCGCGCTGGAGTCGGCACGCGACTTCGCGTCGGTGGCGTCGCACGAACTGCGCACCCCGCTCACTGCCATGCGCACCAACCTCGAGGTGCTGTCGACCTTGGACCTGGCGCCCGAGCAGCGCAACGAGGTGATCGGCGACGTCATGCGTACCCAGAGCCGCATCGAGGCGACCCTGACCGCGCTGGAGCGGTTGGCCCAGGGCGAACTGACCACCGCCGACGATCTGGTCCCCGTCGACATCACCGAGTTGCTCGACCGGGCCGCCCACGACGCGGTGCGCGTGTACCCCGACCTCAACGTCTCTCTCGTCCCGTCGGCGACGGTGCTGATGCTGGGCCTGCCCGTCGGGCTTCGGTTGGTCGTCGACAACGCGATCGCCAACGCCGTCAAGCACGGTGGCGCCACCCGGGTGCAGCTGTCCGCGGTCAGTTCGCACGACGGTGTGCAGATCGCGATCGACGACAACGGCACCGGTGTACCGGAACACGAACGCGATGCGGTGTTCGACCGCTTCGCCCGCGGTTCCACGGCGTCGCACTCGGGCTCCGGCCTCGGGCTGGCGCTGGTCGCGCAGCAGGCGGAACTGCACGGTGGCACAGCGCGTTTGACGCAGAGTCCGCTCGGTGGCGCTCGCCTGCTGCTGGAACTTCCCGCACCGCGTCCGGACACGGAGTAGCCATGCTGATCGGCGTGCTCGCAGCGCTGGTCGCGTGCTTCAGTTACGGCACCGCGTCGGTCCTGGAGTCCCGGGCCGCCCGCACGACGGTCGGCGACGTCACCGCAACCGGCCCGACGTTCCGCTCGACGGTGGCCGCCGTCCTGGCACCCCTGTTCCTCGCCGGCATGCTGCTGGACGGACTCGGATTCGTCGGCAGTCTGGTCTCGGCACGCATGATCCCGCTGTTTCTGTCCCAGACCATCATGAGCGCGAACCTGGCCGTGACCGCCGTGCTGAGCGTGCTGGTGCTCGGGGTGCGCCTGCGCACGCGGGACTGGGCCGCCATCGCCATAGTCCTTGTGGCCCTGTGCATTCTGGGGTTCAGCGCAGGCGAACTCGGCACCGAGGTGCCGGGCCGGCACATGCATTGGAGCGTCCTCGCGGCGTCGGTGCTCGTCTTCGTGTTCGGCGTCACGCTCGTCCGGCTACTGGGCCACAAAGCCGCCGTCCCAGCCGGACTCATCGCCGGCGTGCTGTACGGCGCCATGGCTGTCGCGGTACGGATCGTCCACGGGCTCGACCCACTGCAGTGGCACGTGTTGATCTCCGACCCGGCCGCCTGGGCCGTGCTGATCGCGGGCGGCGGCGGCTTCTACCTGTTCACCGTCGCCCTGCAGCTCGGGTCGGTGAACGGCGTTGCCGCCGCGCTCGTCATGGGGGAGACCGTGATTCCCGGCGTCGTCGGCGTGCTGCTGTTGGGTGATGTCGCCAAGCCGGGGCTCGGGTGGCTCGTGGGGGTGGCGTTCGCCACCGCGGTTGCCGGCGCGGTGGCGATCGCGATATTCGGTGCGGCAGAACAAGAACCGGCGGTCTAGTCCTCCTTGCGGATCAAGCGGCCCAGGGCCTCACGGTCCGGCGCCAGCAGTTCATCGATCCGCGGCTTGTTCACATCGGCCACGATGATCTCGCCGACCTCCTGGTAGACGTTGCTGAACAGGCCGTGCGACTTCATCTTCTCGGTCTGGTAGATGTTGTCCTCGGTAGGCGTGACGTAGTAGACGATCTCGGACTTGAACCGGTGGATCAGCCACACGTGGATGAGGTCCATCAGGCGCTTCTGGCGCAGCTTCTCGGCGAAGGTGTTCTGGTCGCGCACCGTCAGGATGTTGCGGCCGTGCCGGTCCTTGATCGGGTCGACGACGACGTTGGCCAGTGGCTCGTCGCCGCTGCCGTAGATGCCGAGATCCAGGACATCGGAACCGGCCCGACGGGGACGCAGCTGGACGTGCAGCTGCTCGCCGATCTGGTAGTGGTCGCTCCACATGGCCAGCCACTCTTCGAGCAGCTTCTTGGGCACCTCGGTCTGGACCAGGTGCTGGTGCTGGGTGGAGCCGGCACCCATCGCCTTGGTGGTGGCCGTCCGGCCCGACGACGCGGCCAGCGCGGCATCGCTGCGCGGTCCGCCGACGAGTGTTTGCGGTGTGCGGTAAGGAGATTCGACCAGACGCATCTTGCGTTGCAGCCGGGCCAGGGCCAGCATGCCTTCCTGCCGCAGCGACGTCGCGAACTCCTCGCACGCCACACCGTCGACCTGGTGGCCGCCGTAGGTGATGAAGTTGAAGACGAACCCCATCTTGCCGAGTTCCTCTGGGAACGCCCGCATTTCGTCATCGGTCATGCCGGTGGTGTCCCAGTTGAACGACGGCGACAGGTTGTAGGCCATCATCTGGTCCGGGAACTCGGCGTGGATGGCCTCGGCGAATTCGCGTGCGTCGGCCAGGTCCGCGGTCTTGGTCTCCATCCACAGGATGTCTGCGAACGGCGCGGCCGCAAGGGATTTCGCGATGGCGTAGGGGATGCCGCCGCGCACCTGGTAGTAACCCTCGGGAGTTTTGGCGAGCTCGCAGTCCCACGCCACGTCCGCACCCAGTTCGCGGGCCTTCTCCCGGGCGGCATACAGCGACGCGCGCGCGGCGAACTTGCGCCACTCGTCGGGGCTCATCGCCGCGGCCTCGCCTTCCCTGGCCCGGAACTGCAGCACTTCGGCGACGGCCTCGCTGTAGGTGTTCAGCCCTGAATCCGCCTGCCAGGCCTCGACGAACTTCGACTCGACCTTGTCGAACACCGAGTCGACCGACTGTCCGGCATTCGGGTCCCAGGACGCGGCGGCATCGTCGATCAGCGCCGCGATGCCGTGGCTGTCCAGCCAGGCGTCAGCGGTGTCGTACTGGCCCTGGGGCAGCGCGTACAGCAGGTGCCCACGCAGATCGGTGACGCCCTTGTCGTGGAAGCGGCGCACCATCGCCAGGAAACACGACTTGTACGACGGGATCTTCAGGTTGGTGGCGCCCAACAGGAACGGCTGGTCGCGTTCATCGGCGGCGCTGTCGATCAGGTTGGCGGCCTCGGCGTCGGTGCGGGCCACGATGATTCCCGGCACGCCCATCATGTCGAGCTGGAAGCGTGCGGTGTTGAGTCGCTTGAGCTGTTCGTCCGACGGGACCAGCACCTTGCCGCCCTGGTGACCACACTTCTTGGTGCCGGGCCGCTGGTCCTCGATGTGGTATCCGGGGACTCCGGACTCGACAAAACGGCGAATCAGGTTGCGTACGTGGGCATCTCCACCGTGGCCGGTGTCGGCGTCGGCGATGATGAACGGCCGGTAGTCGACGGCCGGAGTGGTCGCCCGCTGTTCGTCGGTCATCTGCAGCCGCAGGTACTGCTGATTGCGGTCCGCGGTCAACAGGGCGCGCACCAGGCCGGCGGCCTCGTCGGGCACCTGGCTCAGCGGGTAGCTGGCCAGATCGGGCCCGGGGTCCTCACTGATCGAGCCCTTGGCCGAGGTGGCCCAGCCGCCGAGGTAGATGCCTTCGATGCCGATCCGCTTCATCACCACGGCCTGGCCGGGGGAGTAGGGCCCGAACGTGGTGATGCTCTTCTTCTGCGCGAACAGTTCGCGCAGCCGCGGATAGAACGCTTCGGCGGCCTGGCGGGCCACCGGATAGTCGGACGGGATGGTGCCGCGCTGTTCGACGACCTGGCGCGCGGTGTAGAGCCGCGTGATGCCGTCGAAACGGGGGCTGTCGAAATACTCCTGCACGGCAGCGACGTTCTGCTCGAACGACGTCGTGGCTGCTGCGGCGGTATCAATGGCCATGGACGGCTCCTTGCTGAGCTTGTTTCCGATGAGCCCTCCGAGCCTATCGCTGCGGGGCGGCCGCGAATATGCGATCAGACATTCACATCGAACCCGAGGTTCACGTCGCAGGCGGCCTGTCCGCCGCGGATACCCCAGTTCTCGAGGGCGCTCTCGCGCAGCAGGATCGTGATGTGGTCGGCCGGAATGTCGAAGGCGCCGAGGCGCTCGACGATCTCGCGGTACAGCGCGCGCTTGGCGTCCACCGAGCGGCCGGCGAAGCAGTCGATGGTCACCAAGGTGTACCGCTCGGGGTGTTCGAGATGCGGCGAGTACGAAACCCGGTGCGGCTCATGGACCAGCAGCCGGACATGCTTGTCGCCGACCGGTATCTGGAACGCGGCGACCAGCGCATCGTGCACGGCGTCGATGATGGCGACCTCGTCGGCCCGGCTGTACTGACGGCGGACCTCGACCAGTGAACTCGGCATGGCGCTGATCGTCACACCCGCCGGCGGGTCAGCGCACCTGAATTTCCGCGTCGATGGCCGGTTCGAAGCGCACCCGGTACACCGCCGGCCAGTACTTTCCCGTGACCAGGAACTGCCCGTTGCCGGCTGCCCCGCCGAGATGCGCGATGCCGTTGAGTACCCCGGCCCCGCCGTGCCAGCCCGGCTCGCGCAGGCCGGTGGCGTACACGACGGCCGTGACGACGCCGGTGGTGGCGTCGATCTCGATGATCTGGTCGGTGGGGAACACGTTGGCCCAGATCCGGTTGCCGGTGCAGTCGAGGCTGTTGAGCCCTGACACCGGAACCCCGTCGTAGGTCACGGCCATGGTCCCGGTTTCGCGCATGTCGTCGAGACCGTGGATGCGCAGCACGGAGGATCCGTCACTGCGGATCAGCCGGTCGCCGGCGCGGCACAGGCCCCAGCCCTGTCCGTCGAGGGGGACCTCGCGGAGCACGGACAGCGTGGCCTTGTCCCACTCGATCGCCACGCCGTTGTCGTAGGTCAGTTGCCACAGGTGTGTGCCGGCGTCGGCGATGCCCTCACCGAAGTAGTCCGGCGGCAGCGGCACGGTGCGGCGCAACTGGCCCGTGGTGGCATCGATTTCGCGCAGTGCGGATTTCCCGGTGAGACCGGTGCTCTCGTAGAGCGTCGTGCCGTCGACGAACATGCCCTCGGTGTAGGCAGCGGGGTCGTGGTCCAACTGTTGGAGGACCACAGGGCGGAGCTTGACCACCTGATCGGCAGCGGCAGTGGGGATTCCCGCCACCACGACCAGGAGCGCCCCGACCGCCGTCAGCGTCACCGCGGTGATCGCTGCGGTGTGCTCCTGCACCCAGTGGCGCATCCGCTCCAGGCCCTTCTCGGCAAACCGGGACGCCACCAGATGGGCGATGATCGGCGCGGCGGTGGTGCATCCGGCGATCAGCACGAAATAGTTGATGGCGGTGGCCTTTTCGACAGGCTCGGTCAGTAGGGCATCGATGGCCACCCCACCGGCGATGCACGCCAGGATGAACTTCGGGTTTGCGACGGAGAACACGAACCCCGTGACACCGGTGACCACGGGTGACGCCGACTGCAGCCGGGTGAGCCAGCCCGTCGCCTGCGCATAGTGCTTGCGCCGCAACCACGCGACGACGCCGAGCCCGATCAGGAGGACACCGATGCCGAACTGCAATCGCGAACTGGTCGCGGCGGCGTGCGACCGACCGACCGGTGACACCAACACCACCGCGCTGATGACGAGCGTCATCCCGGCCAACCAGCCACCCAGGTACGTCAGACCGGTGCTTCGCGGCCGGTCCGAGTACAGCAGGAGCAGCACGGGCGGCAGCACGGCCATCGGGGACAGCGCCACGATGAGCGCGTCGGGGATCAACCACGTCACGTTGCCATCTTGCCTGCGCGCACCCTGCCCGCCGCAGACGCGCGTCCGGTGATCGGGCAGGCTGGAGGCCACGATGGAACTCTTGGACGACCCCGCCGACCTGTCCGCACTGCGCGCCACGGGCGCTGATCCCGACGAACTGCTGGCGTCGTTCGCCGCGTGGGCCGAGGCGGCGGGCACGACGCTGTATCCGGCGCAGGAGGAAGCGCTCATCGAACTGGTCAGCGGCGCCAACGTGGTGCTGGCGACACCCACCGGTTCCGGCAAGTCGCTGGTCGCCACGGGCGGGGTGTACTTCGCGCTGGCATTGAACCGGCGCAGCTACTACACCGCGCCGATCAAGGCCCTGGTCAGTGAGAAGTTCTTCGCGCTGTGCGACGTCTTCGGCGCCGCCAATGTCGGCATGCTCACCGGCGACGCGGCGGTCAACGCCGGAGCCCCGATCATCGCGTGCACGGCCGAGATCCTTGCGAACATCGCGCTTCGCGAAGGTGCCGACGCCGACATCGGCCTGGTGGTGATGGACGAGTTCCATTTCTACGGCGACCCCGACCGCGGCTGGGCCTGGCAGGTGCCGCTGCTCGAACTGCCGAAAGCCCAGTTCCTGTTGATGTCGGCGACGCTGGGCGACGTCACGGTTCTGCGCGAGGACCTGACCCGGCGCACCGGCCGCCCGACGGCGCTGGTGGCCGGTGCCGAGCGACCGGTGCCGCTGTTCTACAGCTACGCCACCACCGCGATGCACGAGACCATCGCGGACCTGTTGCAGACCAAGCAGTCGCCCATCTACGTCGTGCACTTCACCCAGGCCGCGGCGCTGGAGCGCGCGCAGGCGTTGATGAGCGTCAACGTGAGCACCAAGGAGGAGAAGGCGGCCATCGCCGATCACATCGGCGGTTTCCGCTTCACGACGGCGTTCGGCTCGACGCTGTCGCGGTTGGTCCGTCACGGCATCGGGGTACACCACGCCGGCATGCTGCCCAAGTACCGGCGGCTGGTGGAGCAGCTGGCCCAAGCGGGGTTGCTGAAGGTCATCTGCGGCACCGACACCCTCGGCGTGGGCATCAACGTGCCGATCCGCACCGTGGTGTTCTCGGCACTGTCGAAGTACGACGGCACCCGCACCCGCCTGCTCAATGCCCGCGAGTTCCATCAGATCGCGGGCCGTGCCGGACGGGCCGGCTACGACACCGCGGGCACCGTCGTGGTCCAGGCCCCCGAGCACGAGGTGGAGAACCTCAAGCAGTTCGCCAAGGTCGCCGACGATCCCAAGAAGCGCCGAAAGCTGGTGCGCCGCAAGGCCCCCGAGGGCATGGTGCCCTGGGGCGAAAACACGATGAACCGACTGGTCGAGGCGGCACCCGAGGCACTCACGAGCAACATGCGGGTGTCCACGGCCATGATCCTCGACGTCGTCGACCGTCCCGGTGATCCCTGCCTGGCCATGCGCCGGTTGCTCAGCGAGAATCACGAACCGCGCAAGCGGCAGTTGCGGCACATCCGCGAGGCAGTCGGTATCGCGCGTTCGCTGCTGCAGGCCGGGGTGCTGGAACGCCTGGCCGAACCCGAACCGGACGGGCGCCGGTACCGCCTCACCGTCGACCTGCCACCGGACTTCGCCTTGAACCAGCCGCTGTCGACGTTCGCGCTGGCGGCCGTCGAGCTGCTCGACCCGGAGTCGGAAACGTTTGCGCGCGACGTGGTTTCGGTTATCGAGGCGACGCTCGAGGATCCCCGGCAGATCCTGGCCGCCCAGTTGAAGAAGGCCCGGGGCGAGGCCGTCGCCGCCATGAAGGCCGAGGGCATCGAGTACGACGAGCGCATCGAACTGCTCGACGACATCACCTACCCGCGGCCGCTCGACGAACTGCTGACCCACTGCTTCGAGGTGTACTGCCGCAGCAATCCGTGGGCGGCCGACGGGCATCCGGCGCCGAAGTCTGTCGTGCGCGAGATGTGGGAGCAGGGACTGACGTTCAAGGAGTACGTCAGTGCCTACGGTCTGACCCGCACCGAGGGCGCGGTGCTGCGCTACCTGTCCGATGCGTTCAAGGCGCTGCGGTCCGGGGTGCCGGCCGCCGCCCGCACCGACGAGCTCACCGATATCGTCGAGTGGCTGGGTGAGCTTGTGCGCCAGGTGGATTCGAGCCTGCTCGACGAATGGGAGCAGTTGACCAGTGCCGATCAGGTCGACGAGGTGGCGGTCATGGCGCCGGTGCGGCCGCTGACCGGCAACGAGCGGGCGTTCACCGCGATGGTTCGCAACGCCCTGTTCCGGCGCGTGGAGTTGGTGGCCCGCCGCCGCTGGGACGATCTCGGCGCCCTCGACGGGGGATCCGGGTGGACAGCGGAGCGCTGGGAAGCCGTGGGGGAGCAGTACTTTGACGAGCACGACGACATCGGCACCGGCGCGGACGCCCGCGGGCCCGCCCTGCTGATCTTCGACCGCGCGCCAGGTGTCTGGCGCGTCCGCCAGATCCTGGACGATCCCGCCCGCGACCACGACTGGGGTATCGACGTGGAGGTCGACCTGGCCGCGTCCGACGAGGACGGCGCGCCGGTGATCCGGGTGGTGGATGCCGGCATGCTGAGCTGACTCGGCTGGCAAACTGACCCGCATGAGCGTCGCTGCCCCCGAGCCCGTGAGCGGAACCCGTGGGTTCCTGCCCGCGGTGGAGGGGCTGCGGGCCGCGGCGGCACTGGGTGTGGTGCTCACGCATGTGGCATTGCAGACCGGCTACACCGACGGTGTCGTCGGCCGGTTGCTTGCCCGGTTCGACCTGTCGGTGGCCGTGTTCTTCGCGCTGTCGGGTTTTCTGCTGTGGCGGCGCCATGTCGCCGCGGCGCACGGGTTGCGGCCCGATCCCGAGGTGGCGCCGTACTACCGGTCACGGCTCGTCCGGATCATGCCGGCCTATCTGTTGACGGTGGTCGTGGTGCTGACCTTGCTGCCCGACGCACGCAGCGCGGACCGGGCGGTGTGGATCGCCAACCTGACCCTCACGCAGGTCTTCGTACCGAAGACGTTGATCGCCGGGCTGACGCAGATGTGGAGCCTCTCGGTCGAGATGGCGTTCTACCTTGTCCTACCTCTCCTGGCGCTCCTGGCCGCCAAATTGCCGCTGCGGCTGCGGGTTCCGGTGATCACGGGAGTAGCCCTGCTCAGTTTCGGCTGGGGGTACCTGCCGATTCCCGCGTACCACGGGGCCAATCCGCTGACGTGGTTGCCGGCCTACGCCTCATGGTTCGCGGTTGGGATGTTGTTGGCGGAGTGGATGTTCCGGCCCTACGGCTGGCTGCATCAGTTGGCCCGGCAACCGACCATGTTGATGATCGTCGCGGTCGCGGCGTTCCTGCTCGCGGCATCGCCGATCGCCATGCCCGCCGCACACCAGCACGCCACCCTCGGCCAGTTCATCGCGCGGACCGCACTTGGCGCCGTTGTCGCCGGCGCGCTTCTCGCGCCGCTGGTTCTGGATACCCCGGACACCCGGCACCGGGTGTTGGGCAGTGCGCCGATGGTGACGCTCGGCCGTTGGTCGTACGGCCTGTTCCTGTGGCACCTCGCTGCACTGGACATGGTGCTCGCCATGGTCGGCCAGACGGCGTTTCCGGGGGCGCTGCCGGTGGTGATGGTGCTGACGACGACGTTCGGGCTGGCGCTCGCGGCGGTCAGTTACGCGCTGCTCGAAGAACCATGCCGGCTGGCGTTGCGCCGCTGGGAAGGCCGGAGGCAACCTACAGTTGCAGGGTGCGATTCAAGCGCCAGGGACCGCTCGACCAGATGAACACTGCCGTGGCAGATCTCGAATTGCCGCCTGCGGTGTACAAGACCTGTCCTTGGGAGCCACGGGATCTCGTCGAGGAGGGCCTGCGGCAGTGGTTGCGGTGCTGCGGTGCGGCGATGCGAGACGGTCAGGTGATCGGTATGCCGTCGCACGCCGTCGATGAGGCCTGGCACGGCCTGATCCTGTGTACCGCAAGGTATTCGGCGTTCTGCGACGCGGCCTACGGTCAATTCCTGCACCATCACCCCGAGGGTGGCGCACCGGCCGGAGCCGCGGTCGAGCCCATGCACGAGCAGCTCCGGCGGACGGTGATCGCCTGGGAAAAGGTCGCCGGTCCCGACGAAGATTGCGTGCTCTGGGATCTGGACCAGCGCGTCGGCGTCGAGAACCCGTGGGGGATCGCTGCGGCGCGGGTCGACGAGATCCGATCGGCCTATCGCGCATTGCAGGTCCGAACGAGATGACGGACCCCGTCGCACGCGATAGCCTGACCCGTTACGGACGCCGGAAAGGACGGACGAGCATTTGAAGACCGAGCGACAGCGTTTCCAGCCGCCGGTGATCGTCGGCGGCATTCTGCTGGCCGGCGCACTCGCCACGGCCGGCGCGGCTGCGGCGGACCCCGCCACACCGACGACACCACCGCCCGGCCAGCCGGTCCTCGAGGCCGCAGGCGCTCCCAGCGGCCCCGCGGCCCCGCCGCCGATAGGTCCACCGACGGTGCCTGAGATCCAGAACCCGCAGTACGGTGCGGGCAACACACCGGGCCAATTCGGCTACATCCGGGACCTCTGGCACACGTTCCACAGCGGCAATCCGCTCGAAGAGCTCACCATGGTGCCCGAGGACGGCGGCGGCAGCGGAGTTCCGGCAGGTGCCGGGCCGGCCCCCAAACTGCCCCCGGGCTTCATCTCGCTGACGGATCCGGCGTCGTCGAACCCCATCGTCGACACCGGACCCAAGACCGGTGGACCCCCGCTGCCTCCGGGTTACTACCCGCTCAACGGCCCGCCACCGCCTGGGTATTACGACCCCAAGCCGGGTTCGGCTCCGGTGACTCCGGTCCCCGGAGCTCCTGAGGCGCCACCGCCGCCGGCGTCCGGCTTCGTGCCCACCCCGTCGCACTGAGCGGTCGGCGTAATGTGATTACATACGCTAAGTAATCGCAGTCGACGGGAGCATGTGCATGACCTCGATCAAGAAGACCTTGTCTGCCGCAGCTGTCGCGGGCTCGCTCGCCGCGGCCGCGCTCGGCTTCGGGATGCCGTTGGCCGCCGCGCAGCCGCCGCCACCGGCGCCCGGGCTGGGCGAGGAGGTCCCGCCGTGGGCCCCGAAGAAGCCGGCTGAGGTCTGGGACGGTCAGCCCGTCGTGTGGACCTCAGCCTGGGGTGGCCGGTGGGGTGTCTGGATCAACGACGGCTTCATCCCGCTGACGTCGAACCCGGTCACCAACGGCGGTTGACCGCTGCCGTCACCATCGCGCTGCGACGTTGGTGCCGATCTGGTTGGCGATCTGTACCGCCGTGTCCGCCGGATTGGCACTGCAGGTGTTGATGTCGATGATGACGTTGTTCTTGTGAGCCAAGGCGCGGCCGCACGCCCATCCGGGTGCGGCCGCTTCTTGTTGTGTGTAGAGTGCGCTGAGAGTGTCGTGCGCATTGGTGATCGGTCCGACGGACCATTGCGTCTGACTTTGGGTGTGCTCGTACTGCGTGCACGCCGGCCACTGCTGCGCCGACGCGCTGAAGAACTCCTGTGCCTTGTCCTGCGTGGGGAACAGCACCACGGCCTGCTTCAGGTAGTGCGTGAACTTGTCTCCGTCGTTCATGCTCTGCTCGCGCTCGGCCCAGAAGCCGCTGCCCGCGTACACGGCCGCCTCGGCCGCACCATCGATGACGAGGCATTCCGGCGGCGCCATCGTGCTGCTGTTGTCCGACATGGTCGTCTGCGCGTTGAGGACGGTCATCGCCGACGAACCCATGACCGCATTCACCTGGTCGGGGTTGAGCAGCAGCCCGTCGAGTTCGCGTTCGACCAGTGGCCGGGCCACCATCGGTGGGGTGCTGACCGGTACGGCCGTACCTGGGGTACTGCCACATCCGGCGGTCAGAGCACCAACCACGACAACGGTGACCGTGGCGACTGAGCTGCGCATATGTCCTCCCGTCGCGGCAGCGGCGACCTCCTGATCAACATTCCTATTGTTGCGTCAATGGAGGCCGGGCCGCCTTTGCTCGACGGTGTTTCGCGGTAACGATGAACGATGTTCTTGATAACAGGTTCGCCGCGAAGCCGCAGCGTGAAGATCAGTTCGACACGTCGAGGATCTTGATCGCGAAGACCAGCGAGTCGCCCTTTTCGATGCCGGCGCTGGGCTGGCCGTCGGGGTATCCGTCCGCGGAGGTCATCGCGACTGCGACGGTGGAGCCGACCTTCTGGCCGGCGATGGCCTTCTGGAAGCCGGGCACGACGCGCATGAGCGAGAAGGTCGCCGGGGCGCCGCGATCGTAGGCGCTGTCGAACTTCGAGCCGTCGCGGCCGTTGAAGCCCGCGTAGCAGACGGAGACCGTCGCGGTTTCGGGGACGACGGGACCGGTACCGGCCTTGAGGGTCTGCACCTGGGTCTGGTTGACGCTGAACGGCCCCTTGACCGAGACGACGGGGGCGGTGGTGTCGGTGGATCCGGTGACGGCGACGCTGCCGGTGGTGCCGTTCAGCGTCCACTCGGGCGCGCCACCCTGTCCCTCTGCCATCGGGCACGACCGGGCGGCCGCGGTCGACGAGTTGTCCAGGGCGGTGACGGGCGTCGGCGTCGTGGTGACCAGCGGCGCCTGCGTCGTGGTGGCAGCCGGTTTGGCATCAGAGCCGCAGGCGGTGAGGGCGACGGCGAGTGATGCGGCGCAGGCTGTCAGTGCAACGGAGGAAGACACGCGGGAGAAGTTCACCGGTGCCACGCTACCCGGGCGGGATCGGGATGAGGACTGCGACCAAGAAGTCGGATTTGTCGCTGAACACCCGCAGATCCCAGGTGGACAGCAGCAGATCCGGAGTGAGGCCGGCCTGGCTGGCGTCCTGGAAGAACTCGTTGAATGGATAGTCGCGGCCCGCACCGAAACCGATGACCACGCGGCCGTCGTCGGCCAGGTGGGCGCGAAGCCGGGACAGCACCTGCACGCGGGTACTCGGGGCGACGAAGGTCATCACGTTGCCGGCTGACACGATGAGGTCGAACGGCTCGGGGATGCCGCGCGCCGGCAGGTCGAGCTCGGCAAGGTCGCCCACCAGCCAGCGGGGTCCCGGGTGATCCTGTTCGGCGGCGGCGATGAGGGCGGGGTCGACATCCACTCCGACCACGTCGTGCCCGGCCGCGGCCAGGTAGCCACCGACCCGGCCGGGGCCGCAACCGGCATCGAGGATCCGGGCACCACGGGAGGCCATCGCGTCGATCAGGCGCGCTTCGCCGACCAGGTCCTCACCGGCCTGGGCCAGCGCCCGGAAGCGATCGATGTACCACTGCGAGTGGCCGGGATCGGCTTCGACTTTCTGCATCCACAGGCTCTGCTCGACCATGTGTCCCATTGTCGCAAGCCCGAACTTCAGCGCAGCGTGCTGTCGACCACGCTCTTGGCGATCAACATCGTCGCGGCTTCCCGGATGTGGTCCGCGTCGATGCCCGCCCACGCAAGCAGCTCGCGTGCCGTACCCGACCCGGGCATCCCGCGGACTGCCAGATGCGCGAGGCGAATCTCGGCAACATCGTGCGCGACGAGCGCATCGAGAACCGCCGATCCGAGACCGCCCTCGGGGTGGTGGTCCTCGGCGATGACGACGCGCCCACCCGTGGCGCCGACCGCTGCCGCCACGGTGGCTGCGTCCATCGGTTTGATCGAGTAGCAGTCGATGACCCGCGCGGTGATGCCTTCGCCGGCGAGTTGGTTTGCGGCGCTGAGGCATTCGTGGACCGTCACGCCGGCGCCGATCAGCGTGACGTCGTCGCTATCGGATACGCGCAAGAGCTTGGCTCCGCCCACCGGAAACTCCTCGGTGGCGTCGTACAGCACCGGGTAGGCGCCGCGCGTGGTGCGCAGGTAACAGATTCCAGGGGTCTCGGCCATCGACTGCACCAAGGCGGCGGTGCTCGTGGCATCACTCGGATACAGCACGACGGCATCGTGGACGGCGCGCATTATCGCCAGATCCTCGAGTGCCATCTGTGACGGGCCGTCCGCGCCGATTTCGACACCGGCATGGGAACCAACAAGTTTCACGTTCGCGTCCGAGATCGCGCCCATCCGGATGAAGTCGTAGGCGCGCGTGAGGAACGCGGCGAACGTGGAGGCGAACGGGATGTATCCGCGGACGCTCAGGCCGGTGGCCGCGGCCACCATCTGCTGTTCGGCGATGAACATCTCGAAGTAGCGGTCGGGGAATGCCCGCGCGAATTCGCCTGCGTGGGTGGAATTTCCGACCTCACCGTCGAGGGCGACCACGTGACGATTGCGACTGCCGACAGATACCAGCGCATCGCCATATGCCTTGCGCGTGGCGACGGCGTCGCCGAGTGGATAGGTCGGCGTGGGTATCGGATCGATCGATCCCCAGCCGTCGCCCGGCTGAGGCGTCGGCGGGGTGGGGCCACGCACTATCACCCGGCGCTGCCCGCCGAGTTCGGCGATGGCCCGTTGTGCCATGTCGTCCGGGAACGGTTTGCCGTGCCAGTCCGGGCTGTCCTCCACCTCCGAAAAACCCTTGCCCTTGATGGTTTTGGCGATGATGACCGTCGGTCGGTCCACGGCGTCGGGAGCGGCCACGCTGGCCATCGCGTCATCGATCGCAGTGAGGTCGTGGCCGTCGATGACGAGTGTCCGGGCGCCGAAAGCCTGACAGCGCCGCTCGTAGGCAGCGACATTCCAGCCCAGGTCCGTGGGGCCGCGCTGTCCCAGCCTGTTCACATCGATGAGGGCGACCAGGTTGTCCAGTTTGTAGTAGGACGCCTTGTCGAGTGCTTCCCACATGGAGCCTTCGGCCATCTCGCTGTCACCACACAGCACCCAGATCCGGTAGGAGAGGCCATCGAGGTATTTCCCGGCCAGAGCGAGCCCGACGCCGTCCGGCAGCCCCTGGCCGAGCGAGCCCGTCGCAACGTCCACCCACGGCAACACCGGTGTGGGATGGCCCTGCAGGCGCTGCCCGAACCGGCGGTAGCCGTCGATCAACTCTTCGTCGGTGATCGCACCGACGGCTGCGAAGGCCGAATACAGCAGCGGCGACGCGTGCCCCTTCGAGAAGATGAGATGGTCGTTGGTCACGGCGGCCGGATCGCGCCACTCGTAGCGCAGATGGCGGGCGATCAGGACGGCGACGAGGTCCGCGGCCGACATGCTCGACGTGGGATGACCGGATCCCGCGCTGGTACTGGAACGAATGGAATCCACGCGCAGACGAGCGGCGACTTCGGCCACGGTATCCATGGGAGTTATCGGTGGTGTCGTATTCACACACAGCGCATACCCGGTGTCACGGTCGGTACACGCGGTCACAGGAGCTCGGGAGGAACTGTCGCACCCAGCAGCCTCAGCAGGTCCGCGAGCTTGTGATCGAGCTGCCGTCCCACTGCCGCGATCTGCGGATCACCGAAGCTGGCGAACCTGCTCGACGGCTGATCGATGCTCAGATGGACGCCGCCGTGACCATCTTCGTAGATCGCCGTCCGCAGCGGCGCGTACAGCATCACGCCGGGGTCGTGACGGAACATGGTTTCGGCGATGACGTTGTTGCCGACCATGTAGGTGACCGCACGATTCGGATTGCCGGCCAGAGCCATCATCGGCGTCGGATCGAACACCCAGAAGTTGACGAACGAGTGCGGTGCGTGCGCCGCGGTGTAGCGCTGTACGGCAGCCAGGTCGCCGGATTCGATGACGTCCGTCAGCTCAGCGAAATCGATTGTGGGTACCAGGGTTTCGAATCTGCGTCGCAGACCGTCGAACGTGTCATCGGTGTCGATCACGAAGCGATTGACCTGGTGCGGGATGGTCGTGGTCACGTCAGGCTCCAATCAGGATCGACTGGGATTTCGTGGGTGCGGATGCGGCAAGCCTGCGCAACGACACGATGTGCAGCGCCGCGGCAAGGGGTACCAGGGTGGTCGGAATCAGGACGAGCGGCAGCAGTGCGATCTGCGCGGTCGATGGCGACAACTGCAGCACGTGGGCGAGTCCGGGTGCCGCGGTGACGCCGAGCGCGGTCGCGACCACCAGGTCGAGCAGGCCCAGGACGTTGAACCAGACCAACCGGCGGTTGACATTGCCTCGCCGAAGGCCGCGGGCGACGAAGATGGCACCGAAACCGGTTGCGATATCGCCCAATCCGGCGGGCAGTGCGAATCCGGCCGGCAGGTCTCCCAGTGCCATGACCACCAGGAAGGCGGCACCCTCCACCCGGAAGATCTGCGCGACGGTCAGCCACCACTGGGTGTCCGGTTGATCGAGGATTCGGGATGCAGCAGGTATCCGGGTCGCCAGCAATACCGCGACCAGTGGCACGATCATCGCCAAGGCCAGCCACGGTTCGACTTTCGCCGGCGCGAATCGGAACACGTCGGCGCTCGCGAGGCTCGCGCTCGCGAAAACCCAAGTGGTCCATACGGTTCCGAACACAGCCGCGATGGCGGCGGTGGTGGCACCGCGGAACAACATCACACAGATCGTTGCGATGGTGCCGACCACTCCGGCCACCACGATCGCCCATGCATAACTCATGGCTCACTCCCAACTGATTGACTCTGTCGAACACTTGGTTAGTTTCCGAACAGCATGTTCAATTGAAGGAAGAGTGCCGAAATTCCGTCAACAACCAATGGGGGCGAGATGTCCAGAACCGAACAAGCTCCGAAATCCGTTCGGAATTCGGATCGACGGGTCCGGCGCACCCGCAAGCTGCTGCACTCCGCCTTCCTGGAATTGGTCATCGAAAAGGGCTACGACAAGATCACCATCCAGGACATCCTCGACCGCGCCGATGTCGGCCGGTCGACGTTCTACGTCCACTTCCGCGACAAGGAAGCACTCCTGACAGCGAGTTTCGATGACATGCGCGATCAGCTCGAGGAAGCCCTGGCGGCCATTCCGGTGTCCCAGGCCGTCGACGTAACCCTGCCTGCGACACTGCTTTTCGAGCATGCGGCTCGGCATCAACAGATCTACCGTGCACTGTGTGGCCGGCACGGCGGCGATGTGGTGCAACGTCATCTGCGCCATCTGATCGGGGACGTCCTGCGCAAGCATCTGCGACCACAGTTCGCCTCCGCGACCCCGGCCGTACCCGCCGACGTCGCCGCCGAGTTCCACACGTCGGCGACGCTGGGCCTGCTCGCGTGGTGGATCGACCACGATTTCTGCAACGGGCCGCACTGGCTGACCGCGACGTACCGCAAGCTGGCGGTGCCCTGACTCGCCGCCTTCAACTCGGCAACCCAGGCAGGCACCGGGCCGACTCGATGATCTCGGCGTTCATGTTGCGCTGCATCATCTTCAGGGCCGCGTCGCCGAGTTCAGGGTCGATGTGCGCGACCGCGTCCGGCGGGACTATGACGTCGTAGTGCCGCAGGTACCCATCAAGGGCGCTGTAGAGAATGCACTGTTCGGTGACCTGCCCCGTCAGGATCAGCGTGGTCACGCCACGCTGCCGCAGCAGGTAGTCGAGCGCGGTGGCATAGAAGACGCTGTGCCGTACTTTGGTCAGGAAGGTGCTGCCGTCCGCCGGCACCAGTGGCTTGACGAGCTCGGGGTGGCGCCCGGACAATGCGGCGTCGACGATGCCTTCGCCGCCGACGCTGAAGTCTTCGTGATTGTCGTTGACGTACAGGACATCCACGCCTTCGTGTGCTCGGGCCGACGTCAGCAGCCGGTGCAACGGATCGAGGATCTCGGCGACATTCGCTGCGAGTGCGTCGCCGTCCTCGTGCCGGTAGTCGTTGAACATGTCGATGATCAACAGAGCAGTGTCACTCATCGACGGTGCATACCCGTGGCGGTCGGCCGGTACACCCTCACTGCGCGGCGTCGCGCAAAATCTGTTGCAGCCCTTGCATCGGGTCGGCGCCATCCGGCGGGGGCAGGGGTGGCGGGAGGGGCGACGTGGCATCCCCGGCCGCGGGCGGCGGCGCCTGTGGCGGTGCCGCCGGAGGGGGTGGGGGCGGCGCGGTCGGCGGCGGGCCGGCCTCGGCGAGCTTGGCGTCCAGCCGGGGCAGGGCCTCTGCGCGGATCCGGCGCCGCTGTGTGTCGGCGTCTGCGTTGCCCGCGAAACAGTCGGCGGGCGCGTGCGTGACCACATCCCTGGCGGCGGTGTACTGCCGGACGGCCGCGTCGCGGTCGCCCGCTGCGGCAGCTTGATCGCCGAGGGTTTCGCGAATCAGCTCGAGGTTGACCCGGACAGGGCACGACCGGTCGGCGGGCGTGCGAGCCAGGGCGCGGCCGAATTCACTGTCCGCGTCGCGGAGCCGGTGCTGCAGTACCGCGAGGCTTCCGCCGGCGTACGACGTCCGGTTCGGTTCGATCACGTTGAACTGACGCAGGATTGCGACGTCGTCGGACAGCGCGGCGGTATCGCGGTTCGCGTAGTCGGTGACCGCCGAGTCGCCGACGACAGCGACGGATGCCAGCTTCGCGGCGAGGATCAGCACCGCCGCGACGACGGGTGCCGAGACCAGGAGTAGTCGGCGACGCAAACGTGCTCGGTCGGTTGTCATAGCCGTACCCGGTCCAGTCGGGTGCGGGCGGCTTCCCGCAACGTCAGGAACAGCTCGACGAGAAGCAGCACGGCGGCGAGGCCTGAGAGCACCCAATAGAGTTCCGTCCCGCTGTGAGCCGCGCCGGCGGGCTGCGGGGCGGGGCGAGCGACGTCCATGAGCGCCGTGTCCGGCAGCCCCGCCTCGGTCCGTTGCACATACGGCACCCCGATCTGCCGGGCCACGGCTCGCAACGTGGGGGCCGCGTCGTCGCCGTACCCGATCACCGCCCCGCCGGCGACCACGCCTTCCGGTAGATCGAATTCCCTTGGCGGAGTATCGGATTCCGGCGTTCCGGAGCCGAGGTAATAGACGAGGTTCTTGGCGTTCGGATATTGCTGGACTGCGCTGAGCAGCTGATAGCGCAGCACCGTATTCGCTGCGCCGGCGTCGGTATGCGACAGCTCCGGTGCCGGATAGGTGACGGGAGTCGTCACGACCGGCTTCAGACTCCACACATCGGCCGACAGCGGCCATTCCAGTGCCGGGCCGGACGCGAATCCGACGACGGCGAACCGGGCCGTCGGATAGCGGTCGATCAGTCGCGCGATGTCCGCACTCGCCTCCGCCGCGCGTGCGCGGCCGTCGGGACCCGGTGCCGCCATGTTCGTCGACCGGTCGACGACCAGGAAGACATTCGGCTCGAGCGCGTCTGCGATCTGGGGTGGCGGTACCGTCGCGCCGACCGTGGGGCGCGTGGCAGCAGCGATCAACAGCAGCGCGGCCACGCCGAATCCGGCCCAGCGCCACGCCCGCCACGTGGCGTTCGCGGTGCTCCGACGTCGCCACCAGGCGGCGCCGGCCGCTGTGAGCAGGGCCACCAGCAGTGCGACATCCGGGGTCTCGACCGGTGTGGCGGCAACGCTGATTCGATCCGCCGGAGGCGGATGGCGCGTGATGTCGCGCAGGGACGCGCCGATATCGGTAGCGGGGTGTGACCTGCCGCCGGTGTCGTGCACGAGCCCGGAAACCGTGCCCGCGTCGTCGCCGACGATGAGCGCATTGACCTGAATCTTGCTGGTAGCAGCCAGGTCCCGAGGCGCGGTGCCGTCGAACAGCCTGCCCGCCTCGCCGGTCGAAGCGTCCGGCCCGACATAGATGAGTGACCGGCGCGTTGCCGAAGCCTTGGCGACCGGCGGGAAGCCGGTCATGCACAGTGCGAGCAGGTCGCCGATGTTCGCGGTGTAGCCGGCGTAACGCACGGGCGCGACAAACGGCCTGGCGACGCTGCGCTTGATCTGACGTCCATACGCGGTGAACTCTGCGGCAACGTACTGGTAGTCCCGAGTCAGCGGGACGACACGGCGATTGGCAGACGTCAGCCCGATCCGCTCAGTGCCGAACGCGCGGGCGGCATCGGCGAAGTACTGCAGTGTCGCGGTCACGGGGGCATCGGAGACGGGGGCGCCCACACAGACCATGATGTCTTGCGGCGCAGCGGCTTCGGACCGGCGGTCCAGCGTCGGCAGCCCGGCCGGTCGTGCTGTCGCCACGACGGCGGCGCCGAAGCTCGCCACGAGCAGCGCGACGGCGGACCACACCGAGATCGTGTTCCGGCGTTGTGCCCGGCGATATTCGGGCAGCCGCGTCAGGCGGCCGGTGTTGGCGAGCGGTCTCACGTCACCGGGGCGGTGGCGGTGTGGCCAGAGCACGGCGAACGCCACGCACGCCGCCAATGCGACGCACCCGATGATCGCGGAAATCGGCCATGTCAGCTCCATCGCATGACCAGCCCTTCGGCCGTCGCGCAGGCATCGCCGACATCGACGGCCGAGCGTGGATTGAATTGCACGTCAACGAGTTCGGACAGCAGCGGTGCGGCGGCGCGCGCTGGGCCGGCCGCGATGGCACCGACGTGCATGTACTGCACCCGGAGCCCCGTAGCCGCATGCAGGAACCGGCAAACTTCCCGGCTCAGCGCCGCCCCGGCCGCCGGCGCCGTGAGTTCGCCTGCCCGATGGCGCCGGGCGATGCCGCGAATATCCCGGACCGCACGCAGTTTGATCAGCTCGTCCCGTACGACGCGGACCAACCGGACGTCACGGATCCGGCGAGATGCCGACGTCGCGAGGAACAGCCAGGCGTACCAGCCGATTACACAGAGGATCAGCGCGGCCGAGGCCCACGGCCACCACCCCGAATAGGGTTCGGGTCCGATCAAGTAGCGCAGCAGATCGTCATCTGGCACGTGCGTAGACCCCCGTCATCGCCGTCAACGCAGATTTGATGTGGGCGCTCGAGCCGATTCGCGCGTGTGGTACGCCGGACACGGTGAGGAACTCCGAAAGACTCTGGCGCCGTCCGTCTTCCGATCGCCGGTACGCCTCGGCGACGGTGCGGTCGAGTGCGGACGGCGGTAAGAGGAACTGCCCGTCGGCGGTGTCGTAGCTGCGGCCGGTGCCGGAGCCGACCGGCGGCATGTCGGTCACCAACGCCCACAGCACATCGTGCCGGGCGGTCAGTGAGCGCAGCACGTCTCGCAACGCGTCACTGATCTCGGGCTCGTCGGACACGATGAACACCAGCAGCCGGTGGCGGTAATGCGTGGCAAGCCAACGGAGTTGGACCAGCAGGTCACTGCGCGCCGGTGAGTCGCCGGCCAGCTGCACGTAGTGGTGCAGCATGCGCTCGATTTGCGTCTCGCCGCGGCGCAGCCGGGTGTCGATACAGCCCCGGCGGTCTCCTGTGACTAGGCCGATCTCGTCGGATCGGCGCAACGTCATGAGCCCGACCGCGCCGATGACGTGCATGATGATGTCCTTCTTGAGTTCTCCCGATGGCGCCAGCGCCGACGCATTTCGGCCGGCGTCGGCGACCACCACGATCTTGTGGTGCTTCTCGGACACGAACTGCTTGATCAGGGTGTGGCCGGAGCGCGAACTCGCCTTCCAATCGATGTCCCGGACGTCGTCGCCCGGAACGTAGGGCCGGAGTTCGTCGAACTCCAGGCTCCGGGTGTGGATCAGCGCGTAGCGGCCGCCTTCCAGCAGACTGCCGGGGTCGCGGCCGATGTGAATTTTCGCGGCGTCGAGGTGTTTCCCCATGTCGGCCTCACGGCACCGGGACCGTCTGCAGTACCGCGTCGACCACTGCGTCAGGCGTGATCCGAGCGCTCGCGGCCTCGAAGCCGAGAATCAGCCGATGCCGCAGCACACGGTGTGCGAGCATCGAAATATCCTCGGGCACAACGTGTCCACGGTCGTGGATGACGGCGAGTGCCCGTGCGGACCGGCAGAAGGCGATGGTTGCGCGGGGGCTCGCGCCGTATTCGACGAGTCGGGCGAGGTGCGACGGTAGGTGTTGGGCGGGGCTGCGCGTGACGTCGACCAGGCGGCTGGCGTACGCGACGAGAGCGCGATCCAGATAGACCGAGCGGACGATCTCCTGCACGCGGCGGACGTCGTCGAGTGATACCACCGGGGCCGGATGACGGGCTCGGTCGTACCGTCCGGCGTCCATGCGGTCGATGATCTCGATCTCGTCGGTGATCGACGGGTAGTGCACGAGCTCTTTGAGCATGAAGCGGTCGGTCTGGGCCTCCGACAGGGGATAGGTGCCTTCCTGGTCGACGGGGTTCTGGGTGGCGATGACGAGAAATGGCTCGGGTAGTGGGTATTCGACGCCGGCGATGGTGGTCTGACGTTCCTCCATCGCCTCGAGCATGGCGCTCTGCGTCTTGGCGCTCGAGCGGTTGACCTCATCGAGCAACACGATGTTGGCATGCACCGGGCCCAGTTGGGTGGTGAACGAGTTGGTGTCGGCCTCGAAGATCTGTGTGCCGATGATGTCGCTGGGCAACAGATCCGGCGTGCACTGGATGCGGCGGAAGCTGCCACCTACCGACGCGGCCAGGACACGCGCCGCGGTGGTCTTGGCAAGACCGGGCACGCTCTCGATCAGCAGGTGACCACCACCGAGCAGCGCAAGGAGCATCGTTTCACGCAGGTGCTCCTGGCCCACGACGTGATGTGAGAACGCCGATGCCACGGCGCCCACGATGTCTCGGGCCTCCGCGACGTCGCGTTGGTCGGGCTGCAGGCGGGGTAGCGTCATCGGTCCTTCCGGTTCAAGAATGAGCTGTGGCTACCCCGACTTCGCGGTTCGAAAACCCGACGTGCACCGGGAGGCCGTGAGCACGAGGTTTCGGTGATGAACGCAAACAGCGCCTTTGACGATTTCGTCGGACTGCTCGACTACCCGATGTTCGTCGTCACTGTGCAGGCAGACGGTGAGTCCGGCGGATGCCTCGTCGGTTTCGCCACGCAAGCCAGCATCGATCCACCGAGATTCCTCGTCGGGCTGTCGACGGAGAATCACACGACGTCGATCGCACGGACGGCAACGCACCTCGCGGTGCACCTGCTGCCGCGCGAGCAGTTGAAGCTGGCCGAACTGTTCGGCGGTGAGACGGGTGATGTCGTCGACAAATTCGAGCGGTGCGACTGGCACGTCGGGCCGGAAGGCATTCCGATACTCGATTCCGCGCTGGCATGGTTCGTCGGCGAGATCATCGCGAGATTCGACATGGGCGACCACGTCGGCCATTTGTTGGTGCCGGTGGCAGGAGGCACCTCCGATGCCGATCAGCGGCCGGTGCTCTTCTCCGATGTGAAGGACCTCAGTGCGGGCCACGGCCCGTAGCCGGATCGGCACCAGCGACAATCATCGGATGACGGAGACAACCGCGACGCCGCCCTGCCCTCAGTGCGCGAGTGAGTACACCTACGAGTCCGGCGCGTCGTCAAGAAGTCCTCGTGACGTCAGCGCGCTGACAGCGTCCGGGCGATCGCGCCGTAACGCTCGAATCGATCCGTGCCACCGAGCGCGTTGTACAGCACGACGCGTGTGGCGACACCTTCGTATTTGGCGATCAGCTTGTCCGCCAGGGCATCCCACGTGGATTCGGTGGCGAAGGCCGCAATATGTTCGTCGGTGATCTGCGCCATCATGCCGGCCATGTCGCCGGCCTTCTGCTTCTCCCGGAGGCGCGCGGTGGTGCCCTCGAAACCGGCCTCGTCCCAGATGAACGCATAGTTCGGTGTGCTGCCGTAGAAGCTCATGCTGGCCCGCACGAATTCGCGTTCGTTGTGGCATTCTTCGTCGGTGTCGCCGACGATCGTCATGGCTGGGATGATCGTGTCGATGTCGGCGGGGGAGCGGCCCGCTTTCTCCGCGCCGGCTGCGATGTTCGGAAGCACGTGGCGGGCAACGTAACCCGGTTCGCCGAGCGGGTGGACATGCACGCCGTCGGCGACTTCGCCGGCCATGCGCAGCATCCACGGATTCACCGCGGCGATATCCACTTTGGGATCGGGTGCATCGATGGGCCCGGGGCTCCATTGCGGGGTGATGAAGTCCAGATCGTAGAAATCGCCGTGGTGGTCGAGCTTGCCCGTCCGGAAGGCGGCGAAACACGCTTTCACGGCGCGCACGTAGTCACGCAGCCGTGGGCCCGGCTGCTCGAAGGGCATGCCGTAGCGCCGCACGACGTGCGTCCGGACCTGGGTACCGATGCCGAGCCGGAACTTGCCGCCGGTGGCTTCCTGCAGCTCCCATGCCGACGCTGCCGTGACGAACGGACTACGCGGAAACGCCACGGCGACACCGGTGGACAGTTCAAGTCCCGGCGCGGCCTGAGATGCGACCGCGGCACTGAGATACGCCGTCCTGCCGGTCTCGGTCAGCAGAAGACCCGAGAAACCGGCCGCCTGGGTGCGCTGGGCAAGTGCGCTCATTTGAGCCAAAGGCTGCGGAACGGTCATCACGTCGACGTGCACAGTGGGAGCCTACGTCTCGGGCGCCGCGGTCCCGCGGACCCGGCCGTCGACGGTCCTGCCAATGTGAAGGAGCTGCGAGATGTCCGGCATCACAGGCAAAGTCATTGCCATCACCGGAGCCAGCAGCGGTATCGGCGAGGCTACTGCACGTTTGCTCGCCGACCGCGGCGCTGCGCTGGTGCTCGGTGCCCGTCGCAGTGAACGACTGAACGAACTGGTTCGGGAGATCGGGGACAGGGGTGGTCGGGCGGTCGCGTGCGTGACGGACGTGACGCGCAGTGCCGACCTCCAGCGGCTTGTGGCCTGTGCCGTGGACGAGTTCGGGCGGCTCGATGTGCTGGTGAACAACGCGGGCATCGGGAAGATCGGGCCGGTATCCGAGCTCGACACCGACGGATGGTCGGCGATGATCGACGTGAATCTGCGCGGCGTTCTGCATGGCATCGCGGCGGCGCTGCCCGTGTTTCAGCGGCAGGGCACAGGGCATTTCGTCACGACCGTCTCAACTGCAGGTCTGAAAATCGTTCCAGGACAGGCGGTTTACGCGGCGACCAAGAACGCAGTGCGGACTCTCATGGAAGGGCTCCGGCAGGAGTCGACGGACGGCGCCGTCCGGACGACGTCGATCTCGCCCGGATTTGTCCGCACCGAACTCGATACGTCGATCGATGATCCGGCACTCCGTGAACAGATCCGGCGCAGCATGGACGACTTCGGTATCGCGCCCGAGGCGGTGGCTCGAGCTGTCGCCTTCGCCATCGAGCAGCCGGCAGACGTCGAGATCGGCGACATCACCATTCGGCCTACGGTGCAGGGGTAGCCACGGATCGGAGCGGACGAGTGGTGGCGCGTGTCACACCCCCGTGGCATAATCGAACGTATGAGCGAAAGTCTGGTGGTGGACCCCGACGCTGATGACGCGGCGTTGTGGGGTCGCATGACCGAGCTCGAGCGGGTGAAGTCGGCCGCGGCGGCGGAGCAGGCCCGGATTGCGGCGGCGTTGGAGGCCCGCCGGGTCGCGGCGGCGCGGGCGGGTGGGCCGCGGGTGTCCCGGGCGGCGTTGGGTTCGGAGATCGGGTTGGCGCGGCATGAGTCGCCGCACCGGGGGGAGCGGCTCGCGGCGATGGCCCGGATGCTGACCGCGGATATGCCGTGCACGCTGGCGGCGTTGGAGTCGGGGGTGCTCTCGGAGCATCGGGCCGAGCTGATCACCAGGGAAGCGGCGTGCCTGTCGGGGTGGGATCGCCAGCTGCTCGATGTCGAGTTGTGTGGGGATCCGGCCGGGTTGGTGGGGTTGGGCCACGCCGAGATCACCGCCGAGGCCGCGCGGATCGCCTACGAGGTGGATCAGCAGAGCGTGCTGGAGAAGATGGCGCGGGCTCAGGCGTCGCGGCATGTGCGGTTCCGGGTGGCCCGGGACGGCATGATGGCGATGACGGTGCGGGTGCCGGCCGCGCAGGGCCAGCTGATGCGCCAGGCGCTCTCGCGCGAGGCCGCGGCAGCCGTTGCGGCGGGGTCGGGGCGCAGCCGTGGCCAGGTCATGGCCGATGTGGTGGTCGAGCGGGTCACCGGCTGTGACCCGGTGGCGCCGGTGCCGGTGACCGCGAATCTGGTGCTCTCGGATGAGACGCTGCTGACCGGAGGTGAGCAGCCCGCGCACCTGGACGGGTATGGGCCGATTCCGGCGGCGTTGGCGCGGGACTGGGTGCTGGCCGCGGCCGCCGAGGGCGTGGCGGCGTTGCGCCGGTTGTATGCCCAGCCGGGCACGAACAAGTTGGTGGCGATGGAGTCGACGGCGCGGGCGTTTCCGAAAGCGCTGGCGACGTTCATCGGGTTGCGCGATCAGCTGTGCCGGACCCCGTACTGCAATGCCCGGATTCGGCATACCGACCACGTCAGGCCGCACGCCCACCACGGACCGACCAGCGCCCACAACGGGGACGGGTTGTGTGAGCACTGCAATTACGTCAAAGAAGAACCCGGCTGGCAGGCCGCGGCGACCTATGACCGGTACGGCCGGCACACCATCGCACTGACCACCCCATCAGGCGCGGTGTACACCTCCACCGCACCGCCGACACCGCAGGGGCTGCGCATCTTCACCCGCGACGTCCACATCGCGCGGATCAACCCGGCCGCATGACGTCAATGACGGTCAGTTGGGCGCGAGGAATGCGATTGGCGCAGTGCTGGTCAGGTCAGCATCGACATTGCCGATGATGGAGTAATTGTGTTCCACGGCAACAGACCTGACGCCGGAATGCGCGTCGAAGTTCAGCTGGTTCAGGTTGAGCCACACGATGTTTGGGCTCAGAGCGGATTCGAAGTAGTAGATCTTGTTCGTTGAATCAGCGACGGACCGCCAATACGTCGGCGATAGATTGGGGTGGGCCGGGTCGGCGGTGCCCCACGGAACCGACACGTTGCGGATCACGCTCAGAACCCCTGCGACAGCTTGACGTTCGTCTGTTGTCTGGGGCAGTTGGCTCAGGTAGTACGAGGCGCGGACAAATCGATCCTCGGACTGGATCGACCCCGGCAGGTTGACGTTGCGGTCCCGGCCTTCCCATCCGGCGTTCAGAGCGAGTTGCTGATCGTAGGTCGGGCTGTTCGTCATGACTTGGTATTGGCGGCCGTGGTGGATGACGGGCTTGCCGCCGAGGTACTCGATGACGGCGGAATCGCCGGTTGCGTCTGACACGGACAAGTGCACGACCGAGGGCTCATCGCCGTGGGGGCCGAATTTCAGTGGCGCGATGTAGATCGCCGGATTGGTGAAGGCGTCCACTACCTCATCCACAGTGGCGAAGCTGGTGAGCACGTACTGCACCCATCCGGTGACCGAGAGCCGCGGGCGGTTGTCTGTTGGCGCCGGCCCGAAGTCCGCCTCACCCAGATACAGCAGATTGGCAACCAGGCCGGTCTCATTCATCCCGTCGAAGACCCCATCGATCGGCCCGCTCGGATTGGTGGTTCCCGCGACCTGGACCGCGCCATATCTCGCGGTCCAGGCCAGCGAGTTGACGCCGCCGGCGCCGTCCTGCGTGAGCCCGCGCGGAATTGCGTAGAGGTGTGAATTGAACGAGTACGGCCAGTCCATGGATCTGCCGGTGATGACCATGCCGTCCGGGCCCAGCCACGTCACTCTGCTGCAGATGGCGTCACCTTCTCTCGATTACCTGAGCGACCACGGTCGCCGGTGACTACGGCCAGGTGCCGGGACGGGGCGCCGGACCGCCGGGCGGCGCGGGCGTCCGTGCTGCGCCTGGCACCGGTGTGTTCTGCAGCGCGCCCAGGCACAGACCGAGTCGTCCTGGGAGACAAGGAATGTTGCCCGAACCGCCGTAGCTGTTGTTCGGTTGGTTCTGCGACCAGCAGATCCCCGTGCGCGGATCGAGTATGGTCCCGCCCGCGCACGGCGCCGTCGATGCGGTCGGTGGATTTCCCCATGGGGCTGATAGCAGCAGAACCCCACTGCAGATGGAGACCGCCAGCAAGTTGGACGACCGGAACCGCAAGTTCATGGTTGTGCTTCTCCCTACGCGGTGATCTTGGTCTGGGCTTCGATCACGTCGGCGGCATCGATCACGACTTGTTCCTGGCCCTGAAGGGCGTCGGCGTTGAGCTGCAGGACGAACAGGGCATCTTTGCCCGGAATGATCACCGTCTTCTGCGCGACGACCCTCGCCTTGCCCTCATGGGTATACGTACCTGCCGACTGGATGGCCTCGAAGCCGCTCAGTGAGCTCTTCTCCGGCTCGCCGAGCGGCTTGAAGTCCGGCAGATTCAACAGCTGGCTGGGTGCGTATTTGAGGATCATCGCCGGATCGACGTTGCCGGTCAGTTTCGAGGCGATGGCGATCATGGTCGGCGGATCACTCGGATCTGCCGGCTTGTCGTAAACGATTGCGCCGTAAGCCCACGGCGGAGTCTTGTCGCCGGCACTACTCCAACCCGGCGGGAATGGAAAATCGAAGTCCGGAGTGCCGGGATCGTTGGGCTTGATCGGCGTCTCGGCAATGTTGTTCTCGGTGATGTAGTCGTTGATCGTCTTGTTGGGGCCGGCGATGTTCGGTCTGGAAGACGTTGTGACATTGGCTGATCCCGACGGCGATGCTGAATTCGACGTGGCGGGTGCGGTTTTCGGAGAGGCGCTGCAACCCGACAATATGATCGCCAGGGTCGCCAATCCCGCCGTCGCCGTGGTCAGGACTCTTGTCATCGGCCACCAACTCCTCGTGTCGATTGCGCTTGGCGCGCAGCGTATCCCTAAATTAACTCTTGCGTCAGATAATTGAGTGGCGCCCGCCGTATTTCTGGTTACCGTGACGCCGTACTAGCGTCAGGGGAGCTGTAGTTCATTTTCGGAGGGGGAGGCGTCATGCGGGTCCTGGTCACGGGCGGAACCGGATTTGTCGGTGGGTGGAGCGCGAAAGCCATTGCAGACAAGGGACATTCGGTCCGCTTCCTGGTGCGTAACCCCGCCCGGTTGCAGACCAGCGTCGCCAAGTTGGGCGTCGATGTCTCCGACCACGTCGTCGGTGACATCACCGACCGCGACTCGGTACTGCGCGCGCTGGACGGGTGCGACGCGGTGCTGCACGCCGCTGCTCTGGTGGCGACCGATCCGAACCAGACCGCACAGATGCTGAGCACCAACATGGACGGTGCGCGCAACGTGTTGGGCGGCGCCGTAGAACTCGGGCTCGACCCGATCATCCATGTCTCCAGCATCACGGCGCTGTTCAACCCCGACGTCGACAAGCTGGAAGCCGACCTCCCGGTCTTCGGCGGCACGGACGGCTACGGGCGATCCAAGGCCCAGGTCGAGATCTATGCCCGCGGCATGCAGGACGCCGGCGCGCCCGTGAACATCACCTACCCCGGCATGGTCATGGGGCCGCCGGTCGGGAACCAGTTCGGCGAAGCCGGTGAGGGCGTGGCTCAGGCACTTGCGCTCGGCGCGATTCCGGGGCGCAGCGCGGCCTGGACCGTCGTCGACGGTCGCGATCTGGCCGACCTGCACTCGGCGCTGTTGGAGCCCGGCAAGGGCCCGCGTCGCTACATGGCCGGCGGTCACCGGATCCCGGTGGACGAGCTGGCGCGGTTGCTGACCGAGGTCGGCGACAAGACCATGCTGTCGGTTCCGGTACCCGACACCGTGCTGCGCTTGGCGGGGCAGGTACTGGACCGGCTGGGCCCGTTCCTGCCGTTCCAGACACCGTTCACGGAGGCCGGTATGCAGTACTACACGCAGATGCCGGCGTCGGACGATACGCCGAGCGAGCGCGACCTGGGTGTCACCTACCGTGATCCGCGTATCACGTTGGCCGACACCGTCGCCGGACTGCGCAACCTCGACCGCTGAGGCGAATGATGGCTGCTGTCAAGAAGTTTCAAGTCACCTTCGACTGCGCGGTACCCGAACGCGTCGCCCGGTTCTGGTGCGACGTGCTCGGGTACGTCGTACCAGAACCGCCACCCGGATTCACGTCATGGGACGACTTCGACCGCGCCCTGCCACCTGAGCATCAGGGTTCGAAGTTCGCCTGCGTCGACCCTGACGGGGTCGGTCCACGCCTGTTCTTCCAGCGTGTGCCTGAAGGCAAGGCGGTGAAGAACCGGGTGCACCTGGACGTGCGGGTTGCGACAGGGCTCGTGGGCGACGAGCGGCTCGCGGCGCTCGAGGCGGAGTGCACCCGGCTGGTCGCGCTGGGCGCGGTCCGCGTGCGATTGCTGCCCGCTGACGACATCAACCAGTCGTGCATCGTCATGCAGGACGTCGAGGGAAACGAGTTCTGCCTCGACTGATTGCCAGGAACTACTGATACCTTGCGGGCCGTGTCCGTGCTGAACCGAAGAGCCTTCCTGGTCGGCCTCGGGGCAGCGATCACCGTTCCGCCGGTGGTGGCGACCATCGAGGTGGCCCGAACGACGCTGGCCGCCTCCTTGACGGCGCCCCATGCCGTGGCATCGGTGCCTCCGCCGCCGGACCTGGCCGGGGCCGCGAGGCCGGGGACACCGGAGCTGCTACCCCCACCGCCGGCCGCCGCACGCGTCGCACTGCCCGGTACCGGGGTGTTGACCGTCCTTCCTGGCCAGGGTGATCTGCTCGCCCTGACTGTCGACGACGGCGTCGACAGCAACGTCGTGCGGCTGTACACCCAGTTCGCCAAGGACTCCGGCATCCGGCTGACGTTTTTCGTCAACGGCACATATCGGTCCTGGACCGACAACGCATCCTTTCTCCGGCCGCTGGTCGAGTCAGGGCAGATCCAGCTGGGCAACCACACCTGGTCGCATCCAGACCTCACCACGTTGTCACCCGCGCAGATCGCGGACCAGATCCAGCGCAATCATGCGTTCCTGTCCAACACCTTCGGCGTCGACGCCCGCCCGTATCTGCGACCACCGTACGGCCGGCACAACGCCGCGGTTCGGGCCGTCGCCGCCGACCTCGGCTACACCCTCACGACCATGTGGACGGGTTCGCTCGCGGACTCCACCGTCATCACCGAGGACTACATCGTGAAGATGGCGAATACGCATTTCCGGCCCCAGAGCATCGTCCTCGGCCATCTCAACCATGCTCCGGTGACCCATGTCTTCGATCGTCTCGCCGATGTCGTCTGCACCCGAAAGCTGCGCACGGTCACCTTCAACGACGTTTTTCTGCCCAGTCACCCGACGCCTTGAACCACAGTCCGTTTAGGACTGCCACCGTGGGGTATCCAAGACCTGCCTACGGCGCAAGGTTCGCTCTTTCGAGAGTCGGAACAAGCTCGTTCGCCGCGGACCTTGACGCGTGAGGCGCAGTCAAGGCAAGGACGAAGCAATGACCATCAAACGACTAGCCGTCGCAGTTGCCGTCGCCGGCAGCCTGGCCACGGGCATATTCGGCGTGGCCGGTGGCATCGCGACCGTATCTCCGAATGCCCTGGGCACCGGCGTTGCCGCCGCTGAACCGAACGTCCCTCCGGCGATCCCGCCACCATGGGCGCCGGTCCAGCCGAACCCACCCTGGTGGGCACCTGGCGCGTCCGTGGTGTGGAGCCCGGCCATCGAGCGATGGGGCTTCTGGTGGTTCGGCAATTTCATCCCGATGTAGAGATGTTGCCGTAGCCGCTGGATAGGAGCCGGCCGTCGCATCTCAGAAAAGAAATGCGGCGGCCGGTTCATCGGCGTAGATGTGGTGGGGTGAGGAAACCAGCGGTAATCGGTGCTGCGGGCACCGCGATCGTCATCGGGATCGCCGGGGTCGGCTGTTCGGGCGAGAAACCGTCGTCGGAGACGACGAGCTCGACCAGTACTTCGACCAGCAGCACCAAGAAGAGCACGACGCCGTCGTCCAGCACAGCTGCCTCATCCACTGAGCCCGCCACCGGCAATCCGCCGCCCGGTCAAGCCGAGGTGACCGTCGACGGTGTGCGCCGGAACATCACTGGCAATGTGGTCTGCACCAACGCCGTCGGCAACTTCAACATCGCCATCGGTCAGCAGGTTTCCGGCGTCGCGGTGGTGCTGACGCCCGACGCCAAGACCGTGCATTCGGTGATCCTGGGTAACGTCAACGGCGTCATTCTGGGCTACCAGCAGGGCATGACGGGCGGCGAGGCCACCGCGTCCAAGGACGGCGACACCTACACCATCAGCGGTACCGCTACCGGGGTTACGGCAGCGATACCGCCTGCCATGGTGACCAAGCCATTCGAGGTCCGAGTCACCTGCAAATGAGGGTCAGGCCGCTATCTGCGTGACGTTGAGGTGCTTGTGCGCCTCGGTCTTCCGCTGCGCCATCATCGAATGGGTTCTGCCGTAGACGAAGTAGAGCACCACGCCGATTGCCATCCAGATCAGGAACCGCAGCCAGGTCTCGACCTCCAGGTTGAGCATCAGCCACAGGCATGACAGCGCGGCCAGGATCGGGACCACCGGCACGAAGGGCACGCGGAAGCCGCGCTTGAGATCGGGCCGGGTCTTGCGCAGGATCGGGACGCCGATGGCGACCAGGATGAACGCGACAAGGGTGCCGATGTTGACGAGGCCTGCCAGCGTGCCGAAGTCGACGAATGCCGCGAGCACCGCGCAGACCACGCCCACGATGACGGTCAACCGCACGGGGGTGCCGTGCTTCCCGGTGTGCGCGAGCTTCCGGGGGAGCAGGCCGTCGCGGGACATCGCGAACAGCACCCGGGTCTGGCCGAGGAACATGACCATGACGACGGTCGACAGCCCGGCGAGCGCGCCGATCGAGATGATGTTCTTGGTCCAGGTGGCGCCATGGATCGCGAATGCCGTTGCGAGGGTGGCGTTTTCCCCCTGCAGCTGCGTGTACGAGACCATGCCGGTGAGGACGAACGAGACGGCGACGTAGCAGACGGTGACGATGGCCAGTGCACCGAAGATGCCGCGGGGGACGTCGCGCTGCGGGTTGCGGGTCTCTTCGGCGGCCGTGGCGACCACGTCGAATCCGATGAAGGCGAAGAACGCGATGCTGGCCGCGGTCAGCAGGCCGAGCCATCCGAAGCTGGTACCGCCAGTTCCGGTGAGCCAGGCCAGCATTGACTGGTGCACACCGTCTGCCTTCGCCGACGGCTGCGCCGCCGGGATGAACGGGGTGAGGTTCGAGGCCTTGAAGTAGGTGGCACCGACGACGAGGATCAGCACGATCACGGAGAGCTTGATCGCCACCGCGACAGCCGAAACCCGTGACGACAGTTTGGTTCCCGTCGCCAGGAGCACGCCGACGATCGCGATGATCACCAGCGCACCCCAGTCGAACTTGATGGACCCGACGTGCACGACGGGCGACACCGCGCCACCGAGAACTTCACCGAGATATTGCGACCAGCCTTTGGCGACAACAGCTACCGCGAGCGCAAACTCGAGAATCAGGTCCCAGCCGATGATCCACGCAACCAGTTCACCGAAGGTGGCGTAGGCGTAGGTGTAGGCGCTGCCGGCGACGGGGACAGTCGAGGCGAACTCCGCGTAACACAGCGCGGTGAGCCCGCACGTGATCGCAGCGATGACGAAGGCGATCGATACGGCCGGCCCCGCCATGTTGCCCGCGGTCTGAGCGGTAAGGGTGAAAATACCGGCGCCGATGACAACTGCCACGCCGAAAACAGTGAGATCCCTTGCCGTCAGGTCCTTCCGGAGCTTCGAGTCCGGTTCATCGGTATCCCGGATCGACTGCTCGACTGACTTGGTGCGGAACAACCCGCCGCCGGCGGCCATCAGATGGCTCCGTCGAGCCGGCGTTCGGCGAACAGGTTGGCGGCGGCACCGATGCTGATGCCGGCTTCGCGCGCGGTGGCGATGATGTCGCGGCACCGGTCGAAGATGCGGGTCACGTCGGCCTCGACAGTCGCGCGATCCACACCGTGCAACTCACCGGCGACCTGGATGAGGCCGCCGGCGTTGGCGACGAAGTCGGGTACCCAGGTGATCCCGCGACGGTCGAGCAGCAGCTCGACGTCCGGGGTCGCGAGCTGGTTGTTTGCGGCACCGCAAATCAGCTTCGCCTCGATGGTTTCAGCGCTCATAGGCGTCAGAGTAGCCCCGAGGGCACACGGCGCATAGACATCGACCGGGGCGTCGGCAACCGAGTTGAGCAGGCGCACCGACGGGTGGACGGTCGAGAGGCGCTGCAGGGCCGCGTCGTTCACGTCGGTGGCGTACACCTCGGCGCCATCGGCGAGCAGCAGGGCGATGAGTTCGCTGCCGACCTTGCCGACGCCTTCGACGCCGACGGTCCGTCCCGCCAACGTCGGTGCGCCCCAGACGGATTCGGCCCCCGCGCGCATGGCGTTGAACACGCCCAGCGCGGTCAGGCGGGCGCTGTCGCCGGAACCACCGGCCACGGTGCTGCGGCCGGTGACGTGCTCGGTGTACTTGCCCATGATGTCGAGGTCGTCGGTGTTGGTACCGACGTCGCCTGCGGTGACGTACCGTCCGCCCAGGGTGTTGACGTAGCGCGCAAAGGCCGCGAACAGCGCTTCGCTCTTGTCGCTGGTCGGGTCGCCGATGATGACGGACTTGCCGCCGCCCAGGTTCACGCCGGCCGCAGCGGCCTTGTAGGACATGCCCCACGACAGCCGCAGGACGTCCTCGAGTGCCTCGAATTCGTCGGCGTACGGGTACATGCGGCACCCGCCGAGTGCCGGGCCCAGCGCCGTCGAGTGGATGGCGATGATGGCCTTGAGGCCCGACTCGGCGTCCTCGCAGAACACCACCTGCTCGTGGCTACGGGAGCTCAACTTGTGCGAGCGACCGAAGACACCGGCGGGGGTAGATACAGCTGTCACTACTACTTCCTTTCTGGTGCCGCATGTTCGGCGGCATGGGGTGGTACTGCCGCATGTTCGGCGGCAGGACAGTTAGGGGTGGTGGGTGCTCAGGCTGTGATGCCGAGGTCGCGCAGCCGTGCCCGGTACAGCTCGACGTTGCCGAGCTTGACGTCCTCGTAGCCGCGCACGATGTCCGGCAGCCCGGCCGCTGCGACCGCCATGTTGTAGTTGTCGACGGTCAACTCGGCGGCGAGGCGGAGCACCATGTCGGTGTAGTGAGACAGCAACTGCCGCTCCACTTTCCGGACGTGCGCGTAGCCGAACGGATCCAGCTTGGTGCCGCGCAGCACCTTGGCCTTGGCCAGAAGCTTCAGTGCCACATGCGATTTCGGTCCGAAACCGACCTTCTTCGTGCGTCCCATCGCGCGCAGGGCGGGCGGATGCAGCCGGTAGGTGAGGTTCTCACCGCCGGGCACCTGGGCCTGCACCTCGGTCAGGAAGGCGGGGTCGACCAACAGTCGCGCGACTTCGTACTCGTCCTTGTACGCGGTGAACTTGTGCAGCCCACGCGCGACGGCCTCGCTGAACGCCGTGTCATCGGTGATGGTGCGCTCTGACTGCCAGATCGCCTGAACCGTTTCGACGTAGCGCCGCGCGACTTTCGCATTCTGGTAGCGCACCAACTCGCCGGCCCGCAGCTCGACCAGTCGGCGAACCTCACCGTCGAACGTGGTGCTTGCCAACAATTCTGGGCTCGCGACCGTCGGGGCGGCCTTCGGCCGCGCCGCGTCGACCGCGGCGGCGAACGCCGCCGGATCGGCGACCGCCACTCGGCCCCAGCGGAATGCGGCGACGTTGGCGGCGACCGCGACACCATTGATGCCGATGGCTTCCTCGATGCTGGCCTCGGGCAGGCGCAGTCCACCGGTCTGGAAGGCGGCGCCGACGACCAGGAAGTTGGCCGCCGCGGTGTTGCCGAACAGGGCCTCGGCTGCGGCGAGGGCATCGAAGTGGGTCAGCGTCCGGGTGTTGGCCGTCAGCCGGTCCAACAGCAACTGGGTTTCCGGGTACGCGACGGTCTTGTCGTACACCATGTCGCCGGTCGGGGTCTGGCTGGTCGAGGCGATGGCGATGGTGCGTTCAGCGCTGCCGTAGGCCAGGTTCCGGTTGTCGGTCGCGGTCAGCAGGTCGATCGCGATGATGCAGTCGGCGCTGCCCGAGGTGAGCCGGTTGGACGGTTCGAGTGCGCCCGTCGAGAACCGCAGGTGCGACACGACCGGTCCGGCCTTCTGGCTCAGGCCGATCTGGTCGAGGCTCTCCACCTCGTAGCCCGCACGCAATGCTGCGGTGGCCAGGACCTGGTTCACCGTCACGATCCCGGTGCCGCCGATGCCGGCCAGCAGCACGTTTTGGGTACCGATGGGGGTGGCGAGGCCCGGGTCGCTCACGCGGGGCGGGTCCGCCACCTTACGCCGGGATGTCTTGCGGCCCTTCTTGTCCGGCGTCAGCTCAACCGTGACGAATGACGGGCAATCGCCGTCGAGGCACGTGTAGTCGGTGTTGCACGAGGTCTGGTCGATGCGGGTCTTGCGGCCGAACTCGGTGTCGACGGGCTGCACGGACAGGCAGTTCGACTTGGTGCCGCAATCGCCGCAGCCTTCGCAGACAGCTTCGTTGATCACCACGCGGGTGTTGCGCGTGGGCAGCGTGCCGCGCTTGCGCTGGCGGCGCGCGTCGGCAGCGCAGTGCTGGTCGTAGATGAGGACGGTGACGCCCGGGATCTCGCGCAGCACCTTCTGCGCTTCATCGAGCCGGTCCCGGTGCCACAGCAGCGTGCCCTTCGCGAGGGCTTTCTTGTTGTGCCGCTTGGGTTCGTCGGCGCAGATGATGATCTGCTTGACGCCCTCGGCCGTCAGCTTGTGGGTGAGTCCTGCGACCACCAGTCCGCCCTCGACGTCCTGCGCGCCCGTCATGGCGACGACCTCGTTGTAGAGCAGCTTGTAGGTGATGTTGACCCCGGCCGCGATGCAGGCCTGCACCGCGAGCTGGCCGGAGTGGAAGAAGGTGCCGTCGCCGACGTTCTGGAACAGGTGCGGCACATCGGTGAACGGGGCCTGCCCGATCCACTGGCTACCCTCGCCGCCCATCTGGGTGAGGCCGACCACGGCGCTGTCGCTCCGGCCGGACATGGTGACCAGGGTGTGGCAACCGATGCCGCCGCCGCCGATCGAACCCTCGGGGATCGCGGTGGAGCGATTGTGCGGGCAGCCGCTGCAGAAGTACGCGGTTCGCTTGGCGGACAACACTTCCAGCGACAGAGCGGGTGGCGGCGTGCGCTTCAGCTCGACGTGGTCGCGCAGTACGCGGCGCAGGGGCGCGAGAACGCGGGTGGCGGTCAGCTCGCCGCCGAGCGGGAACAACGGCGCGCCCGCGGCGTCGTGCTTGCCGATGATCTGCGGGGCGCCGGCAGTGCCGTAAAGGATTTCGCGGATCTGGGTCTCGATGAAGGCGGTCTTGTCTTCGACGACGATCACCTGCTCGAGCCCGCGCGCGAACGCGCGGACCGATTCCTGCCCGACGGGGTAGGGCATCCCGATGCGCAGCAGGCGAATTCCGGCACGGTGCAGGGCCGCGTCGTCGACACCGAGGTCGAGCAGCGCCTGCCGGACCGCGTCGAACGTCGTGCCGGTGGCGGCGATGCCGACCTTCGCGCGGACCGGGTCGACTTCGAGCACGTCGAGGTTGTTGGCATCACCGAAGGCGCGCACGGTCGCCCAGCGCGGCCCGTAGAGGTCGGCTTCGGCGATCAGGCTGTCGGCAGGGGCGGCCATCGGGCGCTGCAGGTAGGTGAACGGCTTGCCGTCCCAGACGATTTCGGGCGTGGTGATGGCGAGATCGGCCACGTCGGCGTCGACGGTCCAGGCGCCGTCCGCGACGTCGGCGACGATCTTCATCGCGACGACGCAGCCCGAGGTGCGCGACAGCGCAACGCCCTGCATGCCCATCGTGATGATCTCTTCGGCATTTCGCGGGAACAACACTGGGATGCCGAGGGCCGCCAGCGACCGCTCGCTGACCGCGGGAACGGTCGACGACTTCGATGCGGGGTCGTCCCCCACCAGGAGCAGGACGCCACCGCGGGGGTTGACCCCGTACATGTTGGCGTGCCGCAGCGCGTCGGTTGCGCGGTCGACGCCGGGGCCCTTGCCGTACCAGACGCCGATGACGCCGTCGTGCGTGGCATTGCCGGAGGGGAGGTCGGTCTGGCTGCCCCAGACCGAGGTGGCGGCGAGCTCCTCGTTGAAGCCCGGGGTGAAGACGACGTCGTGCTCGGTGAGGACGCTCGGCATGCCCAGCAGCATCTTGTCGACGCCGCCGAGGGGGCTGCCCTGGTAGCCGGAGACGAAGGTCGCAACGCGGCGGCCGGCGCGGAGGTCGCGCACATGCTGTTCGACCATCATCCGGGCGATGGCCTGCACTCCGGTGAGGAGCACGGGGCCGGCGCCGGAGCGGTACCGGTCTTGAAGATCGTAGGGGGCGCCGGGCGCGGTGGGTTCCACTGCGGTGAGTTCGGATCGGGACAGAACACTGGTCACTGACAACCTCCACACTTTCCACAACCCAGATCGTGAGCTGCAAAGCGAGAACTAAAAGCAATCGGTGCAGCGAAATCTGCCGTGGAGTGTGATCTGCGTCAACAGTCAGCGAAAATGTTGATCAAACTGCTCAATTGTGACCTGGCGCACTGTGACGCACGCATCATTTTGCTCGACGCCCCGTCACGTACTGCACAAGGGGGAGCGATCGGTATTCGACGGGTGTCGCCATCGCCAGCATGGTTTCGGAGTGCTTCACCCCGTCGATCCGGTGCACCCGTTGGATGACACTGAGCAGTTCTTCCTGCGTCTGCGCCGCGATCCGGACCAGGAGGTCCGCCCGCCCCGTCGTGGCATGGACTTCCAGCACGTGGGGGATGTCGCGCAATGCCTCGATGATCGCGTCCATCTTGGTCTGGTCCGTCTCGACGAAGACCAACGCGTGCACCGCGAAGCCGAGTTCGGACAGATTGACGTTCGGCGGGTAGCCGCGAACGAGACCGGATTCCTCAAGCCGCTTCATGCGCGCCTGCACCGTGTTGCGGGCGACCTTCAGCCGCGACGCCAGCTCAAGGATCGGGGTCCGCGGGTCGGTCGCCAGCGCCGACAGCAGCGCCGAGTCGAGTGCGTCGATCTTGATGGCCATGCGCCATTTTCCCACGGGGGCAGGGCGGGTTACTCCGAATCAGCGACCGTCACCTGCGGTTCGCACCGAACGTCGAAGTTGACGGAATTGGCGATGAAACACAGATGGTGGGCACGCTCGTGGACATCGGTGAGAGCGTCTCGATGCCGGTCGTCGGCGATCTGGACGACTGGCCGCAGCACCACTTCGGTGAAATGTCCACCGCCGTCCGGGGTTTGGGTCATGGTGCCCGACGGGTGGTCGGTGTAGCCGGTCACGACGATGCCTTCTTGCGAACACAGGGCGAGCACCCACAGCATGTGGCACTGCGACAGCGAGACCACGAGCAGTTCCTCGGGGTTCCAGCGCTGCGGGTCGCCACGGAACGCCGGATCGGCGCTACCGAGAATCGTCGGTTTGCCGTCGGCCGTCACATCGTGCGCGCGGTCGTACTCGCGGTATCCAGAGGTCCCTGTGCCGGTGTTGCCGGTCCACGTCACGTCGAGTTCGTAGTGGTGCGTCTTCGCCATGGCGCTTCCCTTTCGTCGCTGCGGCGCGTACCTCCGTTCTAGCGCACGCGTACCGACCCTCAGTGTTTAGTGCGCCCGTGGTCGCCCTTCTCCTTGGACGCTTTGGAGGTGTCTGCCTTGGCCGCGCGCTTGGATTTCTTGGTGGGCGTGACCGGCTTGGCATCCTGTGGGTCGGCGGCAGCCGATTTGGGTGCCGTGGCGTGGTCACCCGGCTTCTTGGCTGCCGATTTGCGCTCGGTGGCGGTCGACTCGGCGGTCGTACCGGTCGAGGCCGCGGCGGCTGGCCGCGGCGCGTGGGTAAGGACATTGGCCAGGCTCTGGACCGACGACACGACGTTGGCAACCGCCGTCAACGGGTTCTGCCCGCTGAGCACGGTGCCTACTCCCGTGGTCGAGAGCGTGGCGACGGCGTAGTAGACGCCGACCGCTGCCCGCAGCACCCTGACGACATAGATCACCGGGGTCAGCGGCGCGAGGTGGGGCGCCAGCGTGGCCGTCACGGTCCGCGTCGCGCCGGCCGCGGCGGCGCCTGCCGAGCCGATTCCGCTGACCAACTGTTTCACCTGGGGCGAGGACGATGCGCCGGGAAACGCGGTGACCGCGCTGACCAGACTCTGCAGGTGCGCCGCCGTCGACGACACCTTCTCCACGGCCTCGTACTGGCCGGTGCTGGAGTCGACCTGTGCGCTCAGTACCAGCAGCGGGAAGTCCGGTGTCTGCCAATAGATCACGTCGGAGGCGACGGCCTTGGCCGCACCGCCGACGTTGCCGACATACCGAATCGGGCTGAAAGCGGCGTCGACGGCCGCCGCCGTGAGCGCGTACCGGTACTCGGCGCTGTGCACCGTCGGCGGGTGCGTCATCGGGAGAACCGGCGCGGTACTGGTGCCCACGACGGCTGCCGAGCACACCACCGACAGTGTCACGGCCTGCGTCTTGACCCACATGCGAATTACCTCCTCGATTCCCCGCCACTGCGAGATTTCCGAAAACCGAACCCCCGCTTGGGCTTCGGTGCCTTCTCTTTGTCTTGCTTCGAAATCGACGTGTCTGCGCTCTGGCGCGGCAGCGGGTTGGCCCTGCCCAGATCCTTTGCAGCCAGGGCGACGATCGACGGCCGGGACGCGGGTTCGCGAGGTGCGACCTGCGGGCGGCGGACGTATGCGCGGTCGATCTGCGGTCGGAGCAGAGCGTCGAGGAGAGACGTGTTCAGCCCGGCATCACGCAACGGCTGAGTGAGTGGCAGCCGGACCGTGCGCACGACGTAATGCGTGGTGGTGCCGCCGGCGACGTTGGTACGGACCGTTTTGAGGGTGCCCGGTGTCATCGGATTCGCCGCCGACCCGTAGTCGGTGTGCACGTATGCGATGCCCATCAGAGCGTTCAGGACGGCCAAATGTGTTGGCTTGTCGGGCCAGTCCGAGAATCCGTCGTACTCACGGACGATCTCGGTGGTGGAGTAGGCGCTTGGCATTGGCACGTTCGGCGCAAACAGTTGTAGTGCCCGATTCTTGGTGGTGATGCCGCCGGTGGCGTTCTGCGGGTCGCCGAAGGTCACGAATTGCAGGTTGTCCGAGGCACGCCGGCCAAGCGGATCTCGCAGTGAACGCGCGAGTTTGACGTAGTTCAGCACGATGGCGCCCTGGCTCAGTCCGGCGAGGGTGACGGCGGTGCCATCGCACAGGCAGGTACCCCGTAGGTAGAACGTGACGTCCGGTCTATCGCTCGATGCCGCCGCTGATGGGTGCGCGCCGATCGACACGCAGAGCGCGACCACGAAACCTATTGCACTGCAGCGGTTCAAACCGGCCACCGGGGCAGATTCCTATCTGTGTACGAGGAGGGGATTCTGGTTGATGCACAGAGCGGCCCACTCGAGCGACGTTGTCGCAGTGGTGACGTACTCGGGGACTTCGCTGATCGTTCAGCGGCGGTGATGTGCCCTGCCGTCCCCGACTACCCCCGTTTGGTACCTCAGTACAACTTGACCAGGCGAAATTAACACCGCTGCAGCATTTCTGCTCGCCATGAGATGCAGCTCACCGCAAGCGGGTGAGTCAGTGCCGGAACACAATCCAGCGCATCGCGGCATACATGTAGGCGGCCTCACAGGCGCCGGCAGTGATGCGGGCGACGTGGTACTCGACACCGAGTGCCGCCAGACCCGTCGACAAGCCCAGGATGAACGCCAGATAGTTCACCGCGACCACAACGACGTACACCGCGAGCTGCGGCCCGACCGCGGCGTGTGAGCTGAAGTTGAAGGTCCGATTCAGGACATAGCTGAGCCCGAACGCGCACGCGTAGGAGACCGTGACCGCCACGGCCAGCGGCAAGCCCAGCCCGTCCCGCAATCCGGTGAGCAACAACAGGTCGACCGCGAAGGTGCAACCGTTGATCAGCGCGAAACCCAGAAATGTCGGTGCGACAATCCTTTTCAGCCCGAACGGCAGCCGCCGGACCACCGCCTCGCAGGAGCGGTGGAATCCGTCGACGGTGCGCTGCAGGCTACTCGTCGAGTCGACGGTCACGCGCGCACTGTGTCATGGGTCGGCGTCGGCCAGGTAGCCGCGAGACGAACTCTGCGCGGCGGACCGGCGGCGTCCCGTAATGTCCACCGCGATGAGCGTCACCACCATCTCGTCGGCGGTCGCGACGTTCGCGGTCACCAACATCGATGATCTCGTGGTGCTCGCGGTGTTCTTCGGCCAGGCGCGTGGCCACCGCAGTGCGGCAACGAGGGTGATCGCCGGCCAGTACCTGGGCTTCGCCGCCATCGTGGCGGTCTCGATCGGCGCAGCGCTGCTCGGTGCCGCATTGCTGCCGACCGGCGTGCTGCCGTACCTCGGACTGCTGCCAATCATGTTGGGCCTCAAGGCGGCATGGGATGCATGGCGCCAGCGGCGCGACGGTGACCCGGAAGAAGCCGAGGGCCTGTCGGCGCCGTCCGCGCGGGGGACCTGGCAGGTCGCCGCCGTCACCTTCGCCAACGGCGGCGACAATCTCGGTGTCTATGTGCCGATGTTCGCGGTTGCGACCGTCGGCACCGTCGCAACGTACGTCGCCGTGTTTCTCCTCTGCGTGGGAGTGTGGTGCGCGGCCGGCCGATACCTGGCGTCCCACCCGGTCGTCGCCAAGACGTTCTCCCGCTGGGGGCACGTCATCCTGCCCGTCGTCCTCATCGCCATCGGGGTCGGCATCCTCGTCGGCAGCTAGGGACGTTCACGCGTTTTGCCGTCGGGATGTGAGCTGCGCGGTAAGTTCACCCCGGTGAGTAGCAAACGACTGTCACCACTCGACACCATGTTCCTGGCGGCCGAATCGCCGGAGACCATGATGCATGTCGCGGGGCTCATGCAATTCCGCCCGACATCGGGCAGCGCGGGCGACATCCTCGATCAGCTGCGCGATGAGATATACGGGTCCGACGAGATCGAGCCGCCGTGGAACATGAAGCTGCAGACACCGTGGTTCCTGCTCAACCCCCTTCAGCGCTGGGTCGAGGACCCGAAGTTCGACGTCATGTATCACGTTCGACGCTCCGCCCTGCCCCGTCCGGGCGATCAGCGTGAGTTGGGAATCCTCATCTCTCGCTTGCATGCTCGCCAACTGGATCTGACGCGGCCGCCATGGGAACTGCACATCATCGAGGGCCTCGACGACGGCAACGTCGCGTTGTACGTGAAGATGCACCACTCGTTGGTCGACGGCTACACGGCGATGAAGACGCTCATCCGGTCGATGTCGACCGAGCCATCGGACACCGACACCCCGTTGTTCTTCAGGAACCCGGTGCCCAAGCGGGAGCGGAAGAAGGACGAGAAGGACAGCGGCCTCATCCCCGACCTCGGCGGATTGCTGCGGTCCGTCACGTCGGAACTGTCGACCGTCATCGATCTGCCTGCCGCGTTCGCCAAACTGGCGGTCACGGCGGTCAGCAAGAGCAATCCACTGGTCGGGCCCGGCCAGGCGCCGCACACCATCTTCAACGGGCGGATCGGTCGCAGTCGCCGGTTCGCCACGCAGCAATACGACATCGCGCGGCTGCGTGCCGTTGCCGATGCGTCCGGCGGAACCCTCAACGACGTCGCACTGGCGATCTGCGCCGGGGGACTGCGGGACTATCTCCTGGGTCTCGACGCCCTTCCGGAGAAGTCGTTGATCGCCATGCTGCCGGTCAACATTCGGCCGAAGGATGATCCGGGCGGCGGCAATGCCGTTGGCGCCATTCTCGCGACCCTGGGTACCGACATCGCCGATGCCCGCGAGCGGATGGAGGCCATCAGCGCGTCGACGCAGGCGGCCAAAGACCAATTGTCGGGCATGACCAGCACCGCGATCCTGGCGTACACCGCCGCCCTGATGGCGCCGTTCCTGGTGCAGACCGGCGCGGCTACCGTCGGAGCACCGAAGGTGGCACCCGCGTCGTACAACATCATCCTGTCCAACGTCCCAGGCCCGGACTACCCACTGTATTTCCGGGGCAATGAACTGGTCTCCACGTATCCGGTGTCGATTCCGGTGCACGGCGTCGGCCTCAACATCACCTGCCAAAGTTATGCTGGCACATTGAATTTCGGGTTCACCGGCTGCCGGGACTCGATGCCGCACATGCAGAAACTCGCCATCAAGACCGGCGAGGCGTTGGCGGAGCTGGAGGCGGCTTACGGCCTGTCATGAAAACACCATGTAAAGGCAATTGACTCAAGTGGCGAAACGACCCGTCATAAACGGCACATTGGTGCTACTTTCACCGGACCAGCTAGCACCGGAGAGTAGGTATGCCATGAGCGCAACAACCACGCGATTCGCTCGCATGTCAATGGCGGCAGCAGCGTTCGGCGTGGTCGGCTTGATCAGCATGCCGATCGCGCAAGCCGACGAATTGACCTGTTCGGATGGCCTCGTAGCGTCCGAAGGCACCTGCGTGGCGCCGGCGGATGGCCCGGCGGCGCCCGAGGCGGCACAGGGTCCGTTCAACGCACCGGAATCGTCGCTCGACGATCCCAGCCTGTTCACGCCGCCGTTCGAACTCACCGAAGGCGAAGTCGCTTCGCCGGGATATAACGCCGGAGGCGGCGGACGCCGGTAATAGACAGATGACAACGGCGAGCCGCCGCGGCGTTCTCATCGGCGCGGGGGCAGTTGGCGCGGGGATGGTTCTTGCGGCCTGCGGCGGCAAGGAGTCAGGGTCCACCGGCAGCCCGTCGTCGGGCGGTGAATCCTCCGCCGCTGCAGCCAACTCCGTGAAGACGGCCGACGTGCCCGTCGGCGGTGGCGTGGTCCTCAAAGAGGCCAAGGTCGTCGTCACGCAGCCGCAGGCGGGACAGTTCAAGGCGTTCAGCGCGGTCTGCACGCACAAGCAGTGCACGGTGTCCAAGGTCGCCGACGGCACCATCGACTGTCCCTGCCACGGCAGCGAATTCAGTGCCGTTGACGGCTCGGTCGTCAAGGGCCCCGCAGAGAAACCCTTGGCGACCAAGACCGTGACGGTGACCGGAGACACGCTCACCATCAGCTGAACACGCTGTCCGACGGCTACACCGAGCCATCGCAACCGCGAATGCCTCCGGCGACCGGCAGGCCAGGAGGATCAGGCTGCGGGTTGAAGCCGTGGATCACCCCTGGGTTGGTGAACTGGGGATGGCCGACGGTCACTGGCTTGGTCGGCGGTTCAGGCTGCGGGTTGAAGGCCTGCGCGGTGCCGGAGGCCAGCCCGAAGCCGATCAGCGTCAGACCTCCCGACAGTAGGGCGGTACCGGCGACTTTCTTGATGTGGTGGGTGCTGAGCATGGCCTCTCCCTTTCGCTGACCGGCCGGTGGTGGCCGTTGACAGCAATGGTGGGCCGCAGTACTTGGTGGATTCTTGGCAGATTTCCCACGATCGACGGGTATCGCCGCCACCCGCGGTTATGTCAGCATGGAAATGGCCGGTAGCAGTTCGCTGGTGCAAGACACTGGAGCCGATATGGACGTCACCACGTTGTTCCAAGTCGTGCGGTTACCCCACGTCGCGGGGGTCGCCATGATCATTGCTTCCGCTTTTCTGGGTGCACCGGCGCCGCCGGCGTCAGCTGATCCGTGCCCCGATGTCGAGGTGGTGTTCGCTCGCGGCACCGGTGAGCCACCCGGCACCGGGATGGTCGGTCGGGTGTTCGTCGATGCACTGCAGGCCCAGGCCGGGAACAGGTCCGTGGCGGTGTATCCGGTCGACTACGCGGCCAGCAGCGATTTCGGCAACCGCCTGGACTTCGTGCAGAGCGTCGTCGACGGAGTCAAGAACTCCGCCGGCCACGTGGAGGCCACCGTAGCGAACTGCCCGAATACCCGGATCGTCCTCGGTGGATACTCGCAAGGTGCGGTCGTGGCCGGATTCACAACGGCGAATTCGTTGCCGAAAGAGATCCCGGCCGATCTGGCGGAGTACACGTGGTACGCGCCCAAGCCCATGCCGGCGTCGGTCGCGAATCACGTTGCTGCTGTTGCTCTCTTCGGAAAGCCATCGACAGAATTCATGGCGTCCATCGGTGCGCCACCGATTGCAGTCGGACCGTCGTATGTACCGAAGACCGTCGAACTCTGCGTGCCCGACGACACCATCTGTAACGGAACGCCCGCCGGCGGGCCCTCGCTGGCACACATGTTCTACGGGTCCAACGGAATGGCCGACCAGGCTGCGGCTTTCGTCGTCGGACGGCTGTGACTGCGGGGCAGATGACGACGTTCCTACTCGTACCAGGCGGCGGCTGCGATCCCTCGTACTGGCGATTTCTGGTGCACGAGTTGGCACTTCGCGGACACCGCGGAATCGCGATCGATCTACCCTGTGACGACGATTCGGCGGATATGACGACGTATGCCGCCGCGGTCGCGGCGCAGCATCATGATGACGGCGAACGGCCTGTCGTCGTGGCCCATTCGTTCGGTGGTTTCACCGGTGCTCTCGCCTGCCCGCTGGTCGATGCGGCGGAGTTGATCTACGTTGCGGCGATGATTCCCCGTCCGGGTGAGCGTCCCGGCGACTGGTGGAGTGCCACCGGATGCGTTGCGGCACAACGGGAGGCCGGCGCTGCCGGCGGATACGACGTCGACGACATGACCGCGCTGTATTACAACGGAGTCGACGCCGCGGTGATCGAAACGGAAATCGAACGCGCACAATCGGATACGCCGTCGCTGAAACCCTGGCCGGCGGAGGCACTTCCAGACGTCCCGACGAGATTCATCCTGTTCCGTGACGACCGCTTCTTTCCCGAGCAGTTCCTGCGGGGTGTGGTCGCCGACCGGCTCGGCATCGAACCCGAGGTCGCGCCTGGCGGCCACATGGCCATGCTGTCGCATCCCGGCGACCTTGCCGACCGGTTGACGAGCGCGTCGACCAGATCGAGCGATGTCGGGAGGTCGTGGCACCATCGAGAAACGTGACTTCTGTGCAGCGGCTGGTGCCGCCCATGAACGCCGACGAGCGCACCACCCTCGAAGGCTGGCTGGACTTCTACCGTGCGACGTTGGCGTCGAAATGCGAGGGCCTCGACGACGACCAGTTGCGTACTGCGTCGGCGCCACCTTCTGAGCTGACGCTGCTGGGCTTGATGCGGCACGCCGCGGAGGTGGAGCGGAACTGGTTTCGCCGGGTGCTCGCCGGCGAACAGGCACTACCGATTTACGGGCCCACGGAACACCCGGAGGGCCACGACGGCGGGTTCGAGTTGTCGCCGGAGTCGTCGTACGAGGTGGCGTTTCGGATCTGGCAGGACGAGATTGCCCACGGGCGTGCCAACTGCGCAGCTCGAGGGCTCGATGAGGTCAGCCCGTTCATGGGCGGCGATGTGAGTCTGCGCTGGATCTACACGCACATGATCGCGGAGTACGCCCGTCATTGCGGGCACGCGGATGTCCTGCGCGAACGTATCGATGGCGCCACTGGCGTCTGAATCAGGTTGCCATGCAACGTGATCACGTTCGGCCGGCGAGATGCTCCAACGGTCCGCAGCGGACGTGATACCGCTCTCGGATGGTGTCGAGCGTGGTCCGATGACGTTCCCGATCCCGGCGGTGTGTGCGCTGGAATCGCACCATCGCGGCCAGCCGCCGGGGTAGCGGATACCAGAGCAGCAGGTCCGAGCCGAAACCCGCGAACACCTTGGTCGGCAGATGGTCGAATGCCAGACTCAAGTTGTAGAGCGTCAGCGGGAATCCCGCAGGCACGGGTGACCGGCCCATCGTGTCGCGCAGCCCTTCGGCATCGAGTTCGTACAGGGGGAGGGTGTGCAGCCCGCCAGTGAACATCAAATGGGTCAGGAAGTAGGCGGCCTGGAGCGTCAGCGGGATGGCTGTCGACCGCTGCTGAATCGAGAGGGTGCGGCCTGACGGGGAGACGAACGGTTCGTAGGGGTGCGAACCGCGCATCATCAGGCCCGTGCAGTTGACCAACCAGGTGCCCACTGGTACTTGCTCGGTACGGCCGCCACGGAAGACGAGTTCGGTTGAACCGTCGCGATCGACCGCGTCGACGAGGTACTCGTTGTCGGCTCGCCGGAGGCCGGCGGTGATCACGGCCATTTCCGCGTCGGACGTCACGCCGCCGAAGCCGAATGCGAAGTCGCATTTCTCGCCGGTGGGGCCGGTGCCGAGCATGGAGTAGTACCAGCGGAGGACTTCATCTTCATTGGTCCCGTCGTACCGCTGTGCAAGTCCGTTCCCGAGGGTATTGAACGGCAGTCCGCCGAGCCAACGACCCCGCACGCTCGCCGGCAGCAGGACGTCACGCCGCAGTGCGATGGCACCTCGGCCGACCAACATGTTCACTTCGCGCCCGGGGCACCGGGTGATGAGCAGGTGCGCGGTGTCGAGACCGGTCTTGCCTCCGCCGATAACCCAGACCGGGGCGTCTGATTCGACGACCTGGTCGATTTCGTTGGGTGTCGTCGACCGGACCCGGTTGCTGGATACCGTCAGCGGTGGGTTCGGCTGGACCTGGAAGCCGAACGCCTTGATCAAGCGTTGTGCCGTCACCAACCGGGTCTGCCCGTCAGGTGCCTGCAGGGATACCTGAACCACGCCGTCGGATTCCGTGTGCGACAGATAGGCCCAGCCGAAGCGCTCGTCGAGGTCGACCCGACGGGACACGACATTCAGGCAGTGCTGCAGGTGATCCAGGATTTCCGGCTTGCTCGCCAGGTAACCACGTTCCTTGCCCAGCGTCCACTTGATGTCGCCGGCGGTGAACAGTTGATAGGGCTGATGTAGTCGCACGTAGTCGTAGGTGTCGACCCACATTCCACCGACCCGTGGCCGTTGGTCGACAAGAATGACCTTGTCGTTGCGGCCGAGATACTGGGTGGCCGCCGCCAGCGCATTGAGGCCCGCGATGCCGGCTCCGACGACGCAGACCTCACAGTGGTCGGCTGGCAGCGAGTCCGTCATGGCAGCGAATCACCACCGTTCTCTTGTGGTCGTCAAGAGGCCTTGGTAACGAGTATGCGCTGCTAACCTACGTTTTGAGGGTGTTCTGGATCCGGGACTGCAATGTGGGCACGCCAGGGCCGGCCAGCTGGTCGAAGGCCACGGTGCGTCCGCACGCCGCCAACATCAACGCCGGTGCCGCACCGTGAATGACTTCACCCTGGCCCCATGTTCGTCCTGTTTCGTCGTCACGTAGTGCGACACCGCGTAGCCGCCGTTTTGGAAAGAATCCCAATTGGGTTCGGCTGGTGAGGAAATCGAGCACCCGTACCACATGTCCAGGATCCGGAACGTACGGAATCGCCAGGGGGATACGGATGTCCGCGCCGTGGACCAACACGTCGGTGAGGCCCGATAGCGGACCGGTCACGGGCGGGCTCACCCGGCGGTCAGCGCCGCGGCGCAACGCCTCGGCGATCTCGGCGGCCGGCGCTTGCGCCCGGTGACGGGCCAGCACGTCGATACCTCTGTCGACACTGCCGTGACGAATACCGCTGGCCAAGAAGCCCCAGAACCCGTCGACGAAGTCGCTGACCAGATGTGCGGCAACGGTTTTGACATCCCAACCCGAGCAGAGGCTGGGCGTCGCCAGCTGGTCCGGACCGAGGCCGTCGATCAGGTCGGCGATGGCACGCCGCTCGGCTGCCACCGCGGCGAAGACCTGTTCGCGTTCCGTTGAACTCAGCCGCATTCAAGCACAGTACCCAGGTCGTGTGAGCAGCGCGGCGACGAGAAGTGCCGCGGCGCAGGTGACTACAGTCACCGACCAGCCGAACGAGGCGACTGCGGCCGCACCGAATGCCGTGCCGAGACTTCCGCCGACGAAGTAGACCAGCATGTACGCGCTGTTGAACCGGGCAGGCGCGGCAGGATCGATGGCCAGGATGGCCGTCTGATTCGCGACCTGGGCGGCGACGGCGATACCGGACCAGACTGCACAGAAGGCGAAGAACCACAGGGAGCCGCGTACCGCACCGCGGCGCAGTACCGGGTTTCGCAGGAGTAGGCCGGGTGTGGACGCCAAGCCGGCGAGGTAGTTCTGTTCGACCGCGCCCCGAGTTGTCGGCAGGAACAGCAGGCATGCGCCCGCGATGCCGACGGCGGCAACTGCGACGGTAAGAAGCATCGCGTGCCAACCGATTACGTCGGTCAACCAGCCACCGACGATGCGTCCGGCGAGAATGCCTGCCGAGATCCCGGCGGTGACGATACCGAGAATTGTCGAACGACGGTGCTCAGGCGCCAGCCGTCCGACGACGGAACTCAAGCCGGCGCCCACAGCGGAACATGCGCCGGTGAGCAACATGCCGAGGCCGATCAGCCAGACCGTCCCGGCCGCGGCGGTCAAGGTGAGTGCACCGCCGAGCGCCAGGAACTGCAGCGCGAGAACGCGCCGCGGCGAGAACCTGTCCACCAGCGGGACCAGTAAGGCGAGGCCAAACATGTAGCCGATCGGACCGAATGCCAATGCGGTGCCGACGGCGGCCGGACCGGTCGCCAGCGATCGTGCGATATCGGCGATTGCCGGCTGCAGCGGGTAGATCGTGGAGGTACCCAGCGCGGCCGCCACTGACATGAAAAGGACTGTGCCTCTGGTGATTACCGGATTCTGTTGTGCAATCGTGGTCACGCGTCGACGCTAGCCACCGACTTGCAGTGGGGCTGGCGGAAAACCGCCATCGCAGTCGATCAGCTCTTCCAGACCACCTTGTCGGTGCCACCGGCATCCCGGTACACCACGCTGTCGGGCGCTGTCCCGTTCCGCACGTCGAAGTAGATTCGACCCGTCACGTAGCTGCCCGGGGCGATCGGTTGGTTGGCCAGCCCGTCAGTCTGGTTGCCCTTCATATCGGCGTACGTCGAGCTGTTGACTGCCCGCGCGTTGAAATCGGAAATGTTGGGAGTCGGGGACCCGGTCACCGCGCGCGCCGTCACATCCGAGTACCAGATTCCGTCGTTGTGGCCGCTGGGCTGCAGGTTGACCACGGTGTATTCGATCGCGCCACCCGGGCTGGGGATTTCCGCCCGCTGGCCGAACAGCACCGCTGTCGGGTCAGCGACCGCCGGTGTCGCCAGCAGAATTCCGGCTGCCGCAATGCCGGCAGCAGTTGTCACGGTTTTCGAGAACGCCACGTTTATCTCCCTCCGTCAAGATCCTGCCATGCAGGAATGATCGTGTTCGGTTCTCCTGAATGGGTATCCCGGCTCCGGGATGTCAAAACCAAGGTTTCGCGACGGTCTCGATCGCGCAAAGGTCTGGCAGCTCACCTGCGGCGATAGGTCGGGATTCGCCAACGGCGCTCTAATGTTGATTGCGATGGCTGGACTGGACTCTCCTGTGAAGCGCTGGCGCACAGCGCTTCACGTCGTCGTGTCCGCATTCGCAGCAGTGATCCTCGCCCTCGCCAGCACCTCGGTAGCTCATGCGGCTGCGGCCGGCGCGCGATTGGTGGTGCAACATACGTGGCAGGACGGCTTCATCGCGCGGTGGGTCATCACCAACTACAGCACGGTGCCGATGACCGATTGGAAGCTCGAGTTCGATATGCCGATGGGGCAGTCCATCTCGCGCGTGTGGAGTAGCACGTTCACCCAGTACGGCACGCACTACGTGATCACCCCGACCTGGAATCGTGTGATTCCGCCGGGCGGTTCCGCCAACGGCGGTATCCGTGGCGTGTTGAGCGGTACCTACACGCCACCGTCGAATTGTGTTCTCAACGGCCAGGTTTACTGCTCCTGACCGCGACGGCTCAAGATCGAGATGTGCGGAAGGCGCGCGGGCTCATCCCATGCCAGCGACGGAACGCCTGCGAAAAGCTCGACAACTCAACGTATCCGAGTCGGCTGGCAGTCTCGGCAACCGTCAAGCGGCCGCCGATCAACATCTCCTCCGAAAGTCGCTGCCGTATTTCGTCGAGCAGTTCGCGATAGGACGTGCCTTCGACGCCGAGGCGGTGGCGCAACGTTCGTGGGCTCATCATCAGGGCGTGGGCGATCTCGTTGGCGTTCGGCGGTTGCGCGGGGGACGCCAGCAGCAGGTCGCGAACCTGGCCGGACAGGCCGGTCCGGCTGCGCCGTTCTTCGAGGAGATTGCGGCACTGCTCCTGCGTTGCCGCGGAGTTGTAGGCGTTCGCCTGTGGCAGCGGGAGGTCGAGTAGGTCGAGAGGCAGAATCAGCAGGTTCTCGGGGGCATCGAACTGCGGCTCGGTGTCGAACGCGGCGATGTACCGGTCGAGGCTGGCCGGGCGGGGGTGCGCGAACTGAACTCCGAACGGCGGCAAGTCCGTCGATAGTTCACGCTTGATCACCGAAATCGCCGTGGCCAGCCGGTCGATGTCGAACCGCCGGACGCGGTCCGGTGTCCCGGGCGCCTCCAGGACGAAATGGAACTCGTCACCGACCACGCGGGTGCCGAGGGTTGACGAGGCAAACGTCAGATCCAAATACCGCACGCCGACATCGATCGCGCTGCGCAACGTCGGACTGCTGATCAGTGCGAACCCGAAGATTCCGTACGTCGCCAGGCGATAGCGCAAGCCCACTTCGACGCCGAGATCGTCGGGATAATCAAGCGCCTCAAGCAGATTGGTGACAACGGTCAATTCCTGGCGCGCGGTGACCTCGGCGCTCGGACTCTGCAGACCACGAACTGTCAGGCGCGAGCCGGCCAGGCAGGTTTCCGGGCTGACGCCACGTTCGCTGGCCAGGCCGAGCAGCACACCGACGCTTGCCGGCGTGCGGGGGATGTCCCAGTCAACCACGGTTTGTCAGCTCACCAGACGGTCGCGCAGGGCACCGATCGTCGCTTCGTCCACGCCGATCTGATCCAGGTAGGCGGTGAAACTGCCGTACTGGTCATCGACCGCGCGCCAGGATGCGGCGATGAAATCGTCGTGCACGCCGAGGATCTTGTCCGAGACCAGGGAAAGGTCACCGTTGCGTGCGATCACATGCCGGCGAAGGTGTTCGACGGCCTCGTTGCTCCGCAGGTAGTCGGTCAGGATGTCGGACTCGCAGACACCGACCGCACGCAACAGCGCGGCAACGATCCAGCCGGCGCGATCCTTGCCGGCCGCACAATGAATCAGGACGCCGCCCGGGGCTTCCGAAACCACGCGAATCGTGTACGCAAGTGCCTGCTGGCCGGTGGGCAGGAGTGGAAAACGACTGTAGGCGTGCTCAAGCGCCGCCTCGAACAGTTCGGGAGTGAGAACCTGTTCCGGCTCATGAGGCGCGTTCTGTTGCGCGTCGTCGTGCACTGACGCGACGTGCAGCATCACTCCCGGCGGCAGGACGTCACGCCCGTTCCAGGCGATCTCGCTCTGGCTGCGCAGATCGATGACGTCGGTGATACCGAGTTCGCGCAGGCTGTTCTGACCGCCGGCGTCCAGCCCGCACAATTCCGACGACCGGTAGAGAACCCCGGGCCGCATCTCGCGCCCGTCGTCGGTCCGTAGTGCGCCGACGTCTCGGAAGTTCCAGGCACCCGAGAGGTGGTACTGATCGACGACGGCCACGGCCGGTAGCTTACATCCGCGCCCAACCTTGCCACTTCGAGTAAGTATTCGGCCACTTAGGGTCTCCCAGCTGCAGCTTTTGGTTCGTAGCGTGATTGCCAACGAACAGTCGATGCGAGGAGGGTCCGATGGTTACAGTCACAGACCGCGCGGAGCGGCTGGCCGGAGGCTGGGGTGGCACCGTCATCCGCACCGGAGGCACCGTCCGCCGCTCGACCGGCCACTGGACACCCGCCGTCCACGAACTCCTCAAGCACCTGGAAGCCGTCGGCTTCGAGGGTGCGCCCCGGGTGTTCGGTGTCGACTCCGAAGGCCACGAGGTGCTGGCCTTCATCGACGGGCAGACGGCGGCGAGTGCCGACGGCTGGCCTGCCTGGCTGCGCTTCGAAGCGAACCTGGTTCGTGTCGCGCGGCTGCTGCGCCGGTTCCACGACGCCGTCGAGAGCTTCCGCCCGGGAGCTGAACTGCAGTGGCGTGACGGCAGCCGCGGCCTGCGTGACGGCGAGATCATCGGGCACAACGACGTCAGCCTCGCGAACCTCGTGGCGGACTCCGCCGGCCGCATCCACTCACTCATCGACTGGGACAACGCCGGCCCGACGACGCGGCGCAAGGACCTGGCGTACGCCGCATGGCACGTCGTCGGTCTGCACGCTCGCGATCACTCCCGGGCTCGCGGTTGGTCCAAGGCTCCCGATGTCGCGCGTCGGCTCCACATGTTCCTCGACGCTTACGGACTCGAGGACCGCGACGGATTCGTCGACGACATCATCGCTCGCATCAGCGAGGCCGTCCGCTCCTGCCGGGCAGCGGTGAACGCCGGTGACCACGGCGCGCGGCCGTTCGTCGCACTGCTGGAAAACGACCTCGAATTCGTCCGCCACAACCGCACTGCACTCGAGCAACGGAGCGACAGCGGGCACAGATGACCCAGAACTGACCATTCCCGCCGTGCCGCGCAGCAAACGGCACGAGAATTGGTCAGCATGCCGATCCACAGTCCGAATTCCAGATCTGACAAGACGGAGAAACTCGTGAACATTCTCGATCAGGCAATCACCAAGGCGCAGGAAGCGATTCTCGATCCGGTACTCAACCGGGCCCAGTCGACGATCCCGATGCCTTTGCAGATCAAAGGCATGCACCTCTATCAGAAGACGAAGAAATCCGTCGTCGGCGACAAGACGCCGGTATTCGTCGAGACCCCGATTCCCCCTGTCGAGGATGTCGAGCTGGCAGACATCGACGTCAGCAACCCGTTCATGTTCCGCCAGGGCCGCTGGCAGTCCTACTTCAAGCGGCTGCGTGACGAGGCGCCCGTGCACTACCAGCCGAACAGCCCGTTCGGTCCCTACTGGTCGATCACCCGCTACGACGACATCGTCGCCGTCGACAAGAACAACGAACTGTTCTCGGCCGAGCCGCAGATCGTCATCGGCGACCCGCCCGAGGGCCTGGACGTCGAGATGTTCATCGCCATGGATCCGCCGCGCCACGACGAGCAGCGCGCTGCCGTGCAGGGTGTGGTGGCACCGCAGAACCTCCAGGAGATGGAAGGCCTCATCCGATCCCGAGTGCAGGAGGTCCTCGACGGGCTGCCGGTAGGCACACCGTTCGACTGGGTCGACACCGTCTCGATCGAACTGACGTCCCGCATGCTGGCGACCCTGCTCGATTTCCCCTACGACGAGCGCCGCAAGCTGGTGGAGTGGACCGACACCGTGGCCGGCAGCGCTTCGGCCACCGGTGGCGAGGCCGACACGGACGAGATGTTTGCCGCGGCGGCCGACATGGCGCGTGCCTTCAGTGCGCTTTGGCACGACAAGGCGGCGCGGCTGGCGGCCGGTGAGAAGCCCGGTTTCGACCTCATCACGCTCATGCAGTCGTCCGAGGACACCAAGGACTTGATCAATCGGCCGATGGAGTTCCTCGGCAACCTGATCCTGCTCATCGTCGGCGGCAATGACACCACCCGCAATTCGATGACCGGTGGTGTGCTCGCCCTGAACCAGAACCCTGAGGAGTTCGCCCGGCTCAAGGCCGATCCCGGTCTCATCAACAAGGCGGTTCACGAAATCATCCGGTGGCAGACTCCGCTGGCGTACATGCGCCGGATCGCTGCCAAAGACACCATCCTGGGCGGGCAGTTCATCCGCAAGGGCGACAAGCTCGTCATGTGGTACGCCTCGGCCAACCGCGACGAGCGCAAGTTCGAGAACCCGGACGACTTCATCATCGGCCGCCACAACGCCCGCCATCACCTGTCCTTCGGTATCGGCATCCACCGCTGCATGGGCAGCCGTCTCGCCGAGTTGCAGCTCAAGATCCTGTGGGAGGAGCTGCTGGCGCGCTTCGAGGACATCGAGGTCGTGGGGGAGCCCGAGTACACGCAGTCCAACTTCGTGAAGGGCTACTCCAGGATGATGGTCAAGGTCACCAAGAAGCAGGCGGCCCCCGAGGCGTGATGGGGCAGGGCTGGGATCGGCCCCGCGGGTCCAGTTGCGCCACAAGTGTTGCCAGGTGCTGATGTTTACGTGATTGTTGCTCGAATTTACTTCTCAACGATTCGTGCCGGTATTTGCTGACAGTTATGGGTATGACATCCGCCAGAGTGTGAGATCGGGCCATGATCGGTCGAGTCGAGACGCGCCATGTGGCAGGCGCGCCTCGATCCCGAAAGCGCAAGCCGGCCGTCGTGCTGTTCCACCATGCGCGGTTCAACTCCATGGAACAGCTCGCCGTGGTCGCCCTGCGAGGGGGCGCCAGTACGGTGTTGGTCACCTGTGCGCCGACGGGACGGCTCGGCCGATTGAGCGATCGCTTGCTGTACCGCCAGCGGATCTACTTGTCCGATCCGTCCGAGATGGCAAGTATCGCAAAGTGTTTGAGCACGCTAGCGGTGGCAGACGTGCAGGCCACAGAAGACATGGCAAGTGCGATCCCCGACTCGATCGTCAGGGTGCTGCCACAAGCCATCGCTGCTGATGTTCGGATGCGCCGGTACTACTCGGACAAAGCCGTGATGGCCCGGCTGGCCGCTGGACACGGGGTACGGATTCCTCGGCAAATCCCCGTCGCATCGGTGCAACCCGAGACGGCGATCGCAGAGTTGGGCCTGCCGCTCGTGGTCAAAAGCAGAGTCGGTGCGTCTGGTCGAGGCGTAGTCGTGGCCAGCACGGAATCCGAAGTGCGAGATGCCATTGCGGCCCTGGCGTCGCCGGAAATGCACTACTACGAGAGGTATGTCCACGGCCGACTCATGGCCTACTCGGCGATCATCTCCGCCCACGACATCATCCAGGAAGCCACGTACCAGTCAGTCAGCCTGTCGACGGATCCCACGTTCCCGCCGATCGGTCACGAGGTCATCGTGGATCCGGCACTGACCGACATCGGCCGCATCATCTGCGCCGCAGTAGGGTTGCGCGGGCCGATCAACATGCAAACGGTCAAGGACGACGAAGGCAACCACTGGTTGATCGATGTGAACCTGCGTCCGTTCGCAACGATGCTCGCATTCGATCAGGCTGTGCTCGACACTGCGGCCGGATACCTCGTTGCCGTCGGATTGACCGAGCACCAGGTCACACACCGGAGTCCGCCCGTTGGCTTGCGCGTCACGCTGTTCCCCGACGACGCCGAAGAGTTGGTGAAAGCTGGTCGCCGGGCGGCGTCCATCTGGTGTTATGTGCGGCGCTCTGCTTCCCTGTGGAGCGTGTTCGGCCTGAGGTATCCGATGTTCTTCGTCCTCAGCCGGTTCGCCCGGAAGGTAGGAATGTGACCGCCGCCGGCCATAATATGGGCACGCCCGTGCTGCGGCACGTTCACCGAGTGGCGAGCGCGCCTATCCTGGTGTGACCAGCCAGCCGCGAACGACGCCGCTTCGTGCGACGCCCGGACCCCCGGGAGGCAGCGATGTTCGAAGAAGCGCAGTTGTACGCGCCGGTGACGCGCTCGGGCGATGACGTCACGGTTCATCTCGCCGACGATCACCCCGGCGCCGTCGATCCGGAATACCGCGCCCGCCGCAACGCCATTGCCGCACTCGCCATGGATTGGCAGCCCGGCACACCACCACCCATCGCGACCTACACCGAGGACGAGCAGGAAGTCTGGCGCATCGCGTGCGCCGAACTTCACCGGCTGCATCAACGCCGGGCCTGCGCCGTGTATCTGCAGGGCCGCGAGCGGCTGGGCCTGCCCGAGGATCGGATCCCGCAACTCGTCGAGGTCAACGAGATGCTGGGGCCGCTCACCGGATTTCAGTACGTACCCGCGGCCGGGTTGGTGCCCCTGCGCGAGTTCTACGGACTCCTCGCCGACGGAATCTTCCATTCCACCCAGTACATCCGGCACCACTCCGTGCCGCTCTACACGCCCGAGCCCGATCTGATCCACGAAGTCGTCGGCCACGGAAACTGTCTGGCCCATGAGCGGTTCGCGGCGTTGTACCGGTTGGCGGGGCAGGCTGCTCGGCGCGTGAAAACGACTGAGGCACTCGAATTCATCTCGAAGGTCTTCTGGTTCTCGCTGGAGTTCGGCGTGGTCCGTGAGCATGGCGAGGTGCGCAGCTACGGCGCCGGCCTACTGTCGTCGTACGGAGAGATCCAGCAGGTCGACCTGGCCGAACTGCGGCCGCTGAACATCAGCCGGATGGGCGTGCAGACATACGACATCACGCACTACCAACCGATCCTGTTCTGCGCCAGGGGATTCACCGAGATCGAAGACGTGGTCGGAGGCTTCTTCGCCGACGTGGACGACGACATGGTGCAGCGCCTGATGCATGACGCGTCGCAGGTCACGGGTAGGTGATCGCCGGCCGCACGACGCCGACGCATTCGCCGAATCCGATGGTGGCCGCACCCGGTCGATGAGCCCGGGCAGTCAGCACAACCTCGTCATCGTCCTCGAGGAACGTGCGAGTTTCGCCGGTGGGCAGCGTGATCGGGCCGTTCCGGCCGAGTTCCATCATGCTGCCTTCTGAACCCTTGGTGGGGCCGGAGAGGGTCCCGCTACCGAGCAGGTCGCCGGGCTTGAGGTCGCAGCCGTTGCTGGTGTGGTGGGTGATCATCTGCGCGACAGTCCAGTACATGTGGCGCGTCGATGAGCGCGAAATGTCATGCGGCGGTGTGCCGTCCTTGCGCATCTGCGCCGTACTGATGTGGACCTCCAGTTCGATCTCGACACCGCCCTGCGTGCGATGCCGGGGACTGTCGAGGTACGGCAGGGGAGCAGGGTCGTCCTCGGGGCGATCCACCGGAATCCGGAACGGTGCCAACGCCTCCGGTGTGATCACCCAAGGGGAGACCGTGGTGCCGAAACTCTTGGACAGGAAGGGGCCCAGGGGCTGGTACTCCCAGGCTTGCACGTCGCGGGCCGACCAGTCGTTGAGCAGGCAGTAACCGGCGATATGAGATTCTGCGTCATCGATCCCGACCGGCTCGCCGAGATCATTTCCGGCGCCGATCCAGACGCCGAGCTCGAGTTCGAAGTCCAGTCGCCGCGTCGGCGCCAGCACCGGTTGTGGTGTGTCGGCGGATTTCAGTTGCCCGTGCGGGCGGGTGATGGGGCTACCGCTGATCCGCACGCTGGAAGCGCGCCCGTGGTAGCCGATCGGAACCCACTTGTAGTTGGGCAGCAAGGGGTTATCGGGCCGGAACAGCGCGCCGATGTTGCGGGCGTGGTGGATGCCGACGTAGAAATCGGTGTAGTCACCGATACGGGCGGGGAGCAGGACGTCGACCTCCGACAACGGGGTGAGGAGATTCGCGACCCTCTCCCGATGAGGCGCCCCCTCGACGAGAAGAGAGAACAGCGACCTGCGCAGGGCGGCCCGCGGGCCGGCGCCCAACGCGAACAAGGCATTCAGCGCTCCGTGTGCACCGGCTTCGGCTGCTGCCTGCGCATCACCGATGAGCAACCGCGACTCGGCGAGGCCTCGCAGATCCAGGACTGCGTCGCCGATTCGGACCACGCCACGGGGAGCGTCGCGCAATGCCTCTCCGGTAGTGTCGGCCACCACGCCGAACGGGAGGTTCTGCAAGGGGAAGTCGCTCCCGGGGCCAGCAGTCGTGACCCAGCTGCGCACCCCAGGATCATGCGTGTAATCCAGCGCGGTCATGGCGTGTCCGGGTGGAATCGTTTGGTCAGACCGCTCCAGCAGTCGGCGTAATCCTGTTGCCGCTCTGGAGAATTCGCGGCATAGGCCGTGACCTTCTGCGGGAACCGGGTTTCGAACATGAAGGCCAGCGTGTTCTCCTGCTTCACCGGCTTGAGGTCCTCGGTGCTCGCAGCCTGAAACGCGTTGGCGTCAGGGCCATGTGGAGTCATGCTGTTGTGCAGGCTGAGGCCGCCGGGGACGAAGCCGTCGGGCTTGGCGTCGTAGACGCCGTGCACGAGTCCCATGAACTCGCTCATGACGTTCATGTGGTACCACGGCGGTCGGAAGGTGTCCTCGGCGACCATCCACCGCTCGGGAAAGCAGACGAAGTCGACGTTGGCCGTTCCTGGCGTCTCGCTCGGCGAGGTCAGTACCGTGAAGATGGACGGATCCGCGTGGTCGAACAGCACGGGGCCGACAGGGGAGAAGCGCCGCATGTCGTACTTGTACGGGGCGTAATTACCGTGCCAGGCAACGACATCCAGCGGTGACTGGCTCACTTCGGCCTGCCACAACGTCCCGCCCCACTTCACGTACAACGTGGCCGGACCCTCGCGATCTTCGTACACCGCCACCGGGGTGAGGAAGTCTCGCGCATTGGCCAGGCAGTTGGCGCCGATGGGGCCGCGCTCGGGGAGAGTGAAAGAGCCGCCGTAGTTTTCGCACAGATAGCCGCGGGCCGGACCGTCGGGTACCTCGATACGAAGTTTCACCCCGCGAGGGATGACGACGATCTCGCTGGGTTCGGCGTCGATGATTCCGAACTCGGTCCAGAATCGGATGTTGTTGTGTTCCAGGACGAACAGCATTTCGGCGTCGCCGTTGTAGAAGTAGGCGTCCACCATCGATGACGTGATGGTGTAGATGCTGTTGGCAAATCCGGTGCGGGTGTTGACGTCCCCGCCGGTCGACATGGTGCGGACGCCGGTGATGAACGTCGTGACCAGGTCCGGCATCGGCAGGGGGTTCCAGCGCATTTGGTCGATCGGTATCGGGGGCGCATCATCGGGAGCCGAGCGCCAGTACGAAACCCCTTCGGCGCCAACGGGAGTGAATCGGCCCCAATGGGCCACGCTGGGTCGTATCCGGTACAGCCACGATCGCTTGTTGCTGGCGCGCGGTGCGGTGAATGGGGAACCGCTGAGTTGCTCGGCGTAGAGGCCGTAGGCGCACCGCTGCGGGGAGTTCCGGCCCACCGGCAGCGCGCCAGGCAGCGCTTCGCTTTCGAAGCTGTTGCCGAAGCCCGACTGGTAGTCGGTCATCAGAGGTTCCCGCGCTTTTCCTGCTCGCGCTCAATGGATTCGAACAGGGCCTTGAAATTGCCCTTGCCGAAGCCCAGTGAGCCGTGGCGCTCGATGAGCTCGAAGAAGACCGTCGGCCGATCACCCAGTGGCTTGGTGAAGATCTGCAGCAGGTACCCGTCCTCGTCGCGGTCGACCAGGATGCCGCGTCGCTGCAGTTCCTCCACAGGCACCCGCACTTCGCCGATCCGGGCCCGCAGTTCCGGGTCCTCGTAGTAGGCGTCCGGGGTGTCGAGGAACTGAACGCCGGCTCTGCGCAGCTCGTCGACACTGGTCAGGATGTCGTTCGTCGCCAGCGCCAGATGCTGCACGCCGGGACCACGATAGAACTCCAGATACTCGTCGATCTGCGACTTGCGCTTGGCCACGGCGGGTTCGTTGAGGGGGAACTTCACGCGGTGGTTGCCGTTGGCGACGACCTTCGACATCAGCGCCGAGTAGTCGGTGGCGATGTCGTCGCCGATGAACTCGGCCAGGTTCACGAACCCCATGACCCGGTTGTAGAAGCTGGCCCACTCGTCCATCTTGCCGAGCTCCACATTGCCGACGACGTGGTCCAGGGCCTGAAACAGTCGCGGGGGAGCACCGTCGCGTTTGACGTAGCCACTCGTCGCCGGCTGGTAGCCCGGCAGGTAGGGGCCGTCGTAGCGGGCCCCGGCGACCTCCCGCTGGACCAGCGTGTGCCGGGTCTGCCCGTAGGCGGCGATGGCCGCGACGCGGACGGTCCCGCTGTCATCAGAGAGGTCGTGCGGGTCTTCGAGGACCGTCGCGCCTGCTGACTTGGCCTGGGCGATGCACTTGTCGACGTCGGGCACCTCCAGGGAGATGTCGACGACGCCGTCCCCGTGTTTCGCGTGATGAGCCACGAGTGGGCTGTCGGGACTCACCGCGCCCTTCAGGACGAACCGCACGGACCCCGAGCGCAAAACGAAGGCCTTGTGGTCGCGATTTCCGTTCTCCGGCCCCGAGTAGGCGACCAATTCCATGCCCCAGGTGGATTGGAAGTAGCTCGCTGCCTCGGTGGCATTGCCGACCACGAAAACGATGGCGTCCCAGCCCGTTACAGGGAAAGGGTCGTTACTGGGGTCATATTCCACCAGACCGACCAGCTGCTTGAGCTGGTTGACGTCGAGCCGGGCCTGCTTCTCCTGGTCGGTCAGGGTGCTCTGGTTCGTCATAGAGACATTCTTCTCTTCTTCGAGCACGCCGATGTCGCGATTACACGACGACTTCGCGTGGTGGCGTCCGACCACGCACTCAGCGAATCGACGCGAACTCGCTACCACTGAGGCAATTTGTCGGTGGCCGTAGGCACAATGGGCCGCTATGACATCGCTCATCGAGTTTCGCGACGACGACGCTGAATACCTTGCTTGGCTCGCCGCCCACCCCGAGGGCTACGTCATCAACATTCTGCGAGGGCACAACGCGGCGACCGCACGCATGCACCACGCAGGATGCCGCACTATCAGTGGCCAGAACCCTAGCGGGGGGTCATTCGTCGGGCAGTACGTGAAAGTGTGCGCGGTCCATTTAGTTGAACTTGAGCAGTGGGCGATCGCGGCAGTGGGGCAGTTGATCAAATCGTGTGGGAATTGCCGCCCGACTGGCGCTGGTGTACATGGTGATTCGGCCGAGCAGGCCCAACCGGACCGAGGAGGGCAGCGCAAGATCCACACCGCAGATGCGCCCACTGCCAGTTCGGCTGTGCAAACGGTCGCGCCACCGAAGCTCGATGGCCGATTCGCGATCCATGGACCAGAGGCAGCGAGACCGGTGGTCGAGGCTTGGGCCGATGACTACATTCGATTTGAACATCTTCCCGCCTGGCAATGCGAGCTGAGGGACGAGATCCGCAGTCGCTGCGGCCAACTCGTTCCGTCGGCTGGCGAGGTACTGCACGCTACGTATTACGGCTCCAAATACCCCAACGCCGACGTGGAAAATCTCGTGCTCTACAACATCGACTCGTTCAGAGTGGCCGGCAGCAACGGGATTCGGTTCGAACACGGCCTCGATCTGCCACCGGCTCCCGATCATTCGGGCTACCGATTCGCCTATCGGTATGCGCTCGCCGCGCACACGGACACCTTCGCAAATTGGCAGCCTGGCCGAACGCTCGCGGCATTCGACTGGATCGACCTGGGTGATTTCGCAGGCGAGAAGAAGCTAGCCCAGGTTTGGCTTGCTCTGGCCCGTGCGTACGACGCCAAGGAGGTCGACGCTGACGCGCCGGCGAGCGGGGTTGAGACGCCCTTCGCCGTCAGAGTCCAGATCCGGCCACCGTTAGCGCGAAAGCCTGTATGGGGCGGGTTGGTGAAGCCGGTATTCGATGGGTTGATCAGCGCCTTCCAGGCCCATACGGACATGACCGTCCTGCCTCACGTCGTTGAACAGCTTGCGAAAGTGCTGCCGGCAGCGCCAGCGGAAATCGAGCAGCACCTGCTGGACCAACGTCGGTCAGTGTTCGGCGTGGTGCCGCGTCTCGTGAAGCCATTCGGCGTCGGAGTCCAGTGGGACCCCGCAGACCACTGGTGCGTCGCTGGTGAACTGCTCGCGGCTGATCCGACGGGCTCACGTTGGGCCATCAAAGGCGAGCTCGTCGAGGTGTCACGATGACACCCTCAATTGGCGAGCGGTTTCGCCGCAGCCACCATCGAGCTGCCCGGTAGGGTGACCGCCCCGCTTCTTCACCAGGCACCTGATGCCGGACGGTGAGCGCGCGCGACGCTGCAATGGCTCCGTTATGGTCGTGACCGGGCCGGGGGATGAGCCGCAACATGACGCACACCACAGGAAGACGTGAGGGGAAACCTATGAACACGAGCACGTATCGCCGCACCGCAGTCGCCGGCCTGGCCGCCATCGCGCTGACCGTCACCGGCTGCAGCAATGGCACGAACGTCGAGCCGTCCGCACAGCCTCAGGTCGCGCTGGTCGTGACGTCCGAGGTCCCGGCGCCGCCCACCGAGGTGAAGGTCATGGGCGAAAGGGATGTCGAGGTCACACTGACCGGTCCGATCGCCGCCAAATACGCGTCGGCGACCGACAAACAGAAGGCGGCACTCGGCAAGCCACTGACCGGTGACCACAACGCCGGAACCCGCGACAGCGGCGTCGTCTTCCAGCAGTTCCAGGGCGGCGCGATCGTGGCCAAGAACAACCAGACGGGCACGCCTGCCTATATCGTCTGGGGCAAGATTCGCGAGGCCTGGAATGTCCCGCGCGATGCGGACGGCGTGCCGTCGGCTAGCGGCACGAATGGCTCGGCCGGCCCGTTGGGCGTCGTCACCAGTGACGAGACCCCCACCGGCGATCAGCTCGTCGCAACGTTCGAACACGGCAAGGTCGCGTTCAACACCAAGACCGGTCAGGTCGAGGTGACGGTCAACGGCAAGGTCGTCCCGTCGGGGCTGTAGACCGGCTCATCCCAGGATGGCCCGCGCCGCGCGCTCGGCGATCAGCATGACCGGCGCGTTGGTGTTCCCGGACGTGATGGTGGGCATCGCCGAGGCGTCGACCACTCGAAGGCCAGCGACGCGATACACGCGACAGTCGGTATCGAGCACCGTGGTGCCTGACTTCGGGATACCTTGTGCGTCAAAGGATCCCATCGCGCACGTGCCCACCGGGTGGAAGATCGTCGTGCCCAGTTCGCGAGCCGCCTGCTGCAGGTCGTCCTCGCTCGCCAGCTGCGCGCCGGGCAGCAGCTCCTGCGGGTCGTAACCGGCCAGAGCCGGCGCTGCCATGATCTCCCGGGTCATGCGGAGACCCTTCACGGCGACCTGGAGATCGGCGTCGGTCGACAGGTAATTGCACAGGATCTTCGGGTCGGTCAGCGGGTCGGCACTGGCGAGGCGTACGTGGCCGCGCGAGCTGGGCCGCAGATTGCAGACCGAGGGGGTGATGGCTCCGAAGGGGTGCAGTGGTTCGCCGAACTTGGGCAGCGACAAGGGCTGCACATGCCACTCCAGGTCGGGACTGGCCAGCTCGGGATCGCTTTTGGCGAAGGCCCCCAGTGTGGAGGGCGGCATGGTCATGGGACCCGAGCGCAGCAACAGATACTGAGCGCCCATGCCGCCGCGGGTGATCCAATTCCGGTACAGCGTGTTGACGGTCCGTGCCCTCTGCACCCGGTAGATCGTGCGCAGCTGCAGATGGTCCTGAAGGTTCTCACCGACACCGGGCAGATCGACGGCGACCGGCACGTGGTGCTGGGCGAGCAGTCCGGCGGGGCCCAGACCTGAGGCCTGCATGAGGTGGGGCGAGCCGATCGCCCCCGCGGTCAGGATCACCTCTCGACGTGCGCGGACATCGATGGTCTGGCCACCTTTGAGCAGCCGCACACCGGTGGCGCGGTGCTGTGCCGTCGTCCAGGCGCCGCGACGCTGGCCCTGCTGAACCTGGTCGTCCATCAACAGCCGCAAGGCCTGCGTCTCGGTGTAGACGGTGAGATTGGGCCGGTGCGCGACGGGATGCAGGAAAGCGTCGGCCATGGACCAGCGCCGGCCACGCCGTTGGTTGACGTGGAAGTAGGCGCTGCCGGCGTTGTCGCCCCTGTTGAACTCATCGATCGGGGCAATGCCCTTCTGGGCAGCGGCGGCCTGCCAGGCGTCCAGGATTTTCCAGCGCACGCGGGGTCGGTCGACTCGAATCTCGCCACCTGCGCCGTGCCATTGGTCGGCTCCGCCGAAGTAGTCTTCCAGCTGCTTGTAGATCGCCAGTGTCTCGCCGGGGCCGTCGTCGCCGCCCCAGAGCCATCGCTCGTCACCCGTGGCCTGCGCCCAGAGCTCGTAGTCGCTGGCCTGGCCACGCATGTGGATCATGGCGTTGATCGACGAGCAGCCGCCGAGCACGCGTCCCCGTGCGTAGTGAATGCTGCGGCCCGCCAGACCGGGATCGGCCTCGGTCGTGAAGCACCAGTCGGTGCGGGGATTGGCGATGGTGTACAGGTAGCCCACCGGAATCTTGATCCAGAACAGGTTGTCTCTGCCGCCGGCTTCGATCAGCAGCACCCGGTGGTCAGGGTTGGCGCTGAGCCGGTTGGCGAGCAAGCAGCCCGCACTGCCTGCGCCCACGATGATGAAGTCGAACTCGGTGCCGGGGCTCATTCCGGCATTGTTCCGCACAGCGTCGGACGTGCCTCGCAGGGATGCGATTTGAGTAGTCAACTACTCAACGCAGTCCAGTTGCCGTCCGCGATGATTCCTCCATCACATAAAACTGTGCGGGAGTGAGACGACATGGCGGACAAGCATTTTGCGTCGTACACGGAAAAGTTCACGACGCCGATAGGCGACTGGATGAAGGAACCGGGCGGGACGTGGGAGGGACTCGGGCGTTCGCTTCTTGGTGCAGCCCCACTGGGGGCTGCAGCCATCGGAGGCCACTTCGCGGACGTGATCAATTACCCGCTCGAGGTGGTGGGAGGCCAGGGATACGGATTCCTCGACGCCATCGGTAACCACACCGGCTTGTGGGAACCGTCCCACGATCCCAACCACACCGCCGACCACGGGCCGACCGGCCACAACGTCACTTCCGTTCCGGATTTCACACCGGCGCCACCGCCGGAGGAAAACTTCTGCGCCGACCAGAACTCCACGGGAGCGCCTGATACCACCGGCCAAGACATCGATTACAACGGCGAAGGGATCTGAGGATGTCCCAGTCAACAAGCAGCAGGACAGCTGCCTGGGCCCAGGCGCACGCAGGTTGGCAAACGTGGGCCCAGCGACAGTTTCCGGACAATCCTGCTCGTGCTGCGGCAGCAGCAGAAGCAGCACTGCGTGCGGTCCACCAACGCGCGACAACCGAGCAAGCCAAAGCCGCCGGGCTGGCTGCCGGCGCGTCGGCCGCAGGGCCGGCGCCAACCCCAAACTCACGACTCGGGCAACGCACCCCACCGGGCAAGCTGGTCGGCATCGCCCGAAATGTGAAGCAGTCAACCCAATTCGGGACCCTGCTGCAGATCATCGATTTCGAGCTGCAATGTTCCGACGGCCACAGTGTCCGGGTGCAGATTCGCGGCAACATCGTCAGCGGGCGGATCGACGACGGCGATGAAGTCGTCGTCGACCGACCACGCGATGGCAGCCGTTTCATCCAGACCGACCGCGCTTTCAACCGGACGTGGAACTCGGTTGTGGAGGCGCCCAAGGGCGGGTTACCCGGAGTTGCCCTGACTGAAGCTGCCTATGGCAAGGGTGCCGCCCGGTGGCAACGACGAGTGACGTTCGGTGTCTTGGCGTGGGTTGCGGCGGTCTTCATACTTGTCGTCAGCGGATTCATATATGGGGCTTGCCAATTCGCGGGCCGGGACTCAGGGCCCCCAGCTGGGTGGTGCGATCAAGCCAGGACAAGTGGCGTGACGAATGCGCCCGGGTGTTGATCCAGCAGGCTGAGTGGGGGGGGTAGGAAGGGTCTGCTGCACGATCAGGTGACAGTTTCGGTCACGCGGCCTGACTGG
>NZ_JMHT01000032.1 GCF_001905655.1 Mycobacterium sp. ST-F2
CGCGTGAACCACGCCAGATCCGAAGTCCACCACTCCCCGGGACGCTATCGCTCTCGCCGTACATCGGCCTGGTGGGCCAGTACTCGCCGACGGCGTTCATGGCCGGCATCCTCGCCGGCGAAGAGCCAATCGACCACTTCCAGAAGGGCATGATCCGCGAGGGCGCCAACCTGCCGCCGGCCGTGCTGCGCACCATGCAGATCCACATCGCCGAGGAAGCCCGCCACATCTCGTGGGCCAACGAATTTCTCAAGACCCACATGCCGGATCGGTCGTGGCGTTTCAAAGCCTTCGCCACCGTCGCCTTCCCGCTGACGCTGCGCTGGCTGGCGCACGAGATCATGGCCTCACCGAAGTCGTTCGGCAAGCAGTTCGACATCCCGGAAGACGTTATGCGGCAAGCATTCTGGCGCAGCCCACAGTCGCGCAAGATCATGGCGAGCTTCTTCGACGAGACCCGCGCGCTCGCCGAGGAGATCGGGCTGATGAACCGCGTCGGCCGCTGGATGTGGAAGCGCTGCGGCATCGCCGGCGAGACGGCCCGCTACCGCAGTGCCCCCAACCGCGAGGCACAGTTGATCGCCTGATGCCCCACGTCATCACGCAGTCCTGCTGCAGCGACGCGTCGTGCGTCTACGCCTGTCCGGTCAACTGCATTCACCCCACGCCCGACGAGCCCGACTTCCACACCGCCGAGATGCTGTACATCGACCCGGTGGAGTGTGTCGACTGTGGCGCGTGCGTGACGGCCTGCCCCGTCGACGCCATCAAGCACGACGGGTCGTTGACCCCGGCCGAGAAGGTCTTCCTCGACCTCAACGCCGACTTCTACAGAGAGCCCCGGATCCGCCCGCTGCTGGCGCCCGTCGTCCCCCCGCTGCAGGTCCGGGCACCCGGCGCCATCAGCGTGGCCATCGTCGGCTCCGGCCCCGCCGCAATGTACGCCGCGCACGAAGTCCTGACTATCCCGGCGGCACGCGTCCGGATGTACGAGCGGCTCCCTCAGACCGGCGGGCTGGCCCGCTTCGGCGTCGCACCCGATCACCAGCGCACCCGGGGCGTGTCCCGCCAGTTCGACACCATCTGTGCCGACCCACGGCTGGAACTGGTGACGGGTGTCGAGGTCGGCACCGACATCACCCACCAGCAGCTGCTCGCCGACCACGACGCCGTCATCTACGCCGTCGGCGCGTCGACGGACCGTCCGCTCGATGTGCCCGGCGCCGACCTGCCGGGCGTCAGTTCGGCCACCCGTTTCGTGGCGTGGTACAACGGCCATCCCGACTTCGCCGGCGCCGACTTCGATCTGTCTCAGCCGCGCGCCGTCGTCATCGGCAACGGCAACGTCGCGCTCGACGTCGCCCGCATTCTCACCACCGATCCGGATCGCCTCGCCGCCACCGACATCGCACCACATGCCCTGAAAGCATTGCGCCAGAGCAACATTGAAGAGGTCGTCGTCGTGGGACGACGGGGCCTCGCGCAGTCGGCGTTCACCGTTCCGGAGCTCGTCGGCCTGACGTCCATGCCCGACGTCGACATCGTCGTCTCCCCGCAGGATCTGGCGTCACTGCCCGACACCGACCCGCGTGCCCGCATCCTCAGCGACCTGCCACAACGGCCCGGCAATCGCCGCATCACTTTGGAGTACCTGCAGTCACCCACGGCGATTCGAAGCACCTCGGCCGGACTGGAAGTCGAATTCGCCCGCAACGAACTCGTGGCGGCGGCCGACGGCACCACGAAGGTCAAGCCGACCGGTGAGCTGAACCCCGTCACCGCCGGGCTGGTACTGACGTCCATCGGCTACCGCGGCCGGCCGCTGGCCGGCCTGCCGTTCGACGACGCACGCGGCACCGTCCCCAACGACAAGGGCCGCGTCGACGGCGTCGCCGCAACCTACGTGACCGGCTGGATCAAACGCGGACCGACGGGCTTCATCGGCACCAACAAGTCGTGCGCGCAGGAGACGGTGCGCAGCCTCGTGGCCGACTACAACTCGGGCTTGCTGGCCTGACCCGCCAGCGCGGCGACCACGGCGACCAGCGGCTCGTCACGGCTGACCTCGAATCCGATGGCCCGCGCAGCCCCGTCGAGGACATACCAGGTGAAGTCGGCCAGGTGCGCGACCATCTCGTCGCGCGTGTGCGTCGGCGCCGGGCTGCGCACCCACGTGAACAGCGTCTCCTCGACCATGGTGACGATCGCCAGCGGCGCGAGCTTGAACGCGCTGTCGTCGACGCCGATGGCCAAGGTGATGGCGGCGATGATGCCGTCGGCGCGTTCGATGATGCGCAGCTTCAGCTCACCGACGGCGTCGAGCGTCTGGTCCCCCTCGAACGACGGGCCGCTGCGCGCGAACTCGTTCAACCGCGGATGGTCGATCATCCAGTCCGCGACGGCTTCGATGGTCCGGGTCAGGATCTCGCGCAGCGAACCGTCGGTGATATCGAGCTTGCCGACCAGGACGGACCCGAAGTCGTCGATCAGGTACGACCGCACCCGACGCTCCAGTTCCTCCTTGCCGGAGGTCTGCCGGTAGATGACCGACTTGGCGACGCCGGCGCGCTTGGCGATGGCCGCGACGGAGATGTCGGCGCCAGGTGGGCTCTCCTCCAGCAGCTCGATCATGGCCAGCAGGATCTGGGACCGGCGTTCGGCGTTGTGCTGCTCCCACCGCGCCTCGTAGCCACTCACCGACGCGGGGTTCGGGGCCACAGACATGTGTGCCACGGTAGTCGGTGGCCTTTTACGTGACGCCCGCCACACCCCGTCACACATCGCGCTGCTGCCTCGTCCACCAGATATGACGACATCAACACGCATCGAGCCCCTGCCCCCGCAACGTGCCGGCCTGCTGACCCGGCTCATGTACCGCTACGCCAAGCGTGAGTTCGGCGAGGTGCCCGAGCCCTTCGCCGTCGCGGCACATCACCCGCGACTGCTGGTCGCCAATGCCGTGCACGAGGGCCTGTTGAAGAGCGGCTCGAAGACGCTGCCGGATTCGGTCCGCGATCTCGCCGTGTTCTGGACCGCGCGGACCGTGGGCTGCTCCTGGTGCGTCGACTTCGGCACCATGCTGATGCGCCTGGAGAGCCTGGACGTCGACCGGCTCAAGCACATAGATAGTTATGCGACTTCTCCTTTGTTCACCGACGACGAGCGGGCCGCCATCGCCTACGCCGACGCGATGACCACCGATCCGCACAACGTGACCGACGAACAGGTCGACGATCTCAAGCGCCGGTTCGGCGAGGCCGGGGTGATCGAGCTGACCTATCAGATCGGCGTGGAGAACATGCGGTCGCGGATGTACGCCGCGCTCGGGATCACCGAGCAGGGCTTCAGCTCGGGCGACGCGTGCCGGGTGCCTTGGGAGACCCAGGCCGAGTGATCCGAGGGCGCTGGCTTCGCGCCCCAGCCAGGTGGTAGAACACGTTACAGAAATGGCGGGCAACGCCGCCGAAACCACCTGCTCAGCAAGGAGCACCCATGCACTGGTACACCGGAAACACGTTCTATGACACGGTGCTGACCGCTGCCTTCGGGTTCGCCGTGTTCGTGATCATCGGCGGTTTTTTCGCGCAGAGTTCGTACGGGCGGTTCTCGACGACGAAGCTCGGCCTGAACCTCAACCCGAAGCTCGGCTGGTGGCTGATGGAGATCCCGGCGACGGTGGTGTTCCTCATCAGCTACCTGGCCGGGCCGCACCGCTTCGAGCCGACGTCGCTGGTGCTGGCCGGCATCTGGCTGCTGCACTACGCCAACCGGGGCTGGTTCTTCCCGCTGGCCATCCGCCAGGTACCCGGCAAGCGCGGCACCTTCAACGTCTCGGTGATCGTGATGGGCATGCTGGTCACGTCGATGCACGGCTACCTCAACGGGACGCTGTTCAGCCACGACTTCTTCGGGCAGTACACCACCGCTTGGCTGACCGACCCGCGGTTCCTGGTGGGGCTGGCGATCTACCTGTGCGGTTTCGCGCTGCTGGTCAATTCTGAGTCGATCGTGCGAAACCTGCGCGACAAGAACAATCCGGGCGGTGCGGAGTACCGGATTCCGTTCGGCGGCGGGTTCCGGTTCGTCACCAGCCCGGCGTACCTGGGCGAGCTCATCGCCTGGTCCGGCTTCGCGCTGCTGACCTGGGCGCTGCCCGGCGTCGTCATCCTGTTGATCACCGCGGGCAACCTGATTCCCCGGGCGCTGGGCACCCACACCTGGTACCAGGAGAAGTTCCCCGAGTACCCCACCGATCGCAAGGCGTTGATCCCCTACGTCCTGTGACCACTAGCCCGATTTCAGCGGTGACGCTGTGAACTTGTCCGGGTTCGCGATGTCCCACAGCGCGACGACCTTGCCGTCGCGCACGGTCAGTGCGGTGACGCGCGGCAGCATCTCGGGATGCTCGCCGTCGGCCGGCAGGCCGGGGTTGTACGCGCCGAGCTCGCCGTTGATGAGTGCCAACTGGGACGTCGAAAGCCATTGCGGCCCATAGCGCCTGGCCAAGCCGAACAGGAACCGCGCCACCTTGTCCGCGCCGACGATGGTGCGGGGTGCCGTGGGTGCCCGCCGGTTGGAGTCGCCGGTGAACGTCGCCTCGGGGTGCAGCAGTTCGACGACGGCAGCCATGTCACCACCGGCCAGCGCGGCCATCAGCTTGCCGACGACCTCGTTGTGCCCGGCGTCCGGCGGCGGTGCGGGTGCCGCGGCCACTGCGCGTCGCGCCCGTGACGCGAGCTGCCGCGCACTCGCGTCGCTCACGCCGAGCACCGACGCGATCTCGGAGAACGGCACCGCGAAGCCGTCATGTAGCACGAAGGCCACCCGCTGGTCGGGCGTCAGCCGCTCCAGCACCACCATCGCGGCGAAGCGGGCGTCCTCCCCCGCGACCACGGCGGCCAATGGGTCGGACGCGTCGAAGCCCGTCACCACCGGCTCGGGCAGCCATTCGCCGAAATACGCCTCGCGCCGGTGCGCGGCCGAGCGCAGCCGGTCCAGGCCGAGACGACTCACGACGGTCGTCAGCCAGGCACGCGGCTCTTCGATGGCGTCGACATCCGCACTGTGCCAGCGCAACCAGGCGTCCTGCACGATGTCCTCGGCGTCGGCGTACACGCCGGTCAACCGGTAGGCGACAGACAGCAGGTGCGGGCGCAACCGCTCGAACTCGTCGGTGTCCTGCGCAGTGGTCACCGTTGCCTCCTCGTGAGTAAACGTGAGTGCGTTTCTCCCATCAGGCTGCCTCGCCTTGCGGTGAGGCGCTTCCATTGCTGGATTCAGGTTTCACAGCCACCAGCGCCGCCGAAGCGGTCGTCTTACGGTCGGCTCCACCATTGTCGAAGCAGGCACTCTGCTCCGCCCGCGCTATGCGCGCGAGGTTGATCGCGGCGTTGAGATCACGGTCGATCCTCAACCCGCAGTTCTCGTGCTCACAGACGTAGGTACGTTCTGACAGATTCAGCTTGGCTTTCACCGAACCGCAGCCAGAACACGTCTTCGAGCTTGGATACCACCGATCGGCTTGCACACGACGCGAGCCATACCACGCGGTTTTGTAGTCGAGCTGGCGGGAGAACTCACCCAGCCCAGCGTCAGCGATCGAACGATTCAGCCCACGCTTGCCAGAACCGCCTTTGGCCATCATGTTCTTCACCGCGAGCGTCTCGGTACCGATCACATCGAAGGACAGCGCCAACAGCGTGGTCAGTTTGTGCAGGCGATCACGACGCAGGTTCGCCACCCGAGCGTGCTGCGCACCGATCCCCTGTTGGGTCCGCGTCCACGCCTTCGACGGCTCCCGCCGGGTCCCGGCCGCCGCATCCCACGGCCCAGCTTGCCGGGCGGCTTTGCGCTGCAACGCCCGCAGCATGCGCGACGCCCGCGCGAACTCTCTGGGCGCGGCGACCCGCAGGAGTTCGCGGCCGTCGGGTGTGGCCACCACGATCAGGTCTTTGACACCGAGATCAACACCAACCACGCCGGCGCGGCGTGTGACATGAGCGGGCCGTTTCGCCGCTCGCTCGACCACGCACGTGAAGCTCACCAGCCAGCGGCCCCGCTCGAACCGCACCGTGGCCTTCAACACCCGCGCCGAACCTTGCTCCAGTCGTCGGGCGAGTTTGCGGGTGGACTCGTGCACCCGCAGAGAGCCCAGCCGCGGCAGCGTCACATGGTGGCGGTCCGGCTCGATGCGGATCGCGCCGGTGGTGAAAGCGAAGACCTTGGTCGATCGCTTGGACTTGAACGACGGGAAACCGACGCGGGGGCCTTTGCGTGTTCCCTTGCGGGAAGTGGACCAGTTCGTCAACGCCGACGAGAGGTTCTTGCAGGCGTTCGCGTACGCCTCTTTGGAGTTCTCACCCCACCACGGTGTCCCGTCATCACGCACCGCGACAACGTGTTTGCGCCGATTGAAGTCATTACGCAAAGACTGGAACGACCACGACAGCAGCGGCGTGAGATCGGTATCGGCCCAGCCGTAGGACCGCTCGGCCGCACGCTGGCTCAGGTTGTCCTTCACCGCCCGCAGCATCGTGTTGTAGGCGAACCGCGCCGCGCCGGCGTGCGACTCCAGCAGTGCGGTTTGTGCGTCAGTCGGATCGAGGGCGTACTGATACGCCTGCAACACCCAGCCCGTAGGAACGTCGAACTTCTCGGCCATCACGGCGCCCCGGTGTCGGAGGCCTTGGTGGCGGTGAGCGCCCGCATCGCCCGGTTTCGCGCTCCGCGCCGCCCGTAGCGGCGGGCGCACATCGAGGTCAGCACCTCGATCATGTCCCGGACCAGATCGTCGCCGGTCTTACCGGTGTCGGGCACCACGATGCGGCGGCCCTGCGCGGACAGGGCCGCCTCCAGGTGCTCGACCCCGAAACGAGCCAGCCGGTCGCGGTGCTCCACAACAACCACACTCGCACAGGGGTCAGACAAAACCCGACGGATCTTCCGACGCCTTGATCACATTTACCCACACATCACCGAACAGTTCGCAACCCCACCAACCTACGACTCGTCGCTTCGCGGCGGCGAACCGTAGCATCTCTTCGGCAATGAACCGGGGATGAGCAGGGAGCAGATGACAACAACAGCGCCAAACATCGTGGTCGAGGACAAAGGCCTCAAGCGGGGTGCCCTCGGCCTGGTGTCCAGCGTGGTGGTCGGGCTGGCGTCGACGGCGCCCGCCTACAGCCTGGCCGCGACGCTCGGCCTGGTCATCGCGGCCGGTGGCACGCTGCTGGCCGGCGTCAAAGCCCCTGCGATCATGCTCATTTCGTTCGTGCCGATGTACCTCATCGCCGTCGCCTACCAGGAGCTGAACAAGGCAGAGCCCGACTGCGGCACCACGTTCACTTGGGCCGCAAGGGCTTTCGGGCCGGTGGTCGGGTGGCTCGGCGGGTGGGGCATCATCGCCTCCGACGTCATCGTGATGGCCAATCTGGCACAGATCGCCGGGTCATACTCCTTCACATTCGTCGGTGACCTGGGCTGGCATTCGGCCGCCGGTCTGGCGAACAGCACCCTGTGGTCGACGGTGGCGGGCGTCATCTGGATCGTCCTCATGACGTACATCTGCTACCGCGGCATCGAGGTGTCGGCCCGGTTGCAGTACGTGCTGTTGACCGTCGAAGTGGTCGTGCTGATCGTGGTGTCTGTCGGGGCGCTGGTGAAGGTGTACACGCACCACGGGTACGCCTACTCGATCATGCCGTCCTGGTCCTGGTTCTGGCCTGGCGGAATGGATTTCGGCACCGTGATTGCCCCGGCGGTCCTGGCCACCATCTTCATCTACTGGGGTTGGGATACCGCGGTGGCGTGCAACGAGGAGTCCGACGATCCTGGCCGCACTCCCGGACGCGCCGCCGTCATCTCGACGTTCCTGCTGCTGGCCACCTATGCGTTGGTGACGGTCTCGACCATCGCGTTCGCCGGCGTGGGCACCGAAGGCATCGGGCTGGGCAACCAGGAGAACGCCAAGGACGTGTTCACTGCGATCGGTCCATCGTTGTTCGGCGACAGCGTGATCGGGAAGATCGGCATGCTGCTCCTGTCGGCGTCGATCCTGACGTCGGCGGCGGCCTCGACGCAGACCACCATCATGCCGACCGCACGTACCACCCTGTCGATGGGCGTATACCGGGCGCTGCCAGAGAGTTTCGCGAAGATTCATCGCCAGTACCTGACGCCCACCACCTCAACCATCGTGATGGGCGTGGTGTCGGTGCTGTGCTACGTGCTGTTCACCGCGATCAGTGCCGATCTGTTGACGGCCCTCATCGGTTCGGTCGGCCTGATGATCGCGTTCTACTACGCGCTGACCGGGTTCGCCTGCGCCTGGTTCTACCGAAAGACGTTGACCCGCAACGCGCGTGACTTCGTGATGCGTGGCGTGTTGCCGGTGGTCGGTGGCATCACGCTGTCCGTGGTGTTCGGGTACGGCCTGGTCCAGTACAGCAAGCCGGATTGGCTGAAGGACGAAAACCACCACGACGTCACCATTTTCGGCTTCGGCGCGGTGGGTGTGGTCGGCGTCGTCGGACTGCTGCTCGGTGTGGTGCTGATGTTCGCCTGGCGTCTCGTGCGTCCGGAGTACTTCCGCGGACTGACGTTGCCACAGCGCCATGACCTGGTGCTGGATTCGCCGGTGGTAGCGCACTTCGGGCTGCCGGACTCCGGTGACATACCGACGGTCATCGCGCCCGACCTGTCGAACCTGCCGCCGGGCGAGACCGCAGTGGACGCCGCGACGGGCAAGCAGATCCGGCGGGACGATCCCGCCGGCTAGATGCAATGGTGTTCAGCCGGCTCCTGCCCGCCGTACACCGCACACCCTCCGCCGCCGGACCGCTTGACCCCGTACATGGCGGCGTCTGCGCGGCGGATCACGTCCTCGAGCAGGAAGTGCCGCGCCGACGTCGTCGCCACGGCAACGCCGATGCTCGTTGAGAGCGTTTCCCCGCGATCCAGATCGAGTTGCGTCAGCGTCGTCAAACGGGTGAGCAGCCCGGGTATGTCGGCCTCGCCGGTCGTGAACGTCACCAGGATGAGTTCGTCGCCGCCGATCCGGGCGGCGATCTCACCGGGCCGGGCAATCGACCGCAAGCTGTCTGCCAATGCGATCAGCGCGGCATCGCCGGCAGCGTGACCGTGCTGGTCATTGAGCCGTTTGAAGCGATCGATATCGATAACCGCCACCACGAGATGCGTCGGCGCCGACTCTGGGGCCAGGACCCGATTGACGACGTGGTGCATGCCGCGCCGATTGCGGAGCCCCGTCAGCTGATCCGCCTGTGCCGACCGCGCCATTCTGATGATCGCGCGCCGGCCCCTGTCGATCAGTAGGCAACCGCCGATCGGGATGCACACCACCCAGGCAAATGCCGGCATGTAGATCACGAACAGCCCGAACCAGCTGGCGTGGTGTTCGACCACCGCCCAAGCGGTGATTCCGGCAATGAGCAACGCACCGAATACGCAGTGCGCGGCCAGCACCCGCGCCCCCAGCAGAAACCCGATGAATCCCCCGATGACGCCCAGATACAGCGTCGTGCACAACCGTGCCTCCACGGTGGACATGGTCAACGCGACGGCGGCGATTGCAATGTCGGCCCAGACCACGAACGCGATTGCGCCCGCGTATCCGGGCCACGGCCACCGCAGCCATCGGCAGCCGTACCCGACGGCGGAGACAATCGCGACCACCTGCACCGCGTGCGGAACCACCCCGGTGGGTCCGGCGGGGTGGAATTGCACAACCGCGGCCAAGCCGGCCAGCATGAAGCACCCGACGACCACCACATGGCTGAATGCGCGCATGAATTTGCCTTCGCGAAGTGCGTTGGTAGCAAATCTGAACTCGGCCCCGCCCACCGCCACTCCCCGCGTCAATCAGGTGCACAATCTTGTTGCACGACATGCTATATGCCGTTTGTGACAGCCAAATATGCCGGGCGAAACATGACCACCCAGACGGCTATTGGCACATTTCATATACATTGCCATAACTGCATCAGCCGACCAGTCTCGCATAGCGACCTCGTGGCTCCCACCGGCGAGTTACCGTTCATGCGTGCCGAACAAGCCGTCCATCAATCCGGTGCGCTGGACCCCGCCGCCGGTCGACGCCCTCCCCGATTTCCCATCCGCGGAACTGACCATCGTGCCGATGCCGGGCGACGCCCCGGAAGACGTCGTCGTCGACGGTGACGGCGCGCTGTGGACGGGCCTGGTCGACGGCCGGATCGTGCGGGTATCCGCCGATGGCACCACGGATGTGGTGGCCGATACCGGCGGCCGGCCGCTGGGGCTGCATGTCGCCCGCGACGGCCGGGTGCTGGTCTGCGACAGCTATCGCGGGCTGATGGCGCTGGACCCCACCACCGGCGCCCTCGATGTGCTGGTGCCCGATATCGACGGCCGACCGCTGCGATTCTGCTCGAACGTCACCGAAACCGACGACGGCACAATCTATTTCACTGAGTCGACCAGCTCGTTCCATTACGAGCATTTCCGCGCGGCCATCCTGGAGGCCCGTGGCGACGGTGGCCTGTACAAGCTGGCGACCGACGGCACGGTGAGCACGGTGCGCGACGGCCTGTACTTCGCCAACGGCGTCACCGTCACGGCCGACGGCACTGCGCTGGTGTTCGCCGAGACGCAGGGCCGTCGACTGTCGAAGTACTGGCTGTCCGGGCCGCAGGCCGGCACCATCACTCCGCTGGCGGTCAATCTCCCCGGTATGCCCGACAACATCTCGACGGGCGCCGACGGCCGGATCTGGGTCGCGTTGGTCACCCCGGTCAACGCCGCAGCGGAATGGCTGGCACCGCGGCCGACCATCCTGCGCCAGCTGGTCTGGCGGTTGCCCGACGCGCTGCAGCCGCAGATGCCGCTGGAGGTGTGGGCCGTCGCCTTCGACCCCGACAGTGGCGAGGCCGTCTCCGGGGTACGCATGCCGCACCGGCAATTCGGACAGGTCACCGGACTGGTCGAGCGTGACGGGCAGCTGTGGATGAGCTCCATCGGCGTCCCCGCGCTGGCGTACTGCGCGATCCCGGAACGCCGGTAGCCGCCCGTTACCCAATTCACATTTGTAACTTCAACCCCAATTGTCACAGCGCGGCAACATCGTTTCCGGGGCTCCGTCGCCTAATCTGGCGAGACCATGGCGACCACCCGATCGACGGCACAACGCGCTGCAGCCCTGGCAGCAGCGTTTTTCCTGACGGCTGCACCGGCAGTGGCCTTTGCCGAACCCGACCCACCGGCCGCCGACCCCTGCCCGTACCGGGTGAACACCCCGCCCGCGGTCGACCAGTCCGAGGTTCCCAAAGCCGGCGACCCGCCGGCCCCGATTCCCGTACCGGCCACACCGCTCGGCGGCGAGCTGATGGCGAGCTGCGGCATCGTCGCCGCGCCCGACATGCCGCCCCTGCCCGGCGACGTCTCGGCTGATGCCTGGCTGCTGGCCGACCTGGACAGCGGCGACATCATCGCGGCGAAGGACCCGCACGGCCGGCACCGCCCGGCCTCCATCATCAAGGTGCTCATCGCGACCCAGGCCCTGCGTGAACTGCCCATCAACAAGCGCGTCACCGGCACGCCGGACGACGCTGCGGCCGAGGGCACCCGGGTAGGCGTCGATGACGGCGGCGTCTACACCGTCAACGACCTGCTGCACGGCCTGCTCATGCACTCGGGCAACGACGCCGCCCACGCCCTGGCGATGCAGGTCGGCGGGATGGACACCGCGATCACGAAGATCAACGACCTGGCCTCCAAGCTGGGCGGCCGCGACACCCGGGCGGCCACGCCGTCCGGCCTCGACGGCCCCGGCATGAGCACCTCGGCCTACGACATGGGCCTGTTCTACCGCTACGCCTGGCAGAACCCGACGTTCGCGTCCATCGTCTCGACCCAGAAGTACAACTTCCCGGGACATCCCGCGAAGCCCGGCGAGCCCGGTGACCACCCCGGCTACGAGCTCGAGAACGACAACAAGCTGCTCTACAACTACCCGGGCGCACTGGGCGGCAAGACCGGATACACCGACGACGCCGGGCAGACGTTCGTCGGCGCGGCTGATCGCGGTGGACGCCGTCTGGTCGCGATCCTGCTGCACGGCACCCGGGTCCCGATCGCGCCGTGGGAGCAGGCCGCACGGCTCCTGGACTACGGCTTCGCCACCCCGCCGGGCACCAAGGTGGGCACGTTGATCGAGCCGGACCCGTCGCTCACCCAGCGCAAGCCCGACGCCAAGCATCCGGCGGCCGCACAGGCCCTCGATGGCCTGCCGCCCGTCGACGCACTGCCGATCCGCGTCGGCGTCGGCGTCGTCGGGGCCGCGATCGTGCTGTCGCTGATGCTGGCGGCCCGTTCGATCAATCGGCGCCCCCAGCACGCCAACAGGTAGAGAATGACCGGCGATGACGCTCATCTCGGCCGGGACCGTTGTTTTGGGAGGCTCAGCGCTTGACGCTGTGTGCCGGCCCGGGTGGCTGGAGATCAGCGGCAACCGGATTCTCACGTGCGGTAGCGGCGCCGCGCCGCGCAGCGTCGACGTCGACTTCCCGGAAGGCGTTGTGGTGCCGGGCTTCGTGGACATGCATGTGCACGGCGGCGGCGGATTCTCCTACAGCACCGACGACCCCGGCGAGGTGGCGCGCGCCGCCGAATTTCACCGCGCCCACGGCACGACCACGACCCTGGCCAGTTTGGTCACCGCGGCGCCGGAAGTGTTGCTGGCGCAGGTGCAGACCCTGGCCGACGCGGTACGCGATGGCATTGTCGCCGGCATCCACCTGGAAGGTCCGTGGCTGAGTTCCGCGCGGTGCGGCGCACACGACGTGACACAGCTGCGGGAACCCGACCCCGCCGAGATCGACAGCCTGCTCGCCGCGGCCGACGGGACCATCCGGATGGTGACAATCGCCCCCGAGCTACCCGGCGCCGACGTCGCGATCGAACGCTTCGTCGACGCGGGAGTCATTGTGGCCGTGGGCCATACCGACGCCAGCTACGAGGAGACCAAACGGGCGTTGCAGCTGGGCGCCACCGTCGGCACCCACGTGTTCAACGGCATGCGTCCATTGCACCACCGTGATCCCGGCCCGGCGCTGGCCCTGCTGGAGGACACCCGGGTGACGGTCGAGCTCATCGCCGACGGCGTGCACCTGCACCCGGCGCTCGTCCACCAGGTCGCCGTCACCGCGGGCTCGGACCGCGTCGCGCTGATCACCGATGCGATGGCGGCCGCCGGCATGCCCGACGGGTCGTACCAACTGGGCGGCCTCGATGTCGAGGTCAGCGGCTCGGTGGCGCGGCTGCGCGAACGATCCACCATTGCGGGCAGCACCGCGACCATGGACGCCCTGTTCCGCACGGCGGCAACGGGTTTGGAGTCCTTATCCGATACGGCGTTGCAGCACGCGGTACTGATGACGGCGACGACCCCGGCGCGCACACTCGGATTCGACGACACCGGCGCACTGCGGCCCGGCGCGTCGGCCGACCTGGTCGTGCTGGACCGCAAACTGCACGTGCGGGCGGTGGTGCGGCGCGGGGTGTGGTCGGCGCCCGAAGCCATCCTCTCTCGTTGACCCTGTATCCAGGGCGCATTTGTTCGAGTGACTCGCGCCGCCATGTCAGGATCAACGACGGTGACCGCTGACACCGCGAGCGGGCACCTGGGCCCTCAGATCACCGTGAGCGGCAAGGCCTTTCCCAAATCAGTGCCCGCGGCGATGGACATCCGCTGACGCCCCAGAGCCGGCCACGCCTGCACCGCGCAGAACGGCGCGCACTGGTCCTGGCTGGAACGGGTACCGACATGCACGCAGCACTGCACCAGGCGCTCCTCGATCATGGTCGAGATGTCCATGAACGGTTTGACGGTGATGCGAACAACCCTCTCCCCCAACAGCTTCCGCACCCGATTCTTGCCACCGGGCAGCGCCGACGAGGATAGGGCCAGCAGCGTGGGCATGCCGAGATCGCAGTTCTGGCAGATGGTCCGCCACACATCGCCGATCCCGGGGTGCGACAGCGAGGACTGTTCAGAGAGCAAGCCGAGCAGCGATTCACGCACCGCCAGTTGCAGTTCCTGCGGCAGCTCGCTGTCGGCAATTCTGTTGGACACCAACCCGAGTCGGTCCTTGAGGGTGTCGTGACCGATCAGCGACACCAGCGACCGCCACCGCCCGGCATCGTCGCGCAGCACGTAGCCCACCGAGCAGCAGTGCGGATGCGAGCACGGCAGCGCGGTCAGGTCACGCCACGTCACCAGGCCGTCGGTCTGCGGGCCGAGCCGGCTGAGCACACCGGTGTGCGTCAGCCGGTCGCGCGCGTCCAGGCTCCCGGAGCGCCCCGAACCGAACTGCGGCTGAATGGTGATGCCACCGACGTACGGGGTACCCAGCGCCAGCTGCACCATGTCACCGATCTCGTTGTCGTTGACGCCCAGCGCGGCGGCCATCACCAGGGTCGTAAAGATCTGCTGAGACGAAAGGCGCTGCAGCACCTGCTGTTTGAGCCGTCGCAGATCGCCGCCGCGATGATGCCGGTGCGCCGCCTCGGACAGGCCGTCGTACTGCAGGTACACCTCGACCCGCTGCCGATGGGAGCTGATCAGCTGAAGCAGGGCGTCATCGGTCGCGATGCGAACTCCGTTGGTGTTGATCAGGATTCGCGTGATGGGCCGGCGGGTGAGTTCGTCGAGCAGTTCTGCCAGGTCGGGATGCAGCGTCGGTTCTCCGCCGGAGAGCATCAGCACGTCCAGTCGCCCATTCTCCCGGGCCAGCCGCTGGTCGACGTTCGCGAGCACCTCGGCAACCGGCACGACGTTGCGCAGATCGGGCGACGAATCGGTGAAGCACGTGGGGCATCGCAGGTTGCAGGCCTCGGCGATGTCTTCGAGCAGGATGCAGGTGTGCTGGGTCTGCATCTCCGGCAGTCCGCGCAGATAGGCCGACGGGATCGGATCGAAATTGCCTGCCACATCGGGGATGTGCGCCTTGGTCGGCGCCGTCCACTCCTCCAGATACGACAGAATCTCCGGGTTCTCGTCGTAGAGCGTGCTCACCAGACCGTGCGCCGGGCAGCCCCGCTCCAGCCACACCCGTCCGTCGCGTTCGACCAGCCGGCCGGACAGGCGCGCGACGTCGGCAAGCGGCCGTTCCGGCGCTTCATAGTGGCAGTTCGGGCAGTACGCCGTCACGTAGCGCAGCAGCCGGTCACCGCGCAGACCCATCCCGGCCGTCATGTGTACATCGTCGGGTTCAGGCCGGTGCAATAACCGACGGTCAGGATCGAGGTGAGCGCCCAGCCGATCATCAGACCGAGGCCGAGCCCCTTGGGTACCGGGCTGCCGGTCTTCCACAACGCGAAGCCGCCCCCGAACGCGATGAGCGCCAACAGCGCAGCGCCGAACGCCAGCAGCGCCTTCCCCTGGTCGGCGAGCATCACCGTGACGAACCCGATGCCGAGGTTCAGCACCGGAAAGATGAAGACCCCGCCGATGACGGCGCCGACCGAGACCCCGTTCGGGTTCTGCACCGGCGGCGGCGGATAGCCGTACTGCGGGTATTGCGGCGGGTACTGAGGGTATTGCGGATACTGCGGCGGGTACTGGGGATACGGCGGATTCTGACCGGGCGGCATGCCATTGCCGGGCTCATCGTCTGGATAATCAATTGGCGGCTCGGACACGGTCGCCCTCCTTGTCTGCCGACGAAATCGGGTAGTAGCCACGGCAATAGCCGCGCCATATCCGGAACCCCAAGAGCGCCAATGATGGCAGCAGAAACCATTGCGGCCGTGTCAGATCCAGCCACACCGTCTGGTTGGCACGGACGAACTCCACGAAGAAGCGGAACACCGCGTACGCGGCGATGTAGATGACGAACAGCTCGCCGGGATGGGTGATGCGGGGCCGCAACCACATGAGCACAGCGAAAGCCGCCAGCTGGAAGACGATTTCGTACACGAACGACGGGTGCATGGCCAGTCCCGCCACGCACCCTGGGCACTCGGGGGTGCTCGCCGGGGCGTGCACCCCCCAGGGCAGCGTCGTCGGCCGTCCGGGTGCCTCGGTCAGCAGACAGCCGATTCGGCCTACCGCCATCCCGAGGGCGACCGCCGGCGCGAACAGGTCGCCGGTCTTACCTCGGTACCCCCCAATTCGCTTGGCGACCAAGACGCCGAGGTAAGCGCCGAGTAGCCCACCGAGGATGCTCTTGGACCCGTACTCCCACGCCTGCGCGACAGTCGGGTTGGCACTGAAATCCAGGTGACGCGCCAACCCCGACGCCCGCATGCCGATCGCCCCGCCGACGAGGGCGCCGGTGACGGCCACGAGTGACTGTTCGTTCACCGCACCGCGGCGGCGCGCCTCGTGGACGAACACGATCACGGCGGCCAGCACGCCCAGCCCCACGAACAGACCGTGCACCGGTACCTGCACCGGTCCGATCTGCCACTGCGGGATCACCGAGATCACGCGGTCCAAGCTACAACCCGGTTCGGTCAGTGCACGATGATCCCGCGAATGTTCTTACCCTCCCGAAGGTCCTGGTAGCCCTGATTGACCTCTTCGAGGGTGTACCGCGTGGTCACCAGGTCATCGAGTTGGAGCTGGCCGTCGTTGTAGAGGCGCAGCAACCGGATGATGTCGTACTGCGGGTTGGCCGAGCCGAACAACGAGCCGCGAATGGTCTTCTCGAACAACGTCAGCTCCAGGCCTGAGACATGAATGGTGAGTTTCTCGGGGTTTGCCATGCCGATGACGACGACGGTGCCGCCCTTGCCGATGGCGTGGAATGCCGAGGTGACGACGTCCTCGTCGACGGTCCCGACGCAGATGATGGCCTGGTCGGCGCCCTGGCCCCACGACAGCTCGTTGATCTTCTCGGCCGCGGCCTCGGCGCTCGCAAAGACATGTGTGGCACCGAATTTCAGCGCGGTATCGCGCTTGAAGGCCACCGGGTCCACGGCCACAATGTATTTCGCGCCGGCGTGCGCGGCGCCCTGGACGGCGTTGATACCGATGCCGCCGATGCCGTAGACGACGGTGATGTCGCCCGGCCGCACATTTCCGGCATACGTGGCGCCGCCCCAGCCGGTCGGCACCCCGCAGCCGACGAGCACGGCGGTTTCCAGCGGCAGCCAGTCGTCGACCTTGACCACCGAGTGCTGCGAGATGGTGGCTTTCTTGGCGAACGTGCCCAGCATGCACATGGCACCGAAATCCGTGCCGCCCTTGTGAAATCGGAACGAACCGTCCGGCATGGAGCCTTCGAGGATGGTCGCGCCCATGTCGCACAGGGCCTGCCTGCCGGTCGAGCAGTACCGGCAGTGGCCACAGCTCGGGATGAAACTGCACACGACGTGGTCGCCGGGCTTGACCTTGGTGACGCCGGGGCCGACGTCCTCGATGATGCCGGCGCCCTCGTGCCCACCGACGATGGGATAGCGCGGCGGGAGGTCACCGTCGGACAGGTGCAGGTCGGAGTGACACAGTCCCGCGGCGGTGTAGTTGATCAGCACCTCGCCGGGGCCGGGGCCATCGAGATCGAGTTCCATGATCTCAAAGGGCTTGCCCGGCTCCAGGAGTACGGCTGCGGTGGTCTTCATCGATCAATTCCTTTCAGGCAGAGTGGGTTTCGTACAGGTGGCCTTGTGTCGGCGCCAGATCGCGCTTGAGGAAGTCGAGCTGGTCGGCCAGAGCCCGCTGTTGCCAGGGACCGTCGTAGAAGTCGAGATGGTCGGTGGGGTACTCCCGCAGCTGCGCCCAGTACCCGGCGCGACGGGCCGCCTTCCGCGCCGCGACCGCCGGCGCGATGCGGTCGTCGGTGCCGGGCTGCACGAGAATCGGACAGTTCAACTTGCCGGCCTTCGTGATCGGTCGGTTGAACGCGACGCCGAGGGCGTGCCGGCCGCGCACCTCGTTGCGCCACGTCGGCCCGGCGACGGGCAGCCAGGCCTCCTCCGATCCCGACGTCGCGATCACCGCGTTCGATCCGGGCTGCCCGACCACCGGCACCATGTGCGCGGGCCGCCCGAGCGCGCTGCCGATCACGTCCCGCAGGGCGTTGACCGTCGAGCGCACCAGGTAGCCGGTCCCGCAGGTACGACGCAGATGCGCCAGCGTGGCGACACCGTCGACTGCCGGATTCATCGAGATGACGGCCGCGACGCGCTGATCGCGAGCTGCGACAGCGATGACGTGACCGCCCGCGTACGACGTGCCCCACAGCACGATGCGGTCCGGGTCCACCCCGGGCAGGTGCCGCGCCGCGGCGATGGCGGCATGGTAGTCCTGCCGCTGGCGAGGAATCGAAATGTCCTGCCGGGGAACGCCTTCGGACTCACCGAACCCGCGGTAGTCGAACACCAGAACATCCAGCCCGGCGGCGGCGAAGGGCTCGGCGAAGCCGAGCAGCGCGGTGTCCTTGGTCCCACTGAAGCCGTGGGCCATCACCACGCACGGCCGGCCGGACTCACCGGCCAGCGCGTCGGTGGCGGCGGTCAGATGCCAAGCGGCGCAACGCACCCCGTGGCTGTAGAAGTAGAGCTGTTTCATGATGATCCTTTACGACGCGAACGCGACAGACTTGACGGATGAGAACCGCAGGCCCGGGTCTTCGATGTCGCCGTTGCGCAACCGCTCGGCGTCCATCTCGTAGGCGTGCTTGACCAGCCACGAACCGCTGTCGCCGCTGCGGGGGAACTGCTGGATTCCGCGCTGGACGTAGCCCGACGACAGGTCCATCAGCGGGCCACGCTCCATGTCGGGGTTCTCGACCACGGGGACGACGACGTCGTGCCCGTGGGCCTCCATGTGGTCCAGCAGTCGGCAGAAGTGCTCGCAGACCAGGTCGACCTTGAGGGTCCAGGCGATGTTGGTGTACCCCATCGCGAATGCCATGTTGGGCACGTCGGAGATCATCATCGCCTTGTAGACGGTGTGGTCCGGCATGCTGAGTACCTGATCGTCAACGCTCAGCGCGATCTTCCCGAACGCCGACATGTTCAAACCCGTTGCGGTGACGATGATGTCGGCCTCCAGCTCCTGGCCGGATTTCAGCAGGATGCCGCGCTTGGTGAACCGCTCGATCTGGTCGGTGACCACCGATGCCTTGCCGGCCTTGACCGCCTTGAACAGATCGCCGTCGGGCACCATGGCGAGGCGCTGCTCCCACGGGTTGTACCGCGGTGTGAAGTGCGTATCGACGTCGAAGCCCTTGGGTAGCTGCCGGGCGACGTTGGCGATCAACAGCTTTCGCATCAGCTTTGGGTATTTCTGGCACAGCTTGAACAACCCACGGCTGGTCGCGATGTTCTTGCGCCGCACGATCGGGAACGCGCGCTCGTGGCCCAGTACCTTGTTGAGGGTGTTGGTGATCGGGTCGGCGGCCGGCACCGACAGCACATAGCTCGGGGACCGCTGCAGCATGGTGATGTGAGCGGTCTTGTCCGCCATCGACGGGATCAGCGTGACAGCCGTTGCGCCACTACCGATCACGACGACCTTCTTGCCGGCGTAGTCCAGGTCCTCCGGCCACAGCTGCGGATGGATCACCGGGCCCTCGAAGTCGTCCTTGCCGGGGAAGTCGGGAATGAAGGGCTTTTCGTAGTCGTAATATCCGGTGCCCAGGAACAGGAAGCGGCCGGTGAAGGTCGACGTCTGGCCGCCGTGCGTGGTGGTGACGGTCCAGCGCCCGGTGTCCGAGTCGAAGTTCGCGTTCTGCACGTGCTGGCCGAATCGGATGTGCTCGTCGATCCCGTTCTCGTCGACGGCCTGCTGCAGGTAGTCCAGGATGATGTGGCCGTCGGCGATGGACTTGCGGTGTGTCCACGGCTTGAAGCCGAAGCCGAAGGTGGGCATGTCGGAGTCCGAGCGGATGCCGGGATACTTGTGCAGGCTCCAGGTGCCGCCGATGGCGTCGCGCCCCTCGATGATCAGGAACGACGTACCCGGGCGGTTCGCCTTCAGGTGGTACGCCGCGCCGATGCCGGAGATACCCGCTCCGATGATCAACACATCGACATCGCGCGTCTCGGACCGCTTCATTGAGGTGGACACTGTGACTCCTGATCGGTTGGAGGTGATGGTGTGATGGCACTAACGCTATGGATGTTGCGACACACAGCACAGGTGCGACGGCCCAGTACTCACGCAGTGATATGTGCAGGCGCATACTGCGTTGATGGCCGCTGAGACCCCATCACCTGAGGTCATCAACCTCATGGGAGACGTCGCCGAACTGATGCTGGCCGAGATCGACGACCTGGTCGCCGAGATGGACGCCGCCGAGGTCGCGCTGACCCCCGCCGCCGGGTCCGACGCGGCCGTGCTGGCGGACACCTCGGCCAGTAACCGCGCCAACGCAGCCCGGCTGCTGTCGATGTACGCCCGCCGCGAGGCCAAGATGGCGGCCATCGACATCCCGCCCGAGGCCCTCGATGTCGCCCGCACGGTTGCCCGGCGCGGCATGGACCTCGACGTGATCTTCCAGTCCTACCGGCGCGGCCAGAACGTGGCGTGGCGGCGCTACATGGCGCACGCCACCCAGCTCGTGCCGTCCGGCCCGCTGCTGATCGAGCTGCTGGAAGTGGCGTCGGGGCGCATGTTCGAGTACGTGGACCACGTCGTCGCCAACGTCATCGCCGCGGCGCAACGCGAGCGGGAGGAGGTCCTCGGCGGGGCCATCGCCCGCCGCGCCGAGACCATCAGGCTCATCCTCGACGGCGCCGCCATCGATGCGGCGAGAGCCGGCGAACGCCTGGGCTACGACCTGCGTCAGCGCCACACCGCGCTGGTGCTGTGGACGCCACCGCACGGCGACGTGCAGGGCGCGCTGGAATCGGCGGCGGCTGTGCTGGCGCGAGCCGCGGGCACGCGTCCGCCGCTGACGCTGTCCGTCGGCCCGTCGACGTTGTGGGCCTGGCTGGGCAGCACCAACGAGCCGGCCGTCGACTCCCTATCTGACGCAATCAACCAGGCGCAGAACCATATTCGCGTCGCGGTGGGACCGACCCGGCCGGGCATCGCCGGCTTCCGCCGCTCCCACGAGGCGGCGGTGTCCATCCAGAGTCTGCTCGCCGGGCACCCCGGTGGCGCACGCGTCGCGCTGTTCCGTGACCTGGAGGTCACGGCGCTGGCGGCCCAGAATGCCGACCGCGCAGCCGAATTCGTCGCCGCCACACTGGGCCCGCTCGCCGAGGACACGTCGGCGGCGGCCCGCCTGCGCGATACCCTGCGCGTCTTCCTCGACGAGGCCGACAACGCGCCGCGCGCCGCCAGCCGGCTGCACACCCACCGCAACACCGTGCTGCAGCGCGTGGCCCGCGCGACCGAGCTGCTCGGCTACCAGCCGGGCGAACGGCGCCTGGCCATGGAACTGGCACTGGAACTGGCGCACCAGCTCGGTCCCAGGGTGCTCACCGCGGGTCCGCCCGACGCCTGACGATCACGCCGTCGGCAGCGTCACATCCAGCCGGAACCCGCCGGGCACGTGGGCAGCGGAAACCTCGCCGCCGTGCGCCTCGACGATGCCCCGCACGATGGCCAGGCCGATGCCGGCGCCCGCCCCACCGTCTTCCGGGGTGCGGGCCGCGGTGCCACGCCAGCCCATGTCGAACATCCGGCCCAGATCCTGGGACTGCACGCCTGGTCCCTGGTCCAGCACCGTGAGCACAATCCGGTCGCCGTCGAGCCGCTGCGCCGAGACCTCGATCTCGGAGTGCTCCGGCGCATGCCGAATGCTGTTGACCAACAGGTTCGCCACCACCCGGGACAGCTCTCCGGCGTCAGCATGCAGCACCGCGTCGGCCATCCCCGCGTGGGTGATGCGGATGCCGCGGGTGGCCGCGAGGGCCTGCATGTCGGACACGACGTCGGAGACGAGGTCCAGGAGCACCACAGGCTCCTTGCTGAGCTTCAGCATGCCGCTCTGAATCTTGGACAATTCGAACAGCCCGTCGACCATGCGATTGACCGAGTCCACCTGATCGCGGATTTGCCGGATGTACTCGGCCGGGTCGTCGACCACGCCTTCCTCGAGCGCTTCGGCCATCGCGCGCATCCCGGCCAGCGGCGTCCGCAGGTCATGCGAAACCCAGGCGACCAGCTGGCGGCGGGACTGATCCAGCTGCTCGACTTCCGCGCGGGCAGCGGCCAGTTGCGCGGAGGATTGCGCGAGCTGGCTGGACAATTCGGCGAATTCCCTTGAGCTTTCGACGTCCGCTGTGACGATCTCACCGCTGCCGATCTGTTGCGCAGCCTGCTGCAGCCGGGCCAGCGACCGCCGCAGCCGGCGCAGCATGAACCCGGCGGCGAGAGCGGCCATCAGTGCGGAGATGCCGATCACCGCCAGCAGCACCTGTAGGTCGTGCGACGACAGGTACATCTCGATGGAGATCGCCACCGTGGAGGCGACGATCGCGATGATGGTCGCGCAGATCAACGTCGCCACGTGCGTGGCGATGGACCCGCGCCGATTGACTTGCATGACGACGACGGCCGCCCCCGTGGCGAGCGACGTGCAGATCAGTGCCGTCACCGCGATGACGACGAGGTCGGCGGCAGCAAGAATCATCACGACCTCCCCGACGGCGTGAACCGGTATCCCGAGCCCCACTCGGTGCGCAGGTAGACGGGATCGCGCGGGTCGGCTTCGAGCTTCTCCCGCAACCGCCGGATGTGCACCGTCACGGTCGACGCATCGCCGGTGCTCCAGCCCCATACCTCCCGCAGCATCTCGTCGCGGGAAACGACGCGGTCGGGGTTCTTGAGCAGGAAGAGCAGCAGCTCGTATTCGCGCGCGGTCAGCTCGACATCGGCGCTGCCGCAGGTGATCCGGCGCATCGTCGGGTCGATGCGGAATCGACCGACCACGAACGGCGCGAGCGGTGACTGTTGGGAGACCCTGTGCCGCAACAGTTTCGAAATCCGCAGTTGCAGTTCACGCAGCGCGAACGGTTTGGCGAGGTAGTCGTCGGCGCCGAGTTCGAGACCATCGATGCGGTGTCCGCTGGCACCGAGTGCGGTGAGCATGATGACCGGAACGTCCGAGCGGGTCCGAATCTCGCGCAGCAGGTCATCACCCGACAGCCCCGGCAGCATGCGGTCGAGGACCAGCACGTCGGGCTCCGAACGCTGCACGGCGTCCCGCGCGGTTTCCCCGTCGGCGTACTCGTCGATCCGAAAACCTTTGGCGCGCAGGTACGCCGCCACAGCCGTGCGCACCCGGCGGTCGTCTTCGACCAGCATGATGTGCGCTCCGCCACCGTCGTCCGACGTCACGGGCGCATCCATGTCGCACCTCTCATGGTGCCGAGCCTAGACAGGCGGCGGCACGACGGGCCGGTTCTTACGGTTCTGAAATGTTTGTCGAACGCGCCCGGCGCCCTCCCTAACTTCATCGGCGACGGGGTGATCGGCACCCCACGACGCTCGAAGGAGTTCCACATGGTCATCAAGCCGATCGTGGCGACAGCGGCTGCGGTGTTCGCCCTGACCCTCACCGCGTGCGGTGCCAATGAGATGAAGTCGGCTGGTTCGTCCAGCCCGGCCAGTGCCGCCATGACCTCAGCCATGACCTCGGCGGCCATGACCCCGAGCGCCACGACCCGCATGGGCGAGTTCACCGGCCTGAACGGCAAGCACGTCGCCGGCGCGGCGAAGGTGACCGGCGGCAATCTGGAGTTCAGCAACTTCACCTCGGACGAGGGCCCGGACCTGCACGTGTACCTGACGAAGGGCTCCACCGAGTCCGACGTCGCGGCGGGCAAGCAGATTTCGGCCATCAAGTACGACCAGGCGACGCAGTCGTTCCCGCTGACCGGCATCGACACCGCCGGCTACACCACGGTCGTCATCCACTGCGACAAGGCGAAGGCAGTCTTCGGTGCTGCCTCGCTGATGTGATGACCGGCCTGATGACCACCCGCGCACTGACCACGCGCGACCGTGCCGACCTGGCCGCGTCGATACTGTTCGGCGCGGTCCGGGTCGGGCTCGGGCTGCTGTGGCTGCACGAGGGATACGTGAAGTTCCGGGCGCACTTCGGGCGCGCGGACATCCTGCTCGTCGTCGACGGCGCGTCGGCGAATTCGCGTGTGCCGGAATACTTCCGGTTCGTGGCCGAGCACCTGCTGCGGCCGACGGCAGACCTGGCCGGCATCATGACGCCGCTGACCGAGGTGACACTGGGCCTGGTCCTGGTGCTCGGAGTGTTCAGCACGGCGGCCGCAACCGCCTCAGCGGGATTGCTCGCCGTCTACTGGAGTTCGGACCAGCTCATCGCGCAGTACCCGATCATGGCGATGCTGAGCGTGGGTGTGCTTGTTGGACAGGGATATTCGAATCGCTGGTCGATCATGACGCTGGCGCGTCGGCGGGCTTCCCACACGGGAGAGGGATGACAGGAAGGCCGTCGGTCCTCGTCGACATCGTGTGCCCCGGCGGCTGCTGACGGCGGGGCACACCGGGATCACAGCTTGCCGGTGCGCAGGTCCTGGCTGCTCTTCAGGACGGCCGAGTCCAGACTCCAGTTCTCCGGCTGGACCCGCTCCCACAGGCTGCCCTTCCCGTTCTCTCTGCCGACTTCGTCCTCACGCCTGAACCACTGCTCGGCGGTGCGAATCCGGTTCGGGTGGATTTCGTCGAGCAGCGCGTAGTTCCGTTCGATGACGCCGTCTTTCCACAGATTCCAGAAACCGGTGAAGTTGGCTCGAAATGTCATGGTGCTCGGTTCATTCGGGTCGGCGTTGTATCCGGCCGGGCTGTCGGCGACGCCACCGAGCGGTCCCCGCCAGTACGCGTCCATGTCGGTGTCGACGTAGCGGGCGGGATGGCCGGTAACGGTCTCGAATGCCCGCGCAAGTTCGCGATACGGGATGTGGTCGATCGCCACTTCGAGGTCCATGCCATTGGACCGGTCGGTGTTGTCGAAGAGCCATCGGACGTAGTAGCCGCAATCATCGAGTGCGACATGGGGCACCGCACCGTCGCCGAGTGGCACCCGCCAGGTGACCACGCCGTCTTCGACGCTGGGCGCCATGGGGGTCAGGGGCGAGATCGTCATTTCGATGTACGGGCCCGAGGTGAAGATGGCGGCGCCCATCCGATCCGAATTCGCCTGATTCTGCAGCAGGATCCATTCGGCGATGCGCCCTTTGCCGTCGTAGTGACCGGCGCGGTACCTCGAGTCAAAGCCGGCCTTCTTCAGCGCGTAGTCGAGGTTCCCGTACACGAAGAATTTGACGCCTTCCTCGATGGCGATCTCGTAGGCGCGGATGGCCCAGTACATCTCGGTCTTCTCGCCTGCGTTGAATCCGTCGATGTTGACGAACGCGCCGTCGCATTCGCGGAAGCCTTCTCGCAGCGCCGATTCGTCGGTGAACGTGCCTTCGAGCGCCGAGACGTTTCCCAGTTCGAGCAATGATTTGGCCCGGGCACTCGTGGCGTCACGAGTGAGAAATCGTACGGAGTACTTCCCGTCGGCGACGAGGGCGCGGGCAACCGGGATGCCCTGTGCCCCTGTCGCTCCGATCATGAAGATCTTCGAAGTGGGATGTGTGGACATTGCGACTCCTTATTATAGTGTATATACAACATTTGGACATCGAGATCGGCGCCCGTGGACCGATTGCGCTAGTCGCCGAGCGGCAGGCCGACGTTGGTCGCGAGGGATCGGACCGCCTTGACGCCGCCCGCCCCCAGCAGTTCAGCAGCTTCTTGTTGTGCCCGTTGCCATTCCGGCATCACGTCATCGACCTTCTCGAAGCCCGATGAGGTCAGCGCGACCTCTCGCACCCCCTTGGCGTTCGCAGAGACCGCCTCCACCCAGCCGTGCTTGATCAACAGACTCAGGTTGCGACTGACGGTCGACCGTTCCAACTGCAACACCTCGCCGATACGCGCCGGCGAACTGGGGCCCATCTTCCCCAACGCAGCCATGAGGTTGATCTGGGCGATGCTGACGCCATGATCTTCAAGCGCGTGGTCGTAGAGACTCGTCACCGCTCGGCCGAGTAGCCGGACACGAACCGCCAGGCAGTTGGCGGCAATCTCGTCGGCAGCGGAATGGACCACGCCACCATTGTTGCATATACATCATCGGGTGAGCAACGGGCGTCCGCCGAACCGGGTGACCGAAACGGCCATCACGAACTTGACGGGCGTCAACCGGGTGCTACGTTCACTGGACCGCACCGCCCGACAGGTATCGACAGGAGGACCGTGCCTGCACCGTCAGCATTCCGGTGGCCGGAGGCACGCGAGGCCGGGCCGCATGCCCGAATCCGCCACGCGCTCAAGCGAATCACCCGTTTTGACCTGTTCCCGGGCGACGAGATCGTCGATGGTTACGCTCGCCTGCTCACCACCGGCGATCCGGTTGCCGAGCGGTTCGTCGACGAGACCTTCCTCGGCGATCTCGGACCGGAACAGTCCCGCGCGCTGCTGAACAAGGCGCTCGACCTCGGCATCGACCAGGTGCCGGAGGCGCCGGATTCCATGCGGCAGCTGTTCGCCGAATTCGAGGTGATCCCCGACTGGGTGGACCCGGAGCTCATCGAGCAGGGCGCCGCGGTGTGGCGCCGCTGGGGTTACACCCTGGGTGCCATCGGCAACGCGGGCACCCTCGACACCTATACCGAGGGCTCGCTGGCCGTGCCGCTCTCGCTCTCGGGCGGCTACGCGGGTGCGTCGGCGCTGAACCGCTACCTGGAGACCACCCGCTGGTGGATCGAGGTATGCCGACCCGGTGCGGCGCTCACTCCGGGCTCGCTGGGCCGACGCATCTCGATGCAGGTCCGGGTGATGCACGTCAGCGTCCGCCTGCGGGTGGCGGAGAACGCGGAATGGGACAGCACCCGCTGGGGACTGCCGATCAGCCAGGCCGAGATGATGCTGACTCTGCTCGGCGGCAGCGTGGGCCCCGCGCTGGGTCTGTATTCGCTGGGCTACCTCACGTCGCCGCAGGAAATCCGGGCAGCCATGCATTTCAACCGCTACCTCGGCCACCTGGTCGGGGTGCAGTCCGAGGTCTTCCCCAAGACCGTCGCCGACGGGGTGCGGATGCTGTATCTGTTCGACGCCACCCGGTCGCATGACTCGGGCGCGGCCGGTACCGAACTGGTGGAGTCGTTCGTGCCGTCCTTCGCGCCCCGCCCGGACCAGACCGGGCTGCAGCGGTGGCGCGCCAAACTGCATCTCCACATCCAGTCCGGCTACACCCGACTGTTCATGCTGCCCTGGAACCGCAGGCAGTACCGGTTGCCGTCGCCGTGGCTGGGGTTGACGCTGCTGCTGGCCCGGGCCCCGTTCATCACGGTGCTGGAGATCGCCCGGCGGGTCAGCCCGGCAGTCGACGCGGCCTGGCAACGGCGCTCGGTGCAGGCCTGGGAGCGGTGGCAGCGCTGGGCCTCGGAACACAAGCCCGAGCAGTACATCGCCACGAATCCGTTGCGACGCTGAGTTTCTAGCGGCGGCGCGTCAACCGCGAAAGGCCAAGCCCGCCAAGCAGACCCATCGCCGCACCGACAGCGGCACTGCTGGCGTCGATGCCCTCCCGTTCGCGGTAGCGGGTGACGATCGCGGCCGGTCCGGGCGGCGCGACGGGGGCCAGCGCCATGGTGTCCGCGGCCGTCGCCGCCCACGCCGTCGAGAACAGGATGAGCCGCGCGGTGATGTAGGCGAACACCATCAGACCCAGCACGGGACCGAACGTCGCGCCCGCCGGCCCGTGCATGACGGTCCGCAGGTAGATCGACGCGACCTGTTTGAAGAGTTCGAAGCCCACCGCGGCGATGAGCGCGGCGCGGGCCGAGCTGCGCAGGCTGACCTTCTCGCGCGGCAGCCGGGCGATGATCCAGGTGAACATCAGCCACGCCACAAGGAACGACACCGTCAGCGACGCCACCCGCAGCAGCATCCCGAGGCCGGGCACGTGGCCGACGCCGAACCAGTGCAGCACCGTCGTCATCAAGCCGGTGTCGCCCAGGGCGGTCAGCGCGATGGTGACGACGATGGCCACGAACGCCGAGACCAACGCCAACAGATCCGACAGTTTGGTGCCGACCCAGCCATCGGGTTCGCTCTGTTGCTCCCACATCTCGGTCAGGGCCTTGCGCAGGTTGGCCATCCAGCCCAGCCCCGCCCAGGCCGCGGTCGCCAGACCGATGACGCCGACCGAGGTGCGCGATTTCACGGCGGAATCCATCAAGCCGACCAGCTGATTGCCGAAGTCGCCGGCGACCGCCGACCGGATGTGCGTCTCGAGCTCGGCCAGCAGATCCGGGCGGGAGGCCAGCACGAAGCCACCCACCGCGAAACCGACCATGAGCAGCGGGAACAGGGCGAACACTGTGAAGTAGGTGATGCCGGCGGCGTAGAAATCGCCGTTGCAGTCCTGGTAGCGGTCTTGAGCCCGCATGATCCGATCCAGCCACGCGTGCCGCTCACGCAGTCGGTCGAGAAGGCCCGGCTGGTCCGAGTCGGTCATCTCAGGCAAACCCCCTTGTTTGCCGAAAGCCTAGTGTGCGACGCCGCAGGTGTCCCGGCGCGGCGTCCGCACCGTCACCGCCGGCGCGGCAGGAAGCCCAGCCGGTCGTTGACCCGCTGCAGCGTCTTGGCGGCCACCTGTTCGGCACGTTCGGCACCGGTGGCCAGCACCGATTCGAGTTCGGCGGGGTCGGCCAGGAGCTCGTCGACCCGGTTCTTGATCGGGGTGACGTACTCGACGACGGCCTCGGCGGTTTCCTTCTTCAGATCGCCGTAGCCGCGCCCGTCATACCCGGCCACCAGTGTGTCGATGGCGGTGCCGGTGACGGCCGACTGGATGGTCAGCAGGTTGGAGATACCCGGCTTGGCCTCGGTGTCGAAGCGGATTTCGCGCTCGCTGTCGGTCACGGCCGAGCGGATCTTCTTGGCGCTCTTGGCCGGATCGTCGAGCAGATTGATCAGGCCCGCGTCGGTGGCGGCCGACTTGCTCATCTTGGCGGTCGGGTCCTGCAGGTCGTAGATCTTCGCGGTGGCCTTCGGGATCATCGCCTCGGGCACCACGAACGTGTCGGGGAAGCGCGCGTTGAACCGCTGCGCCAGGTCGCGGGCCAGTTCCAGGTGCTGACGCTGGTCCTCGCCGACGGGCACCAGGTCGGTGTCGTACAGCAGGATGTCGGCAGCCATCAGCACCGGGTAGGTGAACAGGCCGATCGTGGTGGCGTCGGCGCCCTGCTTCTGCGACTTGTCCTTGAACTGCGTCATGCGCGACGCCTGGCCGAAGCCCGTGAAGCAGCCCAGCAACCAGGCCAGCTGCGTGTGTTCAGCGACGTGGCTCTGCACGAACACCGTGCTGCGGGCCGGGTCGATGCCGAGCGCCAGGTACTGCGCCGCGGTCACCAGGGTGCGACGACGCAGCGTCTCGGGATCCTGCGGGACGGTGATGGCATGCAGGTCGACGACGCAGAAAAACGCGTCGTAGCCGTCCTGCAGGTGGGCCCAGTTCTGCACCGCGCCCAGGGCATTGCCCAGGTGCAGCGAGTCGGAGGTGGGCTGGGCCCCGGAAAAGACGACGCGCTGATCCGCGCCTGCACCGCTGTTGCTCATGATGGGTTCGATTTTCGCACTGCCGTCATCCGGTTTTGTCCGGGGCTGTGCTGATCATGCCCGCGCGACGAAGCGGAACCGGTCACCCCGGTACACCGAACGGGTCCATTCGACGACCCGTCCCGTCTTGTCGCGGCTCGTGCGGTGGACCAGCAGCATGGGCTGCCCCGTCGCGATCTGCAGCAGTTCGGCCTGGTCCGGAGTCGCCATGGCGGTCTCCACGGTGTCCTCGACCGAGTGCACGCCGCGGTCATAGTGGTCGCGCAGCGCCGCATAGAGCGAGCCGGTCTCCGCCAGCCGCGCCTCCAAGCGCGGCAGCGCCCCGGGCAGGTGGGCCTCCTCGACGGCCAGCGGTTCCCCGTCGACCAGGCGCAGTCGCGTCAGCACGTGAATCCGCTCCCCCGGCGGGATCTCCAGATGCTCGGCGACGGTCTTGTCCGCCTTCATCTGCTCCAACCCCAGAATCTGCGAAGAGGGTTGCATCCCTTCGGCTTTCAGGTCGTCGGTGAGCGACGACAGCTGCCGTACGTGCACCACCTTGGGCGGTGCGACGTAGTTCCCGCTGCCCTGGGTACGCCGCAGCACCCCCTCGCCGGCCAGCTCGGCCAGCGCCTTGCGCAGCGTGGTGCGGGAGGTGCCGAGTTGTTCGGCGAGCTGGCGCTCCGGCGGCAGGGACATGCCCCGGTCCAGTTCGGCGATGAGGTCCGCGAGGGCGAGCTTGACCTGGAAGTACCGCGGCTGCGTATCGGCCATGTCAGTTTCCTGCCATCGGCGTGTCACACCAGGCGTGTCGCCCTGCCTCCCGACACATGCCATCGGGAAGCGTCAACTTTCCTTGACCAGTCAACGAAAGTTGACGTTTGCCGGCGAAGGTCGCCACCGGACCCCGATGCCGAAGTTGCACGTGTGACTGCACGCGGTATGCCCACCTCACTCGCAAAAGCCGTTCCGATTTACCTCTTGACGGCCGTATTGGTATATGCCAATCTAGCACCTACCCAATTGGTATAGACCAATTTCCACTCCAGTGAGAGGACTCCACACGTGGGCACTACCGAGACAACAAGACGAACGTCGCGACTGGGCCTGCTCGTGGGGATCGCAGCGGCCAGCGTCGGCGTCATCTACGGCTACGACCTGTCCAACATCGCCGGCGCGATGCTGTTCATCCCCAAGGAGTTCGATCTCGACACCGCGGGCGTCCAGTGGATCACCACCATGGTGGTGATCGGCGAGATCGCCGGCGCCATCGTCGGCGGCTGGCTGGCCAACAAGATCGGTCGCAAGAAGTCGATGGTGCTGGTCGCCACCACCTATGCCGCCTTCGCTCTGATGTGTGCGCTGTCGGTGTCGGTGCCGATGCTCATGACTGCGCGGCTACTGCTGGGCCTGACGATCGGCGTCTCGGTGGTGGTCGTTCCGGTGTTCGTCGCTGAATCGGCCCCCGCGAACATCCGCGGGTCACTACTCGTCGCCTATCAGGTGGCGACCGTCATCGGCATCATCATCGGTTACCTCGCCGCCTACGCCCTGGCCGACTCCGGCAGCTGGCGCTGGATGCTGGGCCTGGCTTCCGTACCGGCTCTCCTGGTGGCCGTGATCCTGATGCGCATGCCCGACACCGCCCGGTGGTACATGCTCAAGGGCCGGGTCGACGAGGCACGTCGCACGCTGCAGATGGTCGAACCCGGCGCCGACGTCGACGCTGAGATCGCCGAGATCGGCCGGGCGCTGACCGAAGAACGCGGCGGCACCTTCCGCGAGATGCTGCGACCGCCCTACCTGCGCGCGACGGTCTTCGTCGTCGTCCTCGGGTTCTTCATCCAGATCACCGGCATCAACGCCATCGTCTACTACAGCCCGAAGCTGTTCGAGGCCATGGGTTTCCACGGCAACTTCGCGCTGCTGATCCTGCCCGCCCTGGTCCAGGTCGCCGCCCTCATCGCGGTGTTCGTGTCGCTGGTCCTGGTCGACCGCGTCGGCCGGCGACCGATCCTGCTCGGCGGCATCGGCATGATGATCGCCGCCAACGCCCTGCTCATCGGGGTGTTCCTGGCCGGATCGAACTTCGGTGGGGCACTCACGGCGCTCGGCTTCATCGGCGTGCTGCTGTTCACCGTCGGCTTCACGTTCGGATTCGGCGCCCTGGTCTGGGTCTACGCCGGGGAGAGCTTCCCGTCGCAGCTGCGCTCGATGGGGTCCAGCGCGATGCTGACCTCCGACCTGGTGGGCAACGCGATCGTCGCCGGCTTCTTCCTCACCATGCTCCAAACCCTCGGTGGCTCCGGCACATTCATGGTGTTCGGCGCGCTGGCCCTGGCCGCCTTCATCTTCGTGTACCGGTTCGCCCCCGAGACCAAGGGCCGCCAGCTCGAAGAAATCCGCCACTTCTGGGAGAACGGCGGCACCTGGCCGGCCGAAGGCGCAGACACCAAGGTCGCCCGGTGACCGTCATCGGATTCGACATCGGCGGTTCCAAGACCCAGGCAGTACGGGTCGAGAACGGCACCGTCGTCGCCGAGGCCCTGGCCGGCAGCGCGAACATCTCGTCGGTCGGCATCGACGAGGCCGGCCGCCAGCTGGACGTCATCCTGGAGCGGTTGGGCACCAAGGGAATCCAGGCAGTCTGCGCCGGAGCGGCCGGCGTCGAGACCCCGGCCGGCGAAGCCCGGCTGCGCGACCTGCTGGCGCAACGCCTGCCCTGCGCCCGCATCCGGGTCGTGCACGACAGCCAACTCATCCTCGCGGCCGCCGGCGTCCGCGACGGCATCGCCGTCATCTCCGGTACCGGCTCGGTCGCCTTCGGCCGCAACGGTGATCATTACAGCCGCGCCGGCGGGTGGGGCTATCTGCTCGGCGACGAGGGCAGCGGCTACTGGGTGGCGCGGGAAGCAGTGCGGCGCAGCATCGCTCGCATCGACCGCGGCGCCCCGGCCGACCGACTGGGACAGCAACTGGCGGCCGACTGCGGGCTGCAGTTCCCCGGCCAGCTGCTCGACCACTTCTACGACCAACCCGACCGGCGCTACTGGGCCGGCCGCGCCCGGGTCGTGTTCGAATTGGCCAGTGGCGGTGACACTGTGAGCCGTCAGATCATCGACGACGCCGGCACCGCGCTGGCCGACCTGGCCATCGCCGTCGGCACCCGGCTGGATTTCACCGGGCCGGTGGTCCTCGCCGGCGGCCTGGCAGTGCACCAACCGGCGCTGCAGAAAGTGGTGCGGCAACGCCTCACCGAGCAACAGTTCACCGATGTACGGGTGCTGGCCGTCGACCCGGTGCGCGGCGCGGTCGAACTCGCCCAACGACTACTACCGGATTGTGATTCCGACAAGGAGAAGAAGTGAGCACCGATCTGACATCCCCCGGCCACCTGATGGCCGCCGAAATCGCCGAACAGCCGCAGGTCTGGCGCCGGCTGCTCGACGAGGGCCGTGACCCCATCCGCGCCGCTGCCGCCCAGATCGCCGCAGCTGCACCACGATTCGTCCTGTTCGTGGCGCGCGGCACCAGCGACCACGCCGCGCTGTATGCGAAGTACCTCGTCGAGATCAAACACGGCCTGCCCGCCGGGCTGGTCTCGCCGTCGACCATGACGGTCTACGGCGCTCAACCCGACCTGCGCGACGTGCTGTACGTGGCGGTGAGCCAGTCCGGTGGTTCGCCGGACCTGGTGCGCTCGGTGGAGGTGGCCCGCGCGCAGGGCGCGCTGACGGTCGCCGTCACCAACAACGCGGCGTCGGATCTGGCTGCGGCAGCGCAGATTCACATCGATGTGCTGGCCGGTGCCGAGAAGTCGGTGGCCGCGACCAAGTCGTACACCGCGGAGTTGTTGGCACTCCAGCTGCTGCTCGGGCACGACGGCGACGGAGTCGGCGCCCTGCCCGACCTCGGCGAGCAGGTGCTCGCCTCCGGTGATCTGGTGCGCGACGTCGCGCAGCGGTACCGGTTCGCGCAGCGGCTCATCGCCACCGCCCGCGGCTACTCCTACCCCACCGCCCGCGAGGCCGCGCTCAAGCTGATGGAGACGTCGTACCTGTCCGCACAGGCATTTTCGGGTGCCGACCTGCTGCACGGACCACTCGCCACCGTCGACCCCCAGGTACCGGTGCTGGCAGTGGTTCCCGAGGGAGTCGGCGGCCAGGCCATGGCCCCGGTGCTGGAACGGCTGGCCGAGCGCAATGCCGACGTGTTCGGCGTCGGCGATCCCACGGCGCTGGCCGGGCTGGCCGGCGGCATCGCACTGCCCAGCGGTGTGTCCGACGAATTGTCCCCGCTGCTGGAAATCCTTCCGCTGCAACAACTTGCGCTGCACCTGGCGCTGGCCCGCGGCGGTGACCCCGACCAACCGCGCGGACTGCGGAAGGTCACGGAGACGCTATGACGCTCATCGCCGCGGGCGCGGTGGTGACCCCGGACGGAGTCCTCAGGCCGGGGTGGGTGGACACCCAGGGGAACCGCATCTTGGCAGTCGGGGCGGGCGCCCCACCGCGCCCGGCTGACCACGATTTCGCCGATGCGGTCGTGGTGCCCGGATTCGTCGACATCCACGTGCACGGGGGCGGCGGCGCGTCGTACACCGAGCCGTCGGCCGACGAAATCCACCGTGCGGCAACATTTCACCGCAGTCACGGCACCACGACCACACTGGCGAGCCTCGTCACGGCTCCCCCGGCCCCGTTGCTGACCCAGGTCCGTGCCCTCGCAGCCGCGAGCCGGGCCGGGGTGATCGCCGGCATCCATCTGGAAGGCCCATGGCTCAGCGCCGCCCGCTGCGGCGCACATGACGCCGGCCAGTTGCGTGACCCGGACCCCGCCGAGATCGACGCATTGTTGGATGCCGCCGATGGTGCCATCCGGATGGTGACGGTGGCGCCGGAGCTACCCAGTGGCCTGTCCGCGATCCAGCGCCTGGTCGCCGCGGGAGTTGTTGTCGCCGTGGGGCATACCGACGCCAGCTACGACCAGACCCGGGCCGCCATCGAGGCGGGCGCCACCGTCGGAACGCACGTCTTCAACGCCATGCGGCCACTGCACCACCGCGATCCGGGGCCGGCCATGGCCCTGCTGGAAGACCCGCGCGTCACCGTCGAGCTGATCGCCGACGGCGTCCACGTGCACGACGCGCTGCTCCGCCACGTCGTCGCCTCCGCGGGGGCCGCTCGGGTTGCGCTGATCACCGATGCCATGGCGGCCGCCGGGCTTCCCGATGGCTCCTTCCGGCTCGGCGCCCTCGACGTCGAGGTCCAGGATGCGATTGCGCGAGTGCGGGGTCAGTCGACGATCGCGGGCAGTACCGCCATGATGGACATGGTCTTTCGTGCCGCGGTACGGGATCCCGCCTCCGACGCGGAATTGATCGCCGCAGCCGCCATGACCGCGACGACGCCCGCCCGGACACTGGGGCTGGTCGACGTCGGCAGCATCGCGCCCGGCCTGGCCGCCGATCTCGTGGTGCTCGGCCCGGACCTGCACATCGCCGCCGTCATGGCCGACGGAGAGTTCGTGGTCAATCGAGCGTCGGTGCCAAACGCTGCAGCACTTTGAGGAAAACACGCCGCTCGTCGGCGCTCAACTCGCCGAGCCACTGCTCCTCACCGCGCTGGATGTCATGCTGCACGGCATCTTTGAGCCGGCGCCCGGCCGTCGTGATCGACAGGAGCCGCACCCGGCGGTCGTCGGGATCGGGCGTGCGCTCGATGTAACCGCGGCCCTGCAGGTCGTCGAGCGTGCGGATGATGCGCGTCTTGTCGGCGCCGATCGCCTGCGCCAACACCGCCTGCGACCGCATCGGATTCTCGTCGAGCGCCAGCAGCACGACGTAGCCCCACATGGTGACGCCGTGCGCGTCCAGGATGGGCTGCTCAGCGGCCATCAGCTCGCGCATCAGCGGTGCGAGCATCGCGGCGAGGTCCGGTCGCTTGGCTGACATCCTGCCATCGTAGGCATTGCCATATCGTATGCGCCTGCCTACGATAGGTTCATGCCTACAATTTCCACTGATCTTCTCAGCACCCATCGCGCGGCCGTCCTCGCCTCGGTCGACATTGTCAACGCCGTCGGCAGTTCCGACCTGACGCGACCAACCCCCTGCGCCGCTTGGGATTTGGCCGAACTACTGGCCCACATGACCGTCCAGCACCGCGGCTTCGCAGCCGCCGCCCGCGGCGGTGGTCAGGACCTCGCATTGTGGGATCCCGCAACGGTTCGCGACACGCACGACGCTGTCGGCGATTACGCCTCGGCGGCACAAGATGTATTGGATGCGTTCGCCGCCGCGGACCCCGAAAGCCAGTTCGCGCTGGTGGAAATGGGCACCTCGGTGCCGGCCGAGATGGCCGTCGGCTTCCATTTGATCGACTACCTGGTGCATGGCTGGGACGTCGCCGCCAGCCTCGGCATCCCCTTCACACCGAACGATGACGTCGTCGCCGCTGCGCTCCCCTTGACCCTGGCCGTGCCCGACGGGGACTTCCGCAGCATGCCCAATTCACCGTTCGGTCCGGCCCGTGATGGCCTGGCCACCAACGATTTCGATCACCTGCTTCGGCACCTCGGCCGCGACCCGCACTGGCGGGCCTAGCATTCGCCGAAACCGCATTACAGCAGACCGATACTCGACCTTCCCTGCGCCGAAGCAGCTTGGTCATTTCGCTCGAAAATTTGTCGTACCCCTCTGGTTTGATGGTGTCATGTCCAGCACCGCAACGGCTTTCGCTCCCGAGGCATCGCCGTGTGAGCGTCTGGATGCGTTCTTCGACGAGATCGGTGAGTTGACCGGGCAGCGCAATGCGATCGACGCGCGGTTGGTGGAGATCGTCGCCGAGATCGACCGTGACGGGTTGTGGGGCGCGACCGGTGCCCGGTCGCTCACGTCGTTGGTGGCGTGGAAGACCGGGGTGTCGCCGCGTAATGCGGAGGTCATGGTGGCGGTCGCGCACCGTCTGGAGGAGTTCCCGCGCTGCTCCGAGTCGATGCGTGAAGGCCGGTTGTCGTTGGATCAGGTCGGGGTGGTCGCCGAACATGCGGCCGACGGGTCGGATGAGCACTACGCGCAGTTCGCCGAAAGCGCCACCGTCACCCAGCTGCGGACGGCGGTGAAGCTGGAACCGCGACCGGAGCCCGAGCCGAAGCCTGAACCCGAACGGTCCATCGAAAAGACCACCCACGACGACGGGTCGACGACGTACACGATCCGGTTGCCGAAGCTGGAGGCCGCGAAGTTCGACGCCGCGTTGGCGTCGCATCAGGATGCGTTGGCCGCGGACTGGAAACGCAACCACGGCGCTGGGGAAACCGGTGAGCCCGTGTCCGAGCAGGTGCCGCCGTTCCCGAACCAGGTGGACGCGTTCATGAGCCTGGTCGACGCCGGCTGGGACTGTGATGTGGCGCGCCGCCCGCACGGTCAGCACACCACCGTCGTCGTGCATTTCGATCTTGAACGCGACCGCGCCGCACTGCATCTGGGCTCGGTACTCACCGACGACGAACGTCGACTGCTGTTGTGCGATGCGACGTGCGAGGTGTGGCTGGAGAAGCATGGGCAGCCGATCGGCGCCGGGCGTAGTACTCGCACCATCAGTCGCCGCCTGCGCCGGGCGCTGGAACACCGCGACCGGTGTTGCCGGGTGCCGGGGTGCGGGGCCACCCGGGGTCTGCATGTCCACCACGTAATCCATTGGGAGGACGGCGGGGAAACCGAACTGCACAACCTGGTGCTGGTGTGCCCGTATCACCACCGGTTGCACCACAAAGGCGGCATCACGATCACCGGCCCCGCCGACCGGCTCGTCATTACCGATGCCGCCGGACGACTGCTCACCAACAGATCGCTGGCACGCCCACCCACCACCCCGCCACCGGACGTGCCGCCGTGCCCCGGACCGACCGGCGAACGCGCCCAATGGTGGTGGTACCAACCATTCGAACCACCACCAACTGCAGCCGCCAACTAGACGTTGCCACTCGGCCGCACTACCTGTGCCGCGCCGATTCCTGCGCAAGTTGCATCCGTGACGTCAGCCCGAGTTTGTTGTAGACGTGCGTGAGGTGCGTCTGCACCGTGCGCGGTGACACGAAAAGTCTCGTGCCGATGTCCTTGTTGGACAGCCCCTCGTTGACGAGCCGCACGACGTCCAGCTCTGTCGGGGTGAGCGAGGCCCAGCCAGTCGCCGGGCGTTTACGTTCACCGCGACCGCGTTGGGCGTACGCGATCGCCTCGCCCCAGGACAGTGCGGCGCCTTCATCCCAAACCGATGCAAAGTCACTCTCGCCCAGGGCATCACGTAGCGCCGCGATCGACGCGTCATAGTCCGCTTGATAGATGCGGAAGCGAACCTCGCCGGTTCGTTGGCGCATGGCTGATGCTGCGCCGAAGAGCCTCACTGCTTCTCGTTGGTTGCCGGCGTCCGCGGCCACGGCCGCCAGGCAGTCGATGACGTCGGGAATGCCAAGCGCAGCTTGAACTTCGGCGCCACACACCAGCGCGGCGTGGAGGTCACGCTCGGCCTGTCCAAATTGACCCTGCGCCATGGCAACCCGTGAACGGAGCGTCAAGGCCACCATCTTGTGCCAGCCGTTTGTCGTGCCCACGGCGTCGTCGGCCAATCGAAGCGCCGTCGACAGGTCGCCTTCCGCGAGGGCTACCTGGACCATCGGCGCGATGAACGTCGCTGCGACGTCAGGTTGGAGACTCATATCTGGCCAACCTGCCCGGCTGGCAGCTGCGGCTGCGGCGACGTCGCCCGCGGCGAGTGCCGCATTCGTCACCGCGCAGTAGGCAACACCTAGATAGATCCCGCCCGCTTCCCCGGCAGCGTGGAGCGCATCGCGGCCCCCGGCGTCTGCTGCACAGATATCACCCCGATACGCCAGTGCCTGAACCTGCATTTGGAGGGCGATTGCTTTTGCAACGGCGTCTCCTACAGCGTCGGACTCGGCTGCGAGCTGACCAAATCGGCCGATCGCCTCAGTCAGGCCGCCGCGCCACATCTGAGCCCACGCCAGATACAAACGGCACATCCGCGAATCGAAGGGGCTACCGATCGCAATCGCGAGATCACGCCCCTCTTCGGCCGCCACGGAGATGGCCGTCGCGTCGCCCGCGACAAATGCACCGAGCCCCTGCCACGTGAGGATTTGGCTCAGTGTCCACTCATCGCCCAGCGCCCGGGCGAGGTCGACCGCCTCGGTGAAATACGGCACGGCGACCTCCGCCGTGAAACCACCGGTATAGCAGCAGGCCGTGAGCGCGCGGGCCGACACGACTCGGTCGCCCACTGCGCGAGCGATGTCCAAGGCCTGTTGGGCTGGACGGATGCTGTCCTCGACGCCCCACTCTCCCATCCAGGCGTGGATCAGGGCATTCTCGGCCAATGCGCGCGCTCGTACCGCCGCCGAGACAGCGGGGTCATCGCGAACGGCGTCGGCGATGACCGAATCGAACCAGGACATCCCCTCCCGGAGCCTCCCACGGCCCGTCCAGAGTCGTTGCAGCGACGAAGCGAGCACCAGTGCCGACTCTGTTTCGGATCGTTCGCGACTCCAGGCAAATGCCGCTCGCAAGTTGTCGATCTCAGTCTCTACTTGTGCAAGGAGCAGCGCGTTGGTTGTCCGCCCCGCCGTGTCAAGCTGGACAGCCAAAGCGTTGTAGTGGTCGCGGTGACGGGTACGGACCTCATCGGATTCCCCTGACTCACCCAGCTTTTCCAGCGCGTATTGGCGCACGGTCTCCAGCAGCCGATAACGCGTACGCCCCTCGGTGTCTTCCGCGACAACGAGTGACTTGTCGACCAGCAGCGTGAGCTGGTCCAGCACCTGGTAGCGCTGCAGCTCGCCGCCACCGGCGACAACTTGCGCGGCCTCGAGGTCGAAGCCGCCCAGGAATGCCGCCAGGCGGCGAAGAAGGACCCGTTCGGGTTCGGTCAGGAGCGCATGGGACCAATCCACCGAGGCGCGCAGCGTCTGCTGACGGCGCACCGCTGTGCGCGCACCACCGGTGAGCAGACGGAACCGATCATGAAGGCTCGCAACGATTTCGGCTAGCGACAACGCCCGTACCCGGGCGGCGGCGAGCTCGATTGCCAGCGGCATGCCGTCGAGACGCCGGCAGATCTCTGCCACCGCAACCGAGTTCTCCTCGGTGACAACGAAGTCGGGGCGCGCAAGGCGTGCGCGATCGGTGAACAATTCGACCGCCTCGTCGGCCAGCGACAGCGACGGCACCTGTCGTGTCACCTCTCCCGGCACCCCGATGGGTTCGCGGCTGGTGGCCAGCACTGTCACCGCCGGGCAGGACGCGAGGATCGCGATGACCAGTGTCGCGCTCGCATCGAGCAGATGCTCGCAGTTGTCCAGCACCACAAGCAGATTCCGGTCGCCGACGAAACGCAGCAGCGCGTCCATCGTCGAGCGCCCCGGCTGGTCCGGCAGACCCAGCGTGCGGGCAGCCGCGATCGGCACGACGTCCGGATCGGTGATCGGCGCGAGGTCGATGTAGCACACACCGTCACGCCAGTCCGGCGCCATGCGAGCCGCAACCTCGATCGCAAGCCGCGTCTTGCCCGCTCCACCGGCACCGGTCAGTGTCACCAGCCGGCTGTCGACAAGCAGTCGCGCCACGTCGGCCAGTTCCGCCTCACGGCCCACGAAGCTCGTCAGCTGTATCGGAAGATTCGCGGCACCAACGGCTTTGGCGGTGCGCAGCGGCGGGAAATCGTTTTGGAGATCGGGGTGGCACAGCTGCACCACTCGCTCAGGTCGCGGCAGGTCCCGCAGCGCATGAGTGCCCAGATCGATCAGAAATGCCTCCGCCGGGAGCCGATCGATGACCATGTCGCTGGTGGTGCCCGACAGCACCGTCTGGCCACCGTGCGCGAGGTCGCGCAGCCGCGCCGTCCGGTTGATGGTGGGGCCGGCGTAGTTGCCCTCGTCGCGCAGCTGAATGTCGCCGGTGTGCACGCCGATACGCAGCCGGATCGGCGCCACCGATGCCCGCTGCAACTCCAGCGCGCAGGCCACCGCGTCGCCGGCACGGGAGAACGCCGCGACGAAGCTGTCGCCCTCGCCTTGTTCAACGGGGCGCACCCCGCCATGGGCAGCGATGATGTCGGATATCCGGCGATCGAACTCAGCCACCGCGGCGGCCATCTCGTCCGGTTGGGTCTCCCACAGCCGTGTCGAGCCCTCGACGTCGGCCAGCAGCAACGTCACGGTTCCTGTCGGCAGCAACCCACTCACGGCCAGATCGCTCCAGTTCAACGGCATATCCGCTGGTGTTTCAATCTGGCTCATGCTAGCCAGCATCGCGCCGCGCCGGGCGCATTACATCAGCGCATGCGCGTAGAAAACGTCAGCGGTACTCGACCGTCACCGGTGCGTGATCGGACCAGCGCAGCGCATACGCCGCGGCCCGCTCCACCCGTGCCGCATGGGCCTTGGGCGCCAGCCTGGCGTTGGCCAGGTGGTAGTCGATGCGCCACCCGGCGTCATTGTCGAAGGCCTTGCCGCGCCATGACCACCAGCTGTACGGCCCGGCGACATCCGGGTGCAGCTCCCGCACCACGTCGGTCCAGCCTGAAGCCATCAGCTCGGCCAACCACTGCCGCTCGCTGGGCAGGAACCCGGACTTCTTGACGTTGGCCTTCCAGGCCTTGAGGTCCAGCTCCGTCGCGCAGATGTTCCAGTCACCACAGATCACGACGTCCCGGCGCTTGCGGCTCAGCTCGGCCATCCGGCCGGCCAGCGCGACCATGAAGCGTTCCTTCTCGACCTGCTTGTCGGTCTCCGCCTCACCAGTGGGCACGTACACGCTGGCGACCGTGGCACCGTCGGTGTCGGCCTCCAGGTACCGCCCGTGCGCGACGAATTCGCAGTCCGGCGTCAGTCCCACCCGCACCGCGGTGATCGGGGCCCGCGACAGCACGGCAACCCCGTTGCGGCCCTTGGCAGACGGTTCGGCCGACGCCAGGTGCCAGCCGGCGTCCAGCGCCGGCGCCAGGGCCTGCGTCAGCTGCGTGTCGTCGGCCCGGGTCTCCTGCAGGCAGATGACATCGGACTTTGTCTCGGCCAGCCACGGCAGCAACCCGAGGTTCTCCTCGGAGCGCTCTTTGACCGCGGCGCGGATGCCATTGACGTTGATGGTGGTGACGATCACGAAGCAGAACCTTAACGTCCGGGTACGACAGTGCACCCGGGGCAAGAGCGCCCCGGGTGCACGTCGTGCGCTATGCGATTACTCCTGAACGGAAGCCAGCGCCGCGTTGAAGGTGGCGCTCGGCCGCATCACGGCCGACGTCTTCTCCGGATCCGGCGCGTAGTAGCCACCGATGTCTGCCGGGCTGCCTTGCGCCGCAGCCAGTTCCGCGACGATCTTCTCCTCGTTCTCGGCCAGCGTCTTGGCCAGCGGGGCGAACTTGGCGGCCAGCTCGGCATCCTCGGTCTGCTTGGCCAGCTCCTGCGCCCAGTACATGGCCAGGTAGAACTGGCTGCCCCGGTTGTCCAGCTCACCGGTGCGGCGCGACGGACTCTTGTTCTCCTCCAACAGCTTTCCGGTCGCCGCGTCGAGGGTCTTGGCCAGCAGCAGCGCCCGGGCATCGTCGGTCTTGTTGCCCAGGTCGTCCAGGCTGGCGCCGAGGGCCAGGAACTCGCCCAACGAGTCCCAGCGCAGGTGGTTCTCTTCGACCAGCTGCTGCACGTGCTTGGGCGCCGAACCACCGGCGCCGGTCTCGTACAGGCCGCCGCCGGCCATCAGCGGCACGATCGACAGCATCTTGGCGCTGGTGCCCAGCTCCAGGATCGGGAAGAGGTCGGTGAGGTAGTCACGCAGGATGTTGCCGGTCGCGGCGATGGTGTCCTGACCGCGCATGGCCCGCTCGATGGTGTGCCGCATGGCGCGCTCCTGCGACATGACGGAGATATCGAGGCCCTCGGTGTCGTGGTCCTTGAGGTAGGTCGCGACCTTCTTGCGCAGTTCGGCCTCGTGCGGACGCTCCTGGTCCAGCCAGAACACCACGGGCATGCCGGAGAGCCGGGCGCGGGTGACGGCCAACTTGACCCAGTCCCGGATCGGCAGGTCCTTGACGACGGGCATGCGCCAGATGTCGCCCTCTTCGACGGCCGTGGTCAGCAGGACCTCGCCGGTATCGATGTCGACGATGTTGGCGACGCCGTCCTCGGGAATTTCGAAGGTCTTGTCGTGGCTGCCGTACTCCTCGGCCTTCTGCGCCATCAGACCGACGTTGGGCACGGTGCCCATGGTCCGAGGATCGAACTGGCCGTGCGTCTTACAGAAGTTGATGATCTCCTGGTACATCCGGGAGAACGTCGACTCGGGGTTGACGGCCTTGGTGTCCTTGAGCTTTCCGTCGGCGCCGTACATCTTGCCGCCGAGCCGGATCATGGCCGGCATCGAGGCGTCGACGATGACGTCGGACGGCGAGTGGAAGTTCGTGATGCCGCGGGCCGAGTCGACCATGGCCAGCTCGGGACGGTGCTCGTGGCACTTGTGCAGGTCGTCGACGATCTCGTCGTGCAGCGACTTGGGCAGCGTCGAAATCTTGTCGTACAGGTCCGAGAGCCCGTTGTTGACGTTGACACCCAGCTCGTCAAACAGCTTCTGGTGCTTGGCGAATGCGTCCTTGTAGAAGATGCGCACGGCGTGGCCGAAGACGATCGGGTGGCTGACCTTCATCATGGTCGCCTTGACGTGCAGGGAGAACATGACGCCCGTCTTGTAGGCGTCCTCCATCTGCTCCTCGTAGAACTGGATGAGCGCCTTCTTGCTCATGTACATCGAGTCGATGATGTCGCCGGCGTCCAGCTTGACCTCGGGCTTGAGCTCAATTGTCTTGCCGGTCTTGGTCTTCAGCACCATCTTCACCCGGCGGGCCTTGTCGAGCGTCATGGACTGCTCGCCGTGGTAGAAGTCGCCGGTCTTCATGGTGGCGACGTGCGTGCGGGAGGCCTGCGACCACTCACCCATGCTGTGCGGGTGCTTGCGGGCGTACTCCTTGACGGCCTTCGGCGCGCGACGGTCCGAGTTGCCTTCGCGCAGAACGGGGTTCACCGCGCTGCCGAGACACTTGCCGTAGCGATCCTTGATCGCCTTCTCTTCGTCGGTCTTCGGGTCGCCCGGGTAGTCGGGCAGGTTGTAGCCCTTCTCCTTGAGCTCCTTGATCGCGGCGACCAGCTGCGGCACCGAAGCGCTGATGTTCGGCAGCTTGATGATGTTGGTGTCCGGGAACTGGGTCAGCCGGCCCAGTTCGCCCAGGTTGTCGGGGACCTTCTGCTCATCGGTCAGGTAGTCGCTGAACTCGGCGAGGATGCGGGCCGCCACCGAGATGTCACTGGTCTGGACGTCGATGCCGGCGGCACCGGCGAAGGTGCGCACGACCGGCAGGAAGGCGTACGTCGCGAGCAGCGGCGCCTCGTCGGTCAACGTGTAGATGATGGATGGTTTCTCGCCACTCATGGTCACTCTCCCGGCGTCACGGACAGTACGTACGAAAATCTATGTCGAGTCCGGCGTCTGCACATGACTACCCCGTCGACGACGGATACGAAGTTACCGTGACCGGGACAACAAGCTTCCGGTGGACCGGCATCAGCGCACAGAACTGGATCGATACGGACAGACTGCGCGAACGCCGGCCGGCACCGACACGCCGTCTCCCACCCACCGGACGGCACCAGCTAGCAGATGCCGAGCTACTTGAGATACCCTCAGAACCGGTCATGAGTGCCAGCGTCAAGCCCCGGCTTGCTGGCCGGCAACCCTCCATCCGCGGTGGGGTGCCCCGGGAGACGACCAGGTTGAGCAAGCCGCACAGCGGCTGCGAGGCAAGCGCGGGTCCGCCACACGGACCCGGATGACTGGGTGAGTGGAGGCTTTCTATGCGTCGCTGTCTGTGATTCGTGCGAGTTCCCGCACCCATTCGTCGTACCTAAAAACTCACAGGAGACACCCCTAACATGACCACTGAGGCCATCGATCCCACCGCGCGCTGGAGCTTCGAGACGAAGCAGATCCACGCAGGTCAGAGCCCCGACAGCGCCACCAATGCCCGTGCGCTGCCGATCTACCAGACGACGTCGTACACGTTCCGCGACACCGACCACGCCGCCGCGCTCTTCGGGTTGGCCGAGCCGGGCAACATCTACACCCGCATCATGAACCCGACCACCGACGTGGTCGAGCAGCGCGTCGCCGCTCTCGAGGGCGGCGTGGCCGCGCTGTTCCTGTCGTCCGGACAGGCTGCCGCGACCTTCGCGATCCTCAACATCGCCGGCACCGGCGACCACGTCGTGGCCTCGCCCCGGCTGTATGGCGGCACCTACAACCTGCTGCACTACACGCTGCCCAAGCTCGGCGTCGACGTCAGCTTCGTCGCGGACCCCGACGATCTGGACTCGTGGCGCGCCGCCGTCCGGCCGAACACCAAGGCGTTCTTCGCCGAGACCATCTCCAACCCGAAGATCGACATCCTCGACATCCCGGGCGTCTCGGGCGTCGCGCACGACAACGGCGTGCCGCTGATCGTCGACAACACCGTCGCCACGCCGTACCTGATCCAGCCGCTGGCGCACGGCGCCGACATCGTCGTGCACTCGGCCACCAAGTACCTCGGCGGACACGGCTCGGCGATCGCCGGCGTCATCGTCGACGGTGGCAACTTCGACTGGACCAACGGCAAGTTCCCCGGTTTCACCGAGCCCGACCCGAGCTACCACGGTGTGGTGTTCGCCGACCTGGGCGCACCGGCCTACGCGCTCAAGGCGCGCGTGCAGTTGCTGCGCGATCTGGGCAGTGCCCTGGCGCCGTTCAACGCCTTCCTCATCGCGCAGGGATTGGAAACGCTGTCGCTGCGCGTTGAACGCCATGTGTCCAACGCGCAGAAGGTCGCCGAGTACCTGGAAGGCCGCCCCGACGTGCTCGCGGTGAACTACGCCGGCCTGCCGTCGTCGCCGTGGTACGAGCTGGGCCGCAAGCTGGCCCCCAAGGGCACCGGTGCGGTGCTGTCGTTCGAACTGACCGGCGGCGTCGAAGCGGGCAAGGCGTTCGTGAACGCGCTGACGCTGCACAGCCACGTCGCCAACATCGGTGACGTCCGGTCGCTGGTGATCCACCCGGCGTCGACGACGCACCAGCAGCTGACCGCCGAGGAGCAGCTGGCCTCCGGCGTCACCCCCGGCCTGGTGCGCCTGGCGGTCGGCATCGAGGGCATCGAGGACATCCTCGCCGACCTGGAGCAGGGTTTCGCTGCCGCCGGATCGGTGGGGGGTGCCGACCGAAAGGCGGCCTTGGTGTGACGATTATCGACGTGCCCGTGTCTGACGTATCCGCAGCGCCGCCGCTGCCCGCCGAGGGCGAGATCGGTGTGGTGAACATCGGCTCGCTGACATTGGAGAGCGGCGTCGTGCTGCCCGACGTGTCCATCGCGGTGCAGCGCTGGGGTCAGCTGTCCCCCACCGCCGACAACGTGGTGATGGTGCTGCACGCGCTGACCGGTGACTCCCACGTCACCGGTCCGGCCGGGCCCGACCATCCGACGGGCGGCTGGTGGGACGGCGTCGCGGGCCCGGGCGCGCCGATCGACACCGACCGCTGGTGCGCCATCGCCACCAACGTGCTCGGCGGCTGCCGCGGCTCCACGGGTCCGAGTTCGCTCGCTCCCGATGGAAAGCCCTGGGGCTCACGGTTTCCCGCCATCACCGTGCGCGACCAGGTGAACGCCGATCTGGCGGCCCTGGCCGCCCTCGGCATCACCCAGGTCGCCGCGGTTGTCGGTGGCTCGATGGGCGGCGCACGGGCGCTGGAATGGCTTGTGGGACACCCCGATACGGTGCGCGCCGGCCTCGTGCTGGCGGTCGGCGCCCGGGCCACCGCCGACCAGATCGGCACGCAGTGCGCCCAGGTCGCGGCCATCAAGGCCGACCCGAACTGGAACGGCGGCGACTACTACCTGACGGGGCGCACGCCGGACGACGGCATCCAGATCGCCCGCCGGTTCGCGCATCTGACCTACCGCGGCGAGAAGGAACTCGACGACCGGTTCCGCAACACCGCGCAGAACCATGAAAAGAGTTCTGCCGATGGCCTTTACGCCGTCGAGAGCTACCTGGAGTACCAGGGCCGCAAGCTGGCCGCACGGTTCGACGCCGGCACCTACGTGGCGCTGACGGACGCGCTGAGCAGTCACGACGTCGGGCGTGGGCGCGGTGGAGTCGCAGCGGCGTTGCGGTCTTGTCCGGTCCCGGTGATCGTCGGAGGCATCACCTCCGACCGGCTGTATCCCATTCGGCTGCAAGAGGAACTGGCCACCTTCCTGCCGAATTGTCCGGGCCTCGAGGTCATCGAGTCCGACTACGGCCACGACGGCTTCCTGGTCGAGACCGACAAGGTGGGTCTGCTGATCCGCCAGACACTGGATTTGGCCTCGCGGTGACGGGCGAACGCTCACTGTCCTTCGGAGAGCAGGCCGCCGCCTACGAGCGGGGGCGGCCGTCGTATCCGCCGGAGTCCATCAACTGGCTGCTGCCCACGGGGGCCGTCGACGTGCTCGACCTCGGCGCCGGCACCGGCAAGCTGACCGTCCGGCTGGCTGAGCGCGGACTGACGGTGACGGCCGTCGACCCCATCCCCGAGATGCTCGAGGTGCTCAGCGGGTCGCTGCCATCGGTGCCGGCACTGCTCGGCACAGCCGAGGAAATCCCGTTGCCCGACAACAGTGTTGACGCGGTACTGGTGGCGCAGGCCTGGCACTGGTTCGATCCGGAGCGGGCCGCCGCCGAAGTGGCCCGGGTGTTGCGACCGGGCGGTCGCCTGGGCCTGGTGTGGAACATCCGCGACGAGCGCCTGGGCTGGGTCAAGGAACTGAACCGCATCATCGGCTGCGAGCACGACCCGTCCGCCGACTCACTGTGCGGCGATTTCACCGACATCGAGACGCACCGCTTCGAGTGGACGAGTTACCTGACGCCGCAAGCGCTTCTGGACCTCGTCGCGTCCCGGAGCTACTGCATCACCTCACCCGCCGACGTGCGGCGCAAGGTGTTGGGCGAGGTGCGCGAGCTGCTGAACACACACCCGGCGCTGGCCAACAGCGCCGGCCTGGCACTGCCGTACGTGACGCACTGCGTGCGGGCGACGCTGGCCTAGGCACCCGGTTCGCCGGGAGCCAGAAATGTTCCGATGACCGCGGTGCCCGGGCCGACCCGCGCCCCAGGCCCGGGAACCGCGGTCGTCGACAGCGCCTCGAGTTCCCCGCCACATTCGGCGCAGACGGTCTTCGCCGTTGTGACACAGCCGCATTCGTCATGAACCAGTAGCGCCGGAGGCCCGGCATCCCCGGCGGTCCATCTGTCTCCCCAGGCGAGCAGGCTGACGATCACCGGGTAGAGGTCGCGGCCCTTGTCGGTGAGGATGTATTCGAAACGCGTTGGCGCGCTCTGATATTGGCGCCGTTCGACTACCGCGTGGCGCTCGAGGTCGTCGAGGCGCGCGGCCAGGACGTTCGAGGCGATGCCCAGATCGCGGCGGAGGTCCTCGAACCGCGTCATGCCCGCGAACAGGTCCCGCAGCACCAGGGCCGTCCACCGTTGGCCCACCACGTCGAGCGTCCGCGCGATCGAACAGGAAATGTCGCCAAAGGACTGTTTGGACACTCGGCCAGGTTAGTCCATTGCTTTCTGCAATGGACTCTGTTTAGGTGAATTGCAAATAGCAAGTGACCCGCAGGGGGTTCTGATGACGACCAGCACCGATTCCGTCGCGACGTTCTGCGCGGCGACCCGCAGCGGCGACGTCGACCGCTTCATCGCCACCCTCGCGCCCGACGCGGAGCTGATCTCTCCACTGTCCGGACGCATGGTGTTCCGCGGCCGGGACGATCTTCGCGTCCTGCTGACCGCGGTCTACGCCGGGATGCGAAACCTGGAGTGGGAGAATGTCATCGGCGACGGCCCCACACGCGTCGCCGTGAGCCGCGGACGTATCGCCGGCCTCACCATCACCGATGCCCTGGTGTTCGAACTCGACGATGCGGGGTTGATCCGCCGGCTGCGCCCGCACCTGCGGCCATGGCTTGCGGTGACGATCTTCGCCCTACTGCTCGGCCCCAGGCTCGCCGCCCACCCGGGCGTCGCGCGGCGCGCGCTCAGGCACTGATCTCAGCCGGACCGAACCAGCGCTCCAGGGCCGCACGTAGGTCCTCGGCATCCGCCGCGGCGAAAGCGTCTGCGGCCCAGGCGACATAGCCGTCAGGCCGGATCAGCATGGCAGCGGGCCCGTCGGCCATGGCGGCGACCACCGTGTCGACGCGGCGGTCCCACGGCGCGGCGACCGCGGCCACCACACCCCCGGACAGGTCGAGCACCACGCCCCGGCCACCGTGCAGCAGGTCGGTGAGCCGACGCCCGTCGTCCAACGCCTCGTCCGGCACCATGAATCCCGTCAGCCGGTGTGAAGTGTCACCCATCTCGTAGCGAACGTCCGCACCCGCCAGTAGTCCGGCCATGTGGGCGGTGACATCGGGCAGCTGGAAGAGTTCACCGAGCAGCGTGCGCAAGGCGCGTACCTCGGGCCCTGGCGCGGTGAGCGCGATCTGGGCCAGTGAGTGCATCATGACGCGCTCGCCGACCGGATAGCGCTCGGACTCATAGGTGTCGATCAATTCCTCAGGTGCCCAGCCATTGATGACGGCAGCCAGCTTCCAGCCCAGGTTCAAGGTGTCCTGCAGACCGAGGTTCAGCCCGGGACCGCCCATTGCCGAATGCACATGTGCGGCATCACCGATCAGCAGGATCCGGCCGGACCGGTAGGCGTCGGCCTGCCGGGTGTTCTGGCCGTCGATGCGGCGCATCGCGAACGGCCCGGGTCCGGTCGGCAGGTCGAACGGCACGTCGACCCCGAGCACTCGGCGCAGGCTCTGCCGGAGTTCGTCATACGTCAACTCCCCCGGCGCGTCATCGGGCAGGGAGCCGAACTCGAGGGTGCCCAGCATCGGCGGATCTCCGTGGGCCTCGAAGAAGATCACCATTCCGGTGTCATAGCGGTTGTGCCCGAACGGAATCCGTCCGAATCCGGGTACATCGAGCTCGCCGTCGGGGCCGCGGAACCCGTCGGCGATGCGCACGTGCGCCAACCGGGCCACCGTCGGCGACGTGTGTCCGGGAAAGCCGATGCCCGACTGCTTGCGGACGGTGCTGCGCCCACCGTCGGCACCCACCAGCCAATCGGCCTCCAGCACATAGGCGGCGTCGGGTGCGGCCACGTCAACGGTGACGCCGTTGGGCCCGGCCGACAGCGCGGTCACGGTATGCCCCCACCGCACCTCAACCCCGAGAGCCTGGGCCCGCTCGTACAGCAACTGGACCAACCGGGGCTGCTTCATCAGCAGCGCCCGCATCGGATTGCTTTCGACGCCAACAAAATTCAGCGACAGGCCGGAGAATATCCAGCCGTAGGCAGGTGCCGGAGGGCTGGGGTCGCCCGTGAACGCCTGGTAGAGGCCACGCATGTCGAGCTGCCGGATCACCTGTCCGACAAGGCCGTTGGCCTTGGGCTCATCGCCGGGCCCGGGCAGCGCGTCGAGCACGACCGGTTTGACGCCGGCGAGGGCGAGTTCGCAGGCCATCATCAGTCCATTCGGTCCGGCGCCGGAGATCACGACATCAGCGGGCATGCTCACTCCTTCGTTCTGTTCGGTTCAGGCAGTCCCGCGATGACGGCATCGAAACCCGCGCGCATCAGCTGGGTGATGGACACCGGCGGATCGGCGTTGGCGTACGCCTCCATCGCGGTGTCCCCGATGGCGCGGACCACGGCCACCACCAGGCGCGGGTACATGTCGTCGGGGCCGAGGCCCGTTCGCTCGGCGATGGCCGCCACCCAGTCCTGGTAGAGGATCTGCGGCACCGCATTGCGAACCTCGGTTCGCATCAGCAGTTTTCGGACTTCGACGAGTTCGCGGCGGTCCGGGATGAGATCGGCACCCGTGATGTCGACCATCTCTTCTTCCAGCGTGCCCGTCACGGCCACGATGATCGACGTCCACAGCGGTTCGTCGGCCGGCCGCGACCGGAACGTCGTAACACTGCGCTGCATCCGCTCGGCAATGCGATAAGCCAGCGCCTCGTACTTGCCACTGAAGTAGTTGTTGAACGTCCGCAGGGACACTCCCGCCAGCGCCGCGATCTCCTCGCGAGTGACGGCGTCCAGTCCGCCGCGGTCGAACGCCAGCTGCAGCGCCGCGTCACTGAGTGCCCGGCGGGTGTCGAGCTTCTTCCGTTCGCGCAGACCAGTTGTGGCCGATTCGGGCATGCCGCCACCGTACAGATAATTTTGCACGTCGGGCAAGTTTGCCTAGCGGGCACTTTTGAGCGATTTGTGCACGGTTTTCCGCGGTGACCGCGGAAAACCGTGCACAAAACCCCGTGGATCAGAAGGCGTAGACGCCGAACCGGCCCCAGGAGACGAACAACGCCAGGCCCAGCAGTACGACGTTGATGGCCACGTTCGGGTACTCCTTGCGACGGCCGTGCGTGACGATCGCGCCGACCATGACCGCCGCGAGGCCGACGGCGGCCAGCGGGGTGAGCACCGGGAGGATGTGCACCAGCGGCGGCACGATCAGGCCGATCGCACCGGCCACTTCGGCCGCGCCGATCCCGCGGATGGCGTTCGGGTCCACATCCGCAAGTCCGCCCAGCCCCTGCGCAACCAGCTTCTCCTTGGGCAGAACCAGCTTCATGACGCCGCTTCCGACGAAGACGAAAGCCAGTACGACGGCGACGATCCACAGCGCAGTGTTCATGTTGAGCTCCTCGGGTGATGTGGGGGCAAGCCTGAAACCAATAAACGGACTTTAGTCCGATTTATTTCCACATCGCATGCCGAGGAACTAGGCAGTCCCCAACGGGTTGATGGTCCACGCCACGTACAACATCACGGCGCTGACCGAGGCCGTCGTCGCGACGTCGATGATCCGGCTGCGCACGACGAGCAGGCCGGCGCGGTCATCGGCCAGGAGCAGCCGCATGACCGCCGCGAGCCCGACGCCGATGGCCATCACCAGTGCGCCGCGGCGCCAGTAGCCACCGATCACGAGCGCGAACGCGACGACGAAGAACACGCCCACCGACAGGATCGGCCATTGGCCGCGGAGCACTTTTCCCGTCGCTCCACTCGCCTCGGCTACCTTGCGGGCGAATTCCTTTGCCGTCAAGACAGTTTCGCCTCTTCCGCCTCGACCACATTGGCCAGCAGGAAGGCCCGGGTCAGCGGTCCGACGCCGCCGGGGTTCGGCGAGATGGCACCGGCCACCTCCCACACATCGGGGTGCACGTCACCGGCGAGCTTGCCGTCGACCCGGCTGACGCCCACGTCGACGACGGCCGCGCCCGGCTTGACCATGTCAGCGGTCAGCATGTGCGGTACACCGACGGCGGCAATGATGATGTCGGCCTGGCGGGTCAGCGCCGGCAGGTCACGAGTTCCCGTGTGGCACAACGTCACTGTCGCGTTCTCCGAACGCCGGGTGAGCAGCAGCCCCATCGGCCGGCCCACGGTGACGCCGCGGCCGATCACCACGACGTGCGCGCCGGCGATCGGTACCTCGAAACGGCGCAGCAGGTGCACGATGCCGCGCGGCGTGCACGGCAACGGTGCGGGCTCATTGAGGACCAGCCGACCCAGGTTGGTCGGGTGCAGCCCGTCGGCGTCCTTGTCGGGGTCGATGCGTTCCAGCGCGGCGTTCTCGTCGAGATGCTTGGGCAGCGGCAACTGCACGATGTAGCCCGTGCACTCCGGGTTGGCGTTCAGCTCGTCGATGACGGCGTTCAGCTCGGCCTGGCTGATGTCGGCGGGCAGGTCCCGGCGGATCGAGTTGATCCCGACCTTGGCGCAGTCGGCGTGCTTGCCGCGCACGTAGGCGTGCGACCCCGGGTCGTCGCCGACCAGCACAGTGCCCAGACCCGGCGTCCGGCCGGCAGCGGTCAGCGCCGCCACCCGCTTGGTCAGGTCAGTGAAGATCTCGTCGCGTGTGGCCTTGCCGTCCAGCGTGATTGCACCCACGGCGAACATTGTGTCAGGCCCGCAGGAACTGCCGTTGACACCACCCAGGTGACCGGCAAGCCCTACTGACGCGGCTGGTCCCGAGGAAAGTCCCCGGCAACCGATAGAGTTGCCTTCGATGACTGGACCAGCCGCACTGCCAGCGCTAACCGTTCGCCATGACGCCACCACGCGTACGTTTGCCCCGGGAAACGATGTCGTCGTCGGCCGCGATCTGCGCGCCGACTTCCGCGTCGCCCACCCACTGATCTCGCGCGCGCACCTGATGCTGCGCTTCGATCACGGCCGCTGGGTCGCCGTCGACAACGGCAGCCTCAACGGCATGTACGTCAACGGGCAGCGTGTTCCGGCCGCTGATCTGCACAACGGCTCGGCGCTGAACATGGGTAACCCCGATGGGCCGCTGCTGACCTTCGAGGTCGGCCAGCACCTGGGCCCGGCCGGCACGCCGCCGACGACGTCCATGCCCGTCACCCCGACACCGTCGACCAACAACCGGCCCAGCGCGACCTGGCCCAGCCAGCAGCCGTACACGCCGCCATCGGCGGCACAGCAGCGTTACCCGAGCGGGCCGCCGACCTTCAGCCCGTCGGGTCCGCAGCCGCAATATCCGAGCGGGCCGCAGCCCCAGTACCCGAGCGGGCCGCAGCAGCAATACGGTCAGCCGCGCTACCCGACCGCGCCGCAGCAGTACGCGCCGCCGTCTGCGCCCCTGTCGCGGCCGGCGCCGGCGCAGGTCGCACCTGCTCGTGAAGAGTCGAGTTCACCGGCCACGCAGTTCGGGCCGACCGCCGTGGCACGGCCCAGCGAGAACAACCTCGGCACGACGATGCTCAAGATCCTGCGGCCCGGCCGCAACGCCGAGGTGCCGGCGGGGGCCATCAAGATCGGTCGCGGCACCGACAACGACATCGTCATCCCCGACGTCCTGGCATCGCGACACCACGCGACCTTGGTTCCGTCTGCGGGCGGCGGCGCCCAGATCATCGACAACCGCAGCATCAACGGCACCTTCGTCAACGGCCAGCGGGTCGAAGAGGCGATGCTCCGCGACGGCGACACCGTCACCATCGGTAACGTCGACCTCGTCTACAGCGGTGGCACCCTGGCCCGCCGCACCGTCACCACCGCGGACACCCGCACCGGTGGGCTCGAGGTCCACGGCCTGACGTGGACCATCGAGGGCAACAAGACCCTGCTGAACAACATCTCGCTGGACGCCCGCCCCGGCACGCTGACCGCGGTGATCGGCCCGTCGGGCGCCGGCAAGTCGACGTTCTCCAAGCAGGTCGCCGGCCTGACGCATCCGACCAGTGGCACCGTCACGTTCGAGGGCCACGACATCCATGCCGAGTACGCCTCGCTGCGGTCCCGAATCGGCATGGTGCCGCAGGACGATGTGGTGCACGGTTCGTTGACCGTCCGGCAGGCCCTGATGTACGCCGCCGAGCTGCGGCTGCCACCGGACACCACGAAGGAAGACCGCGAGCAGGTCGTCATGCAGGTGCTCGAAGAGCTCGAGATGACGAAGCATCTGGACACCCGGGTGGAGAAACTCTCCGGCGGTCAGCGCAAGCGTGCTTCGGTGGCGCTCGAGCTGCTGACCGGGCCGTCGTTGCTGATCCTGGATGAGCCGACGTCCGGTCTGGACCCGGCGCTGGACCGCCAGGTGATGACCATGCTGCGCCAGCTGGCCGATGCCGGTCGTGTGGTTCTGGTGGTCACGCACTCGCTGACCTACCTGGACGTCTGCGATCAGGTGCTGCTGTTGGCACCGGGCGGCATGACGGCCTTCTGCGGCCCGCCGAGCCAGATCGGTCCCGAACTGGGCACCACCAACTGGGCCGACATTTTCTCGTCGGTTGCCGGCGATCCGGAAGCGGCCCACCAACGATTCCTGGAACGCTCCGGCCCGCCGCCGCCGCAGCCACCCGCGGCAACACCGGCAGACCTGGGTGCGCCGGCGAAGACGTCGCTGCTGCGCCAGTTCTCCACCATCGCCCGACGACAGGTGAAGCTGGTCCTGGCCGACCGCGCCTACACCGCGTTCCTGCTGTTCTTGCCGTTCATCATGGGCGTGCTGTCACTGTCGGTGCCCGGCGGCGGCCCGAACAAGTCCAGCGTGGGCTTCGGCAAACCGCTCCCGGCCGGCCCGCCTGATTTCGGCGCCGCGCCGAGCGAGCCGGGCCAGATCCTGGTGATGATGAACGTCGGCGCCATCTTCATGGGCACCGCACTGACCATTCGCGCTCTGATCGGTGAGCGGGCGATCTTCCGTCGGGAACAGGCCGTCGGCCTCTCGACCACCGCGTACCTGGCGGCCAAGATCGCGGTGTTCACCGCATTCGCTGTTGTCCAGTCCTCGATCGTGGTGGCCATCACGATCCTGGGTAAGGGCTGGGGTGCGGGCGCAGTCACCAACGGCGCGGTGATACCCAGTCGCAACATCGAGATGTTCATCGATATCTCGATGACGTGTGTGGCCGCCGCCATGACGGGTCTGGCACTGTCCGGTTTGGCCAAATCTGCCGAGCAGATCATGCCGTTGCTGGTCGTGGCGGTGATGAGCCAGTTGGTGTTCTCCGGCGGTTTGATTCCGGTGACCGGCCGCGTCGTGCTCGATCAGTTGTCGTGGCTCACCCCGGCACGGTGGGGTTTCGCGTCGTCGTCGTCGACCATCGATCTGACCAGATTGGTGCCCGAGCCGCTGCTGCCCAATGACAAGTTCTGGCATCACACCACCGGCGCGTGGTGGTTCGACATCGGTGCCCTCGTGCTGCTGTCGGCATGCTATCTCGGCTTCGTGCGCTGGAGGATTCGCCTCAAGGCCGACTAAGGCGTGTAGACGGTGACGGTTTCGTTCGGGCCGGCCACCGCATCACTGCCGGAGCCGACGGCGCTGGCGTTGCTGTCGGGGCCATTGGCCGTGGCGGTATTGAAGTACCCGGGGCCGGCGAAGGCAGTGCTGTTGTCGCCGTTGACAATTGCCAGGTTGTGGTAGGAACCGAAGGCTGTGGCGGTGCTGTTGTCACCGTCGACGTAGGCCCCGTTGGTAGAACCGTGGCCGGCTTCGCCGAGGTTGCTATTTCCGTCTATCGACACAAAATTGGCGACGTCACCGCCACCGAAGCCGGCGTGCGCCTCGTTGCCGTCACCGTAGATCTTCACGCCACTGTTACTGCCCTGGACGGTGGCGACATTGTTGTCACCGACGATGGTGCTTTCGCTGCCGTGCACCTGTGCGTCATAGCCGGAGCTGTTCACGGTGAGCGTGTTGTTGTCGCCTTCCACCACCGTCTGGTTATGGCTGCCGAACACCACGACGTTGTTGTTGTCACCTGTCACATCGGCCGACGCGGCGTGGTCGGCATCGGCGTCCTGGCTGCCGTGGACCGCCACAGTGTTGTCTGACCCGAGCACCTGTACAGCCGACTGGCCGTAGGCCGACACCGTGTTGTCACTCCCAAGTGCCGCAGCGTGAGAGTTGTCGTCCACGGCGGACACCGTGTTGTTGGTCCCATTCGCAATGGCCACACTGTGCTCGCCAGACGCAGTGGCCGTGTTGTCGAACCCGACCGCGGAGGCGAAGCTCTCGTCCCCGGAGGCGATCGCGGTGTTGCCGGAACCGGCGGCGACCGCGGCGCTGCCGTCGCCGCTGGCAATCGCCTTGTTGGGCTTACTCGCGCAATCACACCGTCCCGCATCGGCAATGGCACTGGCCCCATCACCCCTGGCGAACGCCTTCGACCCGCCCGAGGCAATCGCGGTCGCGTCGATACCCTGCGCCCTGGCCACCGAACCCTTGCCGTCGGATGTCGCGGTGGCCGTGCCCCTTTCGACTCGCACCACCCCGTTGGTGGCGACGGCCATGTTCTGCCCGGGCGCAGTACGTCGGGGAGTCCGTGGTCGGCGGCGAATCCGACGTCGGTGACGCAGCATCTGACGACGAAGAGGCCGGCTTGGCCGCGGCGATACCGGGTGTCGCCATCAGTGCCACCCCGATACCCAACGCAGCGGCCAACGCGCCGACCCGTCCAATGCAGCTGGCATGCCTCATGATTCACTCCTCGCCTGCATCGCAACGCCGACGGTTGCCCTGGGTCGAAAGATAAGTCCGGCGAGAGTGAGATTCTGAGGTAAGGCTGTACCCCAGTTGCCTAGTCCAGCTAGGTTCCTGGGGTACAGGACCGCTTAGGTCAGGACGACAGGTCAGGACGACAGGTCCAGGCCATGGGCAACGGCGTAGGCAATGGCCTGGTCGACGTCGATCCGGGCGCCCCGCAGCCCGGCGGTGGTCCAGAACGTCGCATCAGTGCGGGCCGAGCGCAGATCGGCTTGCTCGAACTTCGCGTCCTGCACCCGCGCGCCGCGTAGATCGGCGGCGCGTAGCACGGCCTTGCGCAGGTCGGTGCCGACGAGCGAGGCCTCGGACAGCCGGCAGTCGGTCAGATCCACCGCACGGAGATCGCAACCGGCCAGTACCGCGAGCCGCAGGTCCACCTCGACCATGGTGATGGGCCGCATCGAGCACTCGGTGAACGTCGACCCCAACAAGGTGCAGTGCCGGAAGGTACTGTGTGCCAACGAGGTTCGCCGGAAGGTGCAGTTGCGGAATGCCGAGCCGGAGTGCTCGGACTCGGTGAGGTCGACGCCACTGAAGTCACAGTCGGTGAAGACGACCCGCTCGGTGCGCAGCCGGCTCAGGTCCCCGTCGTATTCGTCGCGAAAGACGACTCCGGTGAATTCCGTATCTTGCCAGTGCTCGTCGGGAACCGTCACGAGTTCGTACGATAGCCCGATGGCCGACCTGGCACGCCCCGCTGACCACCTGTCGAGACGCGGCTTCCTCACACTGACCGCCGCCGGACTCGCCGCGTCACTGAACACCCCGATTGCCCTGGCCGACAACGGCAAACTGATCGACTTCACCCATCTACAGGTGCCCGTGGACCAGGTCGTCGCCGCGGGCTACACCGGCGTCATCGTCTACGTGTCGGAGCTCCGGCCGGGTGCGACCTTCGACTTCAAGCCCGTCGCCCGCAACTACACCGATGCGCTGCGTGCCGCGGGTCTGCACGTCGTGAGCGTCTACCAGTACGGCAAGCCGGGCTGGGTGAACAGCCCCTCGGACTTCACGCGCGGCTTCGACGGCGGGGTGGCCGACGCTCGCACCGCCCTTCGACTGCATGGTGCAGCCGGCGGACCGGACACCGCGCCGATCTTCTTCAGTGTCGACGAGGACGTCTCGGCCGACACGTGGAAAAACGTTGCGCTGCAATGGTTCAAGGGCATCAACTCAGTGCTGGGCGTTCAGCGCACCGGCATCTACGGCGGCGCCAGGCAGGTCACCTGGGCGGCCGACGACGGCGTGATCGGCCGGTCCACCACGCCGGGCCACAGCTGGGCCTGGCAGACGCGCGCCTGGTCCGGCGGCGCCCGCGCGCCGATGGCCGTGCTGTACCAGGCGACCGTGGTGACGGCTTCCGACCCGGGCACCATGATCGGTGACTACCACGTCGACGAGGACGACATCCTCGCGGCCGATTACGGCCAGTGGGACCTGCCCCGCTAAACCGGGGTACCCAGCCGGGTCAGTGCGTATTCGGTGACGGTGATCAGCGCGTCGCGCGCCGACTGCCGCTGCCGCGCATCGACGGTGACCACCGGGATGTGGTCGGGCAGCGCCAGTGCCTGACGGACCGCGTGGCCGGGATGCCGTGGTGCGCCGTCGAATTCGTTGACCGCGATGATGAACGGCAAACCGCGTGCCTCGAAGAAGTCGACGGCGGCGAAGCTGTCCTGCAGCCGGCGCACGTCGACCAGGATGATCGCGCCGATGGCACCGCGCACCAGGTCGTCCCACATGAACCAGAAGCGACGCTGCCCCGGCGTGCCGAACAGGTACAGCACCAGGTCGTCGGCGAGCGTGATGCGGCCGAAGTCCATGGCGACCGTGGTGGTGTTCTTGTCGGGCGTGCCCGCGAGCGCGTCGACCCCTGCCGAGGCGTTGGTGACGATGGCCTCGGTGCGCAGCGGCATGATCTCGGAGACCGCGCCGACGAACGTCGTCTTACCGGCACCGAACCCACCCGAGATGACGATCTTCGTCGACGCGGGGGCGTGCCGGTCAGAGAGCCCGCGGGAGGCCGGAGGCCGATCAGAGAGCCCGAAGCCCACGCAACGTCCTCCCAATCAAGTCGCGCCTGTCGTCGACGTTGGTCGTCGTGCCGAGCGTGGCGTGTACTTGAAGATAGCCCTGCGTGACGAGGTCGCCGATCAGCACACGCGCAACACCGAGTGGTATTGCCAACTTTGCCGCGACCTCGGCCACGGAGGGCCGGGTGGAACCGAGTTTGAGGATCTCGCCGCGGACGTCGTTGCCGGGCCAGAGCGCTGCCGGGGCGGCCGCCAGCGGGAAGATCGGCGCCTCCATGGGCAGCTCGACCTCGGTGGTGGTGCGGCCCGCGGTCAGCGTGTAGGGCCGCACCAGGCTGGGCTGCTCCGTGGTGAACGCGGACTCCCAGGCGTCAGATGTCGGCTCCATATGTGTCCCTACCGGGTCCGATTTGTCGGCACCGCCGACGACGTCCTGCGCGCGGACTGGACGACGGTCCCCACCCGTTCGACGAGGATCGCCATCTCGTAGCCGATCTGGCCGATGTCGCACGAACGGGTCGCCAGCGTCGCGAGGTTGGACCCGTCACCGACGCGCATCAGCAGCAGGTAGCCGTGTTCCATCTCGACCACCGACTGCAGCACGTGCCCGCCGTCGAACAGCTGGGACGCGCCCGTGGCCAGGCTCGCCAGCCCGGAGGCGACGGCAGCGAGTTGGTCGGCACGCTCGGTCGGCATCCGCGAACTCGCGGCCATCAGCAGCCCGTCGGCCGAGACCAGAATGGCGTGCGCCACCCCGGACACCTCGTCGGCGAATTTCGTGACGAGCCAGTCAAGTGACTCGCGCTGCGTGGCCCGCGTCATCGCCGGTCC
>NZ_JMHT01000033.1 GCF_001905655.1 Mycobacterium sp. ST-F2
ACCGAGAGCGTCAACCCGTATAGCAGCGGCGGAAAACCTGGGGCGGTTCAGGGCGTCGCCGTCGCCGATGTAGCCGCGGTAGAGGTGTTCGTATTTGAGGGTGCCGAAGAACCGTTCGATGACGCCGTTGGTTTGTGGGGATTTGATTCGTGTTCGGACGTGGCGCAGTAGTGGGTCGTCCTGGTCGGTGAATAGCGCTTGGAAGTCTTTGCCGCGGTAGCAGGGCCCGTTATCGGTGACGATGGCGATTGGCGCGGGCGTCTGGCCGATGACGGTGTCCTCGGCGTCCAGGACGTCCATGAGGCCGCGATCGGCGCGCAGGTCGTCGAGTTCGAGGATGCGTTGGGCTTCTTCGATCGCCAGTTGCACGCAGCGCACGGCGTCGATGCCGCGGCTGGTGGGGGTGACGGTGATGGCCAGGCAGTACTTGGTGGCGTAGTCGATGACGGCACTGATCCGCCAGATGCCCCCGTTTGTGGTTTCGAATTCGGAGAAGTCGGTCTGCCAAACCCGGTTACGTTCGGTGGGCGGATCGCGGAACACTTTGCGTCGTAGCATTGCCCAGGATTTGCGGTCGGCCCGAAACCCTTGGGGTAGCAATAGGTCTCGTCGTTTGAGTGCGCGGTGCACCGAGGAGTTGGTGACCTGGTGCCCGTCGGCGCGCATCATCGCGGCGATCTTGCGGTAGCCCCACGCCGGCCACGCTTGAGCGTATTTGGCTGCCAGGGCCTCGATGCGATCGACTACCGGCGCCGGCCAGGGCCCCTTCGATGAGGCGCCGGCGCGCAGTCGGGCCAGCCGTCGGCGGTAGGTACGTTCGGGGATACCGGCTAGGGCAGCGAACCTCGAAACCGGCAGTCCCGCCGCCTCTCTCAGGGTTTCGAGGTCTTGGAAGGGACTCGATCGGCCAATGCTGCTCCGCGCTGCCAGATGCGCAATTGGACCGTTGCTTCGGCCAGCGCGAGTTTGAGTTGTTCGTTTTCGATCAGCAGCCGACGCTGCTCAGGGGTGCCCTTGGCGCCGGCTGGGCCGCTGGGAACCTCTTGCAGCCGCTGCGCTCCGGCTTCGAGGAACTGGTGCTTCCATTTGGTCACCAGCGTCGTGGACACCCCGGCACGGCGGGCCGCCTCAGCGCCGGTCATCTCGCCAGCGAGCACCGCCAGTACCAGGCGAGTCTTCTCCTCGGCGGGGATCTTCGTTCGTCGTGACCGCACCATCGCGAAACCTCTTCTGGCTGGGATTCTGATTTATCCACAGAGCACGATTCATTCACAATCTGTGCCTGCCAGAAAGTTTGAAGCAGTAGTGTTATGTCTCAGGACATCGGTGACAGTTCTGCATCAGGACATCGGTGACACTTCTGATGGTCTTGGTGGTGACACTTGGGCCCGCAGGCTCGGGCGGTGGCTGTTCATGAACCCATCGATCCTCGTGTCCGTCTCGCCATCGCGCAGTGGCCCGATGACGCGCCCCGTGGGGCGGTCTCGACATTCTGTGCCGAGCACGGCATTTCCCGGAAGTCGTTCTACGCCTTGCGTAAACGGGCCACCGAAGACGGGCAAGCCGCGGTACTCGAGCCCCGGACCCGACGGCCGAAGTCGAGCCCATCGACGCTCGCTGATGAGGTCAAAGAACAGGCCATCAACGTTCGTGCCGCACTCGAGCAGTCCGGGCTGGACCATGGGCCGATCAGTATGCACGAGAAGATGCGGGCGATGGGCCTAGAAGAGGTCCCGTCCACAGCGTCACTGGCACGGATCTTCCGTGACGCTGGTGTGGCCCGTCTGGAGCCGAAGAAGAAGCCTCGTTCGGCGTGGCGCCGGTTCGTCTACCCGGCCCCGAATGCGTGTTGGCAACTCGACGCCACTGGATACGTGCTCAGCGGTGGACGCACGTGTGTGATCTTCCAGCTCATCGACGACCATTCCCGCTTCGCGGTCGCCTCGCACGTGGCCTGGGGCGAGACCACCGAGGCAGCGATCACCGTGTTTGACAAGGCCGTCGCCGCTCACGGGGTGCCCCAACGACTGCTGTCCGACAACGGACTGGCACTCAATCCTTCGCGCCGCGGATTCGCCGGCCAACTCGTCAATCATGTTGCGGCACTGGGAGTTCAGGCCATCACCGGCAAACCCTACAAACCGACCACCCAAGGCAAAAACGAACGATTCCACCAAACGCTGTTCCGCTACCTGGACAAACAGCCCCTGGCCGAGAGCATCGAGGAGCTACAGGCCCAGGTCGACGCGTTCGACCGCATCTACAACACCGAGCGCCCGCATCAGGGGCTGCCCGGGCGCGTCACCCCGCTGACCGCGTGGGAAGCGACCGCCAAGGCCGACCCGCCCCGGCCCCAGCCCGAGCCGCCCCTGCTCATCGCAGCCGCAGTCAAACAGTTCCAGCCCGCGCCAGCGCTACCGGCCAGCACCAGCGTCAGGACGCTGACCACTGCCGGCACATTCATGCTCGCCGGGGTCATCTACAAAGTCGGCGGCCAATTCGGCCTCCACGAGGTCCTGGTCGCCACCGACGGCGACAAGATCATCGTCGCCGACCTCGACGGCGAAATCCTCATCGAGCACACCCGGCCCGAACCCGGAGTGACCTACGTCGGCAACGGAAAACCCCGAGGCCCGCGCCAAGACCGATGAAATGTCACCGATGTCCTGATACACCAACTGTCACCGATGTCCTGATGCAGAACTGTCACCGATGTCCTGATACATCACAGTTTGAAGCAGTAGAACCCTTGTTATTCGAACAGTTGTTCGATACACTTGGGTATGGGGATCACAGGGGAACTCACCACCAGCCTCGACATTCTCCGCGACTTGGTCGTCACCGACGCCATGACCGGGGATGAGGTGTTGGAGGCGCTGCGGGGTGTATTGACGGTACGGAATGTGGCCGACCATCTGGCGGCGGCGATGACTGGCACGGTGGATCGGTTGGGGGTGGCGGCCGGGCAGGGGCGTACGCCGCGGGAGTTGTTGATGACTCTGGGGTGTGCGCCTTCGGTGGCAGAGCGGCTGGTGCGGGTCGCGGGGGCATTGCCGCTGTTGCCGACCCTGGGCGCGCACGCTGCCGATGGGGCGATCTCGGGTGAGCATGTTGATGCGATCGTCAAGGGCATCAACCACATTCGGGCCCGCTCACCCGGCCCCGTGGACGAGGCCGCGCAATTCTCGCAGGTGACCGACCTGTTGGGCCAGTTCTTCTCCGGAGCCACTCCGGCGGCGATCGGGGAGCGGGCCCGCCGGTTGGGAAACCGGGTTGCCGCGGCCGAGGGCGGGTTGCCGGCGGCCGAGGACCGCTCCATCAACACCGTCGATCACCGCGTGACCAGCGACGGACGAGTACAGGTGCGTGCCGATCTGGATGCTGAAGTCGGCGCGAAATACGCGGCGGCGATGGAGGAACTGTCGGCCCCGCGGCCCGAACCGGATGGCAGCCCCGACGCCCGCTCCGCGGGGCGCCGGCGAGCTGATGCGCTGGAGACACTGTTGGATATCGCGGCCCGTGGTGGCGATGTCGCGTCCGCGCCGCGCACCCAGCTGTTGGTAACGGTGCCCGCAGATGCGCCGGACTTGGCGCAGTTGGAGTTCATGGGCTCCATCACCGCCATGACCCTGGAACGCCTCTGCTGCGACACCACCGTCACTACCGTGATCGTGGACGGTGAGCAGGTGCCGCTGGACATGGGACGGGAGAAACGCCTCTTCCCGCCTCATCTGCGCAAAGCGCTGTATCTGCGTGATCAGTGCTGCATCAAATGCGGGGCGCCGCCCGGGCGAACGCATGCGCATCACATCGTGCACTGGACCCATGACGGCGAGACGTCACTGAGCAACGGGTGCCTGTTGTGCCCGGCGTGCCACGCCAACATCCACCACGACGGGTGGGACGTCGTCATGGGCCTGGACAAACATCCCTGGCTCATCCCACCGGCCACCGTAGACCCGCACCGACGACCGATCCCGGCCTACAACCGTCGCACCATGCGACTTGATGCGGCCGCCTAGAGCGGCCTCAAAACTCTTGCGCACCTTGAAAACTCGATAGTGATAACCCATCGCGGGCTTGCTGCCTCGGCGGAGCTGAAGCAGCAAGCCCGCGCACCGGCGGTTGGTCGACAGCTCACCGCAGGAACTGACCCGCGTGGTTGGCCAGGTCCAGCACCGGTTGCGGCACGGCTCCGAGCGCCAGCGTCACAAAGGCGGTGAGCCCGATCATCGCGGTGCTCAGGCTGCCCGACTGCACTTCCGGGCCGTCCTCGACCGGATCGGTGAAGAACATCAGGACGATCACCCGGACGTAGAAGTACGCGGCGACGGCACTGACGATGACACCGATGACGACCAAGGATGCGGCGCCGCCCTCGGCCGCGGCCTTGAAGACCGCGAACTTGCTGACGAAGCCACTGGTCAGCGGAATGCCGGCGAAGGCCAGGAGGAACAGCGCGAACACCACGCCGAAGAACGGATGCCGTCGGCCCAGCCCGGCCCACCGGCGCAGGTCGCCTTCCTCGTCGCCGTCGGCGCGGCGCACCACGCTGACCACCGCGAAGGCCCCGAGCGTGCTGAATCCGTAGGCGAACAGGTAGAACAACGACGCCGAGAGCCCACTCTCGTTCAGTGCGACCACGCCGGTGAGGATGAAACCGGTATGTGCCACCGACGAATACGCCAGCATGCGCTTGACGTCGTTCTGCGCGATGGCGATCACCGTGCCCACCGCCATGGACAGCACCGCGATGACCGACAGCACCGGGCGCCAGTCGTTGGCGAGCGTGGGCAGTGCCACGTAGCAGACCCGCAGCAGGGCGCCGAAGGCGGCGATCTTGGTGGCCGACGCCATGAACGCCGTCACCGGCGTGGGTGCGCCTTGATAGACGTCGGGCACCCACGAATGGAACGGCACCGCACCGACTTTGAACAGCAGACCCACGCACAGCAGCGCGATGCCGATGAGCGCCAGGGAGGCAGGCCCGCGGCCGGCCGCGATTCCCGACAGTCTGAGACTGCCCGAATAGCCGTACAGCATCGCGGCGCCGAAGAGGAAGAAGGCCGACGAAAATGCGCCCAGCAGAAAGTACTTCAGCGACGCTTCCTGCGAGAGCAACCGGTTTCGCCGGGCCAGCCCGCACATCAGGTAGAGCGGCAGTGACAGCACCTCGAGCGCGACGAACATGGTCAGCAGGTCGTCGGACGCGCCGAACAGCATCATGCCGCCGAGCGCGAACATCGCGAGGGGGAAGACTTCAGTCTGGGTCACACCGGCCTTGAGCGCCACCTGCTCGGCGGCGCTGCCGGGCACCGTCGCGGCCTGCGGCGTGAACGCGGCCAACCCGCTGCCGTCCGAAACACGTTGCGCCATCAGCAGGGTTGCCAGCACGCTGACCCCGAGCAGGGTGCCCTGCAGGAACAGCGCCGGACGGTCGATAGCGATGGCCCCGAGGACCGCGGACCGACCGACCGGTGAATTCAGATGCAGGGCTTGGCAGACCACGGCGATCAAGGCCACCGCCTGGCCGCCGATACTGAGCACGACCTGGGCGCGGTAGCGTGCCGAGCGCGGGGCGAAGGCCTCCACCAGCACGCCTGCCAGTGCGATGCCGAACACGATGAGCATCGGCGACAGCAGGCCGTACTCGACAGACGGCGCGGGGATCGGCGTCACCGGGCGACCCCCTGGGCCGTGCTCGACGAGGTGTGTCCGACAGCGGGATTGATGATGTCCAGGGCGGGCTTGGGATAGACGCCCAGTACGAGCAGCAGGGCGACCAGGGGCACCACCACAGCCAGTTCACGTGGCACCAGGTCGCGCAGTGTGTCATTGCCGTCGGCCACGGGGCCCGTCATCATCCGCTGGTACATCCACAGGATGTAGAGCGCCGAGAGCACCAGGGCGGTGGCCGCCACGGCGGTGACGGCCGGATAGTGGATGAAGGTGCCGACCAAGACCAGGAATTCGCTGATGAACGGCGCCAGGCCGGGTAGTGACAGCGTCGCCAGACCGGCGACCAGGAACGTGCCGGCCAGGATCGGCGCGACGGTCTGCACACCGCCGTAATCCGCGATGGCCCGAGAACCCCGGCGGGACACCAGGAACCCGGCGATCAGGAACAGTGCGGCGGTCGAGATGCCGTGGTTCACCATGTACAGCGCGGCACCGGACTGCGCTTGCTCGGTCATCGCGAAGATGCCCAGGATGATGAAGCCGAAGTGCGATATCGACGTGTACGAGATCAGGCGCATGACGTCGGTCTGGCCGATGGCGACGATGGCTCCGTAGACGATGCCGATGACCGCGAGCGCAATGATCAACGGCCGGAACGTCGCTGCGGACTGCGGGAAGAGCTGCAGGCAGTACCGCAGCATGCCGAACGTGCCCACCTTGTCGACGACGGCCATCATCAGCACCGCGGTGGCGGGGGTGGCGTGCACGGCCGCGTCGGGCAGCCACCGGTGCAACGGCCACAGCGGCGCCTTCACCGCGAACGCGAACATGAAGCCACCGAACAGCGCGTTGGCCAGGCCCGGGCTGATGCTCAGGGTGCCGTTGCGTGCGGCGTCGGCAACGGCCCGGAAGTCGAACGTGCCGTGGGCGAATACGGGGGTGTTGGCGGTGGCCACATACAGCCCGATGACGGCCGCCAGCATGATCAGCCCGCCGAACAGGTTGTACAACAGGAACTTCACCGCCGCCTTGGAGGCCGCCGGCCGGTCCGCGCCGAAACCGCCGATGAGGAAGTACATCGGGATCAGCATGGCTTCGAAGAAGACGTAGAACAGCAGGATGTCCAGCGATACCAGGGAAATCAGCACCATCGACTCGACGGCGAGGATCAACGCGAAGTAGGCGTGCGTCGACTTTGCTTGCGCGCCGGCGTCGTTCGTGTCGCCGTCGTTCCACCCGGCGACGATCAACAGCGGCACCAGGATCGCGGTCAACGCCACCAGAACCAGTGCCACGCCGTCCACGCCGAGGATGTATCCGGTACCGAACGACGGTATCCACGGATGGTCTTCCACGAATTGGTAGTGCGCCCCGGCCGGGTCGAACCGCATGGCCAGCGCCAGCGCGATGACCAGTACCACCAGCGACACTGCGAGGGCGGCCCAGCGCGCGAAAGCCCGTGCCGCGGAAGGCAACAGGATCACTGCTGCGCCGCCGGCCATCGGGACGGCCCACAACGCCGTCAGCCACCACATTCCGGTCACCACACCCTCACCGTGAGAATGGCGGCCGCAATCAATGCCGCTCCGGCCAACATGGACAGTGCGTACGAGCGGGCGAACCCGTTCTGCCAGCGCCGCAGGTCCTGCGATCCGCTGCGTACCAACGCCGCCAGTTCGCGGGTGACGCCCTCGACGGCGACGTCGTCGAAGTCGACCAGGTCTTTGGTGAGCCGTCGGCCCGGCACCATCAGCGCCCGCTCGTTGAACGCATCGCCGTAGAGGTCGTTGCGCGCCGCGACCGTGAGTCCGGAGACGTTGACCGGCGCGGTGACGGGGATGGGTTGTAGCGCATACATCCGGTACGCGATCGCGACGCCCACGCCGACCACCGCCAGCGTGACCACGGTGAGCAGCCAGGCGGGGATGGCATGGTCAGGCTCCTGGTAACCGACGACCGGCTCCAGCCAGTGCTCGAGCCTGCCGCCTACGGCGAGCAGCGCGCCCGCGCCGATGGATCCCGCGGCGAGCAGCACCATGGGCCAGCCCATGACCGACGGTGATTCATGGGGATGCGTCTCGGCGCGCCAACGCTTTTCCCCGAAGAACGTCATCAGCATGACGCGGGTCATGTAGAACGCGGTGATCCCGGCGCCGAGGAGGGCTGCACCACCGAACAGCAGGCCCCTGGCACCGCCGGCCGCGAAGGCCGTCTCGATGATCGGGTCTTTCGAGAAGAACCCGGACAGCGGTGGAATACCGATGATCGCGAGATAGCCCATGCCGAACGTCGCGAACGTTACCGGCATGGCGGTCCGCAGCCCGCCGTAGCGACGCATGTCGGTCTCGTCGTCCATGGCGTGCATCACCGAACCGGCGCCGAGGAACAGTCCGGCCTTGAAGAAGCCGTGAGCGAGCAGATGCAGGATCGCGAGCGCATAGCCGGCCGGGCCGAGCCCCGCGGCCAGCATCATGTAGCCGATCTGGCTCATGGTCGACGCCGCAAGAGCTTTCTTGATGTCGTCCTTGGCGCAGCCGATCACGGCGCCGAACAGCAGCGTCACCGCACCGACGATGGCGACCGCCAGCCGGGCGTCAGCCGATTCGTTGAAGAGCGGCGCGGAACGCACCACCAGGTACACGCCGGCGGTGACCATGGTGGCCGCGTGGATGAGTGCCGACACCGGCGTCGGGCCTTCCATGGCGTCGCCGAGCCAGGACTGCAGCGGCACCTGGGCGGACTTGCCGCACGCCGCCAGCAGCAACAGCAGACCGATGAGAGTGGCAGTGGTCGCGGCGAGATGTGGCGCCTGTGCGAAAACACCCGTGTACGAGAGGGTTCCGGTGTGGGCGAACATGGCGGCCAGCGCCAGCGCCAGCCCGATGTCCCCGACGCGGTTGACGACGAACGCCTTCTTCGCTGCCGTCGCCGCCGACGGTTTGTGCGACCAGAACCCGATCAACAGGTATGACGCCAGGCCGACGCCTTCCCATCCGACGTACAGACCTAAGTAGTTGTCGGCCAGGACCAGCAGCAGCATGGCCGCCACGAACAGATTGAGATAGGCGAAAAAGCGGCGCCGCGCCGGGTCGTGCGCCATGTAGCCGATCGAATAGATGTGGATCAGCGCGCCGACTCCGGTGATCAGCAGGACGAAGCAGACCGACAACTGATCCAGGCGTAACCCGAAGTCGACCTGGAGTTGCGCGACCGGAACCCAGGAGAACAGCGTCTGGTGCACCATCCGGAAGTCGTTGGCACGCCCGGCCATTGCCACGAACTGCGTCGCGCCCACGAGGAAGGCGCCGACCACCGTGGCGCAGCCGAGGAGATGACCCCACGCGTCGGTGGCCTTGCCGCCGAGCAGCAGGATCGCCGCACCGGCCAGCGGCAGCGCGATCTGAAGCCACAGAGATGTCGTCATGGTCACTGCTTCAGCAGGCTCGCGGCGTCCACCGACGCCGACCGCCGGGTCCGGAAGATGGTCATGATGATCGCCAGGCCCACCACCACCTCACACGCAGCCACCACCATGGTGAAGAACGCCACCACCTGGCCGTCGAGTTCGCCGTGCATCCGGGAGAACGTGACGAACGCCAGATTGGCGGCATTGAGCATCAATTCGACGCACATGAACATGACGATGGCGTTGCGGCGCACCAGCACACCGGCCGCGCCGATGGTGAACAGCATCGCCGAGAGATACAGATAGTTGGTGGGATTCATGAGACGTTCCCATCGTTCGTGGAGACGCTGCGTCGCGGCAGGATGGCACTGACGGACATGTCGGCGTCCGAGCCGTCGGGCAGTTTCGCCGGGATGTCGACGGCGTTGTGCCGCGCGTACACCCCGGGGTTGGGTCGCGGCGTCGGATGCCCGCCGCCGGCGAACCGTTCGATCGCCAGCTCGCGCTGGGTCTTTCGGCGCTCGAATCGCTCGCGATGGGTCAGCACCATGGCACCCAGCGCGGCGGTGATGAGCAGTGCGCTGGTGGTCTCGAAGGCCCACAGGTAGCGGGTGAAGATGAGCGCCGCGAGGCCCTGGACGTTGCCGGCCCGGTTGGCGTGCTCCAAGCCGACGAAACTTGCACCGAGGCTGCCGATCCCGGCGATCACCGCGATCCCGAAGCCGATGCCGGCCACCATGGCGGCGATGCGTTGTCCCCGAATGGTTTCCACCAGCGAGTCCGCCGAGTCGACGCCGATCAGCATGAGGACGAACAGGAACAGCATCATGACCGCGCCGGTGTAGACCACCACCTGTACGACGCCGAGGAACAGGGCGTCCTGGGCGATGTAGAGGACGGCCAGACTGATCATGGTGCTGGCCAGGAACATGGCCGAGTACACCGCTTTGGGTGCGGCCACCATGGCGACGGCGCCCAGCACTGCGACCGTGCCGAGCACCCAGAACGTCACGGCTTCTCCGGTCACTTGGCCGCCTCGCGCCGGGTCAGGCCGTCCGCGGCGGGCCGCGAAAGACCTGACGCCGTGATGTTGCCGCGGTAGTAGTCCTCATCGGTGCTGCCTTCCGCCATCGCGTGCGGCGGTGGGGTCATGTCGGGTTTCAGCGGCGCCAGGAGCTTGTCCTTGCCGTAGATCAGGTCGGACCGGTTGTCGTCGGCCATCTCGTAGTCGTTGGTCATGGTGAGCGCACGGGTGGGGCAGGCCTCGATACACAGCCCGCAGCCGATGCACCGCAGATAGTTGATCTGGTACACGCGGCCGTACCGTTCGCCGGGCGAAAATCGTTGTGACTGTGTTATTTCCCCCGTCGCTTCGCTCGTCCCGTCCGTGTTGTCTGCACCCTCGACGAAGATCGCGTCAGCGGGGCACGCCCACGCGCACAGCTCGCAGCCGATGCACTTCTCGAGGCCGTCGTCGTAGCGGTTGAGTTGATGGCGGCCGTGATAGCGCGGTGCCACAGGGCCGGGCTGCTCGGGATACTGCTCGGTGACCGGTTTCTTGAACATGGTCCCGAAGGTGACGCCGAAGCCGGCGATGGCGTCGATGAATTTGGGCCTACCGGGCATGGTGAACCTCCTTGGCCGGGATGGGCGGCACCGGGAACGCGCCGGGCTGTGGTTCGACGGCCGGCACACGGGTGCGAGCCGACTTGCGCCGCACGGTATTCCACAGCGCACCGGCGATGGCGACCACGGCGATGGCGCCGGCGAAGGCCAGCACGACGGGCCAGCTGTCGTGCCCCTGCAGCCGCAGCGTCCGCACGATGCTGACGATCATGATCCACGCCAGAGAGATCGGGATGAGCACCTTCCAGCCCAGCGCCATGAACTGGTCGTAGCGCAGACGGGGGAGCGTGGCCCGCAGCCACATGAACAGGAAGAGGAAGGCCCACACCTTGCCGACGAACCACAGCAGCGGACACCAGCCGGTGTTGGCTCCGGGAATGAGACTCAGCGGCCATGGGGCCTGCCAACCACCGAGGAACAGCGTGGTGGCCAGCGCCGACACGGTGGTCATGTTGACGTACTCCGCGAGCATGAACATCGCGAACTTCAGCGACGAGTACTCGGTGTGGAATCCGCCGACGAGCTCGCCCTCGGCTTCGGGTAGGTCGAACGGTGCCCGGTTGGTTTCGCCGACCATGGAGACCACGTAGACCAGGAACGACGGCAGCAGCAGGAAGACGTACCAGCGGCCCTGCTGCGACGCGACGATCTGTGACGTCGACATGGTGCCGGCGTAGAGGAACACCGCGGCGAACGACAGCGCCATCGCGATCTCGTACGAGATGACCTGCGCGCTGGACCGCAGCCCACCGAGCAGGGGATACGTGGAGCCGGAGGCCCAGCCCGCCAACACGATTCCGTACACCCCGATCGAGGTAACGGCCAGGATGTACAGCACCGCGACCGGCAGGTCGGTCAACTGCAGCGGGGTCTCGTGGCCGAAGACGTGGACCAGTGGCCCCATCGGGATGACGGCGAACGCCATGATGGCGGGGATGACGGAGATGATCGGTGCCAGAAGGTAAATCGGTTTGTCGACCCCGGCGGGGACCAGCCCCTCTTTGAGGGCGAGTTTGACGCCGTCGGCGAGGCTCTGCAGCAATCCGAAGGGGCCCACCCGGTTCGGTCCGATGCGCATCTGCATCCAGCTGAGCACCCGGCGTTCGAGCAGGATCGCGACGAGCACCGTCAGCACCAGGAACACGAAGATGCCAAGGGCTTTGGCGAGCACCAGCCACCAAGGGTCGTGGCCGAAGGACGACAGGTCGGGGTAGTTCATGACGTGGTCCCGTCATTCGCCGCACTGATCGAGACGACCGCGCCGGGGGCGACGCCGAGTGTTCGATGCACGGTCGAGCCGGGGGAGTTGAGCGGCAGCCACACCACGCCGGTCGGCATGTCGGTGATCTCGAGCGGCAAGGTGATGCTGCCCTGCTCGGTGCTCACTGTGACCGTGTCGCCGGCACCGACGCTCGCGGCGGTATCAGGCGACAACCGCGCGACCACCGGGCGGGCGGTGGCTGCCAGATTCGGCTCGCCGTCCTGCATCCGGCCGTCATCCAGCAGCATCCGCCAGCCGGCGAGAACCGCCTGTCCGGGTCCCGGTACCGGGTTCGGGAGTGCGTCGAAATCCGGTGCGGCGGGCCGCGGTCCGGTCCAGCATCCCAGCCGGTTCATCTCGTCGCGCACCGCAGCGACGTCGCGCAGCCCGAGGTCGATGCAATGCTCGTCGGCGAGTGCGGCCAGCACCCCCATGTCCGCGCGGGTGGCCGGCGGCAGCGCCGCACCGAAAAGCCGGTGCCGCCCTTCCCAGTTGACGAAACTGCCGGCCTTCTCGACCACCGGCGCCACCGGAAACACCACATGCGCCAGGTCGGTGACCGCACTGCGACGCGTCTCCATGCTGACGACGAACTTCGCGGCACCCAGGGACCGCTGTGCCAGCTCAGGATCGGGAAGGTCGGCCAGCTCGACACCGGCGACCAGGACAGCTTCGAGGTCGCCGGTGGCTGCGGCGGCCAGGATCGCGGTGGTGTCGCGGCCCAGGGCTTCGGGCAGTTCGTCCACATGCCAGGCGACGGCAACCTCGGTACGTGACGGCAGATCCGTCACCAAGCGCCCGCCGGGCAACAGATTCGGGGCCGCGCCGGCCTCCAGCGCGCCGCGCTCACCGGCCCGCCGCGGCACCCAGCCGACGGCTGCGCCGGTGCGCTCGGCCAGCCGGGCGACGGCGGAGTAACCGCCCGGAACGCCGGCCAGCCGTTCACCGGTGAGGATGACCGAGCCGGGCGGCAACACCTCGATGGCGTCGAGAGCGCGGTGTTCGCGGCCGGGTGCGGCGGAGATGAGGGTGCCACCCATCTTCTCCAGGCCCCGGCTCGCAAAAGGCGCCACCGCAACAACTTTCAGGCCGTGCTTGCGGAAGGCCTTGCGTAGCCGCAGGTATACGATGGGTGATTCGTCTTCCGGCTCGAACGCGACCAGCAGCACGACGGGCGCTTTTTCCAGGTCGGCGTACGTCACCCGCATCGGCTGACCCGCGACGGCGGCTGCGAGGAACTGCGCTTCCTCGTCGCTGTGCACCCGGTTGCGGAAGTCGATGTCGTTGGTGCCCAGCACAATCCGCGCGTACTTGGCGTACGCATAGGCGTCTTCGGTGGTCAGCCGTCCACCGACCAGGACCCCGGTCCGCGGGCCGGCCGCCGCCAGGCCGCGCACCGCGACCGCAACCGCTTCGGGCCAGGACGCGGGACGCTGAGTGCCGTCGTCTTCCCGGATCAGCGGTGTGGTGATGCGGTCACCCTGCGTGGCGTACGCGAAGGCCCAGCGGCCCTTGTCGCAGTTCCACTCCTCGTTGACCTCAGGATCGTCACCGGCCAAGCGGCGCAGCACCTTTCCGCGCCGGTGATCGGTGCGCTGCGCGCAGCCCGACGCGCAGTGTTCGCACACACTGGGCGAGGAGACCAGGTCGAACGGGCGGGCCCGGAACCGGTACGCAGTGCCGGTCAGCGCACCCACGGGACAGATCTGCACGGTGTTACCGGAGAAGTACGAGTCGAACGGATCCTCCCCGCCGATCCCCACCTGCTGGAGCGCACCGCGTTCCAGGAGTTCGATGAACGGATCACCGGCCACCTGATTCGAGAACCGGGTGCAGCGCGCGCACAGTACACAACGTTCGCGATCCAGCAGGACCTGAGCCGACAGGTTGATGGGCTTGGGGTAGGTGCGCTTGACATCCTGGAAGCGAGAATCGGTGCGGCCGTTGGACATCGCCTGGTTCTGCAGAGGGCATTCGCCGCCCTTGTCGCAGACGGGGCAGTCGAGCGGATGGTTGATCAGCAACAGTTCCATCACGCCGTGCTGGGCCTTGTCGGCCGCCTCGGAGGTCATCTGGGTGCGTACCACCATGTCGGGGCTGACCGTGGTGGTGCACGACGCCAACGGTTTGCGTTGACCTTCGACCTCCACGAGGCACTGCCGGCAGGCGCCGACCGGGTCCAGCAGGGGGTGGTCGCAGAACCGGGGAATCTGCACCCCGATGAGCTCGGCCGCACGAATCACCAACGTGCCCTTGGGCACACTGATCTGCTGGTCGTCGATGGTCAGCGTGACCATCTCGACCGCGGCCGCGTCCTTCGCCGGCTCAGTGACCGTCACGCGCCCGCTCCTTCCGTGGCGAAGACCGTGGCGGCGTGCGGATCGAAGGGGCAGCCGCCGGTGAGGTGGGCGACGTACTCGTCGCGGAAGTACTTGAGCGAGGACGTGATCGGGCTGGCCGCACCGTCGCCGAGGGCACAGAACGACTTGCCGAGGATGGCGTCGGAGATGTCGAGCAGCTTGTCGAGGTCGGAGGCATCGGCCTGGCCGTTCTCCAGCCGGGCATAGATCTGGGCCAGCCAGTAGGTGCCCTCGCGGCACGGCGTGCACTTGCCGCACGATTCGTGCGCGTAGAACTGGGTCCACCGCCGCACCGCACGCACCACGCACGTCGTCTCGTCGAAGATTTGCAGCGCCTTGGTGCCCAGCATCGAGCCGACCCCGGCCATGCCTTCGTAGTCCAGCGGGATGTCCAGGTGTTCGGGTGTGAGCATCGGCGTCGACGATCCACCCGGCGTCCAGAACTTCAACTGGTGCCCGGCCCGCACCCCGCCGGCGTACTCCAGGAGTTCCCGCAACGAAATCCCCAGGGGCGCCTCGTATTGCCCCGGCCGTGTGACATGACCGGACAGTGAGTACAACGTGAAGCCCGGTGACTTCTCCGATCCCATCGACCGGAACCAGTCGACGCCCCGGCGGATCACCGACGGCACGCTGGCGATCGACTCGACGTTGTTGACCACGGTCGGGCAGGCGTACAGGCCGGCGACCGCGGGAAACGGCGGCCGCAACCGGGGCTGGCCGCGCCGGCCCTCCAAGGAGTCGAGCAGCGCGGTCTCCTCGCCGCAGATGTACGCGCCCGCCCCGGCGTGGACCACCAGATCGAGGTCGAAGCCGGTGCCGGCGATGTCGGTGCCGAGGTAGCCGTTCGCGTAGGCCTCGGCCACGGCGCCCTGCAGCCGGCGCAGGACCGGCACCACCTCACCGCGCAGGTAGATGAACGCGTGCCGGGCCCCGATGGCGTACGACGCGATGATCGCGCCCTCCACCAACGCATGCGGTGACGCCATCATCAACGGAATGTCTTTGCAGGTGCCCGGTTCGGATTCGTCGGCGTTGACCACCAGGTAGTGCGGGCGGCCGTCGTCGGGCGAGATGAACGACCACTTGGTCCCGGTCGGAAAACCCGCGCCGCCGCGGCCCCGCAGTCCCGAATCCTTCACCAGCGCAATGACTTCGGCGGGCTGCATCCGTAGCACCGCGCGCAGCGCCTGGTAGCCGCCCTGCCGGACGTAACTCTGCAGCGTCCACGACTGCGGTTGATCCCAATGTCTGCTCAGCACCGACGCCAGGGTCATTCCGGCGCCTCCATCCCGCGCTCCTGCGCGACGCGCAACCCGGCCAGCGTGGCGGCGCCCGGCTCGGAGTCGTTGCTGCCGGGGCGTTCGTCGGGGAACCCGGCCAGGATGCGCGCGGTCTCCTTGAACGTGCACAGCGGTGCGCCGCGGGTCGGGGTCACCGGGGTGCCGGCCCGCAGCGCGTCGACGAGATCGCGTGCAGATCCGGGGGTTTGGTTGTCGAAGAACTCCCAGTTCACCATCACCACCGGGGCGTAGTCGCAGGCGGCGTTGCACTCGATGTGCTCCAGTGTGACCCGGCCGTCGGCGGTCGTCTCGCCGGCGCCGAGCCCCAGGTGTTCTTCCAGGGTCTCCAGGATGGCGTCGCCGCCCATGATCGCGCAGAGTGTGTTGGTGCAGACGCCGACCAGGTATTCGCCTGTCGGCGTGCGGCGGTACATCGAATAGAACGTCGCCACCGCGGTGACTTCGGCGGTACTGAGGTCCAGTTGCGCTGCGCAGAAGGAGATTCCGGCGGGCGTCAGGTAGCCGTCCTCGGATTGGACAAGGTGCAGCAGTGGCAGCAGCGCGGACCGCGCGCTGGGATAGCGGGCGATGATCGCCGCCGCATCGGTGGTCAGCCGCTGCGTCACCTCGTCCGAATAGGACTGCGGCCCTTGGCCGATGGGCGGTCCCGGCTCGTCAGGGCGCGGTCCGAGGCGGAGTTCGATGGCCGTCACCTGTCCACGCCTCCCATCACCGGATCGATCGACGCCACCGCTGCGATGGCGTCGGCGACCATGGATCCCTCGCACATCACCGACACCGCCTGCAGATTCGTGAACGACGGGTCGCGGTAGTGCACCCGGTACGGCCTGGTGCCGCCGTCGGAGACCATGTGCACGCCCAGCTCGCCGCGCGGCGACTCGACCGCGACGTACACCTGCCCGGCCGGCACCCGGATGCCTTCGGTGACCAGTTTGAAGTGGTGGATCAGTGCCTCCATCGACGAGCCCATGATCTTGGCGATGTGCTCCTTCGAATTGCCCAGACCGTCCGGGCCGACCTTCAGGTCGGCGGGCCAGGCCAGCTTCTTGTCGGTGATCATCACGGGACCGGGCCCCGTCCGACCCAGCCTTTCCACGCACTGCTCGATGATCTTGATGGACTCCCGCATCTCGCGGACGCGAATCATGTAGCGGCCGTAGGCGTCACACTGGTCATCGGTGATGACGTCGAAGTCGTAGGACTCGTATCCGCAGTACGGCTGCGATTTGCGCAGGTCATGTGGCAGCCCTGTCGACCGCAGCACCGGGCCGGTGATGCCCAGCGCCATGCATCCGGTCAGGTCCAGGTAGCCGACGCCCTGGGTACGCGCCTTCCAGATGTAATTCTCGTTGAGCAGGTTCTCCATGTCGCGCAACCGTTTCGGCAACAGTTGCAGCAGTTCCCGCAGCTGAGGCAGCGCGCCGTCGGGCAGGTCGGCGGCGAGCCCGCCGGGACGGATGTAGGCGTGGTTCATCCGCAGGCCGGTGATGGTCTCGAAGATCGACAGCACCAGTTCGCGTTCCCGGAACCCGAAGAACATCGCCGACATGGAGCCCAGTTCCATGCCGCCGGTGGCCAGCGCGACCAGGTGGGACGAGATCCGGTTGAGCTCCATGAGCATGACCCGGATGACGTTGGCGCGCTCCGGGATGTCGTCGGTGACGCCGAGCAGTTTCTCCACGCCGAGGCAGTACGCCGTCTCGTTGAAGAACGGGGACAGGTAGTCCATGCGGGTCACGAAGGTGACGCCCTGCGTCCAGGTCCGGTACTCGAGGTTCTTCTCGATTCCGGTGTGCAGGTAGCCGATTCCGCACCGGGCTTCGGTGATGGTCTCGCCGTCGATCTCCAGGATCAGCCGCAGGACACCGTGCGTCGACGGATGCTGCGGCCCCATGTTGACCACGATGCGCTCGCCGGCGACAGCACTCTCGCGCGCTGCGGCCACGACGTCGGCCCAGTCTTGACCGCCGACGGTGACCACACGTTCGCGGCCATCGGCTTCGTTGTCGACAGTCATCAGTTGTAGGCCCGCCGCTCGTCCGGTGGTGGGATTTTCGCGCCGTGGTACTCGACCGGGATACCGCCGAGCGGGTAGTCCTTGCGCTGCGGATGGCCCACCCAGTCGTCGGGCATCTCGATGCGGGTCAGTGCGGGATGGCCATCGAAGATGAGGCCGAAGAAGTCGTAGGTCTCCCGCTCGTGCCAGTCGGTGGTCGGATACACCGAATACAGCGATGGCACATGCGGATCGGCGTCCGGGGCGCACACCTCGACACGGATGCGACGGTTGTGGGTGATGGACATCAGCGGGTAGACGGCGTGCAGCTCGCGGCCGGTGTCCTCCGGGTAGTGGACTCCGGAAACGCCCAGGCACAGTTCGAATCTCAGCTCGTCGCGCAGCGTCTGCGCCACCGCCACCAGGTGCTCGCGGCGCACCTCGAGCGTCAGCTCGTCACGGAACACCACGATGCGTTCGATCGCGGCGGCGAACTGGTCCTGGCCGAGCGCGGCCGCCAACGTGTCGACGACGTCATCGAAGTAGCCACCGTACGGGGGTGGCGAACTGCCGGGCAGCGCCACTTCCTGCACCAACCGGCCGTAACCCGACGTGTCGCCGCTGCCGCGTACACCGAACATGCCGCGCCGCGTCCCGATCACCTCGGGCCCCCTCTGGTCGGGCGTGTCGGTCATGACCGCAACAGTCCCTTCAGTTCGATGGTGGGCCGCGCCTGCAGCGCTGCTTCCTCGGCCGCGGCGATGGCCTCGGCCCGGTTGACGCCCAGAGGCATCTCCTGAATCTTGGCGTGCAGCTTGAGAATTGCGTTGAGCAGCATCTCGGGCCGGGGCGGACACCCCGGCAGATAGATGTCGACGGGCACGATGTGGTCGACGCCCTGCACCACCGCGTAGTTGTTGAACATGCCACCGGAGGACGCGCACACGCCCATGGCCAGCACCCATTTGGGCTCGGCCATCTGGTCATACACCTGACGCAGCACCGGTGCCATCTTCTGGCTGACGCGGCCCGCGACGATCATCAGATCAGCCTGGCGCGGCGTGGCGGAAAACCGTTCCATGCCGAAGCGCGCGATGTCGAAACGGGGGCCGGCGGTGGCCATCATCTCGATGGCGCAGCAGGCCAGCCCGAACGTAGCGGGCCAGAGCGACCCCTTGCGGACATATCCCGCGACCTTCTCGACGGTGGACAGCAGGATGCCGCCGGGCAGGCGTTCTTCGAGTCCCATGGATCCAGTCCTCAGTCCCAGCTCAGCCCGCCACGGCGCCAGATGTACGCATAGGCGACGAACACGGTCAGCATGAACAGCAGCATCTCCACCACCGCGAATACCCCGAGCGATTCGAAGGAAACGGCCCAGGGATACAGAAAGACGATCTCGATATCGAAGACGATGAACAGCATGGCGGTCAGGTAGTACTTCACCGGGAAGCGCTGACCCGTCGTCTCATGTCCCGGGGAGCCCGGCGCCATCGGTTCGATGCCGCATTCGTAGGCCTCCAGCTTCGCCCGGTTGTACCGGCGGGGACCGATGACCAGTGCGATTCCGACCGAACCCACCGCGAACGCGGCGGCGATCGCGCCGAGTACCAGGATGGGGATGTAGACGTTCATGCGTGCGCCATGCCCTCTGTGGCTCCCTCGTCGAGCTGTCGATGTGAGCTGGCCCACAGCTTAGCCTGGTTAACGGAACGGCCGCCGCATTTTGGCTAGGATCATGATCAGTTCCTGGACGTTGCCTACGCTATTGACGACACACCGCCGCTGGCGCGAAGAGTGAACGGCCGCAGGCCATTTCGTGCTGGTTAACGCAGCGTTTCAGCGCTGCGGAGACAGCACCGCCACCACTGCCTCGCCCAGCCGGATCGGGTCGATCGGGTGGGGAACCGCCGCCTCTGCGCGCGACCAGGAGGCCAGCCAGGCGTCGTCGGGGCGGCCGGTGAGCACCACGATCGGCGGGCAGTTCGCGACCTCGTCCTTGAGCTGCTTGGCCAGGCCCATCCCGCCGGCGGGGGTGGCCTCACCGTCGAGGATGGCCAGGTCGATCCCGCCGGCGTCGACCGAACTGACCACGACTGGTGCTGTCGCGACGTCGAGGTAGGTCAGGTCCGGCAGGTCGGGATGAATGCGGCGGCCCAGCGCAGTGCGCACCTGATCGCGCGTATTGGGATTGTCGCTGTACACCAGGATCTTCAGGGCGGGATCGGCCACCTGCTCAGGCTACGACCGAATTACCTTCGGGCGAGCCGTTTCGTGGCCGATCCACGGGTGTACTTGGCGGGCAAGGCGATTGCGTCAGCGTATCGACGACCGTCGCCAGGCCGGCGAATCCCGGGGCAGCGGCGATGTCAGCGGCGATGCGCCGGCTGGCCAGCCGGTAGCGGGGTTCGTTCAGCACCGCGTGGATGGCGCGGCGCAGCGCGCGCGGGCTGGGGTGTTCGCTGCGGATCCGGCGCCCGACGCCCGACCAGGCCACTCGGGCGCCGACCTCGGGTTTGTCTTCTTTGCCGCCGGTGGCGACGATCGGTACGCCGTGACGCATCGCGTAGTGGACACCGCCGTAGCCGCCGTTGGTGACGTAAACCGATGTGCGAGGCAGGAGTTCGTCATAGGGGAGAAAGACTGCCGCGCGGGCGTTCGCCGGCAGCGGCGGCAGGGTGTCCAGCGGCCGGCCTCCCGTGGCCACCACCACGAGGACGTCGTCGTCGGCCAGGGCCTCCAGAGTGGGCGTAATGGTCTGGGAGTAATCGAGGTTGGCGACCGTGCCTTGCGTGACATGGACGACGGGCCGGGAGCCGTCGAGATCGGCCCACCAGTCCGGCAGGGGAAACTGCGAGCTGTGCCCGGTCAGTGGTCCGATGAAATGCAGGGTCTCGGGCGCGTCCGACAGCGGGTATTCGAAAGACGGCACGCTGAACTGGACGTAGGCGTCGGCCCGGCGGCACCAGTCGGTCATGGCCCCCGGCATGTCCCTGCCGTGCAGCTGACGGTGAATCTCGTTGCTTGCCCGATTCGGCTGACGCAGCACGTGACGGGTCACCGCACTCAGCACTGCATTGCGCGGCCGGTTCAGGACGCGGGCGGGTGCCAAGCCAGCGCCGAATGGCGCCGTGTCGCGGCTTGCGATCCACAGCGGCAGGACCCCACCCACCACGACGGGCGGGCGGGAGGCCCGCGGGTGTCCGAGGAGGTACGCGGCGCCGAGGAAAGCCGGATCCACCACGACGGCGTCGACGCGCTTGGTGGCAATTGCCTCGACCACCGCCTCGTACTGGGCTCTGGAGGGGCCGACGAAGAACCGCTCGATATCGAACGCGACTGCCTTGACGCCCCTCAGCTGGGCGCGTTCTGGAACGTCGCCCAGGACGGATTCATCGAGGTCGGCTTCGGCCGGTAGGGGGAGGAAGGATGCGCCTGCGGCGGTGACTTTGTCCGCGAACCGTGTACCGGTGAGGAATCGCACGTCGTCACCCCGACCGGCGAAGCCCTGGGCTGCGGCCAGCAGCGGATTGACGTGTCCCTGCCCGGGCGTGCTGGCGATGAGGATCGAGGACACTGTGCCTCCTGATGCTATTTCTGCCTATGTCACGTAGTATTCATTACCGTGCCACCCAAGTCAATAGCGATGAAGTCGACCCGGACGTATCAGTCCGCGCTCCGCCGTGAGCAGGCCGAGGCAACCAGAAACCGCATTCTGCAGACGGCCGCCGAGCTGTTCGCTGCCGACGGTTATGCCCGCACCACCTTGGCAGCTATTGCGGCCGCGGCAGGAGTCTCGGCGGAAACCGTTCAGGGACAAGGACCCAAGGCGGCGCTGCTGATCGCCGCCATTGAATACGCGGCGGTGGGCGCGGTCGGTGAAGACAATGTGCTGAACCTCGACATCGGCCGCGCGTTGGTCGCCATCGACGACCCGGCGCACGCGCTGGACGCCCTCGTTGCGGGGGTGGTTGATCTCAACGGGCGTGTCGCGCGCCTGCATCTGGCGCTGATCGGCGGAGCCAATTCAGAGCCGAAGCTGCACGAGTATCTGGCGGAGTCGTTCGTCGGCATCACTGCGCAGGCGCGCCGGATCCTCGGGGTCTACCGTGAGCGTGGCTGGCTCCGCGATGACGTTTCGTTCGACGAGATCGTGGAAACGATGACGGTCCTGGTCAGCGTCGAGACGTACCTCCACATCACCGACCGCGGCGGCCGCAGTGTCGACCATTACCGGCGATGGCTGCGCCGTATGCTTGCGAACACGGTATTCGTTGTGCCGCAGGGGAACTGACTACTCCTGCTCGTAGCCCGGGTGGGCCACGTCGAGCCGGTGCCGCACGAGGTTCCGCAGCACGGATTCGAGCTCAGGGCTGCGGTGGTCGAAGTCACCGTGGCGAATGGCTGTGGCGAGTTGCTGCTCGTCGGCGAAGCCCAACAGGCTGGGTTCCGCACTGTCCTGTCGCAGTTCCCGTTCGACGATCCGCAACGCGTTGGCAGCGACGCGGGCATGGAAGTTGACGGCGCCGGCGTCGGCGAGCCGACTATTTGGTCCAGTGGCGTCGCGTACTTCTTTCTCCAGGAACTCGGCCACCGCAGCGACCAATTCTGCGGCGGTGGGACGGTAGTGGCTCATCGCGCCTCCAACAGGCCGAGCAGGTCCCATTCGGTTTCGCACACCCGGCGGCCGATGGTCGCGAGCTCCACAGACCGGGTCTGTCCCGAGAGGTGGCGCTCGGCCTGGTACCGGCAGATGATGCCCCAGCGCAAGGTCGCCGACACCAGCCACCAATGAAAGGTCTTGCGGTCCACGGTGATCGCGCCGGCGCGCTCATAGGCGGCGAGAAAGTCTTCGATGCTGCCGAGGCCGCCCGCGTCCAGCGCGCGTGGCGCACCGAAGCGCCAGGCCCGAACGCAGAACCAGGCCAGGTCCTCGACGCGCGAGCCGAGGTGGGTGAGCTCCCAATCCAGCACCGCCGCCAGTCGGCTGCCGTCGACGATCAGGTTGCCCATCCGGAAGTCGCCGTGCACCAGCACCGGATCACCGACGTCCGCCGGCTGATTACGCTCCAACCAGCGGAACGCCCATTCGAAAGTGGCTGTGGTGTCGCCGATCTCATCGAGCTCGCGTCGCCACGAGTCCAGCTGGTCCTCACTCGACAATCCGATGCCGGTGGGATCGGCGCGGTGGATGGAAGCCAGAGCTTCGGCGCATTGCTGGAGAAGAGTGGCCCGGCCCAAGTCGTCGAGTGCCCGCTGAATCTTGCGGACGATGGTCTCGCCGGCCACGAAATCACACACCAGGAACGGATTGCCCAGGGCCTCAGCCGAATTGCTGGCGGCCAGCACCTGCGGAACCGGAGCGCCTGCGGCAGCGGCCCGGGACAGCGCGGCGGCCTCCAGTTCCATTCCGGCGTGGATCTCGTCGGGCGGCCCGACCCGCAGAATCAGCCGGCGGGAGCCGGTGGCGGTGGTCGCCGAGAACGCCCATGTCGCGCGGCTGGCCCCGCCGGTCAGCTCCCGCAGGTTCTCGACATCGACGTCACCGAGGCTGGGTTTGAGCGCCGCGGCGAGCGCTCGGGCCAATTCTGGGGCGTCGATCACTTGCGCCCGAACTTCAGCATCCGTTGCGCCACCCGGCGAATCTGAATCTCCTCGGCGCCTTCGGTGATCCGGTAGCGGCGGTGGTGCCGGTAGATGTGCTCGAACGGTTCGTGCCGGCTGTAACCGATGCCGCCGTGGATTTGCATGGCCCGGTCCGCAGCCTCACACACCAACCGGTTGGCGCGGTAGTTGGCCATCGACACCTTGTCGGAGACCTCCATGTGGTGGTCGCGATCCAAATGCCAGGCGGCGTAATACACCAGCAGCCGGACCATCTGGGCCTCGGTCTGCAGCTCGGCCAGCGGCCACTGCACGGCCTGGTTCACCGCAAGCGGCTTGCCGAACACCACGCGCTCGCCGGCGTACTGCGCGGCACGGTCGATGCAGTACTGCGCGGCGCCCAGACTGCTGGCGGCCTGCCGAATGCGGTTCTCGTGCAGGAACGTCTGGCCGACCTCCAAGCCGTGGTCCACCTCGCCGAGCACCGCATCATCCGGAACCCGAACATCTTTCAGCTCGACCTCGCCGTGATCGCTCGGCATGTTGAACGTCCACCAGTAGTAGGGGACGGTGAATCCCGGGGCGTCGGTGGGGACCAGGAACGCCGTGATGCCGACCGCTTGACCGGGCTCACCCGAGGTGCGGGCGAAAATCAGGTCGTGGGTCGCGCGGTGCACTCCCGTGTTCCAGCGTTTGCGGCCGTTGATGATCCAGCCGTCTCCGTCCCGGACCGCGGTGGTCTCCAGCCAGGTGGCGTCACTGCCATGATCGGGTTCGGTGAGCCCGAACGCCATGGACTGCTCACCGGTGATCATGGCCTCGACCCACTCGGCTTGCTGTGTCGCGGTGCCGAACCGGCTCATCATGATGACCTGCGGGAAGTTCCCGACGATCGACGACTCGTCCTGCAGGTCGTTGTGCAGCCCGAGGCCCTTGTTTGCCAGGTGTTCCCGGATGACGGCCATGTCCAGGTTGGTGCCGTCGCGGCCGCCGAACTCACTGGGCAGGCCGTACCGCAGCCAACCCGCGGCGTCGGCGCGGCGGCGCATCTCGTCGAGCAGGTCCTCCCATGCCCTGGTGGGCACACCGCCGTTCTCCAGGTCGGTGCGGGCGAATTCGCGACGTCGGTCGAAGTACTGCAGGTTCTCCCGTTCCAGTGGCTTGATCTCTGCCTCGATGAAGGCGTCCATCTCGGCCAACAGGCCCGGAAGATGTTCCGGTACAGCGAAATCCACGGTGATCTCTACTTTCGGTCAGAAGCCGTACAGGGTTTTCTTCCAGATTGTCGACAATGTGGCAATGGCGTCCTCATCGCTGATCTGCAGCCCGGAGCCCGGGTTGCCGACCACCACGACGGTGAAGTTCTCGAACAGCAGCGAAATCGCCGCGGCGATGTGTTCGGGATTGAGGCCCTGCGCGTAGCCCTGGTCTGCGGCGTGGCGCACCGAGTCGGCGACCATGTCCATGCCGAATCGGCGGAATTCGTTCTGCACCTTGGCGAATCGGGGCTGCGTGGCACCCAGCTGGGCGACGGCGATCATGATGCCGATGTTCTGCTTGAAGAGGTTCCAGTACCCCGTCACGACGGTGGTGAAGTACTCGGTGTCCTCGGGGGACTCCGGTAGCGGCACACTCATGCCCGACGGGGTGACGATGTCGTGCAGGAACGACTCGGCCAGCGCGGCCAGCAGGTCTTCCTTGTCGTCGAAGTAGCGGTAGAACACCGCCGACGACTTGCCTGCGGCCGAGGTGATGTCGGCGAGTGTCGTGCCATGAAAACCGCGCTCGGCGAACAGTTTCCGCGCGGCCAGTGCGATGGCCTCGCGGGTCTGGCGGCCCTTGGCGGTCAGGATGTCGGCAGGCATGCTCAGCCGAGCAGCCGGTCGCCGGCACGCAGGAGTGCGCTGGGCAGTTCGTGGCCGACGACGCGCTGTGCCACTGCGGCCGCCTCGATGGCCAGGTCCAGGCTGATGCCGGTCTCGATGCCGCTGTCCCGCAACAGGTAGACCAGATCCTCGGTGGCGATGTTGCCGGTGGCGCCCGGTGCGAATGGGCAGCCGCCCAGTCCGCCGACGGAGGCGTCGAGTCGGGTCACGCCGGCTTGCACCGCCGCGTACGCGCTGGCCAGGCCGGAGCCCCGGGTGTTGTGGAAATGGGCGCCGAGCGGCAGGTCGCCGATCACCGGCCGGACCCGCGTGATCAGATCGGTGACGCGCCGTGGGGTGGTGGTCCCGATGGTGTCGGCGATGGCGACCCGATCTGCCCCGAATTCCCCTGCTGCTGCCGCGATTTCGATCACCCGCCCTGGGTCGGTCGGCCCGTCGAACGGGCAGTCCCAGGCAGTGGCGATGATGACCTCGGCACTCGCGCCGCTGTCGTGGGCCAGACCGACGATGTCGGCGATCAGTGCCGTGGAGTCAGCCGTCGACCGTCCGACGTTCGCCTGGCTGTGGCTGTCGGCGGCGGACACGACGTATTCGAGGGACCGCATGCCGGCGGCCAGCGCGCGGCCCGCCCCACCCGGCCCGGCCACCAGTGCCGAGAATTCGATATCCGGAAATGTGGCCAGTGCCGCAGCCACCTCGGGAGCGTCGGCCAGCGCGGGCACCTTCGACGGCGACACGAAGGCCGTCGCCTCGACTTCCCGCACGCCGGTGGCGACGATGGCTTCGAGCAGTTCGAGCTTGGCGGACAACGGGATCGGGTCTTCGAGCTGAAGGCCGTCGCGCAGGCAGACCTCACGGATGGTGACGTAGGTGGGGAGGTCGGTCACAACACGCCCTCCTCGCGCAGCGCCGCCAACTGCGCGGCGTCGAGACCGAGGAGCCTGCCGTACACCTCGTTGTTGTCCTGGCCCGGCCGCGCCGACCCACCGTTGCGGATGGTGCCCGGGGTCTCCGACAGCACCGGAACGACGCCGGGACCCTTCACGTTGCGCTGCACCCGCTCGTCCCAGTGGTCGGCAATCATGTTGCGTGCCTGCAACTGCGGGTCCTGCACCACCTCGGCGACGGTGTTGATGGGCCCGCTGATCACCCCGGCATCCGACAATGTGGCGATGATGTCCTGGGGCTCACGCTGCGCGGCCCAGTCGCCGATGAGCTTGTCGAGCTCGTCCTGGTTGCGGCCGCGCGACAGATGGTCGACGAACCGCTCGTCGGTCGCCAGCTCGGGGCGGCCCATGGCCTGGCACAGCCGCCGGAACACGGTGTCCTGGTTGGCCGCGATCACCACCCAGCTGCCGTTTGCGCTCTGATAGATGTTCGACGGCGCGATGCCTTCCAGCCGAGTGCCGGACGGCCCGCGGACCACACCGCCGACGTCGTAGTCGGGAATCGTGGATTCCTGGATGGCCAAACAACTTTCGGTGAGTGCCGTATCCACGACCTGACCCTCACCCGTGACACTGCGCCGGTACAGCGCGGCCAGTGCACCTTGCGCGGCGAACATCCCGGCAAGGCTGTCGCCCAACGACAGGGCCAGCCGCGGGGGAGGACCGCCCGGGAAGCCGTTCATGTGCCGGAGCCCGCTGGCGGCCTCGGCGACCGACGCGTAGCCGGCCTTCCCGGCGTCCGGCCCGGTCTGCCCGTAGCCCGACACTCGCACCAGGATGATGCCCCGATTACGTTCGCGCAGAACGTCGTAGCCCAGGTTCCACTTCTCCAGGGTGCCCGGCCGGAAGTTCTCCACGATCACATCGGACTGCTCGACCAGATCGAGGAACAGCTCCCGTCCGCGTTCGGTGCGCAGGTCGAGCGTTACGGCTTTCTTGTTGCGCGCGTGGACCGTCCAGAAGAACCGGTGCCCGTCGAGTTCGGCCTGACCCCACGTCCGCAGCGGATCGGGGGACGACGGCAACTCGATCTTGAGCACCTCGGCGCCCATGTCGCCCAGCAGCCGCCCAGCGAACGGCCCCGAGATCAGGGTGCCGAGTTCGAGGACTCTGATGCCGTCGAGAGCACCGGTAGCGCTCATGCGGAGAATCCCTGCCGGTGCAGCCAATCGGTGCAGATGCCGACTGCCTGACGCAGGGTGCCGCGCTGATCCGGGCCGGAGTAGTAGTGGTTGGCGCCGGGAATCTCGTGCATCTCCTTGTCCGGATGCCCGATGGCCTCGTACAGCCGCCGCGTGTGGCTGGGGGTGCAGGCGTCGTCGGCGAGGTTGCCGATCACCAGCGTCGGCACCGCGATGTCCGGACCCGCCTTGACGGCGTCACCGTTGGCGTCGTCGTAACTCCACTGCGACAGCCAGCTGCGCAACGTACAGAATCGGGCGAGGCCGACGGGGCTCATGTTCACCACTCGAGGATCCCCCAGATAGCACTGTCCCGGGGTGCGTTCGTTGGGATCGACCGTTGGATCGAGCCAGCGCGGGTCGGCCATGGTGCCGTGGACGACGAACGCGAACTCGTCATCGGGTCGTCCCGCTGCCTTGAGTTCCGCGAGTTTATCCTTGACCCACTTGGTGATTCGCCGGTTTCGGGCGACCTGCGCGTCGTGGTACCGCTGCAGGAACTCCGGGGTATAGGGCGGCTGGTTCGGGTTGTCCGGGTTGTAGAGATCGAGTTCCGGATCGCGCTGTGACGGGTCGTTCTCGTCGAGGATCGACGCGTCCATCCACTCGGTCATGGTCCCGTGGCGACTGATGTGGGCGGCCAGCAGCATCAGACCGTCCGCCGGGATCAGGCCCAGCTTGGTCAGATCCGGCCCGTCGCCGGACGGGCTCGCCGTGACGGTCGGGTGCTGAGCCTGCTGCTGGTAGAACACCGACAACGACCCGCCGCCGCTCCACCCGGCCAGCACCACCTTGTCGTAGCCCAGCCGGTTCTTGGCGTCCTTGATGCACTCACCGAGGTCCTCGACCACCTTCTCCATCAGCAACGCCGAGTCGGTGCCGCGGAACCGGCTGTTGCAGTAGATGACGTGATGGCCGGCGCGCGCCAGGGCGTTGATCATCGGCAGATACGCACCGCCGCCGATGGGGTGCATGAACACCAGGACGGTGTCGCTCGGTTTGGCCTTCGGTTTCAGCAGATAGCTCTCCAGCACCACGAGTTCGGCGACGCCGCCGTACACGTCGCGGACCGCCGAGTTGTTCTGGTAGGCAACCAGATACGGAATGCGGTCGTAGTTGTGCTTCAGGGGTGCTTCGGTGGTCATCAGTGTTGCCCCAGGTCATTGGCGAGGATTTCGGCGGATGGTGTGAGACGTCGGCGGGTGTCGATGGCGATCACCGACCAGTCGACGCGGTCGTATTGGTCGAACTTGCGACGGGCACGCTCCCGCGCGGCTTCCGGCGCGCCGTGGTGAACCCCTTGCGGCGCATGGGAAATCAGGCCGGGCGGCATCGGGATGCCGTACAGCGAGCCGGCGTGGAAGAACGCGATCTCGTCGTAGTCGACGTTGCGGTGGTACCAGGGGGTGCGCTCGGTGCCCGGCACGCTCTCGGCCGGCTTGGGCAGGAAGTTCATCACGTAGACCCCGGTCGCCTGCATGAACAGGTGCACCGTCGGCGGCAGGTGCACGCTCTCGGAGGTGATGACGGTGTAGTCCTCGATGTTGAACGTGAACGGGAAGTTGTCGCCGCGCCACCCCTCTACATCGAGCGGATTGTGTTGGTAGAAAAGCGAAGTGGGGCCACCTTCGTGGTAGAGGCGCACCTCATATTCGTCACGACCGTCGTCGTCTATCGCCTCCGGTTCGGGGATGGTGACCTGCGCCGGATCGAACGGGAAGTGCCGTCCCAGTGTGCCGGCCGGCGGCACCCGGAAGTCGTCGGTGGCCTGGATCATCAGCCAGGTGGACTCGTCATCCGGCACCTGCCGGAACGTGCAGGCCTTCGGGATGTAGACCCAGTCACCCTCGCGGTAGCGCAGCGGCCCGAACTCAGTCTCCAGCAGTCCGGAACCCTTGTGTACGAACAGGAGTAGATCGCCGTCGACGTACCGGACGAAGAACGGCATCTCCACATTCCGCCGGCTGAGCAGCACCTGGCAGTCGGCGTTGGAGAACAGGAGCAGGGGAGCGCCTGCCGCGTCGGTCGCATCCGGCGGCTTCAGCTCGGACGACAGCACGTCTGTCGGCCGCAGCGGGCCGACGGTCCGGTAGGCGGTCGGGTCGTTGCGCCGGTACATGTTGGCGGTGCGGCCGACGAAGCCGCCGCGCCCGAGTTCGTCGTCCTTGAGGCCGTCCAGGTCGGCGTGAACCCGCTTGGGAGTCTTGCCTTTTCGCAGGTGGACGAACGATTCCATGCTTGCTCCTGTACGTGGCTGGAACTAAAAGTGACGTTAGTTTCACTTATGGACGGATGTCAATGACCCGACGGAGATTGGCGGGGCCTAACCGTCCAGGTCGACGCGCACGGTCAGCAGGTTGGTGCCGAACGTACGTACCCCGAAGCTGTTGAACTGCGGCAATTCGCGAAGTCGCGCGGCCGCGTCATCGTCGGGTACCAGGTGTGCAGTCCCGCTGTGCCACCTGCCCCGCAACCGCACCCGAACCCGGGGATCAGCCTGGATGTTGCGGATGTACTGGGACTGCTCACCGAATTCCGAGACGAACCAGAACTGCCCGTCGACGATCTTGCCGCCCAGCGGGGTGCGACGGGGTTCGCCGGACTTGCGTCCGGTGGTCTCGAGCAGAGTCTGAAACGGCAACCGCCGCATGACGGGATTGGCGATCCGCTTCTGGAAGAAGTTGGTGAAAGCGGGCTGCGAGTTTGGCATCTGGCTATTTCACACCCTCGTGTTCATCAGATCATCGACGTGCGCGGGATCGTCATCCCGAGCGTGAGTGCGCCGGCCAGTTCGCGACTGGTGTCGTAGTCGAACACCACGTGCCCGGCCAGTACGTCGACGTCGCGCTTGAACCGCTGCAGCGCGCTGGACAGGAAGTGGATGCTGGCCCCGCCGGCACCCATCAGATCTCCGATCACCGCCCGCGATTCGGCGACGATGTGCGCGGCCGCCAACCGGGCCTGCGCGCGTACGGGCTTCTCGACGGCATCGCCGGAGACGACGATCTCTTGGATCTCGCCGACCGTGTCGTCGAGCAGTCCACGCAGCGACCGCAGCCGCACGTGCGCTCCGGCCAGGTGCGCCTGGGCGATCGGCTTGTCCTTCTGTACGACGCCTTCGTAGGGCAGCACCCGCTCGGCCAGCCGCTGCGCGTAGATCTCGGTGACCCGCTCGGCGCTACCCAGGGCGGGCATGGCCGCGAGCAGGGCCAGTGCCGGCACCATCGGCCACCGGTAGGTGGCGCTGTCGTGCAGTCCCGCGCCGGGTGCGGTGCCGGCATAGATATCGGTCACCTTGACCAGGCGGTGTCCGGGCACGAACACATCGGTGACGACGACGTCGTTCGATCCGGTGGCCCGCATGCCATCGGTGTGCCAGACGTCGTCGACGGTGACGTCGCTGATCGGCAGGAGTGCCAGGGCGGGATAGATGCCGTCATCGGGCCCGCAGAGCGCGGCGACGATGATCCAGTTGCCGTGCATCACGCCCGTGGCCCAGGACCAGCGCCCGGAAAGCCGGATGCCGCCGTCGGCCGGCAATCCGCGACCGGTCGGCGCCAGTGGCGCCGGTGCGAGGAACGGGCGGTTGTTGAACGCCTCCTGCTGGGCCTGCTCGCCGAACAGCGCCAGCATCCAGTTGTGCAGCGTCAGGAATCCGATGGTCCAGGCGCTCGAGGTGCAGCCGTGGGCGAGTCGGCGCACCGGATCGAGGATGTCAGGAAACGGCGCCTGCTGCCCGCCGAAACGGGCCGGCACGAGGAGATCGGTGAATCCGGACGCGATCAGGTCGCTGACCGTGTCGTCGGGGAGCCGCCGAAGTTTTTCGGCCTCGGCGGCGCGTTCGCCGAGTGCGGTCACGAATCCATCGGTGATCCCGGTCTGCGTGCTCAACATGAGCCGGACCGTACCATACCTTTTGGTATGGAAGTCAGGTCGCGAGCATCAGGTCGAGAAACCGCTCGCTGCGGGCCGACAGTCGCGGATGCGGGGCATCTCCCGACAGGTGCAGGAAGCCGATGCCGACGGCGAATGTGGCTTCGGCGCGCAGTTCGGCGTCGTCTTCGTCGAAGCCGTGGTCTTCGTAGGCGCGCCGCACCGCTGCCAGGATCCGCCGGTCCGCTGCGCGCACGCTTTCGGCGACGGCCGGGTCGGAGCGGGCCCACTCGCGCATCGCGCGTTCCAGCGTCCAGTGTCTGGGGCTGACCAGCGAATTCATCATCTGGGCCAGTCGGTCCCGCGGGGGCAGCGATCCGATCTCTTCGATGCGACTGCGGTCCGCGTCGCGCAGTTCACCCCAGCCCTGAATCAGCGCCGCCCGATAGGCGGCGATGTTGTCGAAATGCCAGTAGAAGCTGCCCTTGGTGACTGCCAATCGGGCGCACAACCGGTCGATCTTCAGTGCCTTGAGGCCCTCTTCGGCCAGGATCGCGTACCCGGCCGCGAGCCAGTCATCGATGCCCAAGCGGCTGCCCGATCGGGTGCCCGGCAGCCCGTCGACATCGTCCGGATCGCTCGTCACAAACGGCAGCCTACGGCCGGGTGAACACCCCGTACCTCTACGACAGGGTGGTAGCTGAACGGTACGAAGTCCGCAACAACCTGGTCTCAAGCGGGATTCGGGGGTTCCTCGGCATGTCGCATGCGTGTTTTACTGCCCACAGACAACTGAATCTATCGGTGCGTTCAGTTCCCGTACCAGGCTGAGCCGCCGCACACGGCCGCGAGAAATCGCGGCCGTGCCACCAACGCCGTCTGATCGCGTGGAGTGGGCACGATACCCGGTACCTGATACTGAAATGGGATTGTGAATGTTCGTTGACAAGCTTCGCGGCCGCTGGGCGCGCAGGGTCGCCGGCGCCGTCTCGGCCGCCGCCTTGCTCCCGGGTCTCATCGGACTTGCCGGCCAGACAGCAACCGCCGGCGCGTTCTCGCGGCCCGGTCTGCCGGTCGAATACCTCCAGGTGCCGTCGCCGTCCATGGGCCGCGACATCAAGGTGCAGTTCCAGAGCGGTGGCAACGGGTCGCCGGCGGTGTACCTGCTCGACGGTCTGCGCGCGCAGGACGACTACAACGGCTGGGACATCAACACGGCCGCCTTCGAGTGGTACCTCAACTCCGGCCTGTCGATCGTCATGCCGGTCGGCGGCCAGTCCAGCTTCTACACGGACTGGTACAAGCCGGCGTGCGGCAAGTCCGGTTGCTCCACGTACAAGTGGGAGACCTTCCTGACCTCGGAGCTGCCGCAGTGGCTGCAGGCCAACCGCGAGGTCAAGCCCACCGGTAGCGCCGCGGTCGGCCTGTCGATGGCCGGCTCGTCGTCCATGACCCTGGCCATCTGGCACCCCGAGCAGTTCATCTACGCCGGTTCGATGTCGGGCTTCCTCAACCCGTCCGAGGGCTGGTGGCCGTTCCTGATCAACGTCTCCATGGGTGACGCCGGTGGCTACAAGGCCGACGACATGTGGGGCTCGACGGGCGACCCGAACAATGCCTGGCAGCGCAACGACCCGATGGTCAACATCCCGCGCCTCGTCGCCAACAACACCCGCCTGTGGGTCTACTGCGGTAACGGCAACCCGAGCGAGCTCGGTGGCGACAACGTCCCGGCCAAGTTCCTCGAGGGCCTGACCATCCGGACCAACCGCACCTTCCAGGACAACTACCTGGCCGCGGGCGGCAACAACGGCGTGTTCAACTTCCCCGACAGCGGCACCCACGACTGGGGCTACTGGGGTCAGCAGCTGCAGGCCATGAAGCCTGACCTGCAGCGCGTGCTGGGCGCCAACGCGTCGTCCTAGTCGACACTCAACAAGCAAACAGGCCCCGGGAGCAATCCCGGGGCCTGTTTGCTTGTGACGGTTACCGGAGGCTGGTCACTTGAGCTGTGCGGACGACAGACCCAGCAGGCGGCGTGCCACCACGAGCTGCTGAATCTGCTGCGTGCCCTCGAAGATGTCGAGAATCTTCGAGTCGCGGGCCCACTTCTCCAGCAGGGTCGACTCGGAATAGCCGGTGGTGCCGGCCAATTCGACGGCCTTGAGGGTGACGTCGGTGCCCATGCGGCCGGCCTTGGCCTTGCTCATGGACGCTTCCTTGGAGTTCGGGATCTTGTTGTCGGCCTGCCAGGCCGCGCGCAGCGACAGCAGGTAGGCGGCCTCCCAATCGGACTCCATCCGCAGGAACTCGGCGGCCGGGGCACTCTGCGCATGTGCCGGCTTGTCGTACGAGATCTCGATGCCCGCGTCGGTCAGGATGGCCCGCAGCTCCTCCAGAGCGGCGCGGCCGACGCCGATCGCCATGGCGGCCACCATCGGACGGGTGTTGTCGAAGGTCTCCATGACCCCGCCAAAGCCCTTGTCCACCTTGACCTCTGGATCACCGAGCAGGTAATCCTTCGGGATCCGGCAGTTGTCGAAGCGGATGACCGCGGTGTCGGAGGCCTTGATGCCCAGCTTGTGCTCGAGGCGCTCGACGATGACGCCGGGGTGCTCACGCGGCACGACGAACGACTTGATGGCAGCGCGGCCGAGCGACTTGTCGACCGTCGCCCACACCACGATGTGGGTGGCGCGCGAACCGGCGGTGACGAAGATCTTCTCGCCGTTGATGACGTACTCGTCGCCGTCGAGCACCGCGGTGGTCGTGACGGCCGCCGAGTCCGAGCCGAAGCTGGGTTCGGTGATGGCCATGGCGGCCCACACCTTGCCCCACTTGGACAGCTGCTCCTTGGTGGCCACCGCGGAGATCGCGGCGTTGCCCAGGCCCTGGTAGGGCACGGTCAGCAGCAGGGCGACGTCACCCCAGCTGACCTCGAGGGCGTTCAGCAGCGCAGACATGTTGGCGCCGTTGACGTTTGCGTGCTTGCTCTTGGATTCGTTGGCCGAGAAGCCGGCACCGGCCACCGAGACGGTGTTCGATTCCTGCACGCCCTCGAACAGGCTCGCCAGGGTGTCGAGCTCGGACGGGTAGGCGTGCTCGGCCAGGTCGTACTTGCGGGAGATCGGGCGGAGCATCTCGGCGGCGCCCTGATGACCCTTTTCCGCCACAGCCTTCAGCTTGCGGGGCAGTTCCAAATTGATTGCCATGATTGGTCTTTCGGATGAGTGGGAAGAGTGGGGACTACCGGGCGGACTACAGGACGACGACACCCTCGGCGACGCCGAGAGCCCGCAGATCGCGGTACCAGCGCTCAACCGGGTGTTCCTTGGTGTAGCCGTGGCCGCCGAGCAGCTGGACGCCGTCGAGGCCGATCTGCATGCCCTTGTCAGCGGCGAACCGCTTGGCCAGTGCACCTTCGCGCAGGAAGGTCATGCCCTGCTCGGCGCGCGACGCACCGCGCCACACGATGAGCCGCAGGCCGTCGAGTTCGATGGCGATGTTGGCGCACATGAACGCGACCGCCTGGCGGTTGGCGATCGGCTCGCCGAACGCCTCGCGCTCCTTGACGTAGGGCACCACGTAGTCGAGCACAGCGTGCGAGGTGCCGACTGCCAGTGCGGCCCAACCCAATCGGGACAGGGCGATGGCCTCGGAGTAGTCGTTGTCGGTCGCCTCGTCCTCGCCGAGCCGGTTCGCCAGCGGCACCGCGACGTTGTCCAGCTCGATCTTGCCCAGTGCCGCGGCGCGGATGCCCATGCTCGGGTCGGCGGTGATGGACAGGCCCTCGGAGCCCGACTCGACGATGAACAGCGCCGGCTTGCCGTCGAGCTGGGCGCCGATGATGAACAGCTCGGCATCGGCGGCGGCCGGGACCAGCGACTTGACGCCGTTGAGGCGGTAGCCACTGGGGGTGCGGATCGCGGTGGTCCGCAGCGCGGTCGGATCGAACAGCGCGTGCGGCTCGGCGATGGCGACGCAGGCCTGCGGGACGTTCTCGCCGGCGAACGACGGCAGGTAGGTGGCCTGCTGACCGGCGCTGCCCCAGCGGGTCAGCGCCGAGGCGACGCCGCCCGGGGCCAGGATCGGCAGGGCCAGACCCATGTCGCCGTAGGCGAGGGCCTCGGCCACCAGCGCGGTGGTGACGGTGCTCTGGGTGGCGGCGATGCCGTCGAACTCCTCGGGCACGTTGATCGCGGTGATGCCGAGTTCGGCGGACTTGGCGATCAGGTCGGCCGGGTAGGTCGCAGCCGCGTCGGCGTCATGAGCGGCCGGCCGCAGGATCTCCTCGGAGAACTCGCGGACCGTGTCGACGATCATTTGCTGGTCTTCGTCCGGATTCAGGTCGAAGTAGTCGGAGCCGCCCGGCTTCAGGCGGGTCGGCGCGCCGTTGATGCCGGGGATGCGCTTGAACTGACGGCCTGCGGCGCCGGCGGTGGAGAACGCCGTCTTGATGCCGTACTTCAGGCCGCGGTTCATGGGCTCGCGCAGGTTGTACTTGTCGAGGAATTCCTGGCCGACAAAAGGTGTGATCAGCGCCAGACCGATGTCGGTCGCTGTCCGCTTGTGCCGTTGCAGGCCGATGGCGCTCTCCGGGCCCTTGCGCACCGGGCGCTGTGCGGAGCCGGCAGATGTGCCGTTCTGGGGAAGGGTGTTGGTCATTTCGACAGCCTCGCGTCGTTGGGGCAGTGCGTTATGACCGTATCTTACTCCTGAGTAAGGTACGACGCTCGTGTTACTAAGTTCACATTTGCCGGACGTCCTGTGTCGCGAAGGCCCACGCGGTCCAAATCGGGGTGCGCGACGTGAAACCCCGGATTTACCAGGAGTTTTCGCCGCCCCATCAGGAGTCGCATCTGCAACGTGAGCACCAGGCCGTCCGCCCCGATACGACTCTGGGATGCGATATCGCCGGTGATATCGCATCCCAGAGGAGGGTGCGTCCACAGCCGGGTCGGCGCACCATGGCGCGGCCCGCGGCTGCTTTCAGGAGAGGGCGGCCAGCACCTTGTCGTGCAGCAACCCGTTGGTTGCGACGGCGCTACCGCCGTGCGGGCCGGACGCGCCGGCGAGGTTGGTGAACGTTCCGCCGGCCTCCCGGATGACAACGTCGAGCGCCGCCAGATCCCAGAGCTTGACCTCCGGTTCGACGGCGATGTCCACGGCGCCCTCGGCCAGCAGGCAGTACGACCAGAAGTCGCCGTAGGCCCGGGTCCGCCACACCGCATCGGTCAGTGCGACGAAGGCCTCGCGCCGGTCATCCCAGCCGGTGGTCAGATCCGAGTAGGACAGACTCGCCGCGTCGAGCGCGTCGACACCCGATACCGAGATGGGCCGCGTCCGCCCGCCGAACGAACTGAACGCACCTTCGCCGGTGCCGGCCCACCACCGCCGCCCGAGCGCCGGGGCACTGACGACGCCGACGACGGGCACGCCGTCCTCCAGGAGGGCGATCAACGTTGCCCACACCGGGACCCCGCGGACGAAGTTCTTGGTGCCGTCGATGGGGTCGATCACCCACTGCCGGCCCGCGAAAACCGCTGTGCCACCGTATTCTTCGCCGAGCAGCGCGTCGTCCGGCCGAGCCGCGGACAGCGTTTCGCGCAGCACCCGCTCGACGGACTGGTCGGCGTCGGTCACCGGGGTCAGGTCCGGTTTGGTCTCGATCCGCAGATCCAGCGCGCCGAAGCGGTCCAACGTCACGGCGTCGGCCTGGTCGGCCAGGGCCAAGGCCAAAGTGACGTCGTCTCGGCGGGACGCGCAATCCGCTGCGCTACTTGCTTGGGTGGTACTCATGCGTGCAGTCCTACCATGAGTACGTGTGGGAATTCGTCGTGCTCATTGTCTTGCTGGGAGCGCTCGTACTGTTGGCCGCGCCGTTCCTGCGGCGGACGCGTAGCGGGGAAAGCGGGACCTTGCTGATCACCGGCGTCAGTCCACGGCCCGACGCGACGGGCGAGCAGTTCGTCACCGTCGCCGGAGTCATCAACGGCCCAAGCGTGAATGAGCACGAGGTGTACGGCCGCATGGCGATCGACGTGGCCAACTGGCCCTCGGTGGGCCAACTGGTTCCCGTCGTCTACTCGCCGAAGAACCCCGACAACTGGAACTTCGCGCCGCAGGCGCCTCCGGTGTAGCTCCTCAGCGTGGCCGATGGGCTGATCCGCAAGCTCCTCAGCCGTGGGCGACCCGCAGCATCTCCGCCACGTCGGTCAGCTTCACCCGCGGGCGGTTCTGGCCCTCGCCGGCTGACCTCTCGTGCGCGTCGATCAGGCGCCAGTGGTCGCCCGTGACCACGGCCGGCTGCCGGGAAGCGAACCACTCCGCCAGATCCTCGCTGTGCGTGGCCCCGAAATCGGCCAGCTCGGCGCCGCAGATGTCCTCGATCAGGGTGTTGACGGTGTCCTGCGAGTCCTTCTTGTTGCTGCCGATGACGCCCGACGGCCCGCGCTTGATCCAGCCGACGACGTACTCGTTGCGACTGCCCTCGACCCGGCCGTCGGTGTGCGGGATGGTCGCGGCGCGCTCGTCGAACGGCAGGCCGGCCGTCGGAACGCCGCGGTAGCCCACGGCCCGCACGATCAGCTGTGCGGGCAGCTCCTCGCGGTGGCCGCTGTCCTTGGCGACGATGCGGCCGCCGTCGTCGACCAACTCGTTGTGGCCCAACACAATTGACTCGACGCGTCCGGCGCCCTTGATCTCGATGGGCGAGGTCTGGAACTTGAACACGATGCGGCGCTCGCGCCCCAGCACCCCACGTTCGGCGTAGCCGCGCAGAATCTTGATGTTCTGCCGCACCGTCTTGCCGGCGGCCTCCAGCTCCGCTTCGGTGATGCCGTCGACATCGGCCGGATCGACGACCACGTCGACGTCGGCCATCGCCGCCAGGTCACCGAGCTCGCGCAGCTCCAGCGTCGTGAATGGGGCCTGCAGCGGGCCGCGCCGGCCGATGATCACGACCTCGCGGACGCCGCGGGCGCCGAGGGCCGTCAGCGCGTGGTCGGCGATGTCGGTGTTCGCCAGCTCGCCCGGATCGCTGACCAGGATGCGGGCCACGTCCAGGGCCACGTTGCCGTTGCCGACCACCACGGCCCGGTCCTGCGTCACGTCGGGGTTCATGGCCGCGAAATGCGGATGCGCGTTGTACCAACCGACGAAGTCGACGGCGGCCACGCTGCCTTCCAGTTCCTCGCCGGGGATGCCGAGGGGCCGGTCGGACTGGGCACCGATGGCGTAGATGACGGCGTCATACCGTTCGGCCAACTCCGTGGCCTGCACATGCTCGCCCACGGTGATGTTGCCGAAGAAGCGGAACCGCGGGTCGTCGGCGATCTTGTCGAACTGCGCCGACACCGTCTTGATCTTCGGATGGTCGGGCGCCACGCCGGAACGGACCAGTCCCCACGGGGTGGGCAGCATCTCGAGCATGTCGATACGCACGTCGATCGGTTCTTCTGAATCGGCCGCAGCGGCGGCCTTGGCATCGGCGAATTTCAGCAGTGACGCGGCAGCGAAAAACCCTGACGGGCCGGATCCGACAACCGCCACGTGGTAAGGGCGCATATGTATTGGTTTGCCTTCTTGTTCTGCCCGGTGCGCGCAAGGGGCTGTCGCGACGCGGCCGAGCGGCTTACACGGCGATGCTAAACCGGTCTAAGCGATCAGGGCTTGCAATGTGAAAGTCCGTCTCACTGATCGGTACCCTCATCCTTTGTGGACCTCGACCGTCAAGCCGACATTGCCGCCCTCGACAGCACTCTGACCACTGTGGAGCGGGTGCTCGACGTCGACGGTCTGCGCGCGCGGATCGCCAATCTCGAACAGGAAGCCTCCGACCCCAAGTTGTGGGACGACCAGGCCAACGCCCAGAAGGTGACCAGCAGCCTCTCGCATGCCCAGGGCGAGCTGCGCCGGGTCGAAGAGCTGCGGGGACGGGTCGAGGACCTGCCGGTGCTGTACGAGCTGGCCGAGGAGGAAGAGGGCGCCGCGAAAGCCGACGCCGTGGCAGACGCCGACGCCGAATTGGCCAAGCTCCGTGAAGACATCGAGGCGCTCGAGGTTCGAACGCTGCTGTCGGGGGAATACGACGAGCGGGAAGCTGTCGTCACCATTCGCTCCGGCGCCGGTGGCGTCGACGCTGCCGACTGGGCCGAGATGTTGATGCGCATGTACATCCGCTGGGCCGAGAAGCACGGGTATCCGGTCGAGGTCTTCGACACGTCGTACGCAGAGGAGGCGGGCATCAAGAGCGCGACCTTCGCGGTGCACACGCCGTTCGCGTACGGCACCCTGTCGGTCGAGCAGGGCACGCACCGCCTCGTGCGGATCAGCCCGTTCGACAACCAGAGCCGCCGCCAGACGTCGTTCGCCGACGTCGAGGTGCTGCCGGTTGTCGAGACCGCCGACTCCATCGACATCCCCGAAGGTGACATCCGCGTCGACGTCTACCGGTCGAGCGGTCCGGGTGGTCAGTCCGTGAACACCACCGACTCGGCGGTCCGGCTGACGCACATCCCGACGGGCATCGTCGTGACCTGTCAGAACGAGAAATCGCAGCTGCAGAACAAGGTTTCCGCGATGCGGGTGCTCAGCGCCAAGCTGCTGGAACGCAAGCGCCAGGAAGAGCGTGCCGAGATGGACGCGCTCAAGGGCGACGGCGGCAGCTCCTGGGGCAATCAGATGCGCTCGTACGTGCTGCACCCCTACCAGATGGTGAAAGACCTGCGCACCGAGTTCGAGGTCGGCAACCCGGCCTCGGTTCTCGACGGCGACATCGACGGCTTCCTGGAGGCCGGGATCCGCTGGCGCAACCGAAAAGAAGATGACTAACTTTTTCTCTGTCTTTGTCGCGAGCCAACCGCAATCGCTCGGTTGGTGGGCCCAGCGGTGGCACGAATTCTGGCGCGGCTCGATCGGTGAGTGGATCATCACCCGCGGCCTGCGGATCGTCATGCTCGTCATCGCGGCGATGCTCATCGCGCGGTTCGTCGGCTGGCTGACCCACCGGATCACCGCCCGCATCGACGAGCGTTTTCAGGAGAGCGACGCGCTGGTCCGGTCGGAGACCACCAAGCACCGGCAAGCCGTCGCCTCGGTGATCTCGTGGGTGACCATCGCCCTGGTGTCGGTGATCGTGCTGGTCGACGTCATCGAAATCCTCGGCATCCCCATCGGCTCCCTCGTCGCGCCCGCAGCTGTGCTGGGCGCCGCGCTGGGTTTCGGCGCACAGCGCATCGTGCAGGACCTGCTGGCCGGGTTCTTCATCATCACCGAGAAGCAGTACGGCTTCGGTGACCTGGTGTCGCTCACCGTCACCGGTATCAACACACCGGCCGAAGGCACGGTCGAAGACGTCACGCTCCGCGTCACCAAGCTGCGCTCCAGCGACGGTGAGGTGTACACGATCCCGAACGGGCAGATCGCCAAGACCGTCAACCTGTCCAAGGACTGGGCGCGCGCCGTCGTGGACATCCCGGTGCCCACGACCGCGGACCTCGGCAAGGTCAACGACGTGCTGGGCCGGGTCTGCGAACGCGCGATGGAGGACATCCAGTTGCGCACCTTGCTGCTCGACAAGCCCCAGCTGATGGGCGTGGAGAGCATCGAACTCGACACCGTGAACCTGCGGATGGTGGCCCGGACCTTGCCCGGCAAGCAGTTCGAGGTCGGCCGGCGCTTGCGGGTCATGGTCGTTTCGGCGCTGGGCCGCGCCGGCATCGAGAGCCCGCACGACAACGAGCCCGAGGTCGAGGCCATGGTGCATCCGGCCACCGTCGCCGGCGCCGAGGACAAGACGCAGGGGCCGGGGGACGAGCAACGATGAACGCGCTGTCCCGTATCGCGGCCAAACACGCCGACCGCGCCTGGCCCGCGTACATCCTGGGCCGGGTCCGGACGTCCACGGTGGGCCTGATCGTGGCCTTCTTCGTGGCGTACTGGCTGCACCAGACCTACGCGCCGCCACCGCCGGCGCCGACACCGCCGCCCGCGGTCGTGCCCCCGGGTTTCGTCCCCAATCCCGAGTACACCTGGGTGCCGCGCACCGATGTGAACACCCGCCCCCGGACGACGAGCCGGCCGACGCCGACCGAGACCACCACCGAGACGACCGACACGACGACCAGCTCGACCACGTCCGGCACGAGCACCTCCAGCACGTCGGCGCCGCCCACCACGACGGTCATCACCCCGGCACCGGGAATCCTGCCGCCCGTCACACTGCCGGTCCTGCCCGGTCAGGCCCCGGCTCCCACTCCGGCTCCGGCGCCCGCGCCGCCGCCCGGCCCGCTGCCGGCCGCAGCACCGCCCGGCGGCCCGGTCACGACCACCACGATTTCGCCCGGTGCGGCACCGGCGGCGAGCTAGCGGCATCAGCCTCATCCGTCACACTTCAACGTCCGACTACACTGGCGTGCCGTGATGATCACCCTCGACCACGTGAGTAAGAACTACAAGTCTTCGGCACGCCCAGCCCTGGACAACGTGTCGCTCAAGATCGACAAGGGTGAGTTCGTCTTCCTCATCGGTCCGTCCGGCTCCGGCAAGTCGACGTTCATGCGTCTGCTGCTCGGTGCCGAGGTGCCGACCTCGGGTGACATCCGCGTCTCGAAGTTCCACGTCAACAAGCTGCCCAGCCGGCACATCCCGAGCCTGCGCCAGGTGCTCGGCTGCGTGTTCCAGGATTTCCGGCTGCTGCAGCAGAAGACGGTGTTCGAGAACGTGGCCTTCGCGCTCGAGGTGATCGGCAAGCGCCCGGACACCATCAACCGCATCGTGCCCGACGTGCTGGAGATGGTGGGCCTGTCGGGCAAGGCCAACCGGCTGCCCGGTGAGCTGTCCGGTGGCGAGCAGCAGCGCGTGGCGATCGCGCGGGCGTTCGTCAACCGCCCGCTGGTGCTGTTGGCCGACGAACCCACCGGCAACTTGGACCCCGAGACGAGCAACGACATCATGGACCTGCTGGAGCGGATCAACCGCACCGGTACGACGGTCGTGATGGCCACCCACGACCATCACATCGTCGACTCGATGCGTCAGCGCGTCATCGAACTCGAACTCGGCCGCCTCATCCGCGATGAGCAGAGCGGCGTCTACGGAATGGATCGCTAAGTGCGCTTCGGCTTTCTTGTCAATGAAGTCCTGACCGGATTTCGTCGCAACGTCACCATGACCGTTGCCATGATCCTGACGACCGCCATCTCCATCGGCTTGTTCGGTGGTGGTCTGCTGATCGTCCGGCTGGCCGACCAGTCCAAGCAGATCTACCTGGACCGCGTGGAGAGCCAGGTCTTCCTGACCGACGACATCTCGTCCAATGACCCCAACTGTGACGCCGACCCGTGCAAGTCGCTGCGCAAGCTGATCGACGACCGCAAGGACGTCAAGTCGGTGCGGTACATGAACCGGGACCAGGCGTACGACGACGCCGTCCGCCGGATTCCGGCTTTCAAGGACTATGCGAGCAAGAAGGCGTTCCCGGCGTCGTTCGTTGTCAAGCTCGACAATCCCGAGCAGCACAAGGGATTTGAGGACGCGCTACGCGGACGTCCCGGTGTGCGTCAGGTGACCGACCAGAAGGAACTGGTCGACAGGCTCTTCGGCATCCTCGGCGGCATCAGCAACGCGGCATTCGCGGTGGCGCTGGTGCAGGCGGTCGCTGCAGTTCTGTTGATCGCCAACATGGTTCAGGTTGCCGCCTACACCCGCCGTACCGAGATCGGCATCATGCGACTGGTCGGTGCCACGCGCTGGTACACGCAGCTGCCGTTCCTGGTGGAGGCGATGCTGGCCGCGACCATCGGTGTGGTGGGCGCCGTCATCGGCTTGATCGTGGTGCGGGCCATGTTCCTCGAGGACGTGCTCAACCAGTTCTATCAAGCCGGTCTGATCGCCAAGGTCGACTACGCCGACGTTCTCTTCTATTGCGCGCCAATCATGTTGGCCCTGGGCCTGACGATGTCGGGCGTCACGGCCTACGCGACGCTGCGCGCGTACATCCGGCGGTAGCGGTGGCAAAGAAGAAGGACGCGACCAAGGACAAGTCGGGTAATAACTCGGTGGTCGCAACCAACCGCAAAGCGCGGCACAACTATTCGATCATCGACACCTACGAGGCCGGGATCGTCCTGGTCGGCACCGAAGTGAAGAGTCTGCGTGAGGGCTTGGCGTCGCTGGCCGACGCCTTCGCCACCGTCGACGACGGCGAAGTGTGGATCCGTAATCTGCACATCGCCGAGTACCACCACGGCACGTGGACCAACCACGCTCCGCGGCGCAACCGAAAGCTGTTGCTGCACCGGAAGCAGATCGACACGTTGGTCGGCAAACTGCGCGACGGCAACTTCACACTGGTGCCGCTGAAGATGTACTTCTCCGACGGCCGCGTCAAGGTCGAATTGGCGCTGGCCCGCGGTAAAGAGGCACACGACAAGCGCCAGGACATCGCGAAGCGCGACGCGCAGCGCGAGATCAGCCGCGAGATGGGCCGACGCCTCAAGGGCAGGAACTGACCGGGGTCCTGCTCGCGCTGCTGGCGGCGCTGGGCTATGGCATCAGCGATTTCGTCGGCGGCATCGCGTCCCGGCGCGTCGCGGCGCTACGGGTGGTGCTGGTGTCGTACCCCGTCGCCGGCGTGCTGCTGACGGTGATGGCATGCGTTGTCGGCGGCCAGGTTTCGTCGGACGCAGTGCTGTGGGGCGTGTTGTGCGGCGTCTTGCAGGCGTTCGGAATCTGGTGGTTCTACGCCGCGTTGGGTTCTGGACCCATATCCGTCGTCTCACCGTTGACCGCGATCCTGGTGTCGGCGGGACCGATTGCCGTCGGCGTCGCCATGGGGGAGCGGCCCAGCGGGCTGGCGATCGCCGGGATCGCGCTGGCCCTGGTCGCGGTGGCACTGGTCAGTGCCCAGGCCACCGATGAGGACGAGACCCCGCACCGTTTCACCGCCAAGGTCGCCTGGCTGACCGTCGGCTCAGGACTTACTTTCGGGCTCAGCTTCGCCGTGATCCATCAGGTGCCGCACGACGCGAAGCTCTGGCCGTTGGTGTTCGCGCGCTTCGCGGCCACCGCGGTGGTGATGGTCGCCGCGGTGGCGACCCGCAATTTCGCTCTGCCACGCGGACTTCCGCTGAAGCTGGGCCTGGTCGCGGCGGCGCTCGACGTCATCGCGAACGTGGGGATGCTGCTGGCGCTGCAGGCCTCGATGCTGTCGTTGGCGAGCGTGCTGATCTCGCTCTATCCCGCGGCGACCGTCGCCCTGGCCATGGTGGTGCTCAAAGAGCGGGTTCGGGCCTGGCAGGCCGTCGGCATGGCGCTGGCGCTTGCCTCGGTCGCGATGATCGCCGCGGGGTAGTGGGCTGACTAGAGCTGGTTGATCCGGATCAGGTTGCCGGACGGGTCGCGAAATGCGCAGTCGCGCACGCCGTAATCCTGGTCGGTCGGTTCCTGCAGGACGTCGGCTCCGGAGGCCTCCAGGCGGGCGAACAGCGTATCCAGGTCGTCGGTGGCCAGGGTGATCGCGCCGTACGAACCCTTGGCGATGAGCTCCAGAATGGTGCGACGCTCGTCGTCGGTGATGCCGGGGTCGGCGGCCGGCGGGTGCAGCACGATCGACGTGCCCGGCTGTCCGGGCGGGCCGACGGTGATCCACCGCATGTCTTGGTAGCCAACGTCTTTGCGGACCTCGAAGCCGAGGTCGTCGCGGTAGAACTTGAGCGCGGCTTCGGCGTCGGTGTGTGGCAGGAATGCGTAGTGAATCGAGATGTCCATGCCCGTCACGCTAATGGCGGTCAGTGCGGCGGCGCTTCTTGATTCCTGATCGGTCTGGTGACCTGCCGGGCCAGGCAGGCGGGAATGCCGTCGGCCGCCTGCGAATGGTCGCGGCGATACACGCTGGGCGCGACCCCGACCAGCTCGGTGAACCGCGTGCTGAACGTGCCCAGTGACGAAAAGCCAACGGCGAAGCACACATCCGTGACGCTGAGGTCGCCCCGGCGCAGCAGGGTCATGGCCCGTTCGATGCGGCGCGTCATCAGGTACGAGTAGGGCGACTCGCCGTAGATGCGCCGGAACTCCCGGCTCAAGTGGCCGGCCGACATGTGCGCGCCGCGGGCCAGGTCCTCGACATTGAGCGGCTTGGCGTACTCGCGGTCGATCCGGTCCCGCACTTTGCGGATCACCGCGATGTCCCGGAGGCGTTGCGCCTCTTGTGCGTCGTCCCCCATGGGGCCATCGTGTCATGACCAGTGATTGGGACGCATCGGACGATTCGCCATCCGGCGCGGTTCGGCCGTCGTACGGTCAGTCCGTGAGCAGCTCAACGCGTCCCGTCACTGTCCTGGAGAAGTCCGATGTTCTGCCCGCCCTGTTCGGGGTGTGGGACGACCTGGACAAGCTGTTGTCCACGATCTCCGAGGCGGAGCTGCTGACCACGCAGACCGAGCTGCCCGGCTGGCACGTCCGGGATGTCGTCGCGCACATCATCGGGACCGAGCTGATGCTCAAGGGTGAGCCGGTGCCGGAGGCCGACATCGACGTGTCCGAACTGGACCACGTGCACAACCCCATCGGCGTGATGAACGAATGCTGGACGCGGTCGTTCAGCGCGCTCTCGGCAGCCGAGCTGCGGGAGAAGTTCCGCGCCGTTACAGACGACCGGCGGGCCACCCTCAACGCGATGTCGGACGAGGAGTGGAACACGCCCACGATGACGCCGGCAGGACAGGACAGCGTGGGCCGCTTCATGCGGATCCGGACGTTCGACTCCTGGATGCACGAGCAGGACATCCGCGAGTCCGTCGCGCGCCCGGCGCCGGACGCGGCACTGCAGAAGCCGGAGGCGCAGGTGTCGCTCGATGAGATCGAGACGATGATGGGCTTCGTCGTCGCCAAGCGTGGGGGAGCGCCCGACGGATCGCGCGTCGCGATCGAACTGACCGGACCCATGGCGCGCACCATCCGCGTCGCGGTCGACGGCCGCGCGGCCGTGGTGCCCGACTTCGGCGGCGCGGAGCCGACCACGGTGATCCGGATGGACGGCTGGCAGTTCACCCGGCTGTGCGGTGGACGTCCGCTGGGCGCGGTGCGGCCGGTCGTCATCGAGTTCGAGGGTGACGCCGAGGTCGGCCGGCGCATCGTGGAGAACCTGGGTTACGTCATCTGACCTGGTACTTTGGCGGTGGTCCGATATTCGGTGGAGCTTGTCGGAGCTACCGGTATGATGGAGTGTCCTGCCGAAAGTCGGCGGGGGTGCGAGGGGCTGAACGGTTTCGACTTCGCGCATCGAATCAAGGGAAGCGTGCCGGTGCAGGCAAGAGACCACCGTAAGCGTCGTTGTAACCAATTAAGCGCCGATTCTCATCAGCGCGACTACGCCCTCGCTGCCTAAGTAGCGACCGCGTGTCTGTCAGACCGGGAGCGCCCTCGGCCCGGACCCTGGCATCGACTAGAGGGACCCACCCACGGGGCCGGTCGCGGGGCCCGTGGGGACATCAAACAGCGACTGGGATCGTCATCTCGGCTTGTTCGCGTGACCGGGAGATCCAAGTAGAGGCATAGCGGACTGCGCACGGAGAAGTCTTGAGGGAATGCCGTAGGACCCGGGTTCAATTCCCGGCAGCTCCACGAATGGAACACAGATAACTTCATATTTGAGACCTCTTTGCCGGCAC
>NZ_JMHT01000034.1 GCF_001905655.1 Mycobacterium sp. ST-F2
ACAGCACAAAGGCGCCCACGAAAACCCGTGGAGCGCCACTAGTGTTCGATGTATGGGATTGACCGACTTAGCTGTCATCGACGAGGTCTACACCGGCCTCGACGTGGCGCAGGCGCGGGTGGCGTGCCTGGATTACCGCACCCTGTCAGTGCCCGAGTTGTTGGCGCTGCAGTCCCACCGCGAACAGCTACGGTGTGCCGCCGAAGCCGTGGACCACCAGATCCTGACCGCGCTGCAAACCCACACCACGGCGAAAGACATCGGGGCGAAAAACTGGGCCGACGTGCTGCGCACCCGGGACCGGCTCGGCCTGGAGGAATCCCGCCGCCGGGTCCGGCACGCCGAGCTGCTCGGCCCCCGCTGGTCATTGACCGGGGAGCCACTGCCGCCGCTGCGGCCGCATGTCGCGGCCGCGGTCGCCGCCGGGGCGATCAATGGTGATCATGTCGATGTCATCGAGTCGTTCTTCACGAAACTGCCCACCTGGGCCGACCTGGCCACCCTCGACGAGTGTGAGCTGGCGCTGGTGGCCGCTGCCCGCAATCTGACCCCCGAGGCTCTGCGGTCGGTGGTCCGGCGCAAGCTCTACGAGTTGGATCAGGACGGGCCGCCACCCGATGACCGGGAACCCGACCCGTACCGAGACCGGGCGCTGGTGTTGTCAAAGCAGCGCCCCGACGGCAGCAGCGAGCTGCGCGGCCGCCTTACCCCGACAGCGCGGGCCACCTACGAAGCGTTGATGGTCAAATACGCCGCGCCCGGCATGTGCAACCCCGCCGACCCGGTGCCCTGCACCTCCGGAACGCCGACTCAGGAGCAGATCGACAATGACCGGCGCACCCTGGCGCAGCGTCAGCATGACGCCTGGGAAACCATCGGCCTGCTGCTGCTCTCCGGGGATTTGGGGGAACGCAACGGGTTCCCGGTCACCATCGTGGCGACCTGCACCCTCGAGCAGCTCGAGGACCGGGCCGGGGTCGCCGTGACGCACACCGGCAGCACACTGCCGGTCAAGGACCTGCTCAACCTGGCTGCCCGCACCGGGGCAAGTTGCTATCTCACGGTGTTCGACAACCATGGTGATGTGCCGTTGTATCTGGGGCGGGCGCGGCGCACCGCCACCACCGGCCAGCGCCTGGCCCTATTCGCCCGCGACCTGGGCTGCACCCGCCCCGAGTGCACTGTCCCGGCCGCGGGTTGTCAGGCCCACCACATCCCCGGATGGACCCACGACGGACAGACCAACATCACCACCATGGCCCTGGCCTGTGGCGGCGACAACCGACTCGAAGACACCACCGGCTGGACCACCACCATGAAAAACGGCCGAGCCCACTGGACCCCACCACCACTACTCGACACCGGCCAACCCCACACCAACCACTACTGGCACCCAACGCTCTACCCACCCGAGAGCGGAGACGAGGGCGGCGAAACAGACAGTCCCACAAGGTGATACGGCGCGCAAGGGCGCCGTTCATCCACGACGCCTCGCTGCGCCGCGCTGCCGGCCGGCTACAGGCCCAGCGCGCCGGCCAGTTCACGCAGGCCCGGCCGCGGGTCGGCGGTCGGATGCTCCGCGAGCACCTGGACCACGACGTGGTCGGCGCCGGCATCGAGGTGCGCCTTGACCTTGGCCGCGGCGTCTTCGACGCTGCCCATCCCGACCAGGGCGCGCGCCAGTCGCTCGGATCCACCGCGGACCAGATCGCTGTCGTCGAAGCCCTGGCGCAGCCACGAGTTCCGGTAGTTGGGCAGGCCGCTGTAGACGTTCAGGTGCTCGTGGGCGCGGCGCAGCTGGTCGGCGTCATCGCCACCGATCGCCACAGCCTGCTCGGAGACGATCCACTTGTCCGGCCCGAGGATTTCCCGCGTCGTCGCTGTGGCGGACGGCAGGACCAGGTAAGGGTGCGCACCGTCGGCCTGGCTGCCCGACAGTTCGATCATCTTGGGGCCCAACGCCGCGAGCAGTCGCGGCGGTCGGCCCACGCCGGGTTCGATGGCGTCCGGCACGGCGGCCATGCGCTCCAGGTAGCTGCGCATCGTGGCGAGCGGCTTTTCATAGGTGCCGCCCATCCCGCGCTCGACCAGCGGCCCGTGACTGACCCCGAGGCCCAGCACGAACCGGCCCGGGTACAGCGCGGTCAGCGTGCGGGCACCGGCTTCGGCGGCAGACGGCAGGCGCACGTGAATGTTGGCGATGCCCGTGCCGACCACCAGCCGGTCGGTCGCCGCGAGGAATGCCGCCGACTCGGTGAGACACTCCTTGCCGACGGTCTCGGGCAGGAACAGCGAGCCGTAGCCCATGGCTTCGATGTCGCGGGCCACCTCTTGCGCGGCCGGCATGGCCCAGCTGTCGCTGGCCCACCAGACGCCGATGCGGGACGGAAAGTCGATGCGCGCGCGTTCAGTCACCACTCCACCATCGCCTACCGCCGGTCGTGCCGTGACGCGGGGTCACCCCTGCAGCCGGCCCGACAACTCGTGGGCCTGCTCGAGAAGCAGGCGACCCAGTTCGCGTCGACGGCCGGCGCGGAACCGCGTCTCGACACCGGTGAGACTCAACGCCCAGCCCGGCAGGCCGCGCCGGTCGAACACCGCTGCCGCCATGCCCCAGCTGCCTTCGACCAGCAGCGCGGGATTGACGGCGTAGCCGGCACGCCGGGTCTGCTCGATGCGTTTGCGAATGGCGGCTTCGGAATGCGTTTGCCCCCATTTGGTTTCGGGCTGTTCCCGGGAGAAGTAGTCGTCGACCTCGGCGGCCGGTAGATGGCTGAGGATGGCCAGCCCGGCGCTGGCCACCCCGAGCGGGAACCGGATGCCGACCTGCAGGACGTGCGAACGCAACGGGAAGCTGCCCTCCTCGCTGAGCACGCACACTGTCTGATCACCGCGGCGCGCGGAGAAGAACGCACTCTCGCCGGTCTCGCGGGCCAGTCGCGTCACGACGGCCCGCGCCTGATCGGTCACGTCGTGGTGTTGGGCCGCGCCGACACCGAGCAGATACAGCTCGGGTCCGAGTGACCAGCGCCCGGTTTTCTGATCCCGGCTGACCAGATGTTCGTCGGCCAGTGCCGTGAGCAGCCGGTGCGCCGTCGGCCGGGCCAGGCCGGCCAACTTTCCGAGCTCGGTGGTGGAGGCGCCGTCGGGTTCGGTTGTGGCAACGGCCCGCAGCATCGCCCCGACGCGAGCCACGACATTCGGACCGGTCATCACCACATCCTATGCGTTCACTGGTTGAACGCACATGACAGCGGTGCTCACCCTGTGAACACTTTTGACCGGCTTCCAACAGAGACTTGCCATGTCAGCGGCGCCACGTGAAAAGTAGGTCCCGCGTTTACTGGATGAACGGAGTGCCATGACCTCGAAGGTGTACGCCTCGGCCGCCGAAGCGGTCGCCGACATCGGTGACGGCGCCACGCTGGCCGTCGGCGGATTCGGATTGTGCGGCATCCCCGACCAATTGATCGATGCCATCGCCGCATCGAGTGCCACCGACCTCGAGGTGTTCTCGAACAACTGCGGCGTCGACGGCGTCGGCCTCGGTGTGCTGCTCGGCCTCGGCAAGGTGCGCCGGGTCACCGCGTCGTACGTCGGGGAGAACAAGGAGTTCGCCCGCCAGTACCTGTCCGGCGAGCTCGAGGTGGAACTCACCCCGCAGGGCACGCTGGCCGAGCGGATGCGCGCCGGCGGCGCCGGCATCCCCGCGTTCTACACCCCGGCCGGCGTCGGCACCCCGGTCTCCGACGGCGGTCTGCCGTGGCGCTACGCGGCCGACGGTTCCGTCGCAGTTGCCTCGCCGCCCAAGGAGATTCGCAAATTCAACGGCAAGCGCTACGTGCTCGAGGAGTCGATCAACGCCGACTTCGCGCTCGTGCACGCGCTGCGCGCCGACACCGCGGGCAACCTGGTCTTCAACAAGACCGCGCGCAACTTCAACCCCCTCGCCGCGATGGCCGGCCGGATCACCATCGTCCAGGTCGAGGAACTGGTGCAGCCCGGCGAGATCGACCCCGACGACGTCCACCTGGCCGGCGTGTTCGTGCAGCGCATCGTGCACACCGGGCCGCAGGACAAGCAGATCGAGAAGCGCACCGTGCGCGCGAACGAGGGAGCCGCGAAGTGACCGCGCCCACCGGCTGGAACCGTGACCAGATGGCCGCCCGCGCCGCGGCCGACATGATCGACGGCGAGTACGTCAACCTCGGCATCGGCCTGCCCACCCTCATCCCCGGCTTTCTGACAGGCGACGTCCACGTCACCCTGCACTCGGAGAACGGCATCCTGGGGACGGGCCCGTACCCCACCGAGGACGACGTCGACCCCGACCTCATCAACGCCGGCAAGGAAACCGTGACGGTGAATCCCGGTGCGGCGTACTTCGATTCGTCGCTGTCGTTCGGGATGATCCGCGGCGGCCACATCGACACCGCCGTACTCGGCGGCATGGAGGTCTCGCGCACCGGCGACCTGGCCAACTGGATGGTGCCGGGCAAGATGGTCAAGGGCATGGGCGGCGCCATGGACCTGGTGCACGGCGCGTCGCGGGTCATCGTGCTCATGGAGCACACCGACAAGGCCGGTAACCCCAAGATCGTCCCGGTCTGCACGCTGCCGCTGACCGGTCAGGGTGTGGTCGACCGGATCATCACCAACCTGGCCGTCATCGACGTGCCCGGCGACGGCACGCTGATCCTGCGCGAGACCGCCCCCGGCGTGAGCGTCGAGGATGTCATCGCGGCGACCGGCGCCGAGCTGACCGTGCAGCTCGACTAGGTGGTTAATTACGCCGTTCGGCTGATGTGTTGCGCCCCGCTCGGCCCGATAGTGACTTCTATCGGAACCGAGGGAGACATCGATGACCATCGCCACGAACGCCGTCGTCGACGTCTCGGATGCCGGCCTGCCCAGGATCGATTACGAAACCATCGATGATCCGGCGGCGGCCCACCGGATGATCAAGGAGGTCCGCCGGCAGTCGCCCGTGGCCATCGGGCCGCACGCACCGGAGGTGCTCAGCTACGAATTGGTCCGTACGGTCCTGCGCGACTCGCGGTTTCATCAACCCGGCGTGCGCGGGCTGGTGCCGCGCGGAGTCACCGGAGGTCCGTTGTGGGATCGCATCGGCAGTGCACTGCTCAGTCTCGACGGTGATGAGCACACTCGGCTGCGGAAGCTGGTGTGCAAGGCGTTCACCGGCAGGGCCGTGGGCAGGCTCGATTCGCTGATCGACTCCATCCTGGCCGAGTTGGTCGATCCCGTTGCCGCCGTGGGGCGTTGCGATATCGTCGCCGACGTCGCCCAGCCCTATCCCATCCCGGTGATCTGCGCACTGTTCGGCGCGCCGCGTACCGACTGGCGGATGATCTCGGATTGGACCGACGACATCTTCAAGATGTTCTGGTGGGATGTGGCGGCCCACGAATCCGAAATCCTCACGGCCTGGCAAAAGTTCGACGACTACATCGACGCGATGATCACGGACCGCCGCGCCGCGCTGACGGACGACCTGCTGTCGGGCCTCATCCGGGCGGAGGACGACGGCGACCGGCTGAGCCATTCCGAACTGCTCATGCTGTCCATGGGGATCCTTGCGGCGGGGACCGACACCACGCGCAACCAACTCGCCGCCGCCGTCGACACCTTCTGCGATCACCCGGACCAATGGGCGCTCCTGGCAGCACATCCCGAGTTGGTGCCCCAGGCCGTCGACGAGGTGATGCGGTTCGCGCCGATCGTGCTGAACGTGCCACGGTATGTCACCGAAGACGTGGAGCTGTCGGGGTTCCTCTTTCCGCGGGACTCGCTCGTCGTCGCCAATACCGCTGCGGCGAACCGTGATCCGCTGGTGTACGACAACCCCGATCAGTTCGACATCACGCGGCAGGAGGCACCGCCGATGCTCACGTTCGGTGGCGGTGTGCACTACTGCCTCGGCTCGCATCTCGCGCGCCTGGAACTGGTCCGTGCGCTCACGGTGCTGGCGCAGCGGATGCCGAACATTCGCCGTACGGGTCCGGCCCCGTGGAAGCCGTTGATGGCGGTCAGCGGGCCGCAGACACTGCCGGTGGAGTTCGACGCCGGGCATTGATCATGTGAGTGGTTGCGATTCTTCCGCGCGGGTACCCCGAGTTCGGCAGGCTGTCAGGAGCCGCCATCGGGGTCACGACGCAGAAGAGGAGCACTTCATGAAGATCGGCATCATCGTGGGATCGATTCGGGATGGCCGCGCAGGTGCCGGTGTCGGCACCTGGGTGGCCGAACAGGCAGCAGGGCGCGACGACGCCCAGCTCGAGCTCCTCGACCTGAAAACCTTCGACGTGCCGCTGCTCACCTCTGCCACCGTCCCCGCCGCGGCCAAGAAGCAGTACGAATCCGAGAACGTCCGGCGGTGGAGTGCGGCGATCGACGCCTGCGACGGGTTCATCTTCGTCACCCCCGAGTACAACCACGGTGTCCCGGGTGCGTTCAAGAACGCGGTGGACAGCCTCGGTTCTGAATGGTTCGGCAAGACAGTGGCTTTCGTGTCCTACGGTGCCGACGGCGGGGTGCGCGCCGTGGAACAGTGGCGACAGATCGTCGCGAACTTCCAGATGCTCGACGTCCGCGCCCAGGTTTCGCTGTCCCTGTTCACCGAGTTCGGCGCCGATGGATTCACCCCGCTGGAGCGACGTGCCGGAGAACTGGCTGGGCTGCTGGACCAATTGATCAGGTTGACCAAGAGGGTGACCAGTAGCTGAATTCGACCTGCCCCGGGCATAGGTTACCTACGCCATGACCGTGAACGGGTCGGCGCCCTTGATCGGCCTGCGCAGCTCCTTGATTTCGTCGTCGAGCGTTGCCGACTTGTCGCGGGGCCAGGTGTAGTTCGGGTCTTGATCCTGACGAAGCCTCTCCCACAGCATGATTCGCAACGCCCGGGCGAAGGAGACCTTTTCGAAGCCGAGCGCGGTACCGTCGACCTTGCTGGTGAACCCGACCCCGAACTCGGCGTCGGCGAATAGACCCGTGCTGGTGAAGGACGGATGCCAGAAGTTGGCCGAGCCGATGATCACAAACGCGTCGTCAGTGTGGTCATCGAAGATCCAGACCTTCGAGTGCACGAACTTCTTGCCGTTCGGCACCTGCAGCAGCACCGGAGGATTGGTCCCGCCCTTCAGCGTCTGAACCAGCGGGTCACGCAGGGACGGATTGGCCGCGTGACCTCTTGTGTTGCTGACAACCACCAGTTTCACGCCGCGGCTGATGGCGTCCTGAAGCAGGTCGTCCAATGAACGAGGAAGGTCGGGCACATCCGAGCGCTCCCGCGGCGACGATCCGCCGGTCGGGTTGGTTCTCGTCGGAGCAGCTCCCATCGTTTGGAAGAACTGCTCCTCGATATAGATCGACTTGGTAGCGGCCCCGATAGCTCGGGACAACAGGCTGTAGTAGGTGTGGTCGCCGTTCTTGGCGTACGTGCGTTTCCAATTCGTGGTGTCCGCAGGGAATGGCGGGTAGGTGCGGACGAACTGCACGCGGTGGGCATCTCCGCTCCCGGGCGGTATCGACTGCTGCGTCGAGCTGAGCCCGCCCAGTGGCGGTTTCAGCGATTCCCAGCGCTCCTCCAGTGTCTTGCGTCCCAAATGCGCTCCAGCCCCGATGATCTCGGCCTGCACATCGAACCATCCAGGATCGGTGCGTCTCTTCAGCGTGACATCCATGCCACCGACGAACAGGTGCGAGGTCGAGCCCAGTTTGAAGAACGCCGCCTTCTGGTGGAACACCGCGTTGGGGTGCAGCTGCTCATCGACAACTGCTTCGGTGATCTTCTCTGCGATCGCGTCGGCAACCTCCTTGGCGTTGTCGCTGTACGAATGCGAGCGTGTCAACATCAAGCGAATTCGCGCTTTTCGCCCCAGCGCTCCATGCAGGCAGCTGAGCAGACTCAGCATGCCGAACTTCAGCGTCAGCAACATATCGAGAGTGAAAGCCCAACCGACCAAAAAGATTTCGCAGTTCTCCTTGGCTTGCGACATCAGTGCGGCAAGCCGGTCGAAGTACGACTGATAGTCGGCGTAGACCTTGATGTCCGCGGTCGTCACCGTCTGAAAGCACCATTCGTCAGGTGAGCCGGGCCCTCCCGCCGGGAGGAACCAATCGGTCACACCTGGCGTCCGGTCTTCGGGTCGTAGGTGACCTCGACGGGCACCACCTGGTCGGTCGGAAGCACCTCCACCCATTGGTCGAATACCTGGAAGTCTTCAGTGCCGGGCGTCGCGCGAAAACCTCCGTCGAGCGGATAGAACCCGTGCTCGTAGACCTTGTCGATGGGGGTCGCCGACACCCTGTTGTCGTCGTTGATCTCGTCACTCGGATAGCGGCCCACCTTCAGGGCGTCGCTGTGTTTCTTGGCCACCATGTCGCACAGGTGGTTGATGGCGTCGCGCACCGTGGGAGATGGTCCGGTGTGAGGAATCTGGGCCAGTTCGTCGGCCGGCGCCGTGTACTGATCGTCCAGTCCGTCGGTGCCTTCGATGTGGAGCCGCTGCAGCCAGTTCATCGCCGCGCGTTCCTTGCCCGGCCGAATCGGGATCACCGCCTTGACCCACGGCGCGTTGAGGAACGCGTTGCGAAGGTTGTCCCCATCGAGCTGCATCAGCCAGCCCAATGACGCGCCGAGCTTCGCCGGATGGGATTCCTCGGTGATGTAGTAGTCGTCGACGCGGTTGTCGGCACCGCCCCACGACACCGTGTCCATGGATGCGATCTGGCTGGGGTGGCCGGCGGTCGCCGACACGGCACTCGTGATGACGTTCTTCGTGGCCTCGGACTTCGACTGGCTGAATATCGATCCCACCCTCGCGGCGTCGTGCAGGACCGGCGACGCGGCGATGTCCGACGGCGTCCGCAGCCCGCCCAGCGATTGGTGGCTCTGGTGCAGGCGGGGGCGCCACCATTCGGGTGCCACGAAGTAGAGCATCTTGTCGACGTCGAAGATCGTGTTGAGCAGCTCGGAGACGACGTGCCGGGTGCGGTCGTCAGGCATCGGCAGGTCCTTGGTCAGCATCTCCTGAATCAGGCTGCGGTACACGATGATTCGTTCCTCCTCGCGGAGGTCTTCGAAGGGGCGCGGCTCGATGTTGCTGGCCTTGTTGATCCGGTCGCGGGCTGCTTCGACGAACGCCTTCTCGTATTCGCGGCGAGTCTGCTCGGTGAACTTCTCGGTCGCCGCGGCGTTCTTGACATTGACGTCGTCGAGCGCGGCTTGGGTCGGCTGCCACGTGACCTTCGCCGTCACCCGCAGCGGCGAGACGTTGCGGAAATTCACGTACTCGAGGTGGATGCCGAACGACATGTCACCGGGCGAATCCTCGACGAGATGGCGGACCGAAATCTCGATGTCGTTGCCGCCGTAGTCGAATTCGATGATGCCTTTCTCGACCTTGCCGTCCGGGCCGAACTCGTAGCCCGGCCGGTCACACACGGCGACGAAGCCGTCGAAGTCGGCCTTGATCCGCTCCGGGTCGCCCTCGGTCGTATCGAGGTTGACCTCCTTGCCGTCCTTGTACGCCTCGTCCATGTCGTCTTCGGGGATCGTGTCCTCGGTCATGGGCACGAACGGAATGTCGATCGGGTACTCCGTCACGAACGGCGTCGGCATCGGAATGGACTCCGGCGGCGGCACACTGCCCAACTCCGGGTCCTTGGCCAGATGCACGAGATTGGCAACGCCGAGCTGGCGACCGGGGTCGTCGACATAGGTCTGCCAGCACAGGTACGTCCCGATGTCCTGCACCTGGACGCCGACCTGCCGCATCTTGCGCCGCAGTTCGTAATTGAGGAGCTTGTCGCCGTGGTTGGCGAGAACGTAACGGCGGCTTGACGTGTCGGTCGTTTCCGTCACCGTCCGGAAGGTCGTCTTGTAATTCTTGCGGATCTCCGTGGACAGCTTCTCGGTCTGCTCCCGCATGCGCTTGTGGGTGACCTCCCGCGCCGTCGATTGCGTCTTGCCGATGTCGATTTTGGCGGACGCGCTCGCGCTGCCCCCGATCCAGCTCTGGTTCGCCGTGGTGTCGACCCCGAACTTGGTGTCAGATTTGTTGTCGGTCTTGACCGCGTCGGACAGTTCGTCCTGCTCGGTCGTCGACTTCTCCGACTTGAGCACCGTCTCCGTCGAGCTCTCCGTCATACGTTCCTGGAGAGTCTTTCGCGTGCTGATCTCGACCAGCTCGACGGTCGCGCCGGGGCTCATCCAGACGTGGCCCACCGGCGGCCCCAGAAAGGTGTCGAACTCGAAGAAGTACTGGCGGAACAGGTGCACGATCCCCAGCGGTGACAGGCTGACCCGATCCAGATCACGAAACGGGTCCATGTACTCGAGCGGGTCCCGGAACTTGAGTAGCGCCAGCAGTCGGTCGAGGTTCTTGTCCGGCCGATAGAACAGGTTCTTGAGTTCGTCGAAGTGCTGGTTCTCCTTGAGGTACAAGATGAAACCGGCGACAGCGGACTCGCGGCTCAGCTGACCGGCAACCATGTCGGTCAGGCCCTCCGACCGCCGGGCAGACTCGGCGCCGACAGCGTCGTGGCTCAGCGCCGCGGTGTGCCACTGCTGAGTTTTCGGGATCACCACCTTGTCCAGCGTCTTCTGGATTTCCGCGGGCACGATCGCCCGGTCCCAGACCGAGGGGTGGTAGTCGGCGAGCGTCGGTAGCGACTGCGCGATGCGTTCCAACACGAAGCTGCCACCGAACCGTGTCTCGGCATCCCGTAACTGCGCAGGCTTGAGATTCGCGATGTGGACCAACGGCTTTCGGTCGTCGAGCTTGAGTTCGAACTGGCTCTTGAACTTCTTGTACAGCGACTCGAAGGCCATGGCCTTGTCTACGGCGAAACCGCGGTCCCACCGGTTCGCCATACGCTTGGCGCGCCAACCCAGCATCGGCTGATAGACACCGAAGATCTCGCTGGCATAAGGAAGGACATTCGCGTAAGCAGAAAAATCCGTGATCCTCTTCATGAGAAGACGATAGTTCTCAGCCGCTTCCCAGGAAGGCAATCGCGCCGGACGGTCAGCTCAGGTTTGTTGCGGGTTCGGCCCGGTATACCCGACGGCCGGCGGGGCGGCGCGGCGCCCGTTCCCGGCGCGCCACGGTCCGCGCCAGCACGCCGCGCACCAGCGGCACCGGCGACCACCAGAACCACCGCCCGAGCAGCCCGGCGATGCCCGGCACCACGAACGTCCGCACGATCAGGGTGTCGATCAGCAGGCCGACGCCGATGGTGGTGCCGACCTGTTCGATGCTCAGCACGTCGCTGGACAGCATGGCGAACATGGTGATGCCGAAGACGATTCCGGCGGTGGTCACGACACCGCCAGTGCCGCCGAAGGCGCGGATCATCCCCGTTCTCAGCCCGCCGGTAATCTCCTCGCGCAGCCGCATGGTCAGCAGCAGGTTGTAGTCCGCTCCGACGGCCACCAGCGCGATCAACGCGATGGACGGCACCGCCCAGTGCAGGTCTTTGCCCAGCAGGTACTGCCAGATGAACGTGCTCACCCCGAGCGCCGAGGCATACGACACCACCACCGTGCCGATCACGACCGCCGCAGCCACCGGGCTGCGCAGCATGATGAGGATGATCAGGAACACCAGCGCCAGCGCGACTCCGGCCAGCAGCAGGAAGTCGTCGGAGACGTAGCCGCGCAGCTCTGCCGTACCGGTGCCGAAACCGGTGACATACACGGTGTTTCGGACCAGCGTGCCCTCTTTCGTCGCCTCCCGCACTGCCGCGAGGATCTCGGGTGAGCGCAGCGCCCCGTCGGTGCCGAACACCTTGCCGTCGCCGTAGACGAGCAGGCGCGTCGATCGGCCGTCGGGCGCGAAGTACAGCCCGGCGGCGCGCTGGAAGCGTGGGTCCTGCCAGGCGCGCTGCGGCAGATAGAAGCCACCCGAGGCGCTGTCCTGGAAGTCCGCCCGCACCCCGCGCAGATAGTCCGTCAGCCCGGTGAACATGCCGCGGGTCTCGCCCACGGTCTTGGTCAATTGTGCTGTCACCGAACCGAGTTGGTCGACGGCGGCGCGCATCGACCGCACCGACGCCTGGGCACCCGTCAGCGACCGGGCCATGTCCGTGGTACCGGCGCTGAATCCCACCGTGCTGTCGGTCAGGGTGCCGGTGGCTGCCACGACGGAGTCCATGGGTTCGACGACTCTGAGCACCAGCGAGCAGATGGCGTCACCCGCGCAATTCGGGTTGGCGTTCGTGAAGCCGCGCAGCGGGTCCATGTACTGCGACACCGTCGTGACGTTGTCGCGCAACTGCTGCATGCCACCGTGCATGGCATCGATCCCCGAGCCGAGCTGCCCGAGCCCGCGCACGCTGCCGCCGAGCCCGTTCTGCAATTGCGTTATCGCCGAAGAGAACTGGTCCAATGTGCCCGAGAGCTGGTTGACCGCGCCCAGCCGCTTGCTCAGCTGGGCCGCCCCGTCGTCGAGCTGATCGGCGATGGTGCCGGCCTGGTCGGTCAGAGCCGCCTGCTCGGGCACCGAGCCCGACGGGCGCGACGCGGACTGCACCATGCGAATACCGGGAATCTCCATGACCTTTCGGGTCACCCGCTCGACAGCGATGACACCGGCCGGGTTGCGCAGGTCGTGGTCGGTCTCGATGGAGACGATCTCGGGCAGCAACCGGTTGGGCGGGAAATGGCGGTCCATGGCCTGGTACCCGCGGTTGGCGTGCGTGGAATCCGGTTGAGCGGCAAGCTCATCGAAGCCCAGCCGCACGCCGACGACCGGCAGGGCGCAGACCACCAGGACAAGGCCCGAGGCCACCAGCACCGGCCCCGGCCAGCGGGTGACGACGGTGCCGACCCGGCGCCAGCTCCGACCGGGCACCTTGACGGTGGCGCGCGCCCGGGGTTGAGCCAGACCATGCCGGCCGGCCAGCCCGATGAACGCGGGCAACAACGTCAGAGAGGCGAACATTCCGGCGAGAATGCCGATGGCACAGGGCAAGCCGGCACTGCGCAGCATGCCGACCTGAGCGAACAGCAGGCACGCCAGCGCTGCCGCGATGGTCAGGCCCGACGCCGCGATCACCGGCGCGACGCTGCGGTTCGCGATCACCAGCGCGTCCTCGTGGTCGACGCCCGCGCGCCGCTGTTCGTGATAGCGACCCAGCAGGAAGATGCCGTAATCCGTTGCCGCACCGAGCACCATCGCGGCCAGCAGAGATACCGAGAAGATCGACACCTCGATCAGATCCCGCTCCCCCAAGGTCGCCACGACGCCCCGCGCGACCCCGAGGCCCAGCCCGACGGTCAGCAGCGGAATCGCCGCCGTGACCACCGACCGGTACACGACGAACAACAACACCGCGATCAGTGCCACCGTGACCCCGGTGATCATCAGCATCTGCTTGTCGATCGCGGTCAGCTCATCGGCAATGGTGGCACCGGGCCCGGTGACGTACGCGTGCAGGCCCGCCGGCGCGGGCGCGGCAGCGACCATCCACCGCACCGTATCCAGCGCGGCATTGGCCTTGGCCGCGCCGAGCTCGCCGCGAATCCGTAGCATCGTGTAGACGGCCTTGCCGTCGGTGCTCTGCGCGCCCGCTGCGGTCACGGGGTCGGACCACAGATCCATCACCGAATCCACGTTCTCGGTATCCGCGCGCAATGTGCTCAGCAGGCGCTCGTAGTAGGCCCGCTCGGGCGCGCCGAGCGGGCGATCACTCTCCAGCACCAGGTAATTGAGGTTGCCGCCCGAGCCGTCGTGGAACTGCCGGTCCATCTGTACCCCGGCCAGGTTCACCGGAGCATCCGCGGGCAGGAAGCCCCGCGCATGGGTGTGTGCGGTGGTTTCCACCTGCGGCACAAGGAGATTGCCCGCCGCCGCGGCCAGCACCCACAATCCGATGATCAGGACCGCGAAGCGGCTGCAGAATCTTGCGATGGCGTCCCACATGGCATCCGAAGCTACGAGCGGGCAGGGTTCGGAAGCGTCGTGCTGCGGACGAGACCCCGCCTCCTACCGTGGTAGGACACCCGGGCCACCCCGCGGATGATGTCGAAACCCCGGCGCCGGCTCTACGCTGGCGGTATGGCCTGGCTCCGTGACTTTGCGCTGCGTCGGCGCGGCCTCGTGGCCTACCAGTACCCGTTCACGGTCCCGATCGTCATGTACACCGGCACGCTGGTGGTCGCGGCGACCGCCGCGACACAACGGGATTTCGCCAAGCCGTGGCTGCTGTTCGTCGCCGTCGGACTGGTGTTCGCGCCGATCGTCGCGTTCATCGTGGGCGGCTACAAGCCTTCGACAGCCGTCAGCGCGGCGTCGGTGCTCGTCGGGGTGACGCTGCTGTTGCTGTGCTGGCCACCGGTCTTCCTCGACGCGGCGCCGTTTCTGTTGATGTTCATGCTCGGTGAGGTGTTCGCACTGGGTCCGTTGCGCATCGGCTTCGCGAGCCTGCTCGCCAGTGCGCTGCTGCTGGTCGGGGCGTCCCGCGCGGGGCACCTCACCACGTTCGTGCCGTACCTGCTGTTCTTCCTGGCCATCGCCGCGATGATGGGGCACATCCTGCAGTTGCAGCAGCGCCTTGTCCTGGAGGAGCGTGCACGCCAGGCCGCCCTCGCCGAGCAGGCCGCGGCCGATGAGCGGCGCCGGATCGCGCGCGAGGTCCACGACGTGATCGCCCACTCGCTGTCGGTGACCATGCTGCACCTGACCGGGGCCCGGCGCGCCCTACAAGAAGACAACGACGTCGACGAGGCGGTGGACGGTCTGCTCGACGCCGAGCGTCTGGGACGACAGGCCATGTCGGACATCCGCCAGACTGTCGGCCTGCTCGGCGCGCGAGATTCCGCCCCGTTACGGCTGGCACCGGAGCCCGGGTTGTCCGACATCCCCGATCTGGTGACGAGTTTCGCCGACGCGGGATTGCACGTGGAGTCGAGCATCGAGGTCGACCCGGAGTCGGTCACTCCCGGGATCGGCCTGGGGCTGTACCGGGTGGCGCAGGAATCGTTGGCGAATATCGCCAAGCACGCCCCGGCGTCGGCGGCGCGGCTGCGGCTTTATCTGGAGAAGGGCACGGCCATCCTGTCTGTCACCAATGAACTGACACGACCGGTCACCGGCGAGGCGACGGGCGCCGGTTTGCCGGGGATGCGCCAGCGGATCGCATTGCTCGACGGGCAGTTCGAAGCCGGACCGGGACCGGGCGGCTGGACGGTGCAGGCCCGCATCCCGGTGGCGACGGTGCCGGAGGCGCACTGCGCCATGCACCGAATTCTGATGCCACGCCATGAGGTTCGCCATGACTGACGTGGGCGTCCTGCTGGTCGACGACCAGGAACTCGTCCGCTCGGGCCTGCGCCGGATCCTGCGGCGCAAGGACGGCTTCGCCATCGTCGGAGAGTGCGCCGACGGTGACGAGGTGCCGCGGGAGGTGCTCCGGTGCAGTCCCGACGTCGTGGTGATGGATCTGCGCATGAAGCGGGTCAGCGGCGTCGACGCCATCCGGGCATTGCGCACCAATGGCGGTCCACCGGCCTTGGCGCTCACCACGTTCGACGACGACGACCTGTTGTCGGCGGCACTGCGCGCCGGGGCGTCGGGGTTCGTCCTCAAGGACTCACCGGCCGAGGAACTGATCCGGGCCGTGCATGCCGTCGCGCGCGGCGAGGCGTATCTCGATCCGGCCGTCACGGCCCGGGTGCTGAACGGCTACCGGCGCGCCCCCGGCGCACCGTCCGACGACGTGGCCGACCGGCTCACCGCCCGCGAACTCGACGTGCTGCAGCTGATCGGGTCCGGCGCGACCAACGCCGAGATCGCGGGCCGCCTGGTCATCTCGGAGGTGACGGTGAAGAGCCACATCGGGCGCATCTTCACCAAACTCGACCTACGGGACCGGGCGGCGGCGATCGTCTACGCCTACGACCACGGCGTGGTCGCGCCGAAATAGCCGAACTGCCTACTCGGCGAAAACCCCGCGCATGGCGTCGGCGCCGAACATCGGCTCCATCATGGCCGAGAAGTCCGGGCCGCGACGCAGCCCCTGGCCGCCGTCGACGTTGATGACCTGACCCGAGATGTACGCGCCCCCGTCGCTGAGCAGGAACAGGGCCAGGTTGGCGACGTCCTCGGCCTCGCCGGCCCGGGGAATCGGGGTGCACTCCGTGTAGTCGTCACGCACCTGCGGGATTTGGAAGATGCTGGCCGCCACGAGATCGGTGCGGATCAGCCCGGGGCGGATGCTGTTGGCGCGCACCCACGAGGCGCCGAGCTCGTCGGCCGCCAGCTGGACCAGGTGGTCGAGCGCGGACTTGGTGACGCCGTACGGCCCGAACCAGCGGTGGGTGTTGCTCGCCGCGATCGACGAGATGCCGACGAACGAGCCGCCGCCGCCGCGCACCATCGCCCGACCGGTGTGCTTCAGCACGTACATGCTGCCGTTGACGTTCAGGTCGACGGTCTTGCGCCACATCTCGGAATCCTGGTGCGTGATGGGCCCGACGGTCAGCGAGCCACCGGCGCAGTGCACGGCGCCCCACAGCTTCCCGTTGAAGGCAGTGGCCGCCTCGACGGCACGGATGACGTCGTCCTCGTTTGTCACGTCGGCGACCTCGTACCGAATCGCACCGGGTCCGCCGGCAGCCGCGATCTCCTCGACGGCAGATTGCAGCGTGGCCTCGGTGCGGCCGACGATGAGGGCGTTGCCGCCGGCGGCCACGACGCCTTGTGCGACGGCCTTGCCGATTCCGCTGCCACCGCCGGTGATCAACACCGTCCGATCTGTCAGCCAACCCTGGACTGAAAACTGCACCGACGTTCTCCTCATAGACAGGTCGACGGGGACATATCTTGTATACACTTTTCAAAAGTTGTACACAATGCTGGTCGGGCGGCCAATTTCCGCACTCGCTGCACGGCACCTGGGCGTACGCTGAAATTTTCCCCGACGAAAGCGTGACGCCATGGCCATCCACCCGATGTACCAACGGCTCCTGGTCACCGGCGGCTTCGCCATCGCGACGGTCGCCGCTCCCGCCTTGTTGGCTCTCGTCAGCCCGGCGGCGACCACACTGCTCGGAGACACCAACTGTCCGCCGGGCATGACGGAAAACCCCGTCAGCGGCTCCTGTTACGGGAGCGGCAACGTCCAGGCCCCCGGGCCGGTCGAAGCGGCCCCGAACCAGCTCGGCGAAGTCGATGGCATTCCCTGCACCGGCCGCAACACCGGCGAATGCATCGGTCTCTCAGAAGAGCAGGTGCCCGGCGTGCAGCCGCACTGATCGGTGGGTTCGAGCCCGTAACAACAGTCGCCTAAGGTTGTGTAATGCCCGCAAAAACTGATCCCGCCGATATCGGCGACGTGGAGCCCCTGGCCGACAGCACCGCCCGTCAGGCCCGCCGGGTCGTCGCCGCGTACGCCAACGATGCCGACGAATGTCGCATGTTCCTGTCCATGCTGGGTATCGGGCCCACGAAGCTCGACGCGTGACGGCCCGCGGAGGCAACGACGCTTCTGCGGCGTCCACCGCGAGTCCCAAAACCCCCAAGGGCGGTAAGTCCGCCGCCAAGCCCGTCGGCAACTGCGACTTCGTCGTGGTCGCCAATCGGCTGCCCGTCGACATGGAGCGGCTCCCCGACGGTTCCATCACCTGGAAGCGCAGCCCCGGCGGTCTCGTCACCGCACTGGAACCGCTGCTGCGCAAGCAACGCGGCGCCTGGATCGGCTGGCCCGGCATCGCTGACAGCGACGAAGAGCCGATCGTCCAGGACGAGCTGACCCTCTGCCCGGTCAGCCTCTCGGCCGACGACATCGCCGACTATTACGAGGGCTTCTCCAACGCGACGCTGTGGCCGCTGTACCACGACGTCATCGTCAAGCCCATTTACCACCGGCACTGGTGGGACGCCTACGTCGCGGTCAACCGGCGCTTCGCCGAGGCCACGGCCCGCGTCGCGGCGAAGGGCGCGACCGTCTGGGTGCAGGACTACCAGCTGCAGCTGGTCCCCAAGATGCTGCGGGAGCTGCGTCCCGACCTGACCATCGGGTTCTTCCTGCACATCCCGTTCCCGCCCGTCGAGCTGTTCATGCAGATGCCGTGGCGCACCGAGATCATCGAAGGCCTGCTCGGCGCCGACCTGGTGGGCTTCCACCTGCCCGGCGGCGCGCAGAACTTCCTGGTGCTGGCCCGTCGACTGCTCGACGCCAACACATCGCGTCACACCATCGGTGTCCGGTCCCGGCTCGGCGAGGTGAGCCACGACGGCCGCACGGTCAAGGTCGGCGCGTTCCCCATCTCGATCGACTCGGCGGCGCTGGACGCCCAGGCCCGCAGTCGCACCATCCGGCAGCGTGCCCGTCAGATCCGCGATGAGCTGGGCAACCCGCGCAAGATCATGCTGGGCGTGGACCGGCTGGACTACACCAAGGGCATCGACGTGCGGCTGCGCGCGTTCTCGGAGCTGCTCGCCGAAGGCCGGGCCAACCGGCACGACACCGTGCTGGTGCAGCTGGCCACTCCGAGCCGGGAGCGCGTGGACAGTTACAAGGTCATGCGGGAGGACATCGAGCGCCAGGTCGGGCACATCAACGGCGAGTACAGCGAGGTCGGTCACGCGGTGGTGCACTACATGCACCGGGCGATCGGCCGCGAGGAACTCATCGCGTTCTTCGTCGCGGCCGACGTGATGCTGGTGACGCCGCTGCGCGACGGCATGAACCTGGTGGCCAAGGAGTACGTGGCATGCCGCAGCGACCTCGGCGGCGCCCTCGTGCTCAGCGAATTCACCGGCGCCGCAGAGGAATTGCGACGGGCGTACCTGACCAACCCGCATCACCTGGACGGGGTCAAGGACGCGATCGCCGAAGCCCTGACCCAGTCCCCCGAAGAGGGACGACGCCGCATGCGCGCGCTGCGCCGGCAGGTGCTGGCCCATGACGTCGACCGCTGGGCCCGGGCGTTCCTCGACGCCCTGTCGCACACCCGCGACTGACCGACCAAGAACTCAGGCCCCGGAGCACCGCTCCGGGGCCTGAATCATGTTGGGGTACTAGAAGATCGGCGTCATTTCGTCGATCAGCCACTTGCCGTCGATCTTGCGGTAGTCGACCTTCAGCCGGCTGCCCTCGTAGTTGGGCTGCTTGCGCTCATCGGTGATGACCCGGTTCACGAACGCGAGGACCGTGCCCGAGTCGCGGTGCGACGAGATCATGCCCGCGCCAACCACATTCACCTGGCTGATCAGCTTGCGCTTCACCGCGTCGTTGAAGATGTTGTTCTTGGCCGTCAGTTCCTCGTACCGCTTGCGGAACGCCGGCGTCATCAGCGTCAGTGCCTGCGTCGTGGAACGCTGCACGCTGCTGTACTCGTAGCCGAGGATCTGTGGGATTTGGGACCTGGCCAGGCTGGGCAACTCGTCGGCCGTCGCCTGTTCGCCGGAGAGCTCCACGTGGTTCCAGAACGCCGAGCCGCCGAGCGCCCCGAGCGCCACCACGGCGACCGCCAGCAGGGCGCCGAGCGCCACCAGCAACCGGTTCATCAGTTGCCTCCGTCCGGGTACTTGATGTCGTAGGCCGCCATGTGTCCGCTGTCGTCCTCGCGGATGAACACCCGCTGCCGGTACGGCGTCGACGGCTGGTTCACCCCGTTCATGTCGGACAGTGTCACGCGGACCGTCACGAGCACCTTCGCGATGTTGGAGGTGTTGTCGATACTCTCCAGTGCCGCCGCGGTGATGACCGCCTCCGAGTTGGCCTGCGTCTGCTTGAACAGGTACTTCAGGTTGTCGGCGTTGTTGCTCTGGTTCATCATGTCGCGCAGCGGGCCGGGGCCGATGCCATTGACGAAGCGGTTCACGCTCTCGTCGACGGTGTTCTGCGTGTAACTGAACATGTTGACCACGGTCTGCTTCGCGGTGTCCACGAACCGCTGATCACGGTCCTGCGTCGCCTCGATCTGTCCGTTGCCGTGGCGGAGGAACCAGGTGCCGCCGGCCAGGGCCGCCACCAGCACGGCGACGACCGCCAGGCCGATGGTCATGACCAGCGACCGGTGCGGTTGGCGGCGCGGTACCTGGATCGCGGGCCGCGCCTTGGAGGTCACCGATTCGGTTGATGATGTCTTGCTCGCGGTCGACGGTACCGCCACGTCGAGCACTGTTGCCTCTGCTGAACCGGCGGTGCCGGCGGGCCGTGAGGCCCGCCGACGCGCACGGGTCACCGGCGGCTTCGACGTCTCGTCCGTCGCAGCCGGTTCGTCACTCATTAAACCTGCCTTGGATCCTTCATCAGGTCGACCCAGGACTCGCCTGCGTCGCCGTTACTCGAGCCGGCGTTGAACACTCCCGTACCGCCGGCAGGGTCAGCGAAGACCCCGGTATTCGCATCGTACGTCGTGCTCTGCGGCCCCTTCGGCCCGCTAGCCTGCGGCTGGCCCTCGGGGCCGGGCGCCGGCGGGTTGTTGATCGCGTACGGCGGAGTCACCTGATCCGGCGGCGCGAAGAACGGCCAGGGCAGCGGCTGCGGACCCGGATCGCTCGGCGGGTACGGCAGCGGGAACGGCGCGTTGGGCGCAGGTCCCGGCCCGGCGGGCACGCCCGGCGGCAGCTGCACCGAGGGCGGACCCGGGTCGTAGTCGGCACCCGGCGGAATCATGGGGAACCGGTTCGGTGGCGTGATGTTCCGCGGGTCGGTGACCGGGGTGTCGTACGGCACTGGTGGACCGCGCCACGGGTTGCTGCCGATCGGCACGTAACCGCGGGGGTCACGACAGAGCTGGACCGTGGGTGCGCGCTTGCCCGGGTACTCCATGCACGGGTAGTTGCGGGCACCGCGCACAGTGCTCGGGTCGCTCTGCGCGGTCTTGCAGTACAAGTCATTCGGCAGATCGCGCACGGTGGTGTCAGCCGGCGTGCGGATCTCCGGCGCCGGGATGAAGCCCGTCACGCACGGCGGCTGGCCGAGGCTGATCTTGAAGTCCAGCTTGCCGCCTTCGTCGATGGGCAACTGGCCGGCGTCCGTCAGCAGTGCCGCGATCAGCGCCGGGAAGATGACCAGCGCTTGCTCGATCGACTTGTGGTAGATCACGCCGATCCGGCCGAAGTTGGCGAGGTTGGCCGCCAGCACCGGGAACGTCGGCCGGATGCCGTCGAACGTCTCGTTGACGGTGTCGACGGCGCCCGGGACGGTCTTGAGCACCGACCGAATCTGCGGGTCGGCCTGGGCGGCTTCGCCGGTCAGCGTCGCGAGGCTGCTGGCCATGGTCTTGAGATCGGCACCGGCGCGGATCTGCGCCTTGAGCAGCGGGCCGGCCTGATCGAGCAGCTTGTTGATCTCATTGGTATTGGCGTTGGCCTCGTCAACCAGCAGTCGCGACGACTGGATCATGCGCGACAGCTCCGGACCCGACCCGTTGAACGCCTTGAACGACTCCCGCAACAGGTCCTGCAAGCGGGTGTTGCTGATGCTGCTGACCAGACTTTGGGCCTGGTTGAGCAGGTCCACGATGTCCTGCCCGACCGCGGTCCGGTCGACGCCGATGGTGGCGCCGTTCTTGAGCATGTTCTTCGAGACGTTGGCGGGCGGCACCAGATCGATGTACTGCTCACCGATCGCGGACACGCTCTTGACCGTGGCGGTCACGTTGTCCGGCACCGGGGTGTCGGTGTTCAGTCGCATCCGCGCCGTCACGCCGTTGTCAGTCAGGCCGACGTTCGTCACGCGGCCGACCGTCACGCCGCGGTAGGTGACGTTGGCGTTCTGGTAGATGCCGCCACCGACGACGAACTTGGCGTCCACGTTGTAGACACCGAGGCCGACAGCGGCCGGCAGGTGCAGGTACGACGTCGTGATCAGCGCTAGGCAGATGACGGTGACGACGCCGAAGATCGCCAGCTGGAAACGCGCAAGACGGGTCAACAACATTACGGCTTCACCCCTCCATGTTGCGTCGCTGTGCCTGCTGGAATCTGGAACGGATCGGCGGCCTGTCCGGACAGGTTCGCCAGTGCACCCAACAGGAAGTCCGGCGGGTTGACCACTTCGTCCAGGTGCCTCATGTTCGGGTCGAATGCCCCCGAGGTGGGGAAGACGGTTTCCCCCAGGCGGCGCAGCGTCAGATCGAACGTCACGTAGACGTTCAGGTAGTCACCGCGCACCGCGTTGCGGAAGTACTTGCTGGAGAACGGGAACGTCGCCATCAGATCCTGGTCGTGGATGAAGTCGTCGGCGTTGTCGTTGAGCGCTTTGATGACCGGGAAGAGGTCCTTGAAGTCCGCCGCGAAGTCATCCTTGGTTGCGGCGATGACCTTGGCACCGACCACCGCGAGCTTCCGCAGCGCCGTGAATGCATCGACGATGTTCTTGCGGTTGTCGTTGAGGACCTTGATCGCACCGGGCAGCGTTTCCAGCGTGCGGCCCAGGCCGTCCTTGCTCTTGGCCAGGATCGAGGCGAAGCGGTTCAGCCCGTCCATGGCCCCGATGATGTCGGTGGTCTGCTTGTCCAGCGACGCGGCCAACTCCCCCAGTCGCGGGATGAAGTCGGCGAACTGCCCGGCCCGCCCCGCGACGGCGGCATAGGCCTCGTCGGTGATGTCCTGCAGCGCACCGAGATTGCCCTTGTTCACCACCAGGCCCAGCGACGACAGCACCTCTTCGGTGGTCGGGTACCGGCCGGTGTGCGCCAGCGGAATCTCCGAGCCCGGCTTGAGCCGGCCTTCCGGAGCCTCCCCGACCGGTTCCGACAGCTGCACGTGCTGCGAACCCAGCAGCGACGTCTGGGCGACCTTCGCCCTGGCGTTCGCCGGCAGCTTCACGTCACCGTTGATCGACAGCTTGACCGCGGCATAGAACGTGCCGTCGGGGCGCTGGACCGCGTCCAGGCCCGACACGCTGCCGACGGTGACGTCGTGGACCATCACCGGCGAGTTCTGCGGCAACGTCGCGACGTCGGGCAGCTGCACGGTGATCTGGTACGAACCGGCGCCGTGGCCCTGAGTGCCCGGCATGTCCAGCGAGTTCAGGCCACCGAACTGGCAACCGGCGAGCACCACGGCACTCGATCCGAGTGCGAGGACCTTTGCGACCGCCTTCATCAGTTGCCACCTCCGGCTTCAGCGGGCAGCGGTGCACCCGCCGGAGCTGCGGGCGCAGGGGCGGGTCCGGGCAGCGGGCCGGAACCGTTCAGCGGCGTCGAACCCGGCCCCACCGGCGGCGTGGCCGGCGAAATCTGGCCCGGAACGGCCGGCGGCGGCAGGATCAGGTCGCTGAGCGTCCCATCCGGCTGGACCTTCGGCGGGATGACTCCCGGTGCGGCATTCCACTGCAGGTACGGCACCGGGGTCTGCGCCTTGGCTTCGGTCTGCGGGGTGTCGTAGATGACCTGGCCCTTGTACGCCGTGATGCTGTTGATCGGGTGGAACAGGACCGGTGGGTAGTTCATCGCAATACGGCGCAGCACGGGGCCCATGCGCTGACGGCAGATCTCCGACCGTTTGTAGTTGTCCGGGGTGGCGCCGACGTCGAAGTTACCGCCGCACAGGAACTGCACGGGGTTGGAGAAGTTCGGCAGTGACAGCAGACCGTCCAGGGAGCCCTGCGCTGGGTTGTAGATGTTGTAGAAGTTGGCCAGACCGTTCGGCGTGACGTGCAGAATCTGCTCGATGTTGTCGCTGTTGTCGGTCAGCACCTGGGTGAATTCGGCCAGTTTGCCAACCTGGTCGATCAGGGCCGTGTTGTTGTCCTTCAGCAGGCTCTTGACGTCGCCCAGCGCCCGGTTGAGCGCGCCGAGGGTCTGGTCCAGACCAGCCGAGCTCTCCGCGAGCACCTGCGAGACCGACGCGACGTGGTCGGTGAACTGCACGATCTGCTCGTTGCTGTTCGACAGCGCGTTGACCAGAATCTGCAGGTTCTTGATGGTGCCGAAGAGGTCGCCACGCGAATCCCCAAGGCGCCCAGCGGTTTGCGACAACTCACGCAATGCGCTGCGGAACGAGTCACCCTTGCCGTCGAGGGTGTCGGCGGCCTGGTTGATGAACGCACCCAGCGGACCCTGGGGCGCGCCGTCCTGCGGACCGAGCTGCGCGCTGAGCTGCGTCAGCTGCTTCTTGACGTCGTCCCACTCGACTGGGACACCGGTCCGGCTCAGCGGCACCTCGGCGCCGTTGGCCAGCGCCGCACCACCGTCGTAGGCCGGGGTGAACTGCACGAACCGGGCGGCCACCAGGTTCGGCGAGATGATGATCGCCCGGGCATCCGCCGGGATCTTCACGCCGTCCTTCACCGTCATGGAGACCTTGACCGAATTGGGTTGCGGCTCAACCGAATCGATGGTGCCGACCGGTACCCCGACCACCCGCACATCGTCGCCGGCGTACAGGCCGACGGCATTGGTGAAGTAGGCCACGACCTTGTGGCCGCCACGCGACGGCCACAGCAGGTAGGCGCCACCGGCGACGACAACCACCAGTACGACTACGAGGGCGACGATTGCGCCGCGCGACTTCATGTTCTTCATCATGGCGACTTCGGCCTCACGACGATCCGTTCAGAGATGTAGCCCTTCAGCATGTCGCCGAGGCTGGCAGGCAGCTTGCCCGGCTGGAAGTACGTGTCGAGCAACACTTCCGACATCGTCGCCGGCGGCAGACCGTACAGGTTGATGTTGAAGCCCGGGCCGTTACCGACCACCTCACCCAGCGCGGTGGCGTAACCCGGCAACCGCTTGAGCGCCTCGCTGATGTGCTCCTTGCGCTTCAGCAGTTCGTCCAGCACCAGGTTCAGCTGCTTGAGGGCCGGACCGAACTCCCGCTTGTTGTCGGCGACGAACCCGGAAAGCTGTTGCGAGACACCACGGATACCGGAGATCAGCGTGCTCAGGGACTGGCGCCGTTCATCCAGTGCGGCGAACAGCTGATTGCCGTCGATCACCAGCTTGTTCACCTGGTCGGCGCGCTGCGCCAACGTGTCCGACACCTTCTTGGCGTGGCCCAGAAGTTGTTCGAGCGCCTGGTCGCGCTTGTTGAGGCTCCGCGACAGGGAAGCCACCCCGTCGAGCGCGCCACGAAGTTGCGGCGTCGCGTCGTGCAACGTGTCGGTCAGCACCTTGAGCGCCTGCTCCATCTGCGGCTTGTCCAGCTCACTGGTGTTCTGCCCGAGATCCTGCAGTGCGGTGTTGATCGTGTACGGAGTCGTGGTGCGGCCCAACGGGATAACCGTCGATTCTTTCGTACCCTTCGGGGTCACCCAGAGAGACTTCTGACCCAGCACCGTGTCGGTCTTGATCGACACCAGCGACTGGTCGCCGACCCGGATCTGGCGGTCGACGGTGAAGTTCACCTTCGCGGCCGTACCGGCGAGCTCCACGGTGCCCACCTTGCCGACCTTGATGCCCGAGACCCGGACGTCGCTGCCCGGCGTGATGCCACCGGCATCACTGAAGAACGCCGAGTAGTTCTTGCCCTGCGGATAGAACGGCAGTCCGGTGTACCCGAACGAGATCAGTACGAGGCACGTCACGATGAAGACGCCGAGTATGCCGGTGCGGACCGGATCCTTTTCCGGCTTAGCCATTTTCGGAGCACCTGCCCTTCGACGGATCCGCCGGACCACCGAACGGCACGATCAGGTCGCTGCCCGCCGGGCCGCTCATCTTGATCTTGACCGAGCAGTAGTAGATGTTGAAGAACGCGCCGTACGCGCCCAGGGCGTTGAGCCGCAGGTAGTTCTCGGCGAGGTTCTCGATGACCGGGTTCACTTCAGCACGGCGCTCATACATGCGCTGCGCGAACGGGCGGGCGTTCTCGATGACGCCCTGCACCGGGCGCCGTGACTTCTGCAGCATCTCGGTCAGGTCGTTCTCGGCCGAGGCCAGCGGGCCGATGGCACCGGCGATCGGGTCGCGTCCCTCTGCCAGGCCGGTGATCAGCTGCTGGAGCTGGTCGATGCTGGTGTTGAACTGCGACCCCTTGGAGTCGACCGTGGCGAGCACCGTGTTGAGGTTGGTGATCGTGTCGCCGATCAGCTGGTCACGGTCGGCCAGGGTCTGGCTGAACGAACCGGTGTTGGACAACAGGTCCGAGAGCGCGCCCCCCTGCCCCTGCAGGGCCTCGATCATGGCGGCGGTGATTTCGTTGACCTTCTTGCCATCCAGGCCCTTGACGACCGGGCGCAGACCACCGAGCAGGGCGTCGAGGTCGAGCGCCGGCTGGGTGTTGGCGAGGACGACGGTGCCGCCGGCCGGCAGCTTGCGCAGCTCGCCGGGACCGGAGGTGATCTCCATGTACCGGTCGCCGACCAGGTTCTGGTAGCGGATGACGGCGCGACTCGAGCTGTACAGCTGATAGCGGTCGTTCAGAGTGAACTTGACGTCGACGGTGTTGTCGTTCTTGAGCTTGACGCTCTTGACCGAACCAACCTGCACGCCCGCGATGCGGACGTCCTCACCGGCCTTGAGCCGGGACGCGTCGGTGAAGTTGGCGTGATAGGTGTTCGACGAGGCGAACCGGAACTGGCCGAACACGACGACCAGACCGGCGGCGACCAGCAACATCACGACGGTGAACACCGTGACGTTGATCATTTCGCGCCTGTGTCTCATGGGCGGCCCCACTCACTCGCGGACATCAGTAGCGGTCCCTCTCTGCGTAGGCACCGGAGAACAGGAACTGCAGCGTCGAGGGCGCGTCGAACTGCAACTCGGTGTTCGGCTGGAACGGGATGTAGGCGTTGTCGGTCACCAGGAACGGCGTGTGGTACCACGAACCGCCGAACTGCTTGGACGGGACGTCCGGAAGGCCACGACAGTTCGGGCCACCGGAGGCGTTCACCATCGGCAAGCTCTCGGGGTAGGTGTAGTTGGGCGCGCCGGGGAAGAAGTTCGAAGAGACGAACAGGCCCGGCTTGACGCCACCGAACACGGGGCCGTAGCGGTCCACGGCCTTCGACAAGCCCTGGATGAGGCAGGGAAATTCCGGTGAGTAGTCACCCAGGACCTTGAGCGGGGCCCGCAGCCGCTGGATGGCGGCGATGTAGTCGTCGGCGGCCGGCGAGATGGTCGCGTAGGCATTGTTGGCGAACCCGGTGGATGCCAGCAGCGCCGCGTTCAGGTCGTTCTGCTCGTCGGTCAGCGTCTTGCTGACGGTCGGCGCGTTGTCCAGAATCTTGGCCAGGTCGGGCGCGGCGTCACCGTAGATGCCGGCGACGGTCGCGGTGTCCTTGAAGTCCTGCTGCAGGGTCGGCAGCTTGGGGTTGAAGTACTCGAGGTACTTGCTCAGCCCGGCCGCCGCGGCACCGGCGTCGTCGCCGTGGCCCCGCAGGCCTTCGCCGAGCGCGGTCACCGTGGCGTTCAGGTTGACGGGGTCGATCTTGTCGAGCAGGTCCGTCAGGGTCTGGAAGACGGTGTTCATCTCCAGCTGGACGTCCTTGGCCTGCACCTGCGCGCCGGGCCGCATCGCTTCCTTCGACGGATGCTCGGGCGGGAGGAACTCGACCGACTTGGCGCCGAACACCGTCGTGCTGCCGAGCCGGACGCGGGCGTTCGACGGGATGTAGCGCATCTGGTCGCTCAGGACCGCCAGATTCAGCTTCGCCTGGTCGCCGGCGTACTCGATGGTCTCGACCTTGCCGACCTGGATGCCGCGGTACTTGACCTTGGCATCGGGATCCATGACCAGGCCGGCGCGGGGCGCCATGACCGAGACGGTGTCGGTGGGGGTGAAGGCCGCGGTGTACGACAAGTAGGTGAACACCACGGCGGCCAGCATGATGCTGATCAGCACCGCTGCCGCGAGCCTCACATGGCTGCGTTTAGGACCGCCGGAAGACATCGTCGTGCACCCCCTATCCGGAGAGGTTGAAGTTGCCGGACGCGCCGTACACGGCCAGGGAGATGAGCAGGACGATCGTGACGACCACGATCAGCGAGGTCCGCACGGCCTGACCGACGGCGATGCCCACGCCGACGGGTCCGCCACTGGCGTTGTAGCCGTAGTAGGTGTGCACCAGCATCACCGCGACGGACATGACGATGGCCTGCAGGAATGACCACAGCAGGTCAGTGGGCACCATGAAGGTGCTGAAGTAGTGGTCGTAGAGGCCGGCCGACTGGCCGTTGATGTACACCGTGGCGGCCCGCGCTGCGAAGAACGACGCCAGGACGGCGAGTGCGTACAGCGGGATGACGGCGATCAGGCCCGCGATGATCCGGGTGGACACCAGGTAGGACACCGAGTGCACCGCCATCGATTCGACGGCGTCGATCTCCTCGGCCACGCGCATGGCGCCCAGCTGCGCGGTACAGCCGGCCCCGATCGTGGCGGCCAGCGCGATACCCGCGATGATCGGCGCGACGATGCGGACGTTGAGGAACGCGGACAGGAAGCCCGTCAGCGCCTCGATACCGATGTTGCCCAGCGACGAGTAACCCTGGACCGCGATGACGCCACCGGAGGCGAGCGTCATGAACGCCGCGACGCCGACGGTGCCGCCGATCATCACCAGCGCGCCGGTGCCCATGGTCATCTCGGCGATCAGCCGGATGGTCTCGCGGCGGTAGCGGGTAAGCGCGTTGGGGATGTACCGGAAGGACTCCCCGTAGAACAGCGCCTGCTCACCGATGCCGTCGAAGACGGCGGGCACGGCCCGGAACATTCGTTTGAATCTGAGGGTTGCGTCGTAGCTCATGGCCGAATCACCTCACCAGTACTCGGACGCCGATGGCGGTCATGATCACGTTGATGACGAACAGACAGATGAAGGCGTAGACCACGGTCTCGTTCACCGCGATGCCGACGCCCTTGGGGCCGCCCTTGACGGTGAGGCCGCGGTAGCAGCCGACCATGCCGGCGAGCAGGCCGAACAACACGGCCTTGATCTCGGCGAGCATCAGCTCGCCCAGGCCCGTCAGCACCGTCAGGCCGTTGATGAACGAACCCGGGTTGACGCCCTGCAGGAAGACGGAGAAGACGTAGCCGCCCGAGATGCCGATGGCGCACACCAGGTTGTTCAGCAGCACGGCGACAAAGGTCGACGCGAGGACGCGGGGCACGACCAGCCGCTGGATCGGGTCGATGCCGAGCACGCGCATCGCGTCGATCTCTTCGCGGATGGTGCGGGCGCCCAGGTCGGCGCAGATTGCGGTGGCACCCGCGCCGGCGACCACCAGCACGGTGACGACGGGGCCCAGCTGGGTGACCGTGCCGAATGCGGTGCCGGCGCCGGAGAGGTCGGCGGCGCCGATCTCACGCAGCAGGATGTTCAGCGTGAAGGCGACCAGCACGGTGAACGGAATGGCGACGAGCAGGGTCGGCACGAGCGATACGCGGGCGATCATCCAGGTTTGTTCGAAGAACTCCCGGAATTGAAAAGGGCGACGCCACATCTTTGTGAATGTGTCGAGGGCCATTTCGAAGAACCCGCCGACGGCCCGGGCCGGAGCCGCAAGCTGTTCGATCAACCTTCGACTCCATTCTCGGTCCGGGCTGAGCAGTCACGGCGAAGAGTGGGGTTTCCCTCTTCCACAGCGGCCTGATCACCACGTTGTAATGCATGGCTCTTGTGAGCCGGCGCATAGTAGCTAGAACATGTTCGCACTGGCAAAAGAACAGCAAAATCACTGGGAAACGACATATAATCGCAGCTCAGAGTATATTTTGACGTTGCCGTCACTGAAACAAGTTCTAGTGCCGACGCGGCGCTTTCTACGCCGCGTCAGCACTCGATCCGGGACGTTCAGTCCCTCGACTCCATCAGGGCAGTCGCCGAGAAATTCCGCTCCGGATCGCGGTCAGCAAAATATCCGCGCAACGTGGCACTCAGTTGTGTCATGTCCCACTCAGCGGACGACGCTGTGAAGTGGCTCTCCACGGTCGGGGCTGCTACCAGGGTCACAGTCGGACCATAAACGATGAAGAGCTGGCCATTCACGTTTTCCGACGCGGGCGAGGAAAGGAAACGCACCAACTTCACAACGTGTTCCGGCGACAGCGGGTCGACCTCTCCTTCACCAGGAGCCGCACCAAAGACATCGGCCGTCATCGCGGTACGAGCCCGCGGCGCGATCGCGTTGGCGCGAACGCCGTAGCGCTCCAGACCGCGGGCCGCGGTCAGGGTCAGGGCCGTGATGCCGGCCTTGGCGGCACCGTAGTTCGCCTGCCCCACCGGACCGGCCAGGCCGGCCTCGGACGAGGTGTTGACGATCCGGCCGTAGACCTTGCCGTCGGCCGACTCCTTGGCCTTGGCGCGCCAGTAGGTCGCGGCGTTGCGGGTCAGCAGGAAGTGGCCGCGCAGGTGGACCGCGATGACCGCGTCCCAGTCCTCGTCGGTCATGTTGAACAGCATCTTGTCGCGGGTGATGCCCGCGTTGTTGACCACGATGGCGAGCCCGCCCAGGCTGTCCGCCGTGGCGACGAGCTCGTCGGCGGTGCTGCGGGCGCTGATGTCGCCCGCCACCGCAACACCTTTGGAGCCGGCGGCCTCGATCTCGGCGAGCACGTCCGACTTGTCGAGCGCGCCGGCCATGTCGTTCACCACGACGGTGGCGCCGGCCTGCGCCAGGCCGATGGCCTCGGCGCGGCCGAGCCCCGCGGCGGCACCGGTGACCACGGCCACCTTCCCGGACAGGTCAGTGGAGTCGATTTGGCTGGTCAATTTATGAATACCTCTAGTCTTTGCGGAGAAGGGCGGCGCGGGGGCATTCCGCGATGGACTGCTCGGCGAGTTCTTCCTGGTCGGCAGGCACCGGATCGGCCTTGACTACTGCATAGTCGTTGTCGTCGAGATCGAAAAGGTCCGGCGCAATTCCCACGCAAACCGCGTTTCCTTCACAGCGATCGTGATCAACTTCAACCCGCATGACACCCTCCTGAGAGCCCGGATTTCGACAGTGAGGCCAACATAACGACCCCACCATGGCGATGCCAGTGTGGCACGCTCTGGACCCCAAGACTAGAACGTGTTACAAGTTTGAATAGGCACGGGTCGACGAAAGCCGCCCCGGCAACGTGACAACGGACCACAGACCCAACCCAATTCAACTGATAAAGGATGAGTTCGATGCGGATCGGCTACACGCCCGAGCAGGAGGAGCTGCGGCGCGAACTGCGCTCGTACTTCTCCAAGCTCATGACCCCGGAGCGCGCCGAGGCGCTGGCGTCCAACGACGGCGAGATGGGACGCGGCAACGTCTACCGCGAGACCGTCGAGCAGATGGGCAAGGACGGCTGGCTGACGCTGAGCTGGCCCAAGGAGTACGGCGGCCAGGCCCGGCCGCCGATGGACGGCCTGATCTTCAACGACGAGGCCGCCATCGCCAACGTCCCGGTGCCGTTCCTGACCATCAACTCCGTGGCACCGACGATCATGCACTTCGGCACCGAGGAGCAGAAGAAGTTCTTCCTGCCCAAGATCGCCGCGGGCCAGCTGCACTTCTCCATCGGCTACAGCGAGCCCGGCGCCGGCACCGACCTGGCGTCGCTGCGCACCACCGCGGTCCGCGACGGTGACGACTACGTCATCAACGGCCAGAAGATGTGGACGTCGCTGATCGCCTACGCCGACTACGTCTGGCTGGCGGCCCGCACCAACCCCGAGGCCAAGAAGCACCGCGGCATCTCGATGCTGATCGTGCCGACCACCGCCGAGGGCTTCTCCTGGACGCCGGTGCACACCATGTCCGGTGTGGACACCAGTGCCACCTACTACCAGGACGTCCGCGTCCCGACCTCCAGCCTGGTCGGCGAGGAGCACGGCGGCTGGAAACTGGTCACCAACCAGCTCAACCACGAGCGCGTGGCGCTGGTGTCGGCGCAGCCGATCTTCGTCGCACTGGACGGGGTTCGGGAATGGGCCCAGAACACCAAAGACCACCACGGCAAGCGCCTGATCGACTCCGAGTGGGTGCAGCTGAACCTGGCCCGGGTGCACGCCAAGGCCGAAGTGCTGAAGCTGATCAACTGGGAGCTCGCCTCGGCCACCGACTCCGCGCCCTCCCCCGCCGACGCCTCGGCGGCCAAGGTCTACGGCACCGAACTGGCCACCGAGGCCTACCGGCTGCTCATGGAGGTGCTCGGCACCTCGGCGACCCTGCGCCGCGACACCCCGGGTGCGCTGCTGCGCGGCCGGATCGAGCGCTGGCACCGGTCCTGCCTGATCCTGACCTTCGGCGGCGGCACCAACGAGATTCAGCGCGACATCATCGGCATGGTCGCGCTCGGCCTGCCCCGAGTGAATCGCTAAGAGAGAGCGGCGAGAAATGGACTTCAAGACAACCGAAGCATCTGAGGACCTCGGCGGCCTGGTCCGGTCCATCACCGAATCGGTGGTGACCCCGGAACGCCAGAAGGAGCTGGACAAGCTCGACGAACGGTTCGACCGTGAGCTGTGGGACAAGCTGATCGATTCCGACATCCTGTCCACCACCGCACCGGAGTCGGTGGGAGGCGGTGGTTTCGGTCCGCTGGAGCAGTCCGCCGTGCTCGTGGCGCTCGGCCGTCAGCTCGCGGCGGTGCCGTACCTCGAGTCGACCATCCTGGCCGCCGGCGCCATCGCCGAATTCGGCTCGGCCGAACTGCAATCCGAGTGGGCCGCCCCGGCCGTCGCCGGCAGCAAGATCGTCGTGCCGGCGCTCGACGGTGAGATGGGTCAGGGCCCGGTGCAGGCAACCGGCAGCGATGAGACCGGCTACAAGCTCACCGGCACCCGCACCCAGGTCGCCTACGGCCCGGTCGCCGATGCCTTCCTGGTGCCTGCCGAAAGCGATTCCGGCGTCAAGGTTTTCCTGGTCGCCGCGGCCGATGCGGGCGTCACCGTCACGTCGCTGGACACCACCGGACACGGCAGCGTCGCGCACCTGGATCTGCAGGGCGTGTCCGTCGCCGCTGACCGCGTCGTCGGCGGCGCCGAGGTGCTCGCCTGGCTGCAGCTGCACAATGCCCTGGGCCGCACCGCATTCCAGCTCGGCGTGGTGGAGCGCGCGCTGGAGCTCACCGCGTTGTACGCCCGCGAGCGCGAGCAGTTCGACCGCCCCATCGGCAGCTTCCAGGCCGTGTCGTCCCGGTTGGCCGACGGCTACATCGACGTCAAGGCGCTGCGCCTGACGCTGACCCAGGCCTCCTGGCGCGTGGCCGAGGGCCTCCCCGCCGAGGTCGACGTGAACACTGCGGCGTTCTGGGCCGCCGAGGCCGGACACCGGGTGGCGCACACCGCGGTGCACGTGCACGGTGGCGTCGGCATCGACATGGATCACCCGGTACACCGCTACTTCCTGGCTGCCAAGCAGACCGAGTTCGCGGTCGGCGGGGCCACCGGGCAGCTGCTGCAGATCGGGCGCGAACTCGCCGAGACGCCCGTCTAGATTCGACTGATGTCCTCCCGGCCCACCGTCAGCGACCTGCTGCGCCCGCTCGTCGACGTCACCGACCGCGGGTTGTACGACTGCACCACGGCGCCGGACGATTCACCGGTCGGCCCGGCTGATCTGATCAGCTGGGCCGACCACATCGCCGCGGGCGTGCAGTTGGCCGCGGCGTTGAAGGCCCGGCTGGACCCGGCCAAACCGCCGCACATCGGTGTGCTGCTGAGCAATACGACGTTCTTCTCGTCGCTGCTGGTGGCCGCCGCGCTGGCGGGGCTGGTTCCGGTCGGCCTCAACCCCACCCGCCGCGGAGCGGCGCTGGTCGGCGACGCCGAGCGCTCCGACTGCCAGTTGGTGCTCGCCGACAATCCCGACCTGGTCCCGGCCGGCCTCGAGGCCGCGCGCATCGACGTCATCGACGTCGAATCCACCTCGTGGGCAACCGAACTCGCCGGGTTCGCCGGCACGCCGGTGCAATTCACGGACGTCGATCCCGACGACCTGTTCATGCTGATCTTCACCTCGGGCACCAGCGGTGATCCCAAGGCCGTCCGGGTCACCCACGACAAGGTGGCGTTCCCGGGCCAGATGCTGGCCGATCGTTTCGGCCTCGGGCGCAACGACACGTTCTACCTGTCCATGCCGCTGTTCCATTCCAACGCGGTGATGGCCGGCTGGGCGGTGGCGCTGGCGGCGCAGGGGTCGATTGCGTTGCGCCGCAAGTTCTCCGCCTCCGGATTCCTCCCGGACGTGCGCCGCTACGGCGCCACCTACGCCAACTATGTCGGCAAGCCGCTGTCGTACATTCTGGCCACGCCGGCCCGGCCGGACGACACCGACAATCCCCTGAAGTTCATGTACGGCAACGAGGGCGCCCCGCGTGACCTGAACCGGTTCGCACAGCGTTTCGGCGTCATCGTCGTCGACGGTTTCGGCTCCACCGAGGGCGGTGTCGCGATCGCCCGCACCCCGGACACCCCGGCCGGCGCGCTCGGGCCGCTGACCGACGAGGTGGCCATCGTCGACGTGGAGACCGGCCTGCCGTGCCCGCCGGGCGTCGTCGGCGAAATCGTGAACCCGACCGGCCGGGGCTGGTTCCGCGGCTACTACAACAACGAGGGGGCCGAGGCCGAACGCATGGCCGGCGGCATCTACCACACCGGCGACCTGGCCTACCGGGACGAAGCAGGGTTCATCTATTTCGCTGGGCGCCTTGGTGATTGGATGCGGGTCGACGGCGAGAACCTCGGCACCGCGCCCATCGAACAGGTACTGCTGCGGCACCCCGACGTCGTCGAGGCGGCCGTCTACGCGATACCCGATCCCGCCGTCGGCGACCAGGTGATGTCGGCACTCGTACTCCTCGACCACGCGGAGTTCTCCGCGGACGACTTCAGCGCCTTCCTGGCCGCCCAAGAGGACCTGGGCCCCAAGCAGTGGCCCCGGTTCATCCGCGTCGCCACGACCCTTCCGCGGACCGAGACCTTCAAGGTCATCAAGCGGCAGTTATCCGCTGAGGGCACCGACTGCGCGGACCCGGTTTTCGCGATCGCGCGCTGACTTTCAGGCCGGGACGGCCTCGACGAGCGACATGGGCCCGGCCGTCGGCACCACCCGGGATTGCCGAAGGCCGGCCTGCCGCAACAGTTCTGCGTACTGCGAGGCCGTGCGTTCCTGGCCACCCGCCGTCACCAGCATCTCCAGGTCCAGGAGCATCCCGGGGTGATACGGCATGCCTTCGGGCAGGACCATCTCGATCAGCACCACGGTGCCGTGCGGGGCCATCGCCTTCCGGATGTTCCGCAGGATCGCCAGGGCGCTGTCCTCGTCCCAGTCGTGGATGATCGTCTTCAGCAGGTAGGCGTCGGCACCTTCGGGGACCGAATCGAAGAACGAACCACCGGTGACGGTGATGCGGTCGGCAACGCCAGAGGCATCCAAAACCGGGCCGGCACCCGCGACCACCGACGGCAGGTCGAAGAGCACACCGCGTGCCGTGGTCGCCTGTTGCAGTACCGCGGCCAGCAGCTTGCCATGCCCGCCACCGACGTCGACGATGGTGCTGAACTTCCGGAAATCGTAAGCGGGCAACAGGGTTTCGATCACCATGTCCGACAGCCCGGTCATGGCGTTGTTGAACACCTCGGCCAGCTCGGGTTCGCTCTCGATGTAATCGAAGGGCGCCATACCGCGGAGCATCTCCAGTGCCGTCTTGCCGGTCTGCACCGAATACAGCAGTTGTCCCCAGTCCTCCCAGTGCTTCGGGTGGCCGACGAACTGCAGCATGGGCGCCATGGATCCGGGCGCGTCAGACCGCAGGGCCTCGCCGAGGCGGGTCAGCGCGAACCGCCCGCCGCTCTCCTGCTTGAGCAGTGAGTTGCTGGCCAGCGCCCGCATCAGCCGGAACGTGGCGCCGGGATCGGAGCCCACCCGACCGGCGACGTCGTCAGGCGTGGCTGGTCCGCCGGCAAGGATGTCGAAGATGCCGAGTTTGGACGCCGCGTACATTGCCTGGGTCAGCCAAGCGCCCTGAACCATCTCGAACACGGTGAGATTGGCCGGCACCACGGCCTGGCGCAACTGGCTCAATCCGTCGCGGACTCGGCCGATGCCGTCGATAAGCCAACCAGGCGGAGGTTTCTGCGCGTTTGCCACGGACCACACAGTAATGCCACAGCTAATCCGGCCGCTAGAGCAGACATCCGCCCTGCCGGGTCCGCCTCACAGGTGGATCGCGAGCATTGTCGATTAGTCTCGGCCGTATGAGAACGTCCGCGATCACCGGCCTCGTCGCGGCGGCGACCGCACTGTCTGTGGTGCTGGCCGGTTGCGACTCCGGAAAAGATGCGAGTGCGTCGTCCGGCAACAACCCGACCAGCGCCGCCGCGACAGCGGCGACACCCGGTCCGGATGCGGGCAGCGACAAGGCCGATGACGGCCCCAATCCGACCATCGCCAGCTACATCAAGGACCACAAGATCCCCGAGAAGCAGGTGCACCGCACCGACGACGGCGAACCCAAGGTGGAGTTGCCGAAGCCGACCGGCTGGAGGTCTTCGGGCGACGACAATCCGCCCTGGGCCTATGACTCGATCGTCTACAACGGGCCCGTCGACCCGAAGGACTACCCCCCCAGCGTGATCGCCCTGCTGTCGAAGCTGCCCGGTGATGTCGACGCCAAGGCCCTGATGGCCACCGCCCCCGGGGAAATCCAGAACCTGCCGGGATTCACCCCGTCAGGGCCCGGCACGGAAACCAAGGTGCGCAGCTACCCCGCCTATCGGATCTCCGGCACCTGGGTTTCCGACGGCAAGACCAAGTTCGTCGCGCAACAGACGGTGATCTTCCCGGCGAACGGCGCAACCTATGTGCTGCAACTGAATTCGGACGGCTCAGCCGAGCAGACGCCCATCGTCCAGGCAGCCACAGATGCGGTCGCCCGCCAGGTCACCATCACCCCGTAGCCGGGATCAGTTGTCGCGGATGGCATCCAGGCGCTTGGTGGCTGCCTCGAACTCGGCGACCAGTTCGGCGATGATGACCTCGACCGGGCGGATCTCGTTCATCCGGCCGACGATCTGACCGACCGGCATCGCGACCGCGGTCGGATCGGTGGACTCGTTCATCCGCTGATGCGCCTCGCTGACCAAGATGTTCTGCAACGGCATGGGCAGCGGATCGGGCGCACCCTCGGCGTCCCAGGCGTCGGTCCAGCGGCTCTTGAGCAGCCGCGCCGGCTTGCCGGTGTAAATCTTGCGGCGGACGGTGTCGGCCGAGGTCGCGTTCAGCATCGCCTGCTGCACAACCGAAACGCCCGACTCCAGGCGCACGCCGAGGTCGTACTCGGCCGAGGTCAGGAACGCTGAGCCCATCCAGACGCCCTGCGCACCCAGTGCCAGCGCGGCGGCCAGCTGCCGACCCGTGCCGATGCCACCCGCGGCGAGCACCGGGGCCGAACCATCAAGGGCATCAACAATTTCCGGCCACAACACCATGGAGCCGATCTCACCGGTGTGACCACCGGCCTCATGCCCCTGTGCGACGACGATGTCGACGCCGTTCTCGACGTGCCGCGCCGCGTGCTTGGCCGAGCCGGCCAGGGCGGCCACCGGAACCCCGGCGGCGTGCGCCTGGTCGATGACGTCCTTCGGCGGCGAACCGAGGGCGTTGGCGATCAGCTTGATCGGGTGCTTGAGCGCCACCTCGACGTGGCTGCGCGCCACCGAGTGCAGCCAGCCGAGCACGCCTTCGTTCTTCTCTTCGTCCGCCGGCAGCGGCGGCACGCCGAGATCGGCGAGGGTCTTGGCGACGAAGTCCTTGTGCGACTGCGGGATCAGTTTGTCGATGTCGACGCTGGTGCCCTCGGTGGGCACCTTGGCCGGCATCACGATGTCGACGCCGTAGGGCTTGCCTTCGGTGTTGGCGTCCATCCACTGCAGGACGTTCTCGAGGTCGTCGGCGTCGTTGAACCGGACGCAACCCAGCACGCCCATGCCGCCGGCGCGGGTCACGGCCGCGGCCACCTTCTCCGACGGCGTGAAGACGAAGATCGGGTATTCGATCCCGAAGCGTTCGCAGAGTTCGGTTTTCATCTCTCGTTCCTGACTAGGCTTGTGCGCCTGCGTGTTTCGCGTGCACCTCATCGGCGGGACGCGCCTCGGTCTGCTCCTTGGCCCAGCGGTAGTCGGGCTTACCGGCCGGGGACCGCTTGACCTCGTCGACCAGCCACAGGCTGCGCGGCACCTTGTAGCCGGCGATCTCGCTGCGCACGAACGCATCCAGGTCGGCCAGCGCCGGCTTGGTGCCCTCGCGCGGCTGTACGACGGCCGCGACGTGCTGGCCGAAGCGCGGGTCCGGAACGCCGACGACCAAGGCGTCGAACACATCCGGGTGCCCCTTGAGTGCGGCCTCGACCTCTTCGGGGTAGATCTTCTCGCCGCCGGAGTTGATCGACACCGAGCCGCGGCCCAGCATCGTCACGCTGCCGTCGGCCTCGACCTCAGCGAAGTCACCGGGGATGGCGTAGCGAACACCGTTGATGGTCTTGAAGGTTTCCGCGGTCTTCTTCTCGTCCTTGAAGTAGCCGACCGGGATGTGCCCGCACTTGGCGATGATGCCGCGCACGCCCGAACCCGGCACGACCTCGTTGCCGTCCTCGTCGAGGACCTTGGTGTTCTTGTCGATGGTGACGCGCGGGCCGCCGGTGTGCGACTGGCCCTTCGCCACGATGCTGGTGCCACCGAAGCCGGTCTCCGACGAGCCGATCGAGTCGGTGATGATCCGGTTCGGCAGCAGCTCGAGGAACTTCTCCTTGAGGCTCGTCGAGAACAGCGCGGCGGTGCTGGCCAGCAGGAACAGGCTCGAAAGGTCGTACTCGTTGCCGGCGTCCTGGTGCGCGAGCAGCGCGTCCAGCAGCGGCCGCGCCATGGCGTCGCCGGTGAAGAACAGCAGATTCACCTTGTGTTCGTGGATCATTCGCCACGCGGCGTCGGCGTCGAACTCCGGCATCAGCACCACGGTGTGGCCGGTGAACATGGCCATCCAGGTGGCCGACTGCGTTGCGCCGTGGATCATCGGCGGGATGGGGAGCCGGATCATCGGCGGGTTGGTGGCAGCCTGCTTGGACAGATCGTATTCGTCGGCGATGGGCTCGCCGGTGGCGAAGTCGGTGCCGCCGAACAGCACCCGGTAGATGTCCTCGTGGCGCCACATGACGCCCTTGGGGAAGCCGGTGGTGCCACCGGTGTACAGCAGGTAGATGTCGTCCTCGCTGCGCGGGCCGAAGTCGCGCTCGGGCGAGCTGTCGGCGATGGCGGAGTAGAACTCGACGCCGCCGTACCGCTGGTAATCCAGGTCGCTGCCGTCTTCGACCACCAGCTTGGTCTTCAGCAGCGGCAGCTCGGGCAGCACGTTCGCGACCCGGTCGGAGTACTGGCGCTCGTGGATGACGGCCACCATGTCCGAGTTCTCGAACAGGTACTTCAGTTCGCCCTCGACGTAGCGGAAGTTGACGTTGACCAGGATGGCGCCGGCTTTGACGATGCCGAGCATGCCGATCACGATCTCGATGCGGTTGCGGCAGTACAGCCCAACCTTGTCGTCCTTCTTCACACCTTGCGACTGGAGGTAGTGGGCCAGCCGGTTGGCCTTTTCCTCCAGCTGGGCATAGGTCAGCTGTTCGTCGCCACAAATCAGTGCGACGCGGTCCGGCACAGCATCGATGGCGTGCTCGGCGAGATCTGCGATGTTCAGAGCCACGTTACATAAACTAGAACGTGTTACATTTTGTGACAAGTCTAACGTTCTCGAGCCCGGAGGAAGGCACCTGTGAGCGAGCCCGAAAAAGGCCCCGACGCCCTTATTGAGCAGCGCGGACACACGCTGATCGTCACCTTGAACCGGCCCGAGGCCCGCAACGCGCTTTCTGGCGAGATGCTCTCGATAATGGTCGAAGCCTGGGACCGCGTCGACAGCGATCCGGAGATCCGCACCTGCATCCTCACCGGCGCCGGCGGCTACTTCTGCGCCGGTATGGACCTCAAGGGCGCCACCAAGAAGCCGCCGGGCGACTCGTTCAAGGACGGCAGCTACGACCCGTCGCGCATCGACGGTCTGCTCAAGGGCCGCCGCCTGACCAAGCCGCTGATCGCCGCGGTCGAGGGCCCGGCCATCGCCGGCGGCACCGAGATCCTGCAGGGCACCGACATCCGCGTCGCCGGGGAGAGCGCCAAGTTCGGCATCTCAGAGGCGAAGTGGAGCCTGTACCCCATGGGCGGCTCGGCGGTGCGCCTGGTGCGCCAGATTCCGTACACCATCGCGTGCGACATGCTGCTGACCGGCCGCCACATCACCGCGCAGCAGGCCCTGGACTACGGGCTGATCGGCTATGTGGTTCCGGACGGCACCGCGCTGGAGAAGGCCCTCGAGATCGCCGAGGTGATCAACAACAACGGCCCGCTGGCGGTGCAGGCCATCCTGAAGACCATCCGCGAGACCGAGGGCATGCACGAGCTGGACGCCTTCAAGCCCGACACCGCCAACGGCATCCCGGTGTTCCTGTCCGAGGACTCCAAAGAAGGCCCGCTGGCGTTCAAGGAGAAGCGCGCGCCGCAGTTCAAGATGCGCTGACTGCGCGATTTGTGCACGATTTTTCGCGGCCATCGCGGAAAATCGTGCACAAATCAAAAAGGAGCCGGGCATGCACGAAGACGCCTCGCTGTTGCGGGGTCTGCTCCTGCAGTTCGCGCTGCGGACCCTGCTGGCGGTGTTCATCGGGTTCGGCCTGATTCTGGAGCCACCGAACGCGAACCTGCGCCTGCACTGGGGCATCTTCGCCGGCTACGTCGCACTGGTCGGGGCGTGGGGCTGGTGGGCGCGACGCTCGGCAGATCAATCCGGCCGGCGCAGGCAGCGCGCGGTGGCGCTGCTGATGCTGTGCGCGGATTTGACTGTGGTGGCAGTGATTTCAGTGGACAGCGGACTCAGTTCGCCGGAAACCTGGACCTCCGACGTCATGCAGCACGGGCTGTTCCTGATCCCGCTGATCGCGGCGGCCCAGCTCGATCCCGCCGTCAGCGCCATGATCGCGATCCCCACCATCGGCACGTTCTTCATCGTGAACTGGATCGACCGGGAAGCCAATGGCAACGAGCCCTGGGGCTCGATCCTGCTGCGGACCGCCATCGTGTTCGGCCTGGCCGCCGGGTCGGTCGCACTGTCGTGGATTCAGCAATCCAGGACCCGGACCATCGCCGGCCTGGCCCAGGAACGGACCCGCTTGCTCGAAGAGGTGATCAGCCTGGAGAAGCGGGAACGCCAATCACTTTCGGAGCGCCTGCACGACGGGGCGCTGCAGTACGTCCTGGTGGCCCGGCACGACATGGAGGACGTCCGCGACGGTTCGGTCGAGGGCATGGACCGCGTCGACTTCGCGCTCGCGGAATCCTCCCGGCTGCTGCGCGACGTGGTGCGCGAACTACATCCCGAGGTGCTGGCGCGCTCCGGCCTCAAGGCCGCGATCACCGCGCTCGCCGACGGCATCGCCGCGCGGACCAACCTCTCGGTCCACCTGGATGCCGACGGCTGGCCCGACACCCTGCGCACCGACGCCGATCATCTGCTCTACAGCGCGGCCCGCGAGTTCTCGACCAACGCGATCAAACATGCGAACGCCGACAACCTGCGATTCACGCTGGCCCACAACGGAAATCGGGCCGAACTACGCGTCGCCGACGACGGTGTCGGCATCCCTGCGGACCGGCTCGCGCAGAGCGTCGAGGACGGTCACATCGGGTTCGCGTCCATCTGCACCAAGGTGCTGGCCACCGGCGGCCAATTCACCGTCACGGGGTCGCCCGGGACCGTCATCTCGATGGCGGTGCCGGCGTCGCCCAGCTAGAACGCCGCGCCCTGTTCGCGGTCCAGGTAGGTGATGGACTTGTTCTTCAGGACGAAGACGTACACCGCAAGCGATATCGCGATGCACACCGTCACGTAGCCGATGAACAACGGCACCTCGCCCCGCGCCTTCAGAGCTTGGTAGATCACCGGCGATGTTCCGGCGAAGATCGAATTGGCCATCGCATACCCAACTCCCACGCCGAGTGCGCGGATGTGCGATGGGAACAGTTCGGACTTCACGAGCGCGTTGATCGACGTGTAGCCCGTCAGGATGACGTATGCGACCGCCAGCAAGAGGAACGACACGATCGGTGAATGTGTCTGTGGCAGATAGGTGATCAGTATGTAGGTGTAGAGCAGACCGCCGACGCCGAAGAACACCAGCAGCGGTTTGCGCCCCACCTTGTCGCTGATGATCCCGCCGATCGGCTGCAACAGCATCAGGAAGATGAGCCCGGCCAGGTTGATCCACGTGGCCGTCATGGCCTGGTCCTTGTACGTCGTCTTGACGATCGTCGGGCCATTGACGCTGTAGGTGTAGAACGCCACGGTGCCGCCGAGGGTGATCAGGAAGCACACCCACAGTGACGCCCGGTATTTGGTGAACAGTTCGCGTAGCGAGCCCGCACCGGTGTCCTTGCCGGCTTTGATGGCCGCCAGCTGCTCCTCGGACAGCGACTCGTCCATGGACCGCCGCAACCAGAACACCACCACGGCTGCGACGCCACCGATGGCAAAGCCTATGCGCCAACCGAATTCGTGTACCTGAGCTTTGGTGAGCACGGTCAGGATGATCAGCAGGGTGAACTGTGCCAGCACGTGCCCGCCGACCAGTGTCACGTATTGGAACGACGAGAAGAAGCCCCGGCGCTCGCGCGTCGCCGCTTCTGACATGTACGTCGCCGACGTGCCGTATTCGCCGCCGGTGGCAAAGCCCTGCACCAGCCGGCACAGGATGAGCACGACCGGCGCGGCCGCCCCGATGGTCGCCCGCCCGGGCACCAGCGCAATCACCATGGAGCACAACGCCATCAGTGACACGCTGAACGTCAGTGCGGCCCGACGGCCCCGACGGTCGGCGTACCGGCCGAAGAACCACGAGCCCACCGGCCTGGTCAGGAAGGTGACGGCGAAGATCGCGTAGACGTAGATCGTCGAATTCTGGTCGGCCTCATCGAAGAACTGCTTCTCGAAGTAGGTGGCGAACACCGTGTAGACGTAGACGTCGTACCACTCCACCAGGTTGCCCGAGGATCCCCGGATGGTGTTCCAGATCGCGCGGCGGTTCTCCGCCTTGCTCGACGGGATCATCGTTGTGGTCATACGGCCAATCATCGACGGCAGACGCTACACCGCACCCCAAAACCTGCCGATTCCTTGCACAATCCTCACATTGGACCCGCGAACCGGCGCTACAGCACCCGCGCCGTCGGAGTGAACACCACCGGCATGGCCTCGGGGCCGCTGACGAAGTTGGCGGCGCGCAGCGGGATCTCCGCACCCTCGGCCAAGCGGAGATCGGGCAGGCGCTGCAGCAGCCGCTCGGTCATCAGGCGCAGCTCGAGGCGGGCCAGCTGGTTGCCCATGCAGAAGTGGGTACCGAAACCGAAAGCCAAGTGGCTGTTGGGATTCCGGTCGATGTGGAACTCGTCGGGGTTCTCGAACTGCTCGCCGTCGAAGTTCGCCGACTCGAACATCAGCATGACCTTCTCGTCTTTTTTCAGCTCGGTGCCGTAGAACACGGTGTCAGCGGTCAGCGTGCGACACATGTTCTTGATCGGCGAGGTCCAACGCAGCATCTCCTCGATGGCACTGGGCATCAGCGACGGGTCGGCCACGAGCCGGTCCCACTGGTCGCGGTTGCGCATCAGCTGCTCGGTGCCGCCGGACAGCGTGTGCCGCGTGGTCTCGTCGCCGCCGATCAGGATCAGCAGCGTCTCCATGACGATCTCGTCGTCGCTCAGGCGCTGACCTTCGACCTCGGAGTTGATGAACACCGAAAAGAGGTCGTCGGTCGGGTTCGCCCGGCGGTCCTTGATGACGTCCATCGTGAAAGCGGTATATGCCGCAAAGGTTTCCATCAGTTTCTGGATCGACGATTCGTCCAGGTGCGACGACAGCCCCGACACCAACTCGTCGGACCAGTTGAGCAGCATCTCGCGCTCATCGGGCACCACACCGAGCATGTCGCCGATGACGGCCATGGGCAGCGGAGCGGCCAGATCGTTGACGAAGTCGGCCTCGCCCTTCTCACAGACGTTGTCGATCAGCGCGTCGACCAGGCGCCCGATGGACGGCACCTTGTCCATGACGCGCTTGCGGGTGAAACCGGCGTTGACGAGCTTGCGGCGCACCAGGTGCGCCGGGTCGTCCATGTCGATCATGTAGGGCATACCCGGCTGGTCGGGACGGATACCGCCGGCGTTGGAGAACAGCTCGGCGTTGCGCTCGGCGTCGAGCACAGACTGGTACGTCGTCACCGCGGCCTGTCCGTTGCGGTCGCGGAACACCGGCTCGTTGGCCCGCATCCAGCGGTAGGCCTCGTGTGCAGCTGCCCGGTCGGCATAGAACCGGCCGTCGGCCAGGTCAACGTCGGGGCGGGTGATAACACTTGTCACTTGATCTCCTGAGCATCGGCGAAGGTCATGTCTACGTTGTCAGCGGAACCGGAAAGCATGGCGCGTTTCGGCAATCCGAGCGCCGCGAGTTCGCGGGCATACGGGTGGTCACCCAGGCGCACCGTCACGCCGCCAGGCCGGTACCGCACACCGGACGGCAGCCATACGCCCGCAGTCTCCCGGGTGATGCCATCGAGATGCGAGTACGTCGGCGACTGTTGCGGTTTGGACGGCGCGGGCACCGGGAATCCTGGCCGGAAATCCATCCCGACAGCGAATTGGCCATCGATGGTGACGTCGAAGCCGAAGTTCTTGCCACCCCGAAGGTTGAAGTCCGCCATCACCTTTGGGTAGCCCCAGATGTTCCGGCCGGCCTCGAGGGTGAAGGCCTGGTCTACGGGCATGTGATGGACGAACGCTCCGGCCGACTGCAGGGCCCGCAGGCCCGACGCGTTCGATCCCGGCGGGTTCACCATGACATTGGTGGAGTATTCGTGATACTGGCCAAGGTCGCCGTCAACGAAGTGCATCAACGTCAGCACTGCCACCGCCCGGCGCGGGCGATACTGGCACACCTGCAGGCCGCTGTAGTCGATCATGCGTTGCGCAGCATCGGCGTCGACCGAAAACATCGCCATGTGCTGCGTCGCTTTGCGAACGCGCACCGGCATGGTCAGCACGGTGCCCGCAATGGTGTGTTGCGAGGGCGTAGACCCGGTGGCGTCAGTCACAGCACAAATCTAGAACAGGTTCTAGACACTTTGCAATAAGTGTCTACTGCGCTGTTTGCGAGCAGGCGCAAAACTGCACCTTGGCGTGCCAAAACGACAGCTTTACGACAGTTCGCGGAGCGAACTAGACCAATTCAGCCAGCTGGTTGATCTGCTCGACCGACTTGGCCCCGACCACCATCATGGTCACGCCCGAGGCCTCCCAGGCCTTGATCTGCTCCTTGACGTAGTCAAGGTTGCCGACGATCGCGGAGTCGTCGACCAGCTCGTCCGGAATGACCTTGGCGGCCTCGTCTTTGCGGTCGCTGCGGAACAACTTGGTGACGTCGTCGACCACCTCGGAGTAGCCCATGCGGCGGTACACCTCGGCGTGGAAGTTGGTGTCCTCCGACCCCATGCCACCCATGTAGAGCGCGAGGTGCGGCTTCATCATCTCCATGACCATCGGCCGGTCGTCAGTGACGATGATCTGCGCGGTGGCACAGATTTCGAACGTCTCGCGGGTCCGGCGGGCACCCGGACGGGCAAAGCCCTCGTCGAGCCATTCGTTGTACATGCCGGAGATCCGCGGCGAGTAGAAGATCGGCAGCCAGCCGTCGGCGATCTCAGCGGCCAGCGCGACATTCTTGGGCCCTTCGGCGCCGAGCATCACCGGGATATCCGCGCGTAGCGGATGGGTGATCGGCTTGAGCGGCTTGCCCAGACCAGTGGTGCCCTCCCCCGAGAGCGGCAGCGGGTAGTGCGGACCGGCACTGGTCACCGGGGCTTCGCGGGCCCAGACCTGGCGCAGGATGTCGATGTATTCGCGGGTGCGGGCCAACGGCTTCGGGAATTTCTGGCCGTACCAGCCCTCGACGACCTGCGGTCCCGAGACGCCGAGGCCCAGGATGTGGCGGCCGCCCGACAGGTGGTCGAGGGTCAGCGCCGCCATGGCGCACGCCGTGGGCGTGCGGGCTGACATCTGGATCACCGAGGTACCCAGGCGCATACGCGTGGTTTCCCGGCCCCACCAGGCCAGCGGCGTGTAGGCATCCGAGCCCCAGGCCTCGGCGGTGAAGACGGTGTCGAACCCGGCTTCCTCCGCGGCCGCGACCAGTGTCGCGTGGTCGGTGGGCGCCTTGGCGCCCCAGTATCCGAGCTGCAAACCGAGTTTCATAGCGTTGCCTTCCCGCGCATGCTTGCCACGATTGTTAGAACCTGTTCTACTCGATGCCGTGAGCGCTAGCCAAAGCAGCCCAGCCCAGATGGCAGGCCATGAGCCGCCCCTTTCAGCTCCGCTGAAACTGTCATTCGACTACACCCGTTCAGTCGGTCCGGTCCTGAGTCAGTTCTTCACCGCGCTGCGCGGACGACGCGTCGTCGGCACCCGCGGGTCGGACGGCCGGGTACACGTCCCGCCCGCCGAGTATGACCCTGTCACGTACGAGGCCCTGACCGAGGTGGTTCCGGTTTCCAGCGTCGGCACCGTGGTGTCGTGGACCTGGCAGCCCGAGCCCCTGGAGGGCCAGCCCCTGCAGCGTCCTTTCGCCTGGGCGCTGATCAAGCTCGACGGCGCGGACACCCCGCTGTTGCACGCGGTCGACGCTCCCGAAGGTTCCCTCAAGTCCGGTGACCGGGTCCGCATCCAGTGGGTCGACGAGCCCGTCGGCGCGATCACCGACATCGCCTACTTCGTTCCCGGGGAAGACGCAGAGGAGCCGTTGCCGGACGACCATCGCGACCCCGTGACGATGCTGGTCGTGCCGTCGTCCATCGAAATCCAGCACACCGCTTCACATCCCGAGACCGTGTTCCTGCGCGGCCTGCAGGAGGGCAAGCTGCTCGGCGGCCGCACCAAGGTCGGCCGCGACGGCAAGCCCGGCCCCGTGCTGTTCCCGCCGAAGGAGGCCGACCCGGCCACGGGCCTGGAACTCGACGAGTTCGTCGAGCTGGTCGACCGCGGCACGGTGACGACGTTCGCGATCATCAACATCCCGTTCGCCGGCCAGCGCATCAAGCCGCCGTATGTGGCGGCCTACGTGCTGCTCGACGGTGCCGACATCCCGTTCCTGCACCTGGTCACCGAGATCGACGCGGCTGACGTCCGGATGGGCATGCGGGTGGAGGCGGTGTGGAAGCCCCGCGAGGAGTGGGGCCTGGGCATCGACAACATCTCGCACTTCAAACCGTCCGGCGAACCTGACGCCGACTACGACTCGTACAAGCACCACCTGTAAAGGGAACTGCCACAATGACTTCCAGTGACGTAGCGGTCGTCGGGTTCGCGCATGCCCCGCATGTGCGCCGCACCGACGGCACCACCAACGGCGTCGAGATGCTGATGCCGTGTTTCCAAAAGCTGTACGCCGAGTTGGGCCTGAAGCAGGCCGATATCGGATTCTGGTGCTCCGGTTCCTCGGATTACCTTGCCGGCCGGGCATTTTCGTTCATCTCGGCCATCGACTCGATCGGCGCCATCCCGCCGATCAACGAATCGCACGTGGAGATGGACGCGGCCTGGGCGCTGTACGAGGCCTACATCAAGATCCTGACGGGCGAGGTCGACACCGCGCTGGTCTACGGCTTCGGTAAGGGCAGCGCCGGCACGCTGCGCCGCGTGCTGGCCCTGCAGACCGACCCGTACACCGTCGCGCCGCTGTGGCCCGATGCCGTGTCGATGGCGGGCCTGCAGGCCCGCTTCGGGCTGGACGCCGGCAAGTGGACGGCCGAGGACATGGCGCAGGTGGCGCTGGACTCGTTCGCCGCGTCGCCGCGTGTGGACCGGCTCGAGTCGGCCGCCAGCGTGAGTGAGCTGCTGGACCGGCCGTTCTTCGCCGATCCGCTGCGCCGCCACGACATCGCCCCGATCACCGACGGTGCGTCCGCGATCGTGCTGGCGTCGGCAGACAAGGCGCGGGAGCTGCGCGAAAACCCGGCATGGATCACCGGTTTCGAGCACCGTATCGAGACCCCGGTCCTGGGTGCGCGGGACCTGACGACCTCGCCCTCGACTGCCGCTTCGGCGCAGGTCGCCACGGGCGGCGACGCCGGTTCGATCGACATCGCCGAATTGCACGCGCCGTTCAGCCACCAGCAGCTGATCCTCAAAGAGGCCATCGGGCTCGGTGCGTCGACGAAGATCAACCCGTCCGGTGGCGCCCTGGCCGCCAACCCGATGTTCTCGGCCGGTCTGGAACGTATCGGCTTCGCCGCCGAGCACATCTTCAACGGATCGGCGAACCGCGTGCTGGCGCACGCCACGAGTGGTCCTGCGCTGCAACAGAATCTGATTGCCGTTCTGGAGGGTAAGTAGCCATGGCCAAGAATCTCGCTGCGGTCCTCGGCACCGGACAGACCAAGTACGTCGCCAAGCGCTCTGACGTCTCGATGAACGGCCTGGTGCGCGAAGCCATCGACCGCGCCCTCGCCGATTCCGGTTGCACGATGGCCGATATCGACGCCGTCGTCGTCGGCAAGGCACCGGACTTCTTCGAGGGCGTCATGATGCCCGAGTTGTTCATGGCCGACGCCACGGGCGCCACCAACAAGCCGCTGATCCGCGTGCACACCGCCGGTTCGGTGGGTGGCTCGACCGCGATCGTCGCCGCCAGCCTGGTCAAGTCCGGTAAGTACCGCCGGGTGCTGACCATGGCCTGGGAGAAGCAGTCGGAGTCGAACGCCATGTGGGCGCTGTCGATTCCGGTGCCGTTCACCAAGCCCGTCGGCGCGGGCGCGGGCGGTTACTTCGCGCCGCACGTGCGCGCCTACATCCGTCGTTCCGGGGCGCCGAGCCACATCGGCGCCATGGTGGCGGTCAAGGACCGGCTCAACGGCGCCAAGAACCCGCTGGCGCACCTGCACCAGCCCGATATCACCGTCGAGAAGGTGATGTCCTCCCAGATGCTGTGGGACCCAATCCGTTTCGATGAGACCTGCCCGTCGTCGGACGGCGCCGCAGCCCTGGTGATCGGCAACGAGGAAGTAGCCGACGCCCGCGTGGCCGAGGGACATCCGGTGGCCTGGATCCACGCCACGGCGCTGCGCACCGAGCCGCTGGCCTACTCGGGCCGCGACCAGGTGAACCCGCAGGCCGGCCGCGACGCGGCCGCAGCCCTGTGGCGCGACGCCGGCATCACCAGCCCGATCGACGAGATCGACTGTGCCGAGGTCTATGTGCCGTTCTCGTGGTTCGAGCCGATGTGGCTGGAGAACCTGGGCTTCGCCGCGGAAGGTGAGGGCTGGAAGCTCACCGAGGCCGGCGAGACCGCCATCGGCGGCAGGATCCCCTTCAATGCCTCCGGCGGTGTGCTGAGCTCCAATCCCATTGGCGCGTCGGGCATGATCCGCTTCGCCGAGTCGGCCATCCAGGTCATGGGCAAGGCCGGCGACCACCAGGTCGAAGGTGCCCGCAAGGCGCTGGGCCACGCGTATGGCGGTGGCGCACAGTACTACTCGATGTGGGTGGTGTCGGCGGACAAGCCTGCCTGATGCCCAGGATGAAGTACACCGTCAGCGTGGCGATGGGTCCGATCGAGGACATCATCGAGATCGCCAAGACCGCCGAGGACGTCGGGTTCGACGCGATCGCGTTGCCGGACTCGCTGTTCTACATGGAGTCCCAGGCCGCGGACTATCCGTACACCCCGGATGGTTCGCGGATGTGGAACGCCGAGACGCCGTGGGTCGAGAAGAAGAAGGATTCGCTCAAGCGGTACGCCGACATCCACATCCACTCCGGCTGGCAGGACTGACATGACCGTCACCGATCCGAATCACCCCGCACATCTGGCCGGGTGCCGCTCCCGCGCGGCGGTGGCCGCCCGGGACAAAGAGGCGTGGCTGTCGGTGTTCGCCGACGACGCCATCGTGCAGGACCCGATCGGTCCGTCGTTCTTCGATCCCGAGGGCACCGGCCATCGCGGCAAGGAAGCCATTGCGGCATTCTGGGACAAGGCCATTGCCCCGACCGACCAGCTGGATTTCCACTTCGAGCAGACCTACCAGTGTGGTGACGAGGAGGCCAACATCGGCCGCATCGTCACCACCATGGGCGGGCATCAGATCACCACCGAAGGAGTGTTCACCTATCGGGTGAACGCCGCCGGGCAGATGGTGGCGTTGCGTGCCTACTGGGAGGTCGAGCGTTCGGCGGCCACCGCCCGGCCGGTCTGAACGGCCAACTCGAAGGCCGGCTCCAGCTGGACGCCCGCCACCCCGAGCATCATGCTCGCCATCACGTAATGGCCGACCAGCGTGGTGAATTGGAAGATCTGATCGTCATCGAGTTCGCGCCGTAGCGCGTCGAACCTGGCCGCCGACAGGTTCTTGGTGGCGATCAATTCATCGGCCGCCTCGAGCAGCGTCCGCAGCCGAGGTGCCCAGTCGGGGTCGTCCTCGTTGGTCAATGATTCGACGGTCGCCCGCGGGACGCCCAGTTCCAGCGCCATCCGGGTGTGGTGGGCGTACTCGTACTGGCAACCCATCCGCCAGGCCACCCGCACCACCACACATTCGTTGTCCGCCTGGGCAATTGCGCCGTGTTGCAGCAGCTGGGTGAAGAACAGGGTGTGCAGCGGAAACGCCCGGCCCAGCCTGGCGGTCACCAGGAAACAGGTGTAGTCGTAGCTGTCGCCGGCACCGATCCGGATGGCGGCCAGGAACGCCCGCTGCCACCATGTCAGTTCCGGACGGGACAGCGGCGGGATCCGGCGCGGATGATCCAGTTCGTGCCAATTGCCCGGCGGCAGCGTGATCTGGGGTTGGCGCGGTGCGCGACGTGGGTCCGTCGGGCGGAGAGCATGCAGCAGTGACATCGGAATTCCTTTCAGGTCAGGCACCGACCATGCGGCCGGTGAGGGCCAACACGACCCGTCGTGGGGTGAAGCGAGAGAAGAACACCGGCATGGCATTGAGTGCGCCGGCGATGGCACTCGGTGGCGGGCAGCGCCGATCCAGGGTCCGCAGCGTGAATTCCGCGACGTCATCGGGTGTCTGCCAGCGGCCGACTCCCGGTCGGGTGGTGCCGAGCTTGTCGAAGAACTCGGTGTGCATGGGTCCGGGCGACACCGCGAGCACCCGCAGCCGGCTGCGCCGGGTCTCGTAGGCGAGCGCTTCGGTGAAGCTGAGCACGAAGGCCTTGCCGGCGCCGTAGACGGCCATCGCCGGGGTCGGCTGGTAGGCGCTGGTGCTGGCGATGTTGACCAGTGCGCCGCGACCGCGCGACAGCTGTGGCAGTAGGGCTCTGGTCAACTCGACCAGACTCACCACGTTGAGCTGGATTTCGGTCATCAACGCCGCCGGATCCGCGCTGATGAAGTCGCCGTGCACGCCGGTGCCGGCGTTGTTGATCAGGGTGTGGACGGTCAGTCCGTCCGCGTCGATCCGTTGTGCCAGAACCGCACCCGCGCCCGGCTGCGCCAGGTCGTGGCCGTAGACGGCGACCTGGACACTGCCCCCGAGCTCGGCCGCGAGCTCGTCGAGCCGGTCGGTGCGCCGGGCCACCAGGATCAGGTTCGCGCCCCGAGCGGCCAGGCGCCGGGCCAACTGTGCGCCCAATCCCGAACTGGCGCCGGTGATCAGGGCGGTGGTGCTGCGGTAATCGATCATCGGGTACTCACCCGCCGATCGCCGCGGCCGATGGCCCGGTTCTCCGGACGAAAGCGCCGGGTGGGTGAGATACCGCGCGGGGACTGCCCGGCTTTCTCCACCAGATCCAGGTATTCGAACGGGTTGTGTCCGCAGAAGGTGGCCACTTCGGGATGATCGGCGTTCAGCGCCCGCAGTCGATCCTGGTTGTCGCGGCGGTTGGCGCGTTCGGTGGTCACCAGCAATTGGAAGAGTTCCGGGCCGATACCGCAGCGGCGCTGCGGAAGTTTGACCTCACGGGCATCGAAATACGCGTCGCCGCAGGACAACAACCAGCCGTCGGGGCCGTTGACCGCGATGCCGGAGTGGCCGTGGGTGTGCCCGAACAGCGGCACCATGAGGATGTCCTCGCCGAGATCTTCCAGTCCACGGACTGCGTCGAAGCCCAGCCATGGCTCGCCGGTGGCGGCGTAGGTTCGCCATTTCGGGTTGTGCGCGAACATCTTCGGCCGGTAGCGCCGCTTGCCACGGATCCCGGCCCGGCGCTGGGCGGCGTCGAGTTCGGTGGCATGCACGTGCACCAACGCGTCCGGGAAGTCGCTGAGCCCGCCGACATGGTCGAGGTCCAGGTGGGTCTGCACGATGTGCCGGACGTCGCGCGGATCGAAGCCCAACTCCTTGATCTGCTCGATGGCAGCCAGCGACGGGTCGACCAGCGCGCGGGCGTAGACCTTGGCGAATTCCCAGCCCAGCCGCGAGGGCATGTCCTGGTAGTCGGCGCTGCCCAGTCCGGTGTCGACCAGGACCAGTCCGGCGTCGGAGGTCTCCAGCAGTAGTACATGGCAGACCAGATGCTGTCCGAGCACCGAAATCCCCTGTATCGAGGCGCAGTTGAGGTGGTGCACCTTGGTGACGGTCATCGCCGACCCCTTTCAATGAATGTTCATTCATTTTTATCGCCAAGCGCCCGCCTCGTCAATAGTGAATGTTTATTCACGTAGAATCGGCGGCATGCCCAAGGTCAGCGACGACCATCGTCAAGCCCAGTCGGACCGCTTCGTCGACGCCGCCCGACGCTGTTTCACCCGACTCGGCGTCGAGGGCACGTCGATGGAGAACATCCGCACCGAGGCCGGGGTATCGGCCGGGCTGATGTACCGGTACTTCGCGTCGAAAGACGACATGATCCGTGCCGCCATCACCGGGTCGATGGCCGAGTTCGAGACCCTTGCCGCCGAGGTCGGCCTGGACGAAAGCACCAGCGGCCTGGATTTCCTCCGGTCCCTGCTGGAAAAGTTACGCCAATTCCGTTGCCACACAGAGGGTGTCGATCTGTTTCGGCTGGCGGTCCAGGGCTGGGCGCACGCCCAGACCCGGCCCGAGACACAGGCCGTGGTCACCGCGAGCTTCGCGCGCCAACTGGAGATCTTCCGTCGCGCCGCCACCAGGTGGACCACCCCGACCCGCGCCGACGACGCGGCCCGGGCCGTCGCCGCCGCCGTCGCCGGCTACATCGTGCTCAGCGCGTTCAACCCGGTCGACATCGACGTCGACACCTACTGCGCCGGGCTGGGCGCACTGGCCTGAAGCGCAGTCAGAACGTCCAGGAACCCGCGGGCGTCAGCACGAAGCCGTGACCCCCGTCGGTCTTGTCCAGGCACGCGGTGACATCGCCGGCCGCGACGCCACAGGTGGCCGATCCCACCACGACCTTCTGTCCCACCGCCAGCGGTGCGCTGCCCGCCAGGTCGGTCGGACAGTCGCCACTGACCTGACTGAGCACGCCCGGCGACGCCGCATGCAGTTGTGCCACACCGAAATCACATGGTGACGGCGAATACCGGTCGGTGGTGACGGCCACCGCCTGCAGTCCCGGGATCCGGCCATAGCAGCGCACCGAATTACCGACCTGGCCCAGCGCGCTGATGCCGCAGAACACCCCGTCTGGCGTGGCGAACCTGACCACCCGGAGCGACTCACCGTGGTAGGTGTCCTGATGGGTGTCGGTCACCACGGCAAAGCCGGTGAAGTCCGGGAAGTTCGGCGGCGGCGCCGCCTGTGCTGCAGGGGCGAGCAGGAACGCAATGCCGCCGGCAACCGAGAACACCGTCAACTTCATCCGCCCAGTCTCGCACCGGACCCACCCGGTTCCCAGCCAAACGCAAACACCCGCTCGAGTTGGTCGCCTAGAGTTCGCCCAGCCCCGTCAGATAGCGCTGCCCCAACTCCCGATAAGCCGCGGGATTGGTGTCCACCCAGGTCTGTGCACCGGTGCCGGCGATCGGACCGCGGATCTTGGCCGGTGAGCCCACCACCAGTACCTCGTCCGGGATCTTGGTGCCGGCCACCACCAGCGAATGGGCCGCGACCAGGCTGCGGCGGCCGATCACCGCGCCGTCGAGGATGGTGCTGTTGTTGGCGATCAGCGCTTCGGCACCGACATGGGCGCCGTGCACGACGCACAGGTGGGCGATGGTCGCGCCGGGCCCGATGTCGACCGGAATGCCGGGCGGAGCGTGCAGCACGGACCCGTCCTGCACGTTTGCACCGTTCCGGATGACGACAGGCGCGTAATCGGCGCGCAGTACCGCGTTGAACCACACCGATGCCCCGGCCTCGACGCGGACATCGCCGATCAGGACGGCGGTGGGGGCGATGAAGGCCGTGGGGTCGACGACCGGGCTTCGGCCCTCGAAGGAGTAAAGCGGCATGGTCAAAACCTACCCCGTCGCTTCGCTCACCCTCGCAATACACCGCAGGTGGGGACACTTGCATTGCGCTGCACCGAGGAAAAACTGTAACGTGTTCTAGTTACTAGGCACAGATTGGGAGGCCAAGGTGAGCACCGAAACCGCGGGGGTTCGCGAGATCGATACCGGCGCACTGCCGGACCGCTTTGCCCGTGGGTGGCACTGCGTGGGTCCTGTGAAGAACTTCCTGGACGGCAAGCCGCACTCGTTCGAGGCATTCGGCACCAAATTGGTGGTGTTCGCAGACTCGAACGGTGACCTGAAGATCCTGGACGGCTACTGCCGGCACATGGGCGGCGACCTGTCCCAGGGCACCATCAAGGGCGACGCCGTCGCGTGCCCGTTCCACGACTGGCGCTGGGGCGGCGACGGCAAGTGCCAGCTGGTGCCCTACGCCAAGCGCACCCCGCGCCTGGCCCGCACCCGCGCCTGGCACACCGACGTCCGCGGCGGCCTGCTGTTCGTCTGGCACGACCACGAGGGCAACCCGCCGCAGGAAGAAGTGCGGATCCCCGAGATCCCCGAATTCCACAGCGACGATTGGACCGACTGGCAGTGGAACTCGCTGCTGATCGAGGGCAGCAACTGCCGCGAGATCATCGACAACGTCACTGACATGGCGCACTTCTTCTACATCCACTACGGCCTGCCGACGTACTTCAAGAACGTCTTCGAGGGGCACATCGCCAGCCAGTACCTGCACAACGTGGGCCGGCCGGACATCGGTGGCATGGGCACCCAGTACGGCGAGGCGCACCTGGACTCGGAGGCCTCTTACTTCGGGCCGTCGTTCATGATCAACTGGCTGCACAACAACTACAGCGGCTACAAGGCCGAGTCGATCCTGATCAACTGCCACTACCCGGTCAGCCAGGACGCGTTCGTGCTGCAGTGGGGCGTCATCGTCGAGAAGCCCAAGGGCATGGACGAGAAGACCACCCAGAAGCTGGCCGACGCCATGACCGACGGTGTCAGCAAGGGCTTCATGCAGGACGTCGAGATCTGGAAGCACAAGACCCGCATCGACAACCCGCTGCTGGTCGAGGAAGACGGCGCTGTCTACCAGATGCGCCGTTGGTACCAGCAGTTCTACGTCGACGTCGCCGACATCACGCCCGACATGACCGACCGCTTCGAGCTGGAGATCGACACCACGGCCGCCAACGAGAAGTGGCAGGGCGAGGTCGCCGAGAACCTGCGCTTGCAGGCTGAAGCCAAGTCGTCCGAAAAAGAATCAGCGCAGTCCTCCTAATGACTGCAAACGACGAACGGGATCAGGCTCGGAGCCCATTTGTCGGCACCGCCGACGAAGCCGAGAGCCTGGCCCGTTCGATGCTGCAGTTGATGGGGCATGGCGATGACGATGACCACGCGCATGCCCCATCCGATTCGCCGGCCCACGGATCCTGGTCCAAGGCACCGGATTTCGCCGACGACCCGGCGCGCCTGGCGGCGGTCCGGGAGGCCACCGCGGCCGACCGCCGGCGGTACCTGACCTCCGGACTGGTTCCGGTGGACTGCCGGTTCTGCCACTCGACGGTGGCCGTCAAGAAGCTGGGGCCCGAACACACTGCGGTGCAGTGGAATTCGGAGGCGACGCAGCGGTGCGCGTTTTTCAGCGAGATCCGTGCCGAAGGCGGCGACCCCAGCCGCAGCAGATCGTGCCCGAAGATGTCCGACAGCATCAGGCATGCGGTCGCCGAGGGGTGCCTGGAGGAATTCTCCACCGCCCCCTCACCCGGTGACGGCTGAGTTCAGTCCTTTACCAGGTCGTAGATGCGGTAGAAGATGTCGCCGCGCTCGACCTGCTGGTACAGCCGTGCACCCTGGACGCCCGCGATGTCCTTCGCGACGCCGCGCAGGAGCCTTGGTGTGTGTCGCTGGATCAGGTCCGTGTGCCGGACGGAGTTCTTCTCCAGACCGCGCAGCACCTCGTGCTCGATGGACCGCTGCGACACCTCGCGCAGCGGGCCGGCCGCCAGATCGGCCTCCCACTTCTCCAGGTGCCCGCCGCCGGAGCCGCGCAGGTCCGCATACAGGAAGTGGCCGCCGGGCCGCAGCACCCGCGCGACCTCGCGGAGGAACAGCGGAAAATGGGGGTACAGGTGGGCGGCCTCGACGTTGATGACGGCGTCGAACGACTCGTCCGGGAACGGCAGCTTCTCCGCGTCACCGTGCACGAACTTCAGGTTGGGCAGCTGGTGGTGCTTGCGGCAGTACTCGATGCCCGCGGGGTTGAGGTCCAGCCCCGTGTACGACGCCGGCTTCATGTACCGGGTGATGTACGACGCCGCACCACCGTGGCCACAGCTGACCTCGAGGACGTCTTTCCCGGCCAGGTCGATCTGGTCGGCCGTGCGGTGATAGAGCTGGATGGAGTAGCGATCGATCTCGTCGACGCTCTCCAGCGCGATCCCCATCGGGGGATCCTCTTCGTATCCCCAGTTGAGGAAATGGGCCTGATCGTCACCGAGGAACTTGGTGAGAATCCGGTAGCCATAGCTGGACACCAGTTTGCCCATGTGGCGGTGGGTCATGCCGACCGCCGCCATCATGGGGTCAAACTTCCGACGTGATGTATCGACCATGAGCATGGACTCTTTCACAGCATCAGCGTCAATATCAGGGGATTTCCGGTATTCCCACCCACGCACTGTTCGTTAGCTGAGCAAAGAAAACAGCAGGTTACAGGTTTGCGAAACGTTCCTTGACCTGTTCCTCGGTCAGCCCGTAATCGGACAGCGAGTAGGTGTGCTTCGGCGCCCGCGGGCCCTGCTGAGTCTGGGCGTGGCTCTCGGTCATGGCCTGCCGCGCGGCGTCGGTGAACTCGATGTCGAACGTGCGGTAGATGCCCTCGACGGCGCCGACGGGGTCCTTGATGAACTCGAAGTAGTCGACGTCGCAGAACTGCTTGGGATCATGCTTGGCCCGCTCGGCGTCGAACAGCTCGAGCCCGCGCGACCAGGTTTCGAGCGCATCTTCACCGATCACCTTGCCGGTGAAGGTGTTCGACCAGCCGGCCGTGGTGTGCTGCGCGAGCGAGCACATCGACGCCATGATGGTCTCGGCCGGCCGGTGGCACTGCACGACGAGCGCATCCGGATAGACCTTGAGCAGCGCCTCCAGCGCGAACAGGTGGCTGGGGTTCTTGAGCACCCAACGCTTTTCGGGCTCGTTCAAGCCGATCAGCTGCAGGTTCTTGCGGTGCCGCTGGTAGGACTTGGTCCAATCCTGCTGAGCCAGCCACTTGGCGTACGACGGCACGTGCGCCAGCGTCTCGTAGGACACCGAGTGCAGCGACTGACGCAGCAGCTGCCAGCATTCCTCGACCTCGTCGGCCGTCATGAAGTGCAGGCCGGTGTAGTCGGGGTTCTCCTCGTGCGCCTGCTTGAACCGGGCGTCGAGCGCACTGAAAACCGGGTTGTCCGGCCAGGTTTCGCGCGGCGGCCGCGGCTGCGGGAACTCGGCGAGCCACATCTCCAGGCCCTGGTGCCGCGGGTCGGCCGTCAGGAGCCGGTGGATCACCGTGGTTCCGGTGCGCGGCAGGCCCGTGACGAAGATGGGCCGCTCGATCGGTACGTCGGCGTGCTGTGGGTACTGCTTGAACGCGGCGTTGGACACCAGGCGGGCCACCAGCGCGTTGCGGGTGAAGAACCGCTGCATCTTGCTGCCGAGCTCGGTGAGGTCGGCCTCCCGCTGGTACGAATCCAGCAGCACGCCAAGGGCTTCCAGGTAGTTGTCGTCGTCGCCGCCGAAGTCCTCCAGGCCACAGGCCTTGACGGCCGAGGCGTGCAGGTCCTCGACGGTGCCGACGTTGGTGCGCGTCATGCCTTGTACTCCCCGCAGTTGACGTCGAGCGACTGTCCGGTGATGCCACTGGACAGGTCGCTGGCCAGGAACAGGATGGCAGAGGCCACCTCATCCTCGGTCGGTAGCCGCTTGAGGTCGGAGCCGGCGGCCGAGGCCGCATAGATCTGCTCGACGGTGGTGCCGTACTTCTGCGCCTGATGACCGAAGTAGCCCTCCAGCGTTTCGCCCCAGATGTAGCCCGGCATCACCGAGTTCACCCGGATGCCCTTCTCGCCCAGCTCGGTCGAGAGGGTCTGCGACATGGCCAGCAGCGCCGACTTGGCCATCTTGTAGGCGCCGTACTTGGCCTGCGAATGGCGCACGACCATCGAATTGACGTTCACCACAGCGCCTTTGGCGGCCTCTAGTGCCGGGGTGAAGCCCTGCGTCATCCGCAGCGCGCCGAACACCGTCAGCTCGATGGCATCCCGCATGTGCTCGAACGTCGTGTTCGCGAAGGGCTTCATCGACGGCACCCGGAACGCGTTGTTGATCAACACGTCCGCCTTGCCGAACTCCGCCGTGGTGCGGGCCACCACGTTGGCGACCTGCTCCTCGTCGGTGATGTCGGCGCCCACCACCAGTGCGCGACGGCCCAGTGCCGTCACCTCCTTGGCGACGACCTCGAGCCGCTCCACCGTACGGGCGACCAGCACCAGGTCGGCGCCGTTCTCCGCACATCGGCGCGCCAGCGTCGTCCCGAGCCCGGGCCCGACGCCGCTGATCACCACCACCTTGCTCGTCAGCAGTCCGCTCACGGTCAGCCCACCATCCTCTCGCCAATAAGCTTCTGCCGCAGCGCGATCCGCGCGCGCCAATCTTCGTCGGAAATCTTGTTGCTCTCGTAGAACGGCAGCTTCGCCGCCACCTCGTCGAGGCTCACCACCTCGCACGTCGGGCCGTCCTCGGCCGTCAGCTCGCGGGATACCCGCTGCCAGCGGAACTGCAGGTAGCCCTTGGCATGGCCCAGCGTCTCGCACCAGTTGGTCACGCCAGGGTTGTTCTCGGACACCACGATCCGGATCTTGCCGTCCGGATCCGCCTGCGCCTGGGTGCCGTTCAGCGACGTCTGGTGGTTGATGTAGTCGAGCGAGATGTACCAGAGGCTGCCCAGCTGGAAGCCCAGGTACGGCGCATCCGACACCGGCAGCGTGATGACCATGGCCTGGTCCGGCGTCATGTCGTAGTGCCCGACGGACGAGTACTGCGTGGCCAGGCCGCCCGGCGTCAGTCGCGGCGCGGTCAGGGTGTTGACCGGCAGGTTGTCGTAGAACCACTTCGGGAACTGCAGCCAGGTCTTGACCCGCTGCACCAGCTGCTTGCCGGCGACGGCGTAGCGCTTCTCGATCAGCTCGCGGGTCAACGGCTCCGGTGCGGTGCCCGCGGTGTCGGTGCGGGAGATCGCGAACGTGCCGCGCTGTGCCGACCAGTCGTTGTAGACCTCGCGGATCACCAACTGCGCCGGGGTGGCCGGCGTGAACCGCCACTCGAACGTGCCGTCCTCGGCGATGTCGAGCTTGCGGTCGTCGAACGCCGTCTCGCTGTCCGGCACGTTGGCGTCGGTGTACTCACCGCCGAGCAGCTGGAAGCTGACGTCGGTGGTGGTGCCGCGACGCCCGGTGACGACGTACTCGTGGCCCGGCTGCACGCGGGTGCCGAAGTACATGGTGTCGGGGTTGTCGAGGCCCATCTTCTCGAACGGGCCGGTGCCGCTGTGCAGGAACGGGTGGTCCTTGTCGAAGTCGAAGGCGACGTGCGTGCACGACGCGATACAACCGGCGAGGTACTGCAGGCCTTCGAGCAGGTCGGCCTCGGTTTCGATGAACGGCGCCGCGGCGACGAGGCGCTCCGCCTCGGCGACGGCGTCGACGAACGACTGCGAAAACATTCGGTGGCACCCTTCCGTTCCAATATTGGAACGCATCGGTAGATATTCCGACTGAAGAGTAGAACGCGTTGCAGTCGTCGTCAATGCCGCGCAGCTCAGCCGGGGTGGCAGAACCCCCGACGGCGGTCCATATTTGGACCGCTGTCGTACATTGCTTGCCATGACGGACACCGGTCGCGCGTCGCCGCCCACCGCCCGCGTCGTCGCGGTGCTCGATTTCCTGGCCCGGCACCCCCACGAGCAGTTCGGGCTGTCCGAGTTGGCGCGCCGGCTCGACCTCAGCAAGCCCACGTGCCTGGGCATCGTCACCACCCTCGCCGAAGCCGGGTACCTGGTGCGCGATGCCGCAGAGAAGACCTACCGGCTGGGCCCGCGGTTGATCACGCTGGGCCACACCGCGCAGGAGTCCATGCGCATCAGCCCGGCCGCGCGAGCGGAACTGCGCCGGCTGTCAGAGGCGTTCAACGCCACGGCGGCGCTGTCGGCGGTGATCGACGATCGCATCACGCTGCTGGAACTCGTTGCGCCGCCGGGGAGTCCGGAGCCGGTGCAGGTCGGGCAGAGCTATCCGTTCGCCCCGCCCGTCGGGCTCATGTTCGTGCTGTGGGACGAGCGCGCCGTGCGCGACTGGCTGGCCAAGGAGCCCACCATTCCGCTGCGCACCGACAGTGCTCGACTGGAGCGCGTCATCGCCGAGTGCCGCGAATCGGGCTATCTCGTCGAACGGCTGACGCCCGGCGGCCGCCGGCTGTACGCCATGATGGCGGGCATGTCGAGCAACCTGCCCGACGAATTGCGGGTCCTGCTCGGCGAACTCGTCTCCGATATCGGTGAGCGCGTGTACCTGCCCAGCGAGTCCAGCGGCCGGTCCAAGCACGACATCAGCGTCATCGCCGCGCCGGTGTTCGACCATCATCAACGTCAGGTGATGGTGCTGTCACTGCAGATCGGCCACGCCCTCACCGATGCGGAGATCACCAAGCGGGCACGTGGACTGGTCGCCGCAGCTGCGACGCTGACGGCGCAGCTGGGCGGGTCGCAGCCCGGCTAGACGCCGTTCAGCACTGCCAGGGCGTCGGTCGGCGCGACCTGCAGGCCGCAGCGGTCCTTGTAGGCGGCCAGCGGAGCCTGGATGCCGCGCAGCGCGTCGGCCTCGTCGGGGTGGGCCTTGAAGTAGCTGTCGAACTGGCTCATGGCGGCGAATGCCGACTGCCGGGTGGCGTCGAGCAGCGCCGCGTCGGCATCCGGGTGCGCGGCGAAGTAGTCCGAGAGCTGCAGGGTCACCGTGCTGATGGTCTTGGACAGCGTCGCGGTGCTGCAGTCGGCGACGGTGGCGGCCGGCGCCACCGTGGTGGTCGTGGTGGTCGACGGCGCCGTGGTCGACGTGGTCGGCGTAGCCGAGGTGGTCGGGGTCGCGGCGGTGGTCGCCGTCGTGGTCGGCGACGCGGTGGCCGAGGTGGTCGGCGATGTCGGGCTCACCGGATCAGCGTGCACCTGGGGCGTGGCAATCGCGGCGCAGGCAGCGCCCAGAGCGATGAATCCGAGAGTGGAACGGCCGAACGTCACGGCACGAGTCATGGAGTCCTCCTTGGTCCTGGCCGCATCGGTCTTCCCCGGCCTCTGGGGGTAATTTCGCTCGCCACGGTGCTGCTGTTACACAAGCGACCGAAGTTGCAGGTCAGCACGGTTGGAAGCGGCAAATATTCACTTTCGTGAATTAGCTCGGCTGTGTTGGTATTGGGCATGCGCCCTTCGCCCTGGTCACTGGCGGACCTGGAGGTGATCACCCCGGTTCTGCGGCTGTGCCACGTCACCGAGGGCCTGGCCGACGAACTTGCCCGCCTGGCCGCCGAAGGCATCCACGATCCGGCCGCGATGCCGTTCGCGGTCCCGTGGACCGACGCGGTCCCTCCCGAGCTGGAGCGCAACACCGTGCAGTACTTCCGGCAGACCCGCGCCGAGGTCTCGACGGAGCATTGGGACGTGCCGATGGCCGTCATCGCCGGTGACGACGCCGTCGGCGTGTGCGCCGTGACTGCCGACGGCTTCCCCACCCGCCGGACCGTGTCCACCGGGTCCTGGCTGGGCCGTCGCCATCAGGGCCGCGGCCTCGGCCGGGAGATGCGGGCGGCAGCGCTGCACCTGATCTTCGCTGGGTTCGACGCCGACCTGGCGCGTACCGCGGCCTGGCACGACAACGCGGCGTCGCTCGGTGTCACGCGGTCACTACCCTATGCGCAGACGGGATCGTCCCGGCAGTCACGGCGTGGTGTGCTCGACACCATGCTGGAGTTCACCATGACCCGCGGGCAGTGGGACACGATGCGCCGCAACGATATCCACCTGCGTGGCGTCAACGCGGTGGTCGATCAACTAGGCCTGCGCCGGCCGTAGCCGACTCAGCTGACCGACGCGATCGCGAACGGCAGCACTGCGGGCGCCCCGGCAGCACGCAGCACCTGCGTCGCCATGGTCATGGTCCAGCCGGTGTCGACCAGATCGTCGACCAGCAGTACCGGACCGCTCACGTCCAGCGTCGGCACCTCCCACGAATCCACCAGCGCCGCAACGCGGTACGCAGAATTGGCCGCCGTCACGGGCCGCCGCTGCGGCCGGTAGTACAGCGTGCCCAAGTTCTGCAACCGGCCCAGTTCCGCCAACCGGGTCACCAGCGAGCCGATCAATTGCGGGTGATGTTCGGAATCCAGCCCCAGCACCGCCACCGGACGTTCCTTCCAGTTCCAGGCCTTGAGCACCGCAACGGCCGCCTGCACGACGGCGTCGGGCACCTCGCCATCCGGCCCGTCGAGCAGTTGTCGCAGGCGTGCACCCCAACCGAGGTCGGTGAGCCGCCCGATCACGCGGCCCGGTTCGGCACCGCCCGCAATCCGACCGGAGAGCGCAATTCCCAAGGAGCCCAACCCTGTTGGCCACTGCTTGCGCGGCGCGATCTCGACACCGGGACGCATCAGCTGGTCCCGCACTGTCGACGCGGCCTCGGCGTCGACGTCAGCTGTGTAGTGCGAGCCGGCGCAGTTGTCGCACCGGCCGCAGCCGTTGCCGTCGAGCTCGGGATCGTCGAGTTGACTGCGCAGGAACACCATTCGGCACTCGGTGGTCGCCTGGTAGTCGAGCATCGCCTGCTGCTCACGCTGCCGCGCGGCGTCCAGGTTCCGATAGCGCTCTTCGTCGTACGACCACGGCTCACCGGTACTGATCCAGCCGCCCTTGACGCGGCGCACCGCACCGTCGACGTCGAGGACCTTGAGGACCATCTCCAGCCGGGACCGGTTGAGGTCGACCAGCGGTTCCAGCGCGGCTGTGGACAGCGCCCGGTCCGGCTCCAGTTCCCCGATCACCTTGCGCACCAAGGGTTCCGATGGGAAAGCGACGGAGGCGAAGTAGCGCCAGATGTCGGCGTCCTCTTTGCCCGGCAGCAAGATCACCTCGGCGCTGGCGGTGGCACGACCGGCACGGCCCACCTGTTGGTAGTACGCGATGGGCGACGACGGCGCACCCAGGTGCACCACGAAACCCAGGTCCGGTTTGTCGAATCCCATGCCCAGCGCGGAGGTGGCGATCAATGCCTTGACCCGGTTGTTCAGCAGGTCGGCTTCCAGCTGTTCGCGTTCGGCGGCCTCGGTGGAACCGGTGTAGGAGGCCACGATGTGGCCTTGTTCACGCAGGAGCGCGGCGATGTCGTGGGCCTGCGACACCGTCAGGGTGTAGACGATGCCCGAGCCGGGCAGCGAATCGAGATGCGCCGCAAGCCATGCCGCGCGCTGGGCCGGTCCCCCGGCCTGCACCACCGACAGCCGCAGTGACTCGCGGTCGAGCCCGCCGCGCAGCACCAGGGTGTCTTTGTCGGCACCGCCGACGCCCAACTGCGCGGCCACGTCCTGCACCACGCGGTCATTGGCGGTCGCGGTGGTGGCGAGAACCGGTATGCCCGCACCCAGCTCGCCGATCAGCGTGCGGATGCGCCGGTAGTCCGGCCGGAAGTCATGGCCCCAGTCCGAGACGCAGTGTGCCTCGTCGACCACGACCAGCCCAGCGTCGGCGGCCAGCGCCGGCAGCACCGCGTCCCGAAAGTCGGGATTGTTCAATCGTTCCGGACTGACCAGCAGCACGTCGAGGTCACCGGCTGCTACGCGCCGGTGGACCTCATCCCATTCGGTGACGTTGCTCGAGTTGATGGTCGCTGCCCGCACCCCGGCCCGCTCGGCCGAGGCCACCTGGTTGCGCATCAGCGCCAGCAGCGGCGAGACGATCACCGTCGGACCGCGGCCGGCCGCCCGAAGCAATTTGGCGGCGATGAAGTACACCGCGGACTTCCCCCACCCGGTGCGCTGCACCACCAGCGCCCGCCGGCCCTGCACCACCAAGGCTTCGATGGCCACCCACTGGTCGTCGCGCAGCACGGCACCGGGGCCGGCGAGTTGTTCGAGCAGGGCCTGGGCGTCAGTACGCGTAGGTGTTGCGGGGCTTGGGAATTGGGTCGGCACTGGTCACTTCCATGGTCGGGACGAAATTCGTGGACGGGCTGGACGACCCGGGTATCACCTTGCCCTGCACCTTCAGCCAGGTGTCGTCCGGGTGCGAACCGATGGCGCCGGTCAGCCGGACACGGGCCAGTTGCGCGTCGGCGGCGCAACACACGATCACGACGCGGGCCAGATGGTCACCCATGACGAACCCGGTGACGGTGATGGTCCGGCCCTCAAGGCTTTTCGTCGAATCAGCGGCCGCCCGCAGCACGACCTCCGGTAGCGGCACCACCCCGTCGGCCGGCAGTGGCGGAAAGGCCCGCTGCGGCGGCGCGACCGCCGCGGTCACCGTCTCGGCACCGACCGCGCCCATCGGCGGCACGGTGACGAACGCGGTCAGCGCCACCGGTAGCAGCAGCAGCCACGCCAGCACCCCCCGGTGGTGATGTCCGCTCGGTGGCCCGTGGCGCAGGTCCCGCACCAGGCACACCAGAGCCAGCGCCACCAGCAGGACGGCGGCGACCACCAGCCACGGCAGCAGCGCCGGTTTCACGAAATTCAGGTACGTGCCCTTCACCGCGATGAGGCCCGTGCTGAGCCCGATCAGCAGCACCAGAATGTTCTGGGTTTCGCGGCTCACGGCGCATCCCCGAGCATCAGCAGGCCGACGGCCGTCGCGCAGGCCGTCGCCACCACGAGGGTCACCGGCGCGAATCGCGTCGCGAACGGCCGGCCGAACACCCCGGCCTGCATCGCGAACAGCTTGACGTCCACGGCCGGGCCAACCACCAGGAACACCAGGCGCGGCACCAGCGGGACCATGGTCAGGCTGGCCGCGACGAACGCGTCGGCCTCCGAACACAGCGCCAGCACCACCGCCAGCAGCGCCATGGTCACGACGCCGATCACCAGATTGCCGGCGACGTGCTCGAACACCCATGGCGGCACGGCCGCGCGCAGCACCGCCGCCGCGCCGGCGCCGAGCACCAGATAGGCCGCGGACTGCAGAAAGTCATGCCGGGCCGCCTCGCTGAAGACGGTGAATCGGGACGCGCCGTCATCGTGATGAGCGGGCAGTGCGCGGGTCACCCATTCGGTGCGGCCCCAGCGCTGCCACAGCAGACCCATCACCACAGCGGTCGCCAACGACGCGACGCAGCGGGCCACCACCATCTGCGGTTGCCCGGGGAACGCGACCGCCGTCGCCACCAGCACCACCGGGTTGATCGCCGGCGCCGACAACATGAAAGTGAGCGCGGCCCCGGCCGTCGCGCCGCTGAACAAGCGCCGCGCCACGGGCACCGACCCGCACTCACATCCGGGCAGGGCAGCACCGCCGACACCGGCCACCGCCACCGCGAGCGCGGGCCGGCGCGGCAGCCAGCGAGCCAGCCGTTCGGGGGTGACGTACGCGGCCACCAGGCCACTGACGATCACGCCCAGCACCAGGAACGGCAGGGCCTGCACGAACACCCCGCAGAACACCGTGGCCGCGGCGGCCAGGCGGGCGTGGTCGGTCAGAACACCGCTGACCCAGGAACCCGACAACGCCAGGCCGGTGAGGGCGACGAGCAGCAGCTCCATCGACCCGGCCCGGCGTCTGCGGTCCGGCGCCAGCGTTGATTCGTCCCCGGCCATGCGCCCATCTTGCCGGGGAAGTCTGACAAGCCGCTCGTTACGTCGGGACGACCGGAATCCGGCCCGCGCTGGCGCCGCCGTCGACCGCCAGATCCGCACCCGTCATGTACGACGACGCGTCCGACGCCAGGAACGCCACCACCTCGGCGACTTCGTCCGGGGTACCGACCCGCGTCAGTGGCGCACCGGGGTGCCCGCCGAGGCCGCGTTCGATCGGCAGGTGCGCCACCATCGGCGTGTCGATCATGCCGGGGTAGACGGTGTTGACCCGGATTCCCATGGGCCCCAATTCGATTGCGGCGACCTTGGAGAAACCACGCAGGCCCCATTTGGAGGCGCCGTAGGCGCTGTAGCCTGCCAGGCCCTGCAGACCGGCCTGCGAGGAGATGTTGATGATCGAGCCCCCACCGATGGCCCGCATGGGTCCGACGACGGCCTGCGTGCCGAGGAACGGGCCGATCAGATTGACGCGCAGCTGCCGCTCCCACGACTCGGCGGTGTGGTCCATGAGTGGTTCGACGGTGCAGATCGCCGCATTGTTGACCAGCGCGTCGATCCGGCCGAATTCGCTCAGCGCCAGTTCGACCGTTGTCAGCCAATCACTTTCGCTACCGACGTCGTGGCGCTGGAAGCGGGCGGCGGCGCCGATCGATGCGGCGACAGCCTCCCCCTCCTCCACCAGGACGTCGGTGAGCACGACCTTCGCGCCGCGCGCGGCGAGCAGCCTCGCCTCGGCCTCGCCTTGACCGCGTGCCGCGCCCGTGATGATCGCGACCTTGCCGGTCAGATCCACTGTGACTCCCACCCGCCACCCATGTCTAGTCGGAGTCCTGGTCGATGCCGGTCAGCATGAGCTCGGACACCTTGCGCGGGGTCTCGGTGAGGTAGGCCATCGCCGCGATGCGCTTGGGCAGGATGACGTGCTTCTTCTCGTTTTCGATGGCGTCGGCGATCGCGTCGGCGACCATGTCGGCGTCCAGCGGCTCCTGCGGGATCATCCGCCACTTGAGTGACCGCTCGATGGTGCGACGGGCCGGCCCGAACGACCGGATGTGGTCGATCATGTCGGTCTTGACCTCACCGATCTGCACCAGCGTGGTGTTGACCGGCTTCTGGCGCAGCTCGGAGCGGATGCCGGCGGTGAAGTGGCTGAGGCCGGCCTTGGACGCGCCATACAGGGTGACGCCCGGTCCGGTCGAGATGGCGCCCATCGAGGACACGTTGACGATGTGGCCGCGGCCGCGCTTGATCATCAGCGGCATGACCTGGCGACACAGCTCCATCGGAGCAATCAGGTTGACCTGCAACAGGTCTCGCACATCCTGAGCCGACGCCTCGTAGAAGCGGCCGACGCGGTCCACACCGGCGTTGTTGATGATGACGTCGATGGGACCGTCGGCCTCGACGCGGTCGATCAGCGCTTCGACGGCCGCCGGGTCCATCAGATCGGTCGGATATGCCTTGCCGCCGAGTTCCTTGGCCAGCTCTTCGAGCTGGTCGGCGTTGCGGGCGACCAGCGCGACGTCGGCACCACGCCGGGCCATCGACTGCGCGATGTTCTTGCCCAGTCCACGGCTGGCACCGGTGACCAGAACCCGGCTGTTCCTCAGTTGCATATCCCTACTCCATTCACATTGCAGACACCGACCGGCGGAGCCCCTCAAGCTCCGCGTCGCGACGCGGAGTCAGCTCATGATGTGCACGCTAAATGCGGTACCAGGGGAAATTCAGAGGTAGTTCCCAATCAACGAGACAACATGTCCGCTGGCTCACATTTTTGGCCTCATAGTGATGTATGCGACGTTTATCGGGCGAGGACAACAGCTTCCTGGCATGGGAAAGTGCCGTCCAGCCGCAGCACACCATCAAGGCCGTCGTGCTCGATCCGGCACAGGGCCACGAGCCCATCACCTTCGAGGCTGTCCGGGCCGCACTGCCCGGTCTCGTCGACCGCGTCGAGCCCCTGCAGTGGCAGCTGATGTCGCCGCGGTTCGGCGCCGGGCGCCCGTGGTGGGTCACCCGCGCCCGCGGTGATCTGAACTACCACATGAAACGCGCCACCGCCGCCGCTCCCGGCACGGACCGTGAGCTGGGCGCGGCGATCGCCAAGCTCTTCGAAGAGCCACTCGATCGCAACCGCCCGGCCTGGCAGATGTGGTACATCGACGGCCTGGCCGACGGACGCGTCGCGCTGGTCCTCAAAATCCACCACGCGGTGGCCGACGGCATGGCGTCGCTGAACCTGCTCGAGCAGTTCTACAGCCAGGACCCCGGCGCCAAGCTGCCCGAGCCGTCGGCCCGTCCGGTTCCCGACGAGCACCGGCCACCGACCGCCGAGTGGCTGCCTATGGTGGCGCGCCAGCAGGTCAAGTCCCTGACCAAATTCCCGAAGGTCCTGGCCCGCACGGCGAAGGTCACGCGCACCATCCAGAACCGGCAGAAGGCAGGCAAGCCCGGCTACGCCGAGGCCTTCATCCCGCCGGCTCTGCCGTTCAACGAACCGTTGACCGCCAACCGCGGCTTCGCGTTCGTCAACGTCGAGATGGACCAGATCAAGCGGGTGTCGAAGACGTTCGGCGTCAGCGTCAACGACGTCTTCCTCGCCATGTGCAGCACCGTCCTTCGCGAATACCAGGCCTCCCGCGGGCCGGTCGGCGACGACACCATGACCGCCGTCGTGCCGGTGTCGATGCGCCCGCAGGACGGTGACCGCTGGGGCAACAAGGTGGCCCGCTGGAACGTCGAGCTCGCCACCAACATCGCCGATCCCGTCGAGCGGTTGAAGACAATCTCGGCGAACACCGCCACCGCCCGCGAGGTGCAGAGCGAGCGCGACGCCTGGCTGCAGCACGACTGGATGGAGTACTGGCCGCTGTTCAAGGTCTACTCGCGCGTGCTGCCGACCATCGGCGCGCAGGTCAAGAAGCGGCCGATGTTCAGCATGATCGCCTCGAACATGCGCGGCCCGCAGAAGACGCTGTACTTCGGCGGCGCACCCGTCGAGAAGCTGATCTCGACCGGCCCGCTGGTCTTCCCGATGGGCATGAACATCACCGGCTGGAGCTACGAGGGCGGCATGCAGATCTGCGTGCTCACCTGCACCGACCAGGTGTCCGATCCGCAGGGCATCGCCGACCGCCTGCCGGCGGCGCTGGCCGAGCTGGTGGCTCGCTGCGAGCCCGCGGCGGACACCGTCAACAGCTGACCCGGCTACGCAAAAACGCCGGCCGTCCCGTTCGGGGCGGCCGGCGTTTTTGGTGGGTTCGAGGCGGGCAATTACGTCACCCTCGCCGCGCGTGAGCGTGCGCAGAATGTACGCAAAACACGGTGTGTCGCCGTACAAACACGGCCGCTCGCGGGAAGTAACTCAGGCCTTACCCTCAGCCCGCTCCCGCTGAATCTCGAGAGCGATGTCGATCAGCTGGTCCTCCTGGCCACCGATCAGCTTGCGCTGGCCGACGCGGAGCAGCAGCTCGTGCGCGGGCACGCCGTAGCGCTCGCCCTGACGCACCGCATGCTTGAGGAAGCTGGAGTACACGCCCGCGTAGCCCATCACCAGCGCGTTGCGGTCCAGCAGGCACTCGGCCGGCATCGCCGGGGCGACAACCTCTTCCGCGGCATCCGCGATGTCGAAGAAGTCGATACCGGTCTTGACGCCGATCTTGTCGAACACGCCGACCAGCGCCTCGACGGGCGCGTTGCCCGCACCGGCACCGAACCGGCGGCAGGAGCCGTCGATCTGCTTGGCACCGGCACGCACGGCCTCGACCGAATTGGCAACGCCCAGACCGAGATTCTCGTGTCCGTGGAAACCAACCTGGGCATCCGAACCCAGTTCGGCGACCAGAGCGGCCACTCGGTCGGCGACACCTTCGAGCACCAGGGCGCCCGCGGAGTCCACGACGTAGATGCACTGGCAGCCGGCGTCGGCCATGATGCGGGCCTGCTTGGCCAGCTTCTCCGGAGAGATGGTGTGGCTCATCATCAGGAAGCCCACGGTCTCCAGGCCCAGCTCACGGGCGAAGCCGAAGTGCTGGATCGAGACGTCGGCCTCGGTGCAGTGGGTGGCGATGCGGCAGATGGAACCGCCGTTGCCCTGTGCGATGCGGATGTCTTCCTTGGTGCCGACACCCGGCAGCATCAGGAAGGCGATCTTGGCGTTCTTCGCGGTCTCGGCCGCGATGGTTATGAGCTCCTGCTCCGGGGTCTTGGAGAACCCGTAGTTGAAGCTCGAACCACCGAGGCCGTCGCCGTGGGTCACCTCGATGACCGGGACGCCGGCGTTGTCGAGAGCGCCGACGATAGCGCGCACCTCGTCAGCGGTGAACTGGTGTCGCTTGTGGTGCGAACCGTCGCGCAGCGAGGTGTCCGTCATCCGGACGTCCCAGGCGGCGTCGAAGAAGATGTCTCCGGGCTGAAGTGCAGTGGTCATGCTTGTGCTCCTTGCGATGCGCCCACGATTTCCTTGGCGATCTCCTCGCCCACCTTGGTGGCCGCGGCCGTCATGATGTCCAGATTTCCAGCGTAGGTCGGCAGGTAGTCGCCGGCACCTTCCACCTCGACGAAGATGCTGACGACGTGCTGGCCACCGTTGACCACCGACGGCTCGTCGAACTGCGGCTCGTTGAGCAGCCGGTAACCGGGCACGTAGGTCTGCACCTCGGCGACCACGTCCTTGACCGACTGCGTGATGGCAGCGTGGTCGGCGTCCTCGGGGATGGCGCAGAAGATGGTGTCGCGCATGATCATCGGCGGCTCGGCCGGGTTCAGGATGATGATCGCCTTGCCGTCGCGGGCGCCACCGATGTTGCGCACGCCGGCGCTGGTGGTCTTGGTGAACTCGTCGATGTTGGCCCGGGTGCCGGGGCCCGCCGAAGCCGACGACACCGACGCCACGATCTCGGCGTAGGGCACGCCGCCCTGCGCCTCGACGGCACGCGACACGGCGTAGACCATCGGGATGGTGGCCTGGCCACCGCAGGTGACCATGTTGACGTTCATCGAATCCAGGTGCGCCCGCAGGTTGGCCGGCGGGATGACGCCGGGGCCGACGGCGGCCGGGGTCAGGTCGATGGCGCGGATGCCGGCTTCCTCGTACCGCGGCGCGTACGCCTTGTGCACGTAGGCGCTGGTGGCCTCGAAGATGAAGTCCGGCTTCTCGCTCTGGGCCAGCAGCCAGTCCGCCCCTTCGGCGCTGGTCTCCAGCCCGAGCTTGCGGGCGCGGGCCAGGCCCTCGCTCTCCGGATCGATACCGATCATCCAGCGCGGCTCGAGCCAGTCCGACCGCAGCAGTTTGTACAGCAGGTCAGTACTGATATTTCCCGAGCCGACGATCGCGACGCTCGCTTTGGACGGCATGCTCACTCCTCTTTTGAAACTTTGGGTATTACGCGAAAGACAGGTGGACGGAACCCAATCCGGCGAACTCGGCGACGAAATCGTCTCCCGGCTTGGCGTCGAACGCCCGCATGCAGGCACCGGGCAGCACCACGTCGCCGGCCTTCAGGCGCACGCCGAACTGGTCGACCTTGCGGGCCAGCCACGCCACGGCGGTGACGGGGTTGCCCAGCACCGCGTCGCTGCGGCCCTCGCCCAGCACCTCGCCGTTGCACTTGAGCACGGCGTCGATGTTGCGGATGTCGATGTCCTTGGGCGACACCCGCTCCTTGCCCAGCACCCAGCCGGCGGAGGACGCGTTGTCGGCGATGGTGTCGCACAACTTGACCTGCCAGTTGGTGATGCGGGTGTCGATCAGCTCAATGGCCGGCGCGAACGCGGCGGTGGCGGCCAGCACGTCGTCCTCGGTGCAGCCGGCGCCCGGCAGATCGTCGGCCAGCACGAACCCGACCTCGACCTCGACCCGCGGCAGCAGGTACTTCGAGGTCAGCACGGGCTTGTCCTCGAATACCTCCATGTCGTCGAGGAGGTGCCCGTAATCGGGTTCATCCACATTCATCATTTTCTGCATGGCCTCGCTGGACAGACCAACCTTGTGTCCCACCACGCGGGCACCTTCCGCGACCCGCTGACGGATGTTGAGCAGCTGGATCTCGTACGCGTCGACCACATCGATGTCGGCGTAGGTGTCGGTCATCGGCGACATCGCCACCCGGCTGCGCTCGGCCTGGGCCAGCGAGGCGGCGAGCTCAGCACGCACGTTGTCGGACAGCATTCGTGAATTCCCCTAACTTCATGGACCGGCGCAGTTGTCCACAGGCCGGGCAATTCTATAACGTGTTCTACATGACTGGACAGGAGTACGACGTCGTCGTCGTCGGCAGCGGTGCAGCCGGTATGGTCGCCGCCCTCACCGCAGCCCATCAGGGCCTTTCGACAGTAGTCGTTGAAAAGGCCCCACACTATGGAGGTTCCACTGCGCGGTCAGGTGGCGGCGTCTGGATCCCGAACAATGAGATTTTGCAGCGTGCGGGGGTGAAAGACACCCCTGAGGCGGCCCGCACCTACCTGCACAAGATCGTCGGCGACGTGGTTCCCGCCGAGAAGATCGACACCTACTTGCAGCGCGGCCCCGAGATGCTGTCGTTCGTCCTCAAGAACTCGCCACTGAAGCTCTGCTGGGTGCCGAACTACTCCGACTACTACCCGGAGGTCGAGGGCGGCCGCGCCGGCGGACGGTCCGTCGAGCCCAAGCCGTTCAACGCCAAGAAGCTCGGGGCCGACGAGCACGGCCTGGAGCCGGCGTACGGCAAGGTCCCGCTGAACATGGTTGTGATGCAACAGGATTACGTTCGGCTCAACCAGCTCAAGCGCCACCCGCGCGGCGTGCTGCGCAGCCTCAAGGTCGGCATCCGCGCCACCTGGGCCGGCGTCACCGGCAAGAACCTCGTCGGCATGGGCCGCGCCCTGATCGCGCCGCTGCGCATCGGGCTGCAGAAGGCCGGCGTGCCAGTGCAGCTGAACACCGCGCTGACCGACCTCTACTACGAGAACGGCCGGGTTGCCGGCATCTATGTGGTTGATGCCCGTGACGCGAACAATGCTGAGCCGCAACTGATCCGGGCCCGCCGCGCGGTGATCCTGGGCAGCGGCGGCTTCGAGAAGAACCAAGAGATGCGCACCAAGTACCAGCGCCAGCCGATCACCACCGACTGGACCGTGGGCGCCAAGGCCAACACCGGCGACGGCATCCTGGCGGCCGAAAAGCTCGGCGCCGCACTGGAAATCATGGAAGACGCGTGGTGGGGACCGACCGTCCCCCTGCCCGACAACCCGTGGTTCGCGCTGTCCGAGCGCAACTCCCCCGGCTCCATCATCGTGAACCTGAACGGCAAGCGGTTCATGAACGAATCCATGCCGTATGTCGAGGCTTGCCACCACATGTACGGCGGCCAGTACGGCCAGGGCGACGGCCCGGGCGAGAACGTGCCGGCGTGGCTGCTCTTCGACCAGCAGTACCGCAACCGCTACATCTTCGCGGGTCTGCAGCCGGGACAACGCATTCCGAAGAAGTGGACCGAGGCCGGCGTCGTCGTCAAGGCCGACACCTTGGAGGAGCTGGCGGAGCTGACCAAGCTGCCCGTCGACGCCCTCAAGGCCACTGTCGAGCGCTTCAACGGCTTCGCCCGCAGCGGCGTCGACGAGGACTTCGGCCGCGGCAACAGCGCCTACGACCGCTACTACGGCGACCCGACCAACAAGCCGAACCCGAACCTGGGCGAGATCAAGCACGGCCCGTTCTACGCGGCCAAGATGGTGCCCGGCGACCTCGGTACCAAGGGCGGCATCGTCACCGACATCCACGGTCGCGCGCTGCGTGAAGACGGCTCGGTGATCGAGGGCCTGTACGCATCTGGCAACGTCAGTGGACCGGTGATGGGTCACACCTACCCCGGCCCCGGCGGGACCATCGGCCCCGCCATGACCTTCGGATACCTCGCGGCACTGCACGTGGCAGGAAAGGGCTGACATGCCGATCAATCTCGATGAGGCCATCGGCGCCGAACTGGCGCCCGTCGAATTCTCGTGGAGCAGCAGCGATGTGCAGCTGTACCACCTGGGCCTGGGTGCCGGCGCGGACCCGATGAGCGAGCGCGAACTGCGTTACCTGATCGACGACAAGCCGCAGGTGCTGCCGACGTTCGGCAACGTGGCTCAGAGCTTCCACGAGACCAAGGCTCCGTCGGTCAAGTTCCCGGGCATCGACATCGAGCTCAGCCGGGTGCTGCACGCCAGCGAGGCCATCTACACCGACGCGCCGATCCCGCCGGCGGGCACGGGCCGCGCCGTCACCAGGTTCACCGAGATCTGGGACAAGGGCAAGGCCGCCGTCATCTGGTCGGAGACCACCGTGACCACCCTCGACGGCGCTCCGCTGTGGAAGCAGAAGCGGTCCATCTTCGCCCGTGGCGAGGGTGGCTTCGGTGGCGACCGCGGTCCGTCGACCTCGGCGGCCGAGCCCGACCGGGCACCGGACCTGCAGATCGCGCTGCCCACGCTGCCGCAGCAGGCCCTGCTGTACCGGCTCTGCGGTGACCGCAACCCGCTGCACTCGGACCCGGCATTCGCCAAGGCCGCCGGCTTCGACCGCCCGATCCTGCACGGTCTGTGCACCTACGGCATCGGCTGCAAGGCCATCGTCGACAACGTGCTCGACGGTGACGCAGGCCGGGTCCGGTCCTACGGCGCGCGCTTCGCGGGCACCGTGATCCCGGGTGAAACCTTGCAGGCCAACCTTTGGCGTGACGGTGAACGAATCACCGGCGTGCTGACGGCGCCGAGCCGGGACAACGTCGTCGTGCTTGCCGGAATCGAACTCACTGCGTCCTGACCAGGACGTACGCGGAATCGGCCGCCCATGCGGCGGCCGATTCCGGCACAATGGTGGCGGTAGCAGGGGGGCGTTTTGTCGTGTCTACCGGCATCCACAGCTGGCACTCAACCTGCTAGTTTTGCGTAGTAGTCAGTAATTATCCGATTACACGTGACTCAACTTCCGTGGGGGAAGCCGCCCGTCGGACGACTTAGGAGAGAAACAACGTGAAAATCACGAAAATCACCACCACCGCGATCGCGGCGATCGGTGCCGTCGGCGTACTGGCGGCGCCGTTCGCACTCGCCGAGGGTAACGACGCCGACGTGATCAAGGTCAACATCGGCCAGCAGGCCAAGCTCGCCGACGGTAACGACGTGCAGGGCTGGACCGTCTCGGACCTCAAGCCCAGCACCGATGTCATCGCCTACAAGCCCAACGGCACCCTGTGGGAGGCCACCGCCACCGACGAGGCAATCCAGGGCGGCGCCACCCCGTTCGTGTCGAACTTCAACGCGCGGGCCGCTGATGGCCAGAACTACCGCGTCCTGTTCGGTATCGCGACCCCGGAGGGCGTCAACCCCGCGACCCTGGCTCAGGGCCAGAAGACCACCGGCAAGCTGTACTTCGACGTGACCGGCGCAGCCCCGCAGTGCGTCGTCTTCAACACCGGCGGCCGCGACGTCGCCATGTGGCACCAGGGCGCGCAGAGCACCACCACCGGTGCCGCTCCGGCCGCCGCCCCGGCCCGGGTCGCCGCTCCGGCCGCCACCCCGGCTCCTGCCGCGGCGCCCACCACTGCCGCTCCGGCCGCTGCTCCTG
>NZ_JMHT01000035.1 GCF_001905655.1 Mycobacterium sp. ST-F2
GAGGCCCGCCGCCGGGTCCGGCACGCCGAACTGCTGGGGCCCCGCATGTCCCTGACCGGGGAACTACTGCCGCCGCTGCGCCCGCATGTCGCCGCCGCCGTCGCCGAAGGCGCGATCAATGGTGATCATGTTGATGTCATCGAATCGTTTTTCGCGAAACTGCCCACCTGGGCCGACCTGGCCAGCCTCGACGGCGCCGAGCAGGCGCTGGTGGCCGCGGCCCGCAATCTCACGCCTGAATCGCTGCGATCGGTGGTCCGGCGCAAGCTCTACGAGTTGGATCAGGATGGTCCCGAACCCGAGGACCGGGAACCGGACTGTGATCGCGACCGGGCGCTGGTGTTGTCCAAACAGCGACCCGACGGCAGCAGCGAGCTGCGCGGTGTCCTGACCCCGACCGCCCGCGCCGTCTACGAAGCGTTGATGGTCAAATACGCCGCGCCCGGCATGTGCAACCCCGCCGACCCGGTGCCGTGCACGTCCGGGACGCCGACGCAGGAGCAGATCGACGCGGACACCCGCACCCTGGCCCAGCGTCAGCATGATGCCTGGGAAACCCTGGGTCTGCTGCTGCTCTCGGGTGATCTGGGGGAACACAACGGCTTCCCCGTCAAGGTGGTGGCCACCTGTACGGTGGCCGACCTCCAACGTGGGGCCGGGACGGCGCTCACCCATACCGGGACAACGCTGCCGATCCGGGACCTGATCCGCATGGCCGGGCACGGTGCCGACCATTACCTCGTCGTCTTCGACGATCACACCGAACAACCGCTGTACATGGGCCGAGCACGGCGCACCGCCACCGTCGCGCAACGCTTCGTGCTGTTCGCCCGGGACCTGGGCTGCACCCGCCCCGACTGCACTGTCCCGGCCGCGGGCTGCCAGGCCCACCACATCCCCGGATGGACCCGCGGCGGACAGACCAACATCACCACCATGGCCCTGGCCTGCGGCTGCGACAACCGTCTCGAAGACATCACCGGCTGGACCACCAGCATGAAAAACGGCCGCGCCCACTGGACCCCACCACCACTGCTCGACACCGGCCAACCCCGAACCAACCAGTACTGGCACCCCACGCTCTACCCACCCGAGGAAGGTAGCGATGACGACGGCGAAAGCGACAGTCCCGCAAGCTAACCCGGCACCCCGCCGCGGCACCCAAAGCCGCGACGGCAGTGCCACGTGCGCCGCTACGAGTCACCCGTTGGCGAAGGCTTCAGCCCTTGAAGTACACGATCTGATGAGTGCTGGTGAGTAGTGCGCCGTCGCGAGACCACACGTGTGCACTCTGGTCGAAGTACCCGTCCGAGAAGCGATTTGCGTGCGCACTGCCCAACACGTAGTCACCGCCGATGGCTTCGAGCTCCTGCCCGTTGGCATGGATGTACGTCGTTAGTGAGATCGTGCCGGCCGGGAAGAATCCGCCGCGCCGCAGGAAAACTCGGGGATAGAAGATGTCGGACATCGCAGCCAGGGCGGCGAAGTCGAGGCCGCGCTCGTTCGCGTCCCGCACCCACAGAGTCGTGCGGGACGACTGACTGGGCTCGGCATCCTCTGCCGGAAAAGGGTTTTCGACGAATCGCATGTCGTATTGGCTGACCCATGGCAGCGGCGGGCCGCTGATTTCGAGACCTTCGGGCCCGGGCACGGTCGGCATGCGCGACTCGTCGTCCGACCACGTGTCGCGGCGGATCCCGAAAACCATAGTGGCCGTGGTCTTGATATCGCCGTCCTGGCTGAGTTCGGCGATCCAGTGCTGATTGGTGCGGTTCGTTCGGGCGGCCTTGAGGGTGATGTCGAACTCGCCGTCGTCGATCGGCGCGGCGTAGTTGACGGTGAGTGCTAGCGGTTCACCGATGCGGTCGGGCCGCAGCTCGACCGCACGCAGCAGGACCGCGGCCGTGACCCCACCGAATGGGCCGACCATGTTCGCCCAGTCCGGCTGAGTCCTGCCACGCATGCGCGTGTCATCGACGGGCTGCAGGTCCAGGGCTTTGTCGAACGAATGAGAGCCGGTCACGTTCAACATGATGCCTGGTGCTGGTTTGGCGCCCTCAATGTGTTGCGGCGCGACTGGACACCTTGCCTGCGGAGTCAGCGCGGAAGAGTGCGTCGTTGTAGTGGCATCCCGCCGGGATCCACTCGAAGGTCTTCGCTTTGGCGAACTTGTAGTACAGGACTCGGCGGCCGGCATCCGGTGCGGTCGGCGGGGGAGTGCTGTGCATGATGTCGCCGTAATGCAGTGTGAGATCGCCGGGTTCGGTGTCGATCTTGACGACCGGAAGGTCGCCTTCCTGCCCCCACTGGACCCAGTGCTTGGTGTAGCGGTGCGAGCCGGCCAGCACCATCAATTGGCCATTGGCCGCGTTGGCGTAGTCGAGCTGGATGCCCGCCTGAATGAGCGGGCACATGACGGGGTGGCCGCCGATGCCGTCGTCGACGTGCCAGCCCAGGTCGCCGTCACCCTTGACGACATCGGAGTTCTTGATGAAAACCATTGGGCCGTCGAGTCTGTCGTCGCAGACGCGGAGGTCGGGGCCGGCCAATCTGGCGTACGCCGTGGTGCGTGGCTCTGTGCACAGCGTCTGCAGGACGTCGGAGTAGCGACCCAGATAGTTGATGCGCGTGACGATTTCGGTTCCGCTGGAGTTCAGCGACCACCACGAGAACGGGTCGCCGGGTGTGGTCATGGCCCGGACCTTCTCGACTTCCGCGCCCCACGCAGCGACCTCGGCGCGGCTGTAGACGCCGCGGATGTGCAGGTAGCCGGCGACGTTGAAGAAGTGGCGCAGGTCTTCGATGTCGTCGTCGGCGGTGAAGATCTGGTGCAGATCGAGCGGCCGTCCATCCCGGTCGACGAGCGTGTCCCGCACCGCGGCGGTGTAGATCGGGGCGCCGCTCAGCAGCGTTTGAATGGCGGGCTCCCAGCGCTGCCAGTCCTGCAGCGTGCCGCGTGCCAGCCGCGCGCGCTCGGTACGAACGGCGCCCGACGCCGACAGCAAGCGGTTCAGGAATGCCGAGAACGTGGTCGCGTCAAGCTCGACGGGGGCGCGCCGGTATCACCGTTGGTGGCCTCCACGCCCGTGGGCGTCGCACGCCAGGTGTAGGTCGTGCCGTCGGGGAGCTGGAAGGCGAGCGGCGGTACTCCGGCCAGGTCGTCGACGACGATCGCGCCGTGGCGGGCGCTGAGAGCCGGGAGTTCGCGGGTGTGGAACTCGTCGAACGAGTGCTGCGGAAACGACGCCGCGATGGCATCGACCCACGGCAGCCCGGTACCTGCTTCGTCGGTAGCCATGCGGTCCCTTCCACTCGACGTCGATTATCAGCCCGTGGAGCGTCGTCCCGCGGCGACGTGCGAACATGGTGGCCGCGATCTTCGCGATGGGGCGGTAGCTCAGTTGGTTAGAGCCGGGGACTCATAATCCCTTGGTCGCGGGTTCGAGCCCCGCCCGCCCTACTTCAGCGGTGTATTACGTCGGCTGATGGCTGACATTTCTCTGTCGGGTGATGCCTGACAGTGTTTCGGCTGATGCTTTACACCTGCTTCCGCTGATCCTTGACACCCAGCCCCGCCCTACTCAAAGTCCCTGCCGTGGCGGACTCAGCGACACCCGCCGCCTGACCCGAGCCGAACTACCCCGGCTGTCAGTCGCTTCGACGTCGATCTCGGCGATGACTTGCTCGCCTCGCTTCAGCGCGCGAGCGGCCTTGCGTTGGGCGACGGGCGGAATCTCCACGGCGAGTGTGGCTTTGCGCACCGGCGGCAGGTTCAGCATGGCGGGTCGCAGATGCAATGTCCGGGGCTTGCGCACGCGGCGTGGCACGGTGATCTCGCCGGTGGCGATCACGTCGCAGGGCAGGCCGGCAGATCGGACTTGAAGAACTATCGAATCGCCCAGTGGTTGACTGCGTTCGCCACCGAGCCAGAGTCGCACGTTGGGCAGGGTGATGCCGCCGGCTTCCTCATCGCGACTTAGCCGCGATGCGATGGCAGCACTGATCAACCGGCTGGTCATCCCACCTTTGCGACGGGCCACGACGGTAACCTACGCCGGTTGGCAACGCTGCGAAGCAAGAATGCGGCGCGCAGCGCGTCCGGTGCGTTACGGCTGCTTCGGTTGTTTCGTGACAGGTGCCACGGTCGGCAGGAACGGGTTGATACGGGTGGGGCGCGCGGCGCCGGGAACATTCGAGAATTCGGCGACCACAACACGATTCCGGCCGGCCCGTTTCGCGGAGTAGAGCGCGGCATCGGCGCGATTGAGAAAGTCATCGAGCGAGTCGTCGGCATGGAGAACGCTGACGCCCACGCTGACCGTCACCTGGATGCCCTCGACCGTCAGATCTGCGATGGCCATTCTCAACTGTTCACCGAATCGCTCGGCATCACCTGCGTCGGTTCCGCGCAGCAGCACGGCGAATTCTTCGCCGCCGATGCGGGCAGCCAGGTCATCATGACGGATCAATGACTGACAGGTCGTGGCGATCGCCGTCAGTATCCGATCACCGATGGTGTGTCCGTATTGATCGTTGACCTGCTTGAAGTGGTCGACGTCGAACACGACTGCGGCAAGCGGTGTTCTGTCGGCAGCAGCCGGTGCGAGCAGTTTCGTCAGCTGTTCGACGAAGTAGCGCCGATTCGCCAAGGGAACCAAGGGGTCCTGACGGGCCAGCATTTCCAGTTTCTCAGCCATCCGGCGTCGCTGTTCGAGCAGCGCGAACAACATCATCGAGAAAATGCACCATGTCGTGGCGACGAAGAGACCGACAGTGGCGAGGCGCCCGGGCAGGCTGATCTTGGCCAACAGGTTGTTCGCGGTCGTGGCCGCCCAGAACACCGCCGGCGCGATCAACGCGTTGGCGCTCGTCACGCCGCGCAGACCTCGCCGCAGTCCGACCCAGATGACCAGCGGATAGGTCATGCCGAGGATCAGCAGCGGATCGATGGGAAGGATCGCCATCAGGACGCCGCTGACGGCGATCGTCACGGTGCTGACCACGAGATCGGTTCGGTCTGCACGCCGTCGTCGTCCTGCACCGGTGTCCGCTGCCGCCCACGCCAACAGCAAGGGCGTGACCAGCAACTGCCCGACCGAATTTCCGATCCACCAGTGCGTCCAGGCTTCCGGGATCTGGCTCACGTCGGTCAACTGACGCTGTGCGCCATGGACCAACAGGGCATCCCAATTGTCCGGCATCCACCCGGACGGGATTGTTCCCAACCACCACATTGCGGCGACACCACCAGTGGCGCTGAGCGGCTGCAGCACCAAGAAGACCAGGACTGCGAACAAACCGACGTCACGTGGCGAGTCGAAGCGAGGCGAGATGCGCCACCGTGCGAAAAGCGCGGCACCGAGCATGCACTCCAGGCTGTTGATGGTGCCGATCAAGGCTCCGCCCAGCACCGAAGGTCCGGTCCAGATCGACAAGACCGATTGGCCGAGCAACACCCCCCACGTCACCCGCCGGCCGAAGAGAATGCAAAACGCGAGAGCAATGCCTTCGGGCACGAACATCACGCTCGTAACGTTGTCGTGCTCTACGGAGACCTCGAAAGCCAATCTGCCGAACACGACGTAGCCGATCATCAGCAAAATTGACGCAGCCGGCGGACCCCATCGCGAATCTCTCACGGTCTGCACCCATGTACGCCACATCGTGGTGATGATAGACGGGCTCGATGAAGCCGAATATTTGCGCGAATGTGCACGTCTAGCAACGCGCTGTCGATGCCCGGCTTTGCTCGGAGATGCGCGCGACGGGTGTCGGCACCCATGGGATTCGTCGGCACGGATTGCGCTCTACTGGGAAGGTCGCGGATCAATCCGTAGAAAAGTGTCGCCCTTGGCGGGGGTGGGTGCTCCTACCTGTGTCAGGCGCCCAGTCAGGGCACCAATCACACCAAAGGAGCACATCCATGATCGCCTTTAGCAACCCCCAGTCGCCGGCGGAACCGACCTCCGCGCGTAAGCACAGGGGCCGACTTGCCGTCGCGGGCGTTTCAGCATTGGCCGCCGTGGCCGTCAGCCTGGCCGGTGTGGCATCGGCGGCCACACCAACGAAGACCAACTGCACTTTCAAGACCGCCAACGGGCACTACGTGACGGCAGTCAATAGCGGCGGGTTGACGGGACTCGGCCAACCATCGTTCGACGTCATCCACACCGATGCCGTGCGGGTCGGCACCTGGGAGACCTTCTCGCTCGTCGACGCCGGTGACGGAACCCATTACGGCATCCGAGCCTTTGATGGGCATTACCTCACTGCCGTGGGCGGTGGCGGACGGACCACCGACGTCATCCACTCTGACGCCACGCAGTTGCAGGGTTGGGAGAAATTCACCATCACGAAGCTTCCGTCGGCTCCGGGCGGCCAGACCGTGTATTCGATCGGCACCATCGACGGGCACTTCCTCACCGCTGTGGGTGGTGGCGGAAGGACCACCGACACCATCCATTCCGATGCGACGGTGGCCAACGGTTGGGAGCAGTTCCACATCCACTGCGCAGGCTGAGCGCATGCCGCGAAATCAGCGGCAGGTCGGTGCGGCCACAGGCCTGGCCAGGCCTTGATCCTGGTCTTGCCTATGGCCTCCCGATCGGAGCAAAGCAGTCATCCTTGGTTCTGGGCAGGCGGAGGACACGTCCCAGCTTGGTGCCGCAGAATTGGGCCGTGCAGTTATTGGCGGCGGTGCGTCAGGCGAGTGGCCGGGGCGCCGCGGATCCGGGCCGCATCCGGCTGCGCAGCGCGGCGGCGACCACCGCCTCGCTGCTCGTGGCAATCGGCGCCATGCTGGTGTTCACCCACGCAACCGGCCAGCCCGTCACGGTCGCGATGCTGGGCGCGGTGGTCGCGATGCAGGCCTCCGCGGCGGTCAAGGACCGCGACCAACGCAGCCGCAACATCACCACGGTGCTGCTGTTCTTCCCGGCGATCGGCGCCATGGCCCTGGCCGCATTCCTGGAGCCGTACGGGAAGCTCGCCGACGTCGGCTTCATCGCCGTGCTCTTCGCCGCGGTCTGGGTGCGGCGGTATGGCCCGCGCGGAAACGCCCTGGGGATGGTCGCTTTCATCTCCTACTTCTTCGTGATGTTCCTGCGGACACCGCTGGAGCACGTTCCGGTGCTGGCGGTCGCTGTCGCGGTGGGACTCGCCTCCTCCCTGGCTGTGCATGTGCTGCTGTTTCCGGAACGGCCACGCGTCGAGGCACGGCGGCTGCTGTCGGCATTGCGCGCTGCCTCGCTCTCGACGCTGGACGTCGCCACCAAACGTGGTCAGGTCAGCGTCGAGGTCGCGCGGCACCAATTGGACCAACTCGGTGAGACGGCGCTCCTGATCGATGACTGGCTGGATCGGTATGAGGCCGCGAAATCGCTGAGCATCACCAGCAAGGATCTGGCACTGCGGGTGTTCGAAGCGCAGATCATGCTGGAGCAGGCGGCGTCGTTCGTGTGGTGGCTGGATCAGGATGAGCCGTGGCCCGACGGTCTCGTCGATGCCGTTGCTGCGCTGCGCATCTGCCTGGACAACAACCCCACCGACGACCAGCTGCGGCAGGCCCGCCGGATGGGGGCCGCCGCCGCCGACAAGGCGGACCTATCGACCTCGGCGGGCGTCGCGACGGTCACCGCGTACCGGGCCATGCAAGCGCATTTGGCGATTCATCACATCACCACCAACGCGCGGGGTATCAGCGATGACGACATCGCCGCTACGGAGCCGGACAGCGACGACCAGGAAGCACCATCCGGCCTGAATCCCAACACCAAAGCCGCGATTCAGGTCGCGGTGGCAACCAGTGCGGCAACGGTTTTGGGCAATCTCATCGCAGCCGATCGCGGGTATTGGGCGGTGCTGACAGCCTTTCTGGTGTTCACCGGCGTCTCGACCCGCGGCGAGATTCTTTCGCGTGCGGGCCATCGCATCGTCGGCACCGTGGTGGGCGTGCTTGCGGGCGTACTGCTCGCCGCGGAGATCGGCCGGCATCCGGCGCTGCAGATCGTCGTCCTCGTGGTCTGCGTGTTCTTCGCGTTCTATCTGGCGACCGTCGCCTACTTCTGGTTGACCTTCTTCGTCACCGTCCTGTTGGCGATGCTGTATGGGCTACTGGGGAATTTCAGCCCGCAGGTGCTGGAGGTACGGATCGCCGAAACGGTCGTGGGCAGCCTGGTGGGCATCGCGTCCGCGTACTTCGTCTTCTCCACCAAGACCCGGGCCACGTTCGCCGAGAAGGTCAATGACTATCTCGACCGCTTGGAGGAGCTGATCGAGACCGCTGTCGCGGCGGTGCTCACAGCGGGCGATGCCGATGACCTCGTTGCTGACACGCGCCGGCTGGACAACGCCTTGAAGGAAGCCGTCACCGCCGGCAAACCGCTTCAGATTGGCCCACTTTCGGAACTGCGACACGGGGTCCGGCGCCTGATGCGGGGACTGCAGGTCGCCAACCGCTCCGCTCACGCTCTGGCCCGTGCAGGTGTCACGGCCTCACACGGCCCGGCTCCCGACGGCGCGGACGACGCGTTGCATCAGGCGGCGGCGCGGGCACGTCATGCGGTGGCCGGGATCCGGAAGTTGATCGCCGGCGATGACGTCAAACCATCTGAAAAGCGCAGCGATGCGGCTCTTTTCGACGTCGGACTGCCGGAGATGCGACCCGGCCCGGCACGGGCATCGATCCGCGCGCTCAATGTCATCGATCGGGCGCTCACCGAGGTCACCGTCCGGGTGTGACGCCGGCGGGCTGCAGGCCCGCAAAGATCGATTCGTGAAAAAGTGTCCCCACTTGCGGGGCGCGGTGCTCCTACCTGTGTCACGGGTCCAACGAGGACCCGGATCACATCGAAGGAGCACTTGATGATCGTCAATCCCAATCCCAATCCCGCGCCGGTACCGACGACTGGCCGTAAGCACCGGCGACTCCTTGCCGTCGCCGGCGTTTCAGCGATGGCCGCCGTGGCGGTGAGCCTGTCCGGCGTGGCCTCGGCGGCTACCCCAACGAAGACCAACTGCACGTTCAAGACCACCAATGGGCACTACGTGACGGCAGTCAACAGCGGTGGGTTGACGGGACTCGGCCAACCATCGTTCGACGTGATCCACACCGATGCTGTCCGGGTCGGCACTTGGGAGACCTTTTCGCTCGTCGACGCCGGTGACGGAACGCACTACGGTATCCGTGCCTTTGATGGGCACTATCTCACCGCCGTAGGCGGTGGCGGACGGACCACCGACGTCATCCACTCCGACGCCACGCAGTTGCGGGGTTGGGAGAAATTCACCATCACGAAGCTTCCGTCGGCTCCGGGCGGCCAGACCGTGTATTCGATCGGCACCATCGACGGGCACTTCCTCACCGCTGTGGGTGGTGGTGGTCGGACCACCGACACCATCCATTCCGATGCGACGGCGGCCAACGGCTGGGAGCAGTTCCACATCCACTGCGCAGGCTGAGCGCACGCCCGGTAATCCGTTGGCGCCCAACGCTGTCGGTGCGTCTCCTCGGCGGTGGACCGCCACACCACTTCTGGGTGTGACGGCCACTGCCGAGTCACCTCACGTAAAGGACGCCCCGTAGGACGCCGCGCCGATCACGAAGGTGAAGACCAGGTAGATCACGAGCACCACCGCGCCGGCGATCGCGCCCCACGTCGCCCATTTCTTGGCCTCGTCTGCGGCTGCCTGCGCGGCCTGGAACTGGCCCTGGGCCCACAGGCCCGAGACCTGAGTTGCCTTGATGATCGACACGATGCCGAACGGCAGGCAGCAGAAGATGGTGACGAGGATGCCCAACACCAGGTTGTTGTTGGGCGGTCCGCCTGCGGGCGGGAGGCCGCCTGCCGGCGGCGGAGGAAAATTCCCTGGCGGCGGTGTGTAAGTCATTGCAGCCTTTCTCTGGTTCTGGTCACTACTCGGTAGGAGCCCAATCGGGCGGACACGGTCAACGGTGACCGCCTCGGCACGCTACGGCGCATCGATTGGAATCCGATTGGGACTTCTACAGAGCAAGGACACAACACCGAGGCGGCTACCGATCCCAAGAAAGGGGCGGTGCGCAGGTGGCTGCGCCTACGGGACGGATTGGACGACAGTCAGCCTTTCAACCCGTTCTTGATCGCCGCGGCCTGTTTCTGGCCGACATCAAGGATGAAATCCGGTGGCGGGTCGGCTCCGGGAGGGCCGTCGAACTCCAGAGTGACGAACGCTTTTCCTTCGGTGAACAGGACGACGGTCACCGATTTCGACTTGTCGGGTGAGCTGCCCGACGCCGAAATGCCGCCGGTACCTATCTCGATCGGCGCGGGTGTCCCGCCCACGACGGTGGTACCGAGCGTGGCCTTGGCGGCCTCGAGCGCGGCGGTGGCGGCGGCGGGATCCGGCAGGACCAGGATCGTGTCGCCGACGACGTGGCTGCGGTCCGCGTTGCCGAAGGACGTTGCGATACCGGGCTTGCCGTCCGGGTTCTGCACCGGTGGGCTCGCCAGGAATTCTTCTGGCGCGACAAGGTCGGTCGCCTTGATCAGCAGACCGGTGTAGTCGACGGGCTGGGCCGGAGCGGAGGTGGTCGCCGACGTGCTGGCACTCGCCGACGCCGACGATGTTGCCGACGCCGACTTCGATGCTGCAGGAGGCGCGGCGTCCTTGCTGCAGCCGGCCGTCGCGACGGCCAGCGCGATACTGGCCGCCACGGCGACCGTCGTGCGTGTCCTCATCGGGTCACTCCTCTCCGGCCCGAACCGTCAGTTCAGCGGACCGTCGGGCAGCGGCGCGTTGCAGCGCGCGCGGAAGTCGACCGCGGCCTGACGCACACCCTGAATCTCGGCCTTCACTTGCGGATTGGCATCCATGTACTTGGTGATCTCCGAACGCATCTCATCGCGCGACTTGCCCTTGAGGCTGGTGAAGAAATCGTTCACCTCCGGGTGAGTGAACAGGTACGACGACGTGCCGGCGTTGACCCCGGCCATGACGCCGGCGAGGTCGGCGGCGGTGCAGTTCGGCGGATCGGCCAGCGCGGTGGTGGCCGTGCCGATGAACGTCGCACCGGCGACCACGCCGGCACCGATGATGTTGCGGATTCTCATGTCGGTTAACTCCTAGGGGTTGTGGGATTTACAGGTGGTCAGCGACGCGGTCCGATACCGCCACCGCCGCCGGGACGGATCGGCGGGCGCGGGGGTAGGGGCACGATCACATCGACACCCCAGCCGTCGTCGCAGTACCACGGGTCGGCGCAGTAGGACGGGTAGGCCGGTCCTGCGGAGGGCGGTGTCGGCCCGCCGCCGCGAACGTCACCCTGTGCGCACACGGTGGCGTACCCGGCGCCGGTGCAGTCGGCCGACGCGGGGGCCGCGGCGCTGAGGCCGATGGGCACGAACGTAAGCGCCAGACCCAGACTCAGGGAGCGCTGATTCAGTCGCATGGTCTTCTTCCTTTGGACTGCCGGTCCGTGGTCGTCGGCACGTTGCCGGGGCACGGAACCGGTGTTGGCTGAGCATAATTCGGCGTTGCCGGTCAAGAAGCTGTTGGGCGATTATTGCGGCGTTCAGGCCTTGTCAATCATTCGTGCGCTTCGCTGAGCGACCAAGCCGCAATCGCCGCGCGAGGCATGGCGGCGGTGGTACCGTCCGTCCCTGTCGAGTATGCGTGACGAAGGGGTCAATATGAGCGAGAACAGCCAGGATTGGACCAAGCCGGCCGCCATGGCGCTCCCGAAGGAGGGGTACTTCGAAGAGGTTCGGGGCCGTTACGGGCCGGTGTTCCCGAAGACCCCTGCCTGCTACGGCTTCTCGATCATCGCGAAGGTGAAAGACGGCCGCGAGGAGGCGGTCCGCGCTTACGGCAAGACCATCGAGGAAACCATCAAGACCAGCCCGGAAGCGCTGGCGCCCCTGCGTCTGCACTACTTGCGCTGGAACCTGTTCGATATCGGCTCGGGTCTGCATTTTCAGTACATGGGCATCTTCGACACCGATTTCGACAAGTACACCGAGGATGCGGTGGCGCTGTTCAGCGCGACCGGCATCACGACGGTGTTCACCAATCTCGAAGGGTTCCCGGAGGATTGGCGGACCAACACCGAGGCATTCATCAAGTTCGTCCGCGACCACCAGCAGCCGAGCTTCCTGGAGTACGGCGAATACCCCTACGTGACCTCGGATGAGATCAAGAAGGCGCTGCGGCTGAAGGCGGCGTTCTCGACGATGCTCGATCAAATGCAGTAATGCTCGAGTTCGATGACATCCAGCACATCCTGCTGACCCGGACCCCGGCACTGACGGGTCGTTACGAGTTCCTGACGTTCGACACCGCCGAAGGTGGCCGGGCGTGGTTGTCGGAACTGCAGGACAAGGTCCAGTCGGCGACCGACGCCAAGGCCACGATGGACGAGTCGGATCGTTGGGTCACGTTGGCGTTCACCTGGAATGGCCTGCGCGCACTGGGCGTGCCGGAGGAGTCGTTGGCGACTTTTCCCGACGCGTTCCGGGAGGGGATGGCCTCGCGCGCCGGCATTCTGGGGGACGTCGGACCTGCCGCGCCGGAGCACTGGGTAGGTGGCCTGGCCGGAGATGACCTGCATGCCATCGCGATCCTGTTCTCCCGCACGGACGAACAGAACGCGAAATCCATCGCGGCACATGACGACCTGCTGGCTCGGACCGACGGCGTGCGCAGCCTGTCGTACCTGGACCTCAACGCCACGCCGCCGTTCAACTACGCCCATGATCACTTCGGCTTCCGGGATCGCCTGTCGCAACCGGTGATGAAGGGGTCGGGGGAGGAGCCGACGCCGGGCTCGGGTGATCCGCTGGCGCCAGGGGAATTCATCCTCGGATACGACGACGAGAACGGTCCGGTGGTGGATCTGCCGCAGCCCGAGGTGCTTTCGCGCAACGGCAGTTACATGGCGTACCGCAGACTCGAAGAGCACGTCGGCGTGTTCCGGGATTACCTGCGCGAGAACGCCGACACCCCGGAGGGCGAAGAGTTGCTTGCCGCGAAGTTCATGGGTCGCTGGCGCAGTGGCGCTCCGCTCGTGTTGGCACCGACAAAGGACGACCCCGAGCTGGGTGCCGATCCGATGCGCAACAACGACTTCAACTACAAGGAAGAAGATCCGTTCGGTTACGCGTGCCCGCTGGGGGCGCACGCCCGGCGGCTCAATCCCCGCGACACGGCGCACTACATGAATCGTCGCCGGATGATCCGCCGCGGTGCCACGTATGGTCCGGCACTACCGGAGGGGGCACCGGACGACGGCGTGGACCGCGGCATCGCGGCGTTCATCATCTGCGCAGATCTGGTGCGTCAGTTCGAGTTTGCGCAGAACGTCTGGATCAACGACAAGGCCTTCCACGAGCTCGGCAACGAACACGACCCGATCTGTGGCACGCAGGACGGCACCCTGGACTTCACCGTGCCCAAACGGCCGATTCGCAAGGTGCACAAGGGGCTTCCGGCCTTCACCACGATGAAGGGCGGCGCGTACTTCTTCCTGCCGGGCATCGGTGGCATCCGGTACCTGGCATCGCTGGGGGCCTGAGGGGCCGTCCACCCGGTAGGTCCAGTCCAGGTTTCGTACCCGGCTGTAGGGGAACCCTGACAGTGGCGGCCGCATCGCACGGCCGCCCTCGAACCTACGACCGGAAAGAGGAGCCTCATGGGCAAGAGCGGTCCGGAAGAAGCTGCCAAGGGTGTCGTCGAAGGCATCAAGGGCAAGGTAAAGACATTGGTCGGTGCGCTGATCGGGCGTGATGACCTGTTCCGCGAGGGTCAGGCGCAGCAGGACAAGGCCGACGCGCAGCGTGACGCGGCGAAGAGGGAAGCCGAGGCGGAATCGGCCAGGGCCGCCGCGAAGGCCGCCGAAGCGCGGGAGCGCGCGAATCAGTCGGATCAGTAGTTGGCGCTACACAGGAGAGATCAGCGCATGACCCGGTTCGGCTATACCCTCATGACCGAGCAATGCGGCCCGAAAGAGCTTGTCAGACATGCTGTTCGGGCCGAAGAGCTCGGTTTCGACTTCGAGGTCTGCAGCGACCACTATTCGCCCTGGCTGGTGGCGCAGGGGCATGCGCCGAACGCCTGGCTGGTGCTGGGCGCCGTCGCGCACGCGACCAGCCGTGTCGAATTGTGTTCGTACGTCACGTGTCCGACCATGCGGTACCACCCAGCCGTCGTTGCCCAACAGGCCGCGACAGCGCAGATTCTCGCCGACGGGCGCTTCCTGCTCGGCTTGGGGACCGGCGAGAACCTCAACGAACACGTGGTGGGTCGGGGCTGGCCAGGGTATGAGCGCCGGCTCGACATGCTGTGCGAGGCAGCGAAGGTCATTCGTCTGCTGCTCGACGGCGAGCTGGTCAACCACAGAGGCGAGTTCTTCCAGGTCGACGCCGCCCGGCTGTGGGACCTGCCGGCCGATCCCATTCCGATCGGCATCTCCATGACGGGAGAGAAGTCGGTCGAGCGGTTGGCCGATTTCGCCGATTTCATGATCGACGTCTCCCCGGACAAACCGATCGTCGACCGGTGGGTCCATGAGCGCCGGGTCCAGGGCCTGGAGACCACAGGCCGGGCGGTGGCGCAGTTGCCGATCTGCTGGGACAGGGATCGCGACCGGGCGGTGAAGCGTGCGCACGAACAGTTCCGGTGGTTCGGCGGTGGCTGGCCGACCAACGCGGAATTGCCCAACTCCAAGGCTTTTGGTGCCGCCACCCGATTCGTCCGGCCGGAGGACGTGGCCGAACAGATTCCGTGTGGCGACGACATCGGCGCCGTCGTTCAGGCCGTACGCACCTACCGGGAGGCCGGATTCACCGATATCGCGCTGGTGCAGATCGGCGGCGACTCCCAGGACAACTTCTTCGACGAAGCGGTCCCGACATTGTTGGCTGAACTACGGGCCGACGCCGCCTGATCGCCGTGCCGCCGCCGGAAGTGGGGCACGGTCTCACGCGACGGCAACGACTTGCGGCGCGCCACGCCAACGTGCATGACATGTGACGCAGCCGTGTTCTAAATGTGACCCTTGTAGACCAGTGTGATCAGAGTGACTTGAGGGCAGTCAGGTCATTCAGTTCGTGGTTGGGAGCGTCCAATGTCTACAGCTCGCAAGGTGGAACGCATCGTCGCCCGGGTCTCCGCCGCCGTCTCTCGTCGTGCGGCTGACGACCGGGCCTATCGCGCCGAGATGGAGCGCTTGGTCACCCAGCAGGAGCTCGCCCTGCTCAGTAGGTAGCACTCCCGCTCGTCAGCGGAAGACGCTGAGCAGCGTCCGGCACAGGAACGGCAGGTTCGACAGCGGGATGAACTGCACCAGCGTGCGGCACACGTTGGGTGCCTGAGCCTGTCCTGCTGCGCTGCCACATACCGGCCATGCGCCGATTCCCTGTGTCTTCATGACATTTCGGGCCACCCGGATCTGTTCTCCGCGGCTGGCTGCGGCCGGTGAGCCGATGCCGCCGTTGGCGGCCCAGGTGCCCGGGCTGAACTGAAGTCCGCCGTAGTAACCGTTGCCGGTGTTGGCCGACCAGTTTCCACCCGATTCGCACTGGGCGATGGCGTCCCAGTTGGGTTCGGCGTTGGCCTCGGAGATCGCCAACGACAGTTGAGAGATCACGAGTACGCCGGATATGGCGACTGCACGAACAAATAGGTGTCCGCTCATACCCACCTCGATCCTGTTGTGCGAACGGGCACAATGCCGATCGCAAAATGGTTCGTAATTGACGTGTGGTGCTATCTGTACAGACGTTAAACCTGATAAAAAACTGAGTTAATGGGGTAATTGTTATTCTTCGAGTAAATTTAGTGTTTCTGCATACTTCTGATACTGATGAGCTTGGACGTACTGGTGTTATCCGGCGTGTCGCTGCAGGTCAGTGAGTCGTTACGGGGCTAATGTTTACCGTGTGGTTATAGGCACACGTGGGGCCTGTGATTCATTTGTTATTAGTGATTCAATCGTGCATGGTGATGTAATTGTTATTGAAGTGATCTGCGTTACTAATCATCATTAGAGTTTCCTATGTGGCAGCTGTGACTGGTGTGACTGGAGTGAATTCGCTCGTCCGGCGGTGCGCAGGAATGGCTCTGGCACAGCGATCCGTCTGCGCGCAGACTCCTCATAGGGCCGAAATTCGGTCGACGAATGCCGGGCGCGCAATGACGAACGCAGCGATCGAGACGCGGCCGCGGCGGATCACCGCCGGGCTGTTGGTGGGATGCGCGTGGGCCGGATTCCTGGCCGCGCCGACCGCAGCCGCAGGTCCGCCGGCCACCTGCCAGAGCCGCCACGTCGACGGCGTAGAGGAAGACGTCTGTGTCGGCATCCCGGGTGTGGCCGGTGGTGCCAATCCGCGCGATCTGTACCCGGACGTCGTGCCCGAGCTGTATTTCGGGGTGGGTATCGGCTTCTAGAAGCTCACGAGCCTCATGCGGTCAGCACAGCCGGCGCACAGCTACCGTCGCCATCATCGAACTCTGTGACGACGACGCTGCTTGCCGACGCCCCGGGCGGCCCCATCGCCCCGCCGTTCCCGCCTGTTGTCGCCCCCAATCACCATGGACTCTCGCTGCTCTATGGGTGGCTGCCGGTCACCATCCAGGTGATCGCCGCGATCGTGCTAGTCCTCGCCATCGGATGGCGGGGCCGTCGGTGGCGGTACCTGTGGCTGCCGGTCTGCGCGATCATCGGCATCACGGCCGCCGCGTGGGCGAACTGGTACACCACCTCACAAGGCCTCGCCGGAAACCCCGCGCCCGCGGCGCTGTGGGTCTGGGTCGGGCTGTCGGGCCTGGCCCTCGGCGTGCTGGTGCTCGGGTGGCGCGGAACCGCCTGGTGGCGTCGCGCGGTATCGATCGTCGCGGTGCCGCTGAGCCTGCTGAGCACCGGCGTCGCGCTCAACGACTGGGTCGGATACTTCCCGACCGTCCAGACCGCCTGGGGCGCGCTCACCGCCGGCCCGCTGACCGACGAGACCGAGATGTCCAGCGTCACCGCGATGAAGGCCTCGGGCACCCTCCCGTCGCATGGTGCAGTGGTCGAGGTGGACATCCCGGACACCGCGTCGGGCTTCACACACCGCACCGAGGAGGTCTACCTACCGCCGGCGTGGTTCGCGCACGACGCGCCGCCGCTGCCCGCGGTGATGATGGTCGCCGGTGAGTTCAACACCCCCGCCGACTGGCTGCGCATCGGCAACGTCGCCAGCCTCTTCGACAACTTCGCGGCCGCACACGGCGGCTACGCACCGGTGTTCGCCTTCGTCGACGCGGGCGGGTCCTTCAACAACGACACCGAGTGCGTCAACGGTCCGCGCGGCAACGTCGCCGACCACCTCACCAAAGACGTCCCGCCGTACCTGATATCGAAGTTCGGCGTCAGCGCCAAACCGGCCAACTGGGGAGTGGTCGGCTGGTCCATGGGCGGTACGTGCGCGGTGGACCTCGCGGTCATGCATCCCGAGCAGTTCGGCACGTTCGTCGACATCGCGGGTGACATGGGGCCCAACGCGGGCACCAGGGAGCAGACCATCGCGCGGCTGTACGGCGGCAGTGAAGCCCAGTGGGCAGCTTTCGATCCCCGCACGGTAATGGCCAAACACGGTCCTTACCAAGGTGTTTCGGGCTGGTTTGCGATCTCGTCGGATGCCCCGACCCAGTGGAAAGGGATGAAATCCCATCCCGATGCCGTCGGTCTCGGCGGCCGTGACGGTGCCGGAAACCCCGGTGACCAGACCGAGGCCGGGAAGGCGCTGTGCGCAGCGGGCCGGCAGGTGGGGATCGACTGCGCCGTCGTCGCGCAGCCCGGCAAGCACGACTGGCCTTTTGCGGTGACGGCCTTCCAGGCCGGCCTGCCGTGGCTGGCCGGCCGGGTCGGCACCCCGGGTGTCCCGGTGACCGGCTTCCCTGCGGGAACGGTCGCCCCGGCATCGACCGCTGGGCCCGCCGGGCCCGCCGCGTCGGTCGCGGCCGGACCGCATCCAGGGAAATAGATCCAGGGAGATCGCTGCTGGATGTAACGCCGAGCCCGTCTAAGTAGATGGACTCGTTGAGATCGTTGCGACACAGCAGGGAGTCGATGCGCGATGGGTACTCAAACCGATAATTCCGATAAAAGATTCAATCAGCAGGCCCGCCGTCAGGGGCGGTTCGTAGGAGCCGTGGCCGCCGGACTGGCGACGACGTTGACCGCGTTCACCGTGGGCGCGGCACCGGTGTCTGCCAAACCGAGCAGTGATTCCGACAGTCCGGGCACCACGACGTTGGTGCCGAAGCCGCCGCGGCAGGATTCTTCCTCGGCGCAGGACGGCTCGGGGTCCGATGGCGGCTACGGGCAGGATGGTGGCCAGCGGGGACGTAAGCAGAGGGAGCAGACGGCGGAGGCCGAGGCGCCGAGCCGGCAGGCTCCCGCCGACGTTCCGGTCGTCCAGCCCCAGCCCCAGCCGCCGGCCGCCCCGGTGGTAACTGCCGCCCCGGAGCCCAAGGCACCGGAGATCAAGGCGCCGGAACCCAAGGCCCCGGAGCCGAAGGCGCCCGAGAAGGCGCCGCAGGCACCGACCACGACGCCGCCGGTCGAGACGCCCGTCGTCGCGGCTCCGCCGTCGCACACCGAGGCCCCCGCGCCGACCACCAAGGTCACCAAGGCGCAGGAAGCTCCGGTTGAACCGACCACGCCGGCGCGGCCGTCGACCGTCGTCGCCGAGCCGGCCCCGCCGGCGCCTTCGGTGACGTCCGCGACACAGGGTCCGACGACGGCGCTCGCGGAGCGTCCGTCGCCGGCCGGTGCCGTCGAGCCGGACAAGTCGACCACTCCCACCGATCGCACTGTGGCAGAAGGCAAGCCGCTCGCGGGTCTGGAGGGCCAGTTCGGTGACCGGCTGGCCGTCGAGGCCGGCCCCGGCCGGGTCGATGCGACCGCTACGGCGTCGGCGACGGTGGCCGCTGGTTCGTCGAAGTCGGCATCGCCGTCGAGCGCGGCACGGGAGGCGCGGCCCATCGAGCTGCTCAAGCCCGAGACGCTGACCGCCCCGGTCTCCGACATTGCCACCGCCAAGGCGGCCGCAGCCGTCGACGTGAAGCTGCCGGCGCCCGCGCCGGTGCAGGACATGGCCGACCTTGCCAAGGTCGTCAACGTCGCCAACTTCAAGTTCGACAGCCGTGCGGACGTGGACCTGCGTGCCAACCGGCCCGACTGGGACCGTCACGACAACCGGCCGGGCCGCGACTGGGACAACCGGGTCCGGGTGTGGCAGCCGGACTGGGTGCAGTACGACGACTACTACCGTCCGGTGCTGTTCAACCCGTACCGCGATCCCGTGCGGGTGGTGTACGTCTACCGGAACGCGCCGCGCATCGTGTACATCCCGCCGCTGCAGCGCATCGTCATGGAGGTCGCCGACCTCGCCGCGTACAGCTTCACCGCCGTCGTGGTGAACGCAGTCAACACGGCGGTCAACGTCGCAGTGGGCAGCTTCTTCGGTGGCGGCTACTACCCGGGCGTCGGCGTGCCGCTGCCCCCGCCGCCTCCGCCGGTGCTGACCTACGCGAATGTGCCTGTGCAGGTGCGTTATTCGGATGCGGTCTACCAGCCGTTCCGGGTGCAGCGCATCGTCGATGCCGGTGACGACCAGCAGTACGGCGAACGCCGCGTGCTGCTTGACGGCGTCACGCCGGCCTGGGGTCAGTGGACCCAGAGCCCCAGCGGCGAACGGCAATTCGAGGTGCACCGGACCCAGCAGTTCCCGGGTCTCGACGAGCCGCGCGAGGCACCGCTGCCCGGTGACTACCACCTGCAACTGGTCAATGACCAGAAGGGGCTGGAGAACCCGAACAAGGCGCTGACCATCGCCGCGGTGACGTGCGGCGTGCTGAGCCTGGGTGCCATCGGCCTGAGCGTCTACATCGGGCGCCGTCGCCGCGAGGTGGTCTGACGTTCACCCCGCGGTCAGCCGCGCTGTTCCAGGCGGCTGCCGCGGGGGAACGTGATCGACATGATGTCGCTGGGTCGGGTCAACTCGAGGCGGTGCCACGTCCCACGTGGCACCGCAGGTCGATGGTGGCTGGAACCGCGAGGTCCCACACTGCCGCACTCAGCCGCTGAGTGCTCGCCGTCATGCCTCGATGGTAGGCGCGGCGGGTGCTTCCCGAGGGTTCTCGCCACCGCCGCATCAGGACTCCGTAAGGTGACCCTGTAACACCGTTACGGAACACCGGATCAGCAGAGGTGGACAGTTGAGAACCGTATTGATCGACGCCCCCGGCAATGTCTACGTCGACACCGTGCCGGACCCCGTGCTGCCCGGGCCCGACGGCGCCATCGTCCAGATCACCACGGCCGCCATCTGCGGATCCGACCTGCACTTCTATGAGGGCGACTATCCGCTGGCCACGCCGCTGGCGCTCGGTCACGAGGCCATCGGCACCGTGGTCGAGGTGGGCCCTGACGTCCGCACCGTCAAAGTCGGTGACCCGGTACTGATTTCGTCGGTGGCGGGCTGCGGCCACTGCGTCGGCTGCGACACCAAGGACCCGATCACGTGTGTGTCGGGCCCGCAGATTTTCGGCTCCGGGGTGCTCGGCGGCGCGCAGGCCGAACTGCTCGCCGTGCCGTCGGCGGACTTCCAATTGCGCCGGATGCCAACCGATCTCAGCACCGAAGCCGCCCTGCTGCTGACCGACAACCTCGCGACCGGCTGGGCCGCGGCGCAGCGCGCCGACATTCCGCCCGGCGGCACCGTCGTCGTCTTCGGTCTGGGTGCCGTCGGCCTGTGCGCGGTGCGCTGCGCCATCGCGCAGGGCGCGGGCCAGGTGTTCGCCGTCGACCCGGTCGAGGGACGCCGCGAGATGGCGGCCCGCAGCGGCGCCACCGCGATCTCCCCGGATCAGATCGGCGCCGTCTACGAGGCGACGGGCGGCAGGGGAGCGGCGTCGGTGATCGACGCCGTCGGCAACGACACCACCATGAACGCGGCGCTCACCACCGCGCGCGCGGGCGGCACGGTGTCGGTGGTCGGCGTGCACGACCTCAACCCGTTCCCGTTCCCCGCGACGCTGTCGCTCATCCGCAGCATCACCCTGCGCATGACCACCGCGCCGGTGCAGCAGACCTGGCCGGCGTTGATCCCGCTGCTGCAGTCGGGCCGCCTCGACGTCGACGGCATCTTCACCCACTCGATGTCGCTGGATGACGCGCCGAAGGCCTACGCCGCGGTCGCGGCGCGCACCGCCGACTGCATCAAGGTCACGCTGACCCCATAGCGATGATGGCCAATCAGGAGCTCCTGGACCTCAGGCTGCCGCGCCTGCGGATGCAGGCGCGGGCATGGGGACCGGCCGACGGACGATTGATGTTGTGCCTGCACGGTTTTCCGGACAGTGCGCACGGCTGGCGCCGGGTCGCGCCATTGCTGGCGGAGGCGGGCTACCGCGTGGTCGCGCCGTTCATGCGCGGCTACGCACCCAGCGGGGTGCCAGCCGATGGCAATTATCACGTCGGCGCGCTGGTGTCAGACGCGCTGGACTTATACGACGCCCTGGGCGGCGGGCCCGACGCCGTGCTGGTCGGTCACGACTGGGGTGCCTTCGCCGCCAATGCCGTTGCCGCGTACCCGAATTCGCCCTTCGATGCGGTAGTGTCGATGTCCGTCCCGCCGCTGGCGGCGATGAGCCAGGCCAAGTTCAGCCCGGCCCGCACGGCCCGGATGGGGCTGATCCAGCTCCGAATGAGTTGGTACATCATGTACTTTCAGCTCCCCGGCCTGCCGGAACGCACCCTGCACCGGGTCATCCCGCGGCTGTGGCGGGACTGGTCGCCGGCCGGTACCGACGTGGCCGAAGACGTCGCGACGACACTCGCCGCGCTCCCCACCGCTGCGCACCGTGCCGCTGCCGTCGGCTACTACCGGGCGCTGGTTCGTCCGGGTGGCGTCGGCGCGCCCTATGCCGAGTTCGAGCGGTACCTGCGGGAACTGCCGTGCGCCCCGATCCTGTACCTGCACGGTACGGACGATGGCGCGATGCAGGTCGGCTATACCGAGCAACTGCTCCAGGCGTTGCCGGCGGGCTCGGTGGTCCAAACCATCGACGGCGCAGGGCATTTCCTTCAGGTCGACCGGCCGGATGCGGTGGCCGCGGCGATTCTCGCCTACGCCGGGCGCGGTTAGCTTCCCAAGCCGACTTCCACCAGCCGGTCTGCTTCGATGGCGGGCCGCGACCACCTGTGCCCTGATTTAATTACACATTGTCATTGACAGAGCGTAATTATGAGCGCAAGCTGGTGCCATGACCACGGCAAAGAGAATTGTTTTCATCGGGGCGGCTGGTGAGATGTGCCGCGTCGCCATCGAACGCTTCGTCAAGGCTGCCGGCGACGGCAACTGGACGCTCGAGCTCTACGACATCCGGCCAGAACTCCTGCACGACTTCGCGGCGAAGCTGCCGGCCGGCTCGGCGACGGTCGGCTCGTTCGACCTCTTCGATGGCGTCGCACTGCGCCGGGCCATCGACGGCGCTCATCTCGTCGTGCTCGGGGCGGGACCGTACAACCGCACTGCCGAGCCGGTGATGGAGGCGTGCATCGAGAAGAAGGTGCCCTACCTGGATCTCGACGACGACGAGGCGAGCACGCGCGTGGCGCTGGCACTCGACGACAAGGCGAAGGCCGCGGGCGTACCGATCCTGATCTGTTGCGGGGCATCGCCCGGATACACCAACGTGATGACGGCGGACGCCGCCCGCGACATGGATGTTGTCGAGCGCATCGACATCTGCTGGGTCACCGGTGATGAGGGGCCGGTGCCGTACGGGCGTGCGGTGCTGGACCATGCGATCCGGGGTTTCGCAGGGCCGTGTTGGACGTGGGAAGGCGGCCGCGCCGTGCAGCATCAGACGTTCATCGAGAATGACGTCTTCGACGTCGGCAACTCACTGGGTGACGCCTACCGGTTCTACGAGTGCGCACACCCGGAAGCGGTGACGTTGCCGCGGCGCTGGCCGGGTGCCGATCGGGTTCGCGTGCTTGGCGCGCTCGACCCGCCACCCACCAACGGCATCATGCGCGGCGTCGCAGTTGCCGTGCAGGACAACAAGATCACCATGGATGAGGCCATCGACTTCGTCAACGACCTGCTGACCGACAAGAACGGTTCGCTCAAAGTGTGGCGGTACGCGCTGTCGGGGCTCTGGGGCACGATCCGTCGCGGCGAGATCGGGGCGGTCGAGGTGCTGAAGTTCATGGCCACATCGGCGGCCAAGAAGCACCCGCCGTTCCGCGGCACCAACTACGTGCGGGTGACCGGCACTCGCGATGGGCAGCCGGTGGTGTCGGTGCGACGGGCACCGGTGAGTGGTCCCGGTACCCCCTGGACCACCATGGCGTCGCTCACCGGCTCGGCCACCGCGGCGTTCATGATGTTGGCGGTCGATCAGTTGGGTCAACGATCGGGCGTCCTGGCGCCGGAGGACTGGGCGGGCCCCGAGACCTTCTACAACGCGCTGGCAGCCACCGGAGGAGCGCCCTTGCACCAGGTGGTCGAGGCCGTCGTCACGCCGAGCACGGCGGTGACCTCTCGGAAGGCAGTCTCGGCATGAACCTGCTGACCGAAACCGGTTGGGCCGCACAGCCGGTCGCCGAACCTCCGCTCGCCGGCGAGGTGACGTGTGACGTCGCTGTCGTCGGGGGTGGCGTCGGCGGGATGACGGCCGCACTGCGCCTTGCCGAATCGGGCGCCGACGTCGTGTTGCTCGAAGCGCAGACGTGCGGCTCGGGTGCGAGTTCGCGCAACGCCGGCTACGTCACGAACTCCATCGCTGCCGACCCGGCGCTGCTGGCACTGCTGTTCCGAAGGGAGAAGGTCCGCGCACTGTTCCAATTCGCCGAATCCGCAGTGGAATTCACGCAGGAAGCCATCGCGAGCCGGGGCATCGACTGCGACTTCGAAAAGGTCGGCATCGTGCAGGCCGCGGTGTCGAAGGGGCAGTTGCGCAAAGCCAAGCGGAACGCGAAGATCATGGCGGCGGCGGGATCGTCGGCCGAGTTCGTCGAAGGACCCGAAGCGGGGTTGCCCGACGGATTCCTCGGCGGCATGCGCGAAGGCATCGGCGGCACGCTCAACCCGGGGAAGTATGTCCTCGGCCTGCGCGACGCGGTGCTGGCCTCGGGGGCAAGGGTTTTCGAGCGCACCCAGGTGGGTGACGTCAGCGCTGGTGCGGCCGGCGTGGCCGTCGAGACCGCCGGCGGACGGGTGCGCGCCAAACAGGCGCTGCTCACCACCAACGCCTACGGCAAGGACCTCGCCGTCACGCCGCGCAGGCTGGTGTCGCCGGTGTGGACCTCCCTGGTGGAGACCGAGCCCATCGCCCCGGAGCGCCTCGATGCCATCGGGTGGACCAGCCGCGCACCCCTGGTGACGGCGCACATGATCTTGGAGAGCTACCGCGTAACCCCCGGGAACACCATCGTTTTCGGCACCCGCCGGCTGGAGACCACCAACGGCCCGCTGCTCGCGCGGACGCCGTCGCCGCCCGTCGTCGACGATCTCGTGCGCGGCTTCCGGGAACGCTTCCCTGGACTGAGCGATGTTGCGCCGCAACGGGCCTGGGGTGGCTGGATCGGTATGAGCTCCACCTGGCTGCCGGTCGCGGGGGAGGCAGCGCCCAATGTCCTGTATTCGTTGGCGTGCAACGGACATGGCTTCGCCCAGGCCCAGTACGTCGGCAGCATGCTCGCCGACAGGCTTTCCGGCGCGCCCATGCCCGACGACCTCAAGGCCATCTGGCATGACGGCCGATTCTGGCCCAGCTTCGTCAGCCAGCCGGCGCTGACACTCGGTTGGTTCGGTGACCGGGTTCTCGACCGCCTCGCCCCGATCTAGGCAAAGGACCAGAACATGGAAATCATCGGCGCGTTGTTCGCCCTTGCTGATCTGCTCATGATCTTCGCCGGCTTCACCTACGGCTGGAAGTTCATTCGCAACCATCAGAACTACCTGCTCGGCCTGGAATGGATCATCGTCGCGACCTCCGGGGTCAACTTCCTGGTCTACGGTCTACTACGGCTGAGCCAGGACAGCCCGAGTTTCCACGTCGCGATCTTCTTCGACGCGTTCTCCAGGTCGGTCGGGATCACCTTGATCCTGGTGCTGGGCTTGATGGCGGTGACCCATGGATACAAGCCGTCGCGCGCCGTCGATATCGGTGTCTTCGCGCTTGCCGGTGTGGTCGGCCTCGGCTTGACGTTCTACGCCTTGCGGACGGCATCACCCACCACGCACCACATCGGTCTGGCCGGCGCCGTGTTCCTCGTCGCGGTGAACGTCCTCACCACCGTCTTCCTGATCTATTTCGCCATGCGGCTGTGGCGCATCGGCGAGCGGAAGCACGCGGTGCTCGTCGTGATCGCCACTGCCATGGGAGCCGTCATCGCGGCGACGTATGACTTCTATTCGGTACCAGGTGACGACGCGAACCGGACCATCTTCTACACCGCGGCGCTGACCACGTGGGCGGTGCAGCTGACCGTCTACTACTACGCATACCGTGCGATGGACAATCACAACCGAAATCGCACCGTGGTTGTGATGAACTAGGGACACGATGAGCAGACGTCCCAAGCATGATCCCAAGGAGTCCGAACGCGAGATCCTCGTGGCCGCGGAGGAGTTCTTGCGGGAGCGGCCATTTCGCGAGATGACGGTCGATGCGGTGATGAGCCGCACCGGCCTCAAGCGGCCGGCCTTCTACGTGCATTTCCGCGACCGTCATGACCTCGCCCTGCGCGTGGTCGAGGAACTGGGTATGGAGATCGGCGAGATGGTCGACCGGTGGCTGGTGGGCACCGATCTGGTCAACGATGCAAAGTCGGCATTCAAGGGACTGACAGAGGTCTACTCGCAACACGGGCGCGTCCTGCGTGCGCTGTCGGATGCGGCGGGCAGTGACGACAAGGTCGAAGCCGCATATGCGGAACTGATTCAGCAGTTCATCGACGCCACCGCCAAGCGCATCGCCGACGACCAGGCGGACGGAAAGATCAATGCCGACCTCGATGCGAGCGAAACCGCGCGGGCCCTGGTGTGGATGGACGAACGCTATCTGACACAGTCGTTTTCGGCCGAGCCCTACCCGGATCCCGATGTCGTCGTCGAGGTGTTGTACAACATTTGGATGGCAGCGTTATACGGACCGCGGTAGTCATGCGGGTACAACTGCAGATCGACGGAGCGCCTCAGCGCGCCGCCGACCACGCCCGCGAGCTGGCCGGCCTCGGGGCCGACGGGGTGTTCACCTTCGAAGGCCCGCATGACGTGTTCCTGCCGCTGGTTGCGGCGGCCGGCGCCGCGAGCGTGGACCTGATGACCAACGTCGCGATCGCCGGGCCGCGCAGTCCACTGCATCTCGCGCACGCGGCGTACGACCTGCAGGTGTACAGCGGGGGCAGGTTCCGGCTCGGCCTGGGCTCACAGATCAAGGTGCACATCGAAAAGCGTTACGGCGCGCAGTGGGCCAAGCCCGCCGAGAAGATGGCCGAGACCGTCACCGCGATCAAGGCGATCTTCGACTGCTGGGAAGGCAAGGCGCCGTTGAATTTTCGCGGCAAGCACTTCACCCATACCCTGATGCCGCCGAACTTCAATCCCGGCCCCAACCCCTTCGGGCCGCCGGCGGTGCTCATGGGTGCGCTGGGTCCGATCATGACCCGCACCGCCACCGCGGTCGCCGACGGGCTGCTGGTGATGCCGTTCCACAGCGCCAGGCATTTCGCCGACCGGACCCTGGTGGCAGTGGGGGAGGGATTGGCGCGCGCGGGGCGCGTGCCGGGCGATCTGCAGATCATTGCGCAGGCCATGGTGGCGGTGGGACGCACGGAAGAGGACCTGACCGCGGCGATCAACGGCGTCGCCACGCTGATCGCGTTCTACGGCTCGACGCCGGCGTATCTGCCGGTGCTCGAGACCGAGGGCTGGGCGGACCTGCAGCCCCAACTCAACGCGATGTCGAAGGTCGGTGACTTCGCCGGCATGCGGGCGTTGATCAGCGACGACATGGTCCGGACCATCGGCATCGTCGGTACCCCGGAGGAGTGCGCCGCCGAGATCGGCCGCCGCTTCGGCACGCACGTCGACGAAATCTGTTGCTATTTCCCGGGTTACGAACAGCGAGCCGACGACGTGCGGGACCTGGTCACCGCGCTGCACGCCCAGTGATTTGTGCACGAAAATCCGCGGTCAGCGCGGAAAATCGTGCACAAATCGCTAGGGACTACGGGGCCTGGACCCAGTTCCAGACGTTCAGGTCGCCCTTGGGGTAGTTCTGGCAGACGTCGGTCGCCTTGGCGACGACGCCCTTGTTGTTGAAGAAGATCTTGGCCCAGTTGCCCCAGTGGGTGGCCACCTGCTCGTAGTAGACGTTGGTGGCGGTGTCCTCGGAGTACTGGCGGCGGCCCACCGGGTCGAGCGAGAAGAACCAGTGGATGCGGTCCTGCGCCATCTGCTGGATGTCGGCTGGCCGGTTGTGCATGTCGATCATGTAGCGCGAGTAGTAGACCGGGCTGGTGTCGCGCGCGGCGGCCAGGTACTGCTCGGCATCACACGTGGTGATGATGATCCGGTGGGGGATCGGGTAGTCGTCGGTGGCATCGGCGGCGGCCGGCCCGGCGAGAGTCGTCGCGATGGCGCCCAAGGCCGCGATCCCGATACCGGCACGCTTCAGACCACGCATGATCTCGACCATAGTCCTCACTCCTGTTTCCTAGATACCTGTGCTGTTGGAAGTCGATTGCAGTTCGCCGGACGGCTTGGGCTGCGGCCACGGCTCGGGCACCGGACGCTGACGCACCCGCTGCGGCCACCAGAACCACTTGCCCATGAGGGCGGCGATGGCCGGCGTCATCAGAGATCGGATGATCAACGTGTCGAACAACAGGCCCAGGCCGATGGTTGTTCCCACCTGACCGACCACGTGCAGCTCGCTGACCGCCATGGACATCATGGTGAAGGCGAAGACCAGGCCGGCGGAGGTGACCACCGAACCGGTGCCGCCCATCGACCGGATGATGCCGGTGTTGAGGCCGGCGTGAATCTCTTCCTTGAACCGGGCGACGAGCAGCAGGTTGTAGTCCGCGCCGACGGCCAGCAGGATGATGACCGCCATCGCGATGACCATCCAGTGCAGGTTGAGCCCGATCAGGTGCTGCCACAACAGAACCGACAGACCGAATGACGCGCCCAGCGACAGCACCACGGTGCCGACGATGACCGCCGCGGCCACCACGGATCGCGTGATGATCAGCATGATCGCGAAAATCAGTGAGAGGGCGGAGATTCCGGCGATCAGCAGGTCGTAGTCGGCGCCCTCCTGCAGGTCCTTGAAGGTCGCCGCGGTGCCACCGAGGTAGATCTTGGAGCCCTCCAGGGGAGTGCCCTTGATGGCCTCCCTCGCGGCGTTCTTGATCGCGTCGATGTGCGAGATACCTTCGGCGCTCATCGGCTCGCCCTCATGCGAGATGATGAGCCGCACCGCTTTGCCGTCGGGCGAGATGAAGTTCTTCATGCCGCGCTTGAATTCGGCGTTGTCGAAGACCTCGGGCGGCAGGTAGAACGAGTCGTCGTTGCGGGAGTTGTCGAACGCCTCGCCCATGGCGCTCGCGTTGTCCTGCTGCGCCTGCATCTGATCCTGCAGACCCTTCTGGGTCTGGTACATCGTCAGCATGTACTGCTTCATGTTGGTCATCGTCGAGATCATCTCGGGCATCAACGCGACCATCTGAGGCATCAGCTTGTCGAGCTTCAACATGTCCGGCATCAGGTTCTGGATGTCGTCGGTCATGGTGTCGATGCCGTCGAGGGTGTCGAAGACCGAGCGCATGGTCCAGCAGACCGGGATGTCGTAGCAGTGCGGTTCCCAGTACAGGTAGTTGCGGATCGGCCGGAAGAAGTCGTCGAAGTCCGAGATGTGGTCGCGCAGGTCGGCCACGTCCAGGGTCATGTTGACCATCTTGGCGACCATGCTGTGCGTGGTGGCCGCCATCTGGGTGGTGATGCCCTGCATCTTCTTCATCGTGTCGATGTTGATCTGCATGTCGTTGGCCTGCTTGAGCATGTTGGCCATCGAGTCCTGGGCGTACTTCTCGTTCATCTTCTGAGAGGTGCCGCTCATGCTCATCAGGAACGGGATCGAGGTGTGCTCGATCGGCTTGCCCTCAGGGCGGGTGATGGTCTGCGACCGGGATACCCCCGGCACCTTGAAGATGGCCTTGGCGATCTTGTCGATCACCAGGAAGTCGGCGGAGTTGCGCAGATCGTGGTCGCTCTCGATGAGCATCAGCTCGGGGTTCATCCGCGCCGGCGAGAAGTGCCGGTCCGCCGCGGCATAGCCCTCGTTGGCGGGGATGTCGGCCGGCAGGTAGAGGCGGTCGTTGTAGGCCGGCTCGTAGCCAGGCAATGTGAGCAGGCCGACCAGAGACAGCGCGATGGTGCCGACCAGGATGGGGGCCGGCCAGCGGACCACGACGGCGCCGATCTTGCGCCAGCCGCGCACGCGCATCGCGCGCTTGGGCTCGAGAGTCTTGCGGAACCGGCTGGCCAGCGAGATCACGGCCGGGCCCAGCGTCAGGGCGGCGAACACCACGGTGACCATGCCGATGGCCAGGGGAACGCCGAGCGACACGAAGTAGGGCATCCGGGTGAAGTGCAGGCAGAACGTCGCGCCCGCGACGGTCAGGCCGGAGCCGAGCACGACGTGGGCCGTGCCCTCGAACATCGTGTAATAGGCGTCTTCGCGGGATTCGCCCGCGCCGCGTGCTTCTTGATAGCGGCCGATCAGGAAGATGGCGTAGTCGGTGGCCGCCGCGATCGCCAGCGTCACCAGCAGGTTGGTAGCGAAGGTCGACAGGCCGATGATGTCGTAGAAACCGAGCGCCGCGACGACGCCCTGTGCGGCGGACAGCTCGAGCACCACCATCAGCAACGTCAGCAGCACCGTGATGAACGACCGGTACACGAGCAGCAGGGTGATGATGATGACGCCGAAGGTGGCGGCCTCGATCAGCTTGAGGCTGCGGTCACCGGCGATGTGCTGGTCGGCCGCGAGCGCCGCGGGCCCGGTCACGTAGACCTTCAGGCCGGGCGGCGTCTTGATGCTCTTGATGATGTCCTGCGCGGCCTGAACGGATTCGTTGGCGAGCGATTCGCCCTGGTTACCGCGCAGGTAGACCTGGACGTACGAGGCCTTGCCGTCGTTGCTCTGCGAACCGGCGGCGGTCAGCGGGTCGCTCCAGAAGTCCTGGATGTGCTCGACGTGCGCCGTGTCGGCCTGGAGCTTCTTGATCATCTCGTCGTAGTAGGCGTGTGCCTCTGCGCCGAGCGGCTGATCGCCTTCCAGCACGACCATGACCGAGCTGTTCGACTTGAATTCCTGGAACACCTCGCCGATGCGCTTCGTCGCGATGACCGACGCGGCCTGGTCCGGTGACATCGAGACCGAGCGCATCTTGCCGACCTCGTCGAGCGAAGGGACGGCGCTGCCGAGGAAGACGATGACGCCGATCCAGAACAGGATGACCGGGATCGCGAAGGTGCGGATGAGGCGGGCGATCAACGGCCGATGGGGCGGCTGCTCGGCCTTCGGGAAGATGACGGTGTCTTCGTCGGTTGGATGCGTCATGCAGATTTCACCAGGCAGAAGGTCTGGGCGTGCACGCCCGTGGAGG